>NZ_JAWOTP010000001.1:0-580686 GCF_033338935.1 Vibrio sp. Vb0598 | reverse complement strand
TAGCTACCATCAGTATTCACCGTCAGCGTAAAGACCGCTTCACTACCCGCTGTCGCCTCGTAAGTAAAGCTGCCATCAGCGTTTGCGGTTTCAGTCAGCGTAACTGCCACGCCTTGTGATGTAAGGCCAGCTACTGGTGTTGCAGACGCGTCAAGCTGATAGCTCACCACTCGGTCAGAGCCTTGTGTGGTGGTGAAGTTACCATCAATAGAAATCGGGTCAGTCTGGTCCGAACCAATCGTGCCTAAATCATCTTCATCAACAGTAATCGCATCAACATCGGTAATAGTTGGCTTATCATCCACGATGGTAACAGGCAATACGATTTGACTTGTGTCACCATCAAAGTCTGTAGCAATAACGCTAAAATCAAGGGTTAAGCTGTCGCTATTTGCCGCATGGTCAATTGGACCTTGCAGCTCAAAACTGTACGAGCCGTCGGTATTCAAAATTAATGTGAAAACTGCACTGCCATTTGCCGTTGCGCTGTAGGTGTAACTGCCATCTGCATTTTGCGTTTCGGCAATGGAAACGGTTTGACCTTGAGATTGCAGGCCATTTAAAGAATCAGCGTTTACATCCAACTGATACTGTACGACGCCATCAGAACCTTGAGTCGTCGTGAACTGACCTTCAACCAATGTTGGCTGTGATTGGTCTGAGCCTACCGAACTTAAGTCATCTTCATCGACGTTAAGAGCGACAACGTCATTAATAGTTGGCACATCATCAGTAATGGTAACCGGTAGAACAAGTGAGCTGGTGTCACCGTCAAAGTCCGTTGCGACAATAGTGAAGTCTAGAGTTAAGCTATCGCTACCCACAGCATGATCGATTGGACCTTCAAGGGTAAATGAATAAGAACCGTCAGGGTTCACTTGTAAGGTGAAGATAGCGTCCCCTTCTGCCGTTGCAGAATAGGTAAAGCTGCCATCTGAATTGGTTGTTTCCGTCAGAGAGATAGATCGCCCCTGCGATTCCAACCCATTGAGTGGATCAGTGCCGCTCTCTAATTGATAACTTACAACACGGTCTGAGCCCTGAGTCGTCGTGAAGCTACCTTGCGCGAACACAGAGTCGCTTTGATCGGAGCCAATGCTTGATAAATCGTCTTCATCGACGGCTAGCGCATCAACGCCATCAATCGAAGGAACGTCATCTTGAACTTGAATGACAATTTGCGCAGCTTCTGGTGTGTTCGAACCTTCGGTAATAGAGGAGCGGTCACCATCCGCATCTACCGCGTAAACTGGCAGTGAGAAAGTGAGCGAGTCATCGTTAGCACCCGTATGGTCAAGTTGTTCATACAAGTTGAATTGGTATTCGCCCAATGCAGGTGCATCAATCGCCACATCAAATATGGTAATACGCACACCATCCAGCTCGATGAAGCCTTCGTAAGTACGTACGCCGTTACTCTCGGACGCTAGTTCTAGTTGAACAACCTGCCCTTGAGATTGGAGTTCTCCACCAACATTGAACTCTGTAGGTTCCAACTCATAGTGATCAATGATGTCACTTCCGACCGCTGTCGTGATCGACCCAGTACCACTTGTTACTGCCGCGCCTTCCTGTGAACCTTGGTCAACCCCCGCCTCATCTAAAGACAAGCCCGTCACGTTCTCAATCACTGGGTTATCGCCATCGAGGATGGTCATCGTAAAGGTGTTGCTTGCCGTATCTTGGTCGAAATCGACGATTGTGGTTGGCAAAGAGAGCTCAATCGTATCTTCACCGTTTGTTTGTTCTAACGGCTTAAATTGCTCAAATTGGTAGGTACCATCAGTATTCAAACTGATGGTTAAGACGGTTTCATTCGAGCCCGCAATGGACAAGGTGATAGTACTGCCGTCTTCAGAGAGTACCGCTTCTGTCGCCTGATTATCACTCAGTAGGCCATCGAACTGACTAAGTCCTTCTTGATTAAACGTGACCGTTGCCAATTGATCACTACCAATATCAACAAAAGTGCCAGTAATTGGTGTAGAAGAAGATTCAACGTTTTCAAAAGTAACGTTCTGCGGCGCAGGATCATCGCCATCAATAACGGTTGTCGTAAAATCGATAGGCGCTTGAATGCTGTTCCCACCAATATCTGCGCCAGTAATATCAAAAGCAATATTGATTTGATCACCGACGATCGATACTTGGCCATCAGCAACAGACGCAACATGGTCAATACCCTGGCTAATCGTGGTAACGACCTCTAACTCTAAATCACGGCCTAAAGATGTCGCTTCGATCTCGATACGAAGCACTTCGTTACCACCTTGAGTGCCGATAATGGCATTTTGCGCTTCGTCGTAAACGAACGCCACTGGCTGACCACCAGAGGTAATGTCACTATTTAACTCGATTAACAAAGACTCTAATGAGGACGTTTCAGGTACAAATGAAGCAGTATCAAGTGCGAGATCCCCTGCTTCAACCAGCACACTAGAAGAAATGGTTTGCGGGTAGCTAGATAGAGAAATTGAGCCTTCTGTTACGCTAGATTGCAGTGACTGCCCACCATCAGCAAAAATCGTGACATTCAAACCGTCATCTTCGTCGCGATCATCTTCTCCGCTGCGAGTCGCAGACGTTTCAAAAAAAGTAGACGCGAGTACTTCCGGGTTATTATATTCAACCGTCACGTAGCCAGCATTAGCCGAGCCTTCAGCACCTGCGCCAGCAGCTGTTGCTTCTAAGATAGCGGTAGGGTCAGCTCCGTCTAAAATAGCTTGCTGGATAGCGGCAATATCGTTGGCGTCGAAGTCAGCACTTCCTATAGCCGTTGGGTCAAAAGTCACCAAGCCATTAACTGGAGATTGTACCAATACTGGTTCTAGTGATTCAGAAGAAGGCACAGGAAGACAAGCAACACAATTTGCATCGACCAGATAAAGCTCATTATTTATCTGTACGTCGAGAGAAGCATTATTTTCTGTGATAATAATCTCGCTAGGTCTTAACTCATCCCCCGCTTTTATGACCTTAACGTTTCCATCCAGGCCCAAAACCAAAACTTCACCTTTGACAGCATTTACAATCGCGCTCTGCGGTACCGTGTGCGTACTCATCTGACCTCCGCTAATGGCTTACGTTTCCCATTAACCTTTTTAGATAATTTCTTATTAATTTAGTGCGGCATACTGCACACCTTTATGCGATTAAACTAAGTATTGAATCATTAAACAATCGATAAATACCCTACTACCGAGCAACATAAGTAAAACTTACTCGTAGTCACAGAAATGTGACACATGTGCTGACGCGTAGATATCGAATAATTATATGAAATTGATACCTTATTCTAATTAAGTGTAGTTGTTTTAAGAAAAGAAGAGAGATGAAATCATTCAGCTAAACGCCAGACTGCCGGTTGCGATCAATAATGGAAGAAAAGCAATGAGAATGTTGTATACACCGGAGCGTGATGACAGCTTAATCAATATCGGTGACGAAAAAAACGTAACGATTAAATATTGAACAACATAAATTGCAGGACAAAATGCAACGATAAAAATGTGGCTTACGATATGAATCCCCGCACACCACGAGTTCGGTTTTGTTCTGATATACAGCAAAAAAAACACGACCAAGCTAATAATAAAATACATAAACACAGCACTTGAAAATAATTATCATTTTCAATCATATGTAAATATTCCCTTACTTTCAATGGTGTTTGAGCTATTAATGTCATCGTTATTATCAATCAACACAATAAGTAAAATTATCAGTAATTCCAGTCCTAAACGTTTGCGTAATCGCTAACCTTCTCTTAACCTTGATTTGAGGCTTTTATCACGGTTTTTCCATTGATATAGTGCGTCCATACAACAAAAAAAGACCATTCGAGGCATGGAGCTTCCTCATTAATCTCAAGATGAGAAGAATTGGTACCGACAAAATTCGGCAGATTTTAAGAGGGTCAAAAAATGGACATGAATATGGTTGAGATTTTAGGTTATGCAGCTTCAATCATGGTCGCTATTTCGCTAACTATGAAAGATATTGTTAAGCTTCGTATCCTTAACTTTATTGGTTGTGCGCTATTTACCGCTTACGGACTAATGATTGATTCTTGGCCTGTAGTATTAACTAACGGTTTTATTGCTTGCGTTAACATCTACTTCCTAGCAAAAATGCAGCAGGAAAAAAAAAGCCTAGAGCCTGAGAAAGCGCAATAGCATTCAAACAATAAAAGCCCGCAAATCATAAGATTGCGGGCTTTTGCTTTTAATATTCCATTTCTATCACAGCATCCCTAAACGAGCGCTAACGAACCCAGCTAAGTGCTAATGTTTCTCGACGAGAAAACATGTCCACATGCGATGAAATGATCGCCTTAACCGTATTCAGTTTCTCTTCTGAATCCGCCTCACAGGTTATAGTTAGGCTAGATGCACAAAGGTTAAACTCCGCTTTTCCCGTCGGAAATGTCACCAAACCGCTATTTTCATTCCAAGTAGCAGGAACCTTTCGTCCAAAATGCCGACAAAGCGTCACTAAGTATTTGTCAGCGTGTTCACTATCTATTCGGGTGCTTTCTTTAATCATGAACTTACTCGTTACTTTGAAACGTCCTATGAAGAACCTTGTTAGAATTGATAAGCTGCAGAGAGCTTGAAGTTGCGACCCGGCTCGTAGTCATCAAGCGTGAAGCCACGTGCAGTACCCGAACGAGACGCATGAGAGCTGTACAACTCGTCAAATACATTATCAATACCAAAGGTCACCGACAGTCCATCAATATCAGACGGCACCCATTGAGCGTATAGATTATGCACATCATAACTTGCTTTCTTTGGCTGACCATCAAAGACGTTGTCTTCCTCTAGAACAAACATTGAGTTCCACCCGAAGATCGTTTCTAAAGCGTCTGACTGGTAATCCAAAGTTAGAGCAATGCTATCACCCATATCAATGCTACGCCCATTGCCCCCAGCAACAGGACCACCAGTATTCTTGTTTTTGGTGTCCGACTTAGAGTAAGAAAGTTTGCTGTTAAACTTGTCGTAACCATAAGAAGCACTTGCCTCAAAGCCTTTAATCTCAACATCACCTAAGTTGTAAATCAGGTAAGTTTGAGTCGCGTTTTGGTACTGGTCTGCAATGTAATCATCAATTTCCGTTTGGAATACCGTAATATTCGCCCCAAAGAAATGCTTATCAAAGGTTTTATCAAAACGAACACCACCCTGCGTGTTCAATCCCGTTTCTGGCTTTAGCCCATCCTCTAAAAATGCAACGTCTTGGTAAGCAATAAAGGTTTCCATTAGCTCTGGACCTTTAAATAGAGAACGTGCACTCGCAAACAACGTCCAATCTTGAGTCACCGCCCACTCTGCAGCTAGAGCCCAAGTCACATCATCATAATTACTGGTTCCTGTCTCAGCTTTGCGTTTGTAATCATCAAAGCGCATACCTGCGGTAATAAAGAAGGCATCAGAGAAGAAGAACTGATCTTCTACAAACAGTGCGGTTGAAATCGCCGATTCGTCCATAAACTTACGACTACCGTAGTAACTCGAAGACGTTTTATCCATGTAGTCGAAGCCATAAGTGACTCGATTATCAAACTCACCTAACATAACATCTGACTGGAATTTGCCATTCAAACCAAAGTTTTGGTTTTTGGCGGTGTTCTTTGATAAACGGTTCGAGGGCCAACGAGGGGCCATCACCGTTTCGTCACGTTTAATTTCTGTCTCGGTATTATAAAGAGTGACGTTTCCTTGGTGTTGTTCGCCTCGCAACTCGTAACTCAAAGTAACGGTATCGCGGTCATAATCCGTAGGGATAAGTAACTTGCTCGACAGGCTATTATTTGCACTACCAGACATATCAGGACGCGGACTGTAATCTCCACTGTCTCGGTACATGTCATAAGAGAGCTCAAAACGATGGATGTCATTTAGTTCATACCCCAGCTTAGCCAGAATGTTGTAAACATCACCTGCAGCACCATAGGTTTTATTGCCATCACCATCTTCAAAATCATCACGCGTAACGTAATGGCCATAGACCATCGCATCAATGTTTTCGGACAAAAGTCCGTACAGTGTCAACGAACCTTGTTGGTTGTCGTTGGATGCATAGCCGCCATAAACACGCGCACCAAACTTTTCATCGTAACGAAGTAAGTCACGAGCGTCTTTCGTTTCAAAGTAGACCGAACCGCCTAACCCGTTTTGAGTCACAGAGTTATTACCTACCTGAATGTCCGCAGATTTGAGAATGTCAGGGTTCAACGTCAAGTTACCAATATGATGGAACATGCTCGCATGCTGAGAAGCACCGTCAAGACGAATGTCCAAATCGGTTTCGCTCAAACCACGAATCGTAATACGTTGATTCACAGAGTGTGTTCCACCAACATCCACACCGGGAATATCGCGCAGTAAATCAGACATATGATCGGCCTGCTTCAGTGACATGTCGTCCGCAAACATCGACTCAGTGTTGCTGGAAACTTTCGTTCCCCATACAACGACCTCTTCAAAATGTGACTCAGTATCTTGAGCTAAAACAGGGGTTGATAGCGCCATTCCCACTGCAAGGCAAAGGCTTGAAAGCTTGATAGGTGAACAAGCAGGGCTTTCCATAACTTAATTCCTAAATATTAATGATAATAATTCTCAGGTATAATAAGCATGAGTTTTATAAATACAAAGGCGATTTGGTTATGCGAAATCGCACAAGTGTTATGAGGAAGTGTCAAATGCAGGAAGTCACAACAAAACGAACAAAAATTGCCAAGATAGCTTTAACCCAAAGACTAGAGGCGACAGAGAAACAATGGATTGTCACGCAAGGCCAACCTTGTCAAACTCAACTGGCCGAAGGTAAGTTCCTATCATATCAGTACAATGATCAAATTTTTGTTCATGGCGGGCGTTGTCTAGAACTTATTGATTCGAATATTGTTTCTACTGCACACGCCTCACTGCTGGTCACTATTCTTTTAGAAGGTAGACTCTCGTTTGGCTACGACGATTTGCAATTTGATTTAGACGCGAGCGACGGCCCTAAGGGTGTAGTGGTGAACTTACTCAAACCTGCAAATTTTCGTCGTTCACTGCTCAAAGATAACCTCATTAATAAGATCAACATATTGGTTAAGCCCCAATGGCTAGAGGCCCGCCTTGAGCAAAATTGTAGTCATCGAGCCTTTTTTAACTCTCATCAGGCGTTTCAACAGTTGGAGCTTACCCAGACGCTATGCGAACTGGCTGAAACGTTAACAAATATAGAAACACCGCAAGAGTTTCAAGAGAAGCTAGAGGTCGAAAGCTTGATCTATCAAATATTACATCAAGCCACCAAGCAAATTCCTAAGAATTTCAGTGCTAAAAACAGCAGTATTGAACGACACATTGATGGTCGGATTGAGGATATTGTCAGCTATATTGAAACTCACCTTGATCAAGAACTACGCTTGGAAAAGTTGGCGAGCCAATTCTCAATGAGTGTTTCAAACCTGCAGCGCCGATTTAAACAATCACTTAATATGACCATAAACGGCTACATTCGTTTTCGACGTCTTGAGATTGCTAGGCAACATTTGGAACGTGGCCTAGTGACGATAACAGAAGCCGCCTATGAAGCCGGATACCACCACCCTTCTAACTTCACTTATGCCTTTAAAAAGGCATTTGGTGTGCCACCACATGAAGTGATTAAAGAGTAAGGGGACTCTAGGTAACAGACTGTTATTTAGGAGTGTCTTATCCACAACATCGGTATATACTCGCCTTAAACGTTATGGAGGTTAAACATGAATATTGGTGCCGTCGCGAAGCTCACTGGGCTTTCATCTAAGTCGATTCGATTATATGAAGACAAAGGGATCATATCTCCACCAGCGCGTAGCGACTCTGGCTATCGCGAATATTCAGATAATCATATTCAAGAGCTTAACTTGGTATCACGCGCAAAAAGCGCAGGCTTTTCGTTGCAAGAATGCAAAGAGTTCGTACAACTTGCTCATAACCCCAATCGCAAAAGTAGCGAAGTAAAAGCAAGAACCATGGACAAACTGAGAGAGGTTGAAGAAAAAATTGCACACCTCATGGAGATCAAAACGCAACTTGAAGGTTGGGTTTCTTCTTGTCCTGGAGATGCAGAGAGCCGATGCCCAATCATAGACGAGCTCACCAAGTAAGCCCGCCTATCTATTGATCTCGTTAAAAACGAACTAGCTCGCTTAATGATAAGTACACATGCGCTTACCGTTTAACTCTATGATGTTAAATGGCGTTTCATAGATGTCCTCTAGCGTAGACGCTTGAATAACATCTTCAACCGCACCACTCGCCACAACTTTACCTTTCTTAAGCGCCAATATGACATCTGAGTAACACGCCGCGAAATTAATATCATGAATCACGACCACCATGGCTTTATTCATGTCATGGGCTAACTGCTGCACAACTTTCATGATCTGAAGAGAGTGTTTGATATCTAAGTTATTAAGAGGTTCATCAAGAAAGACATAATCTGTATCTTGTGCAATCACCATAGCAATAAATGCAAGCTGTCGCTGACCACCACTTAATTCATCCAAGTATTTGTCTTGAATATCTTGCAAATCTAAGTAGTCGATCGCTTGTTCTATGACCTCATGATCTTCTTTAGTCAGATTTCCTTTAGAGTATGGGAAACGACCAAAAGAGACTAACTCTTTTACGGTAAACCGCATTGTAATCGAGTTAGCTTGGCGAAGTACTGCCAGTTTTTTCGCTAGCTCTTTTGTGTCCCATTCCGCGATTTCCTTGCAATCAATGATAACACTACCGCCATCTCGCTCCGTTAAGCGTGAGGCCATAGATAACAGCGTGCTCTTTCCCGCGCCATTTGGACCGATAATCGATGTTACCTTGCCCTTTTCAAACTGAGTATTGGCCTCGTCTACGACTTTGTTTGAACCGAAAGCCTTCGTTAATTTGTCTATTACTATCATATTTATACAACTTTGTTTTTCAGCAGCAGGTATAAGAAATATGCACCGCCGATAAAGTTAATTACGACACTCAACGTCGTCTCAAAACTGAACACGTTTTCGATTATCCATTGCCCAGCAAGTAGTGAACTGATGGATAGAAACGAACATCCGACCAATAGCGTTTTATGTTGGTAACTTCGGAACATTTCCCGGCTTAAGTTGGTCACTAGTAAACCAAAGAACATGATTGGCCCTACCAAAGCCGTAGAAATAGCAATCAAAACCGCCGAGATAATAAACACATTTCTCGTCACTTTAGGTACATCAACACCCAAGCTTTTCGCATTGTCTTGGTCGAGCCAAAACACATCTAAAGTGCGATGCATCCTAAACAACAACCAACATGCAAACATTAAAGCCGGAGCACTAAAGTAAACCAAGTTCACTTTGACATTATTGAAACTGGCGTACAGTTTCGACTGAACAATTGCATATGTGTTTGGGTCCATCAGCAAAGAAAAGAATGACGCCGCATTGGAAAATAGCTGACCAAAGATCAAGCCGACCAATAGCAACGTAATCAAGTTCTTGCTGCCTTTTGAAAAGTAAAACCCAAACAGCAGTAGCGAAAACGACACCATTACAATTACTGCAATCGCGAAATTGACGTACAAGTTAAGAACTAAGGTACTCAACCCACCAAAAATCAACACGATCAAAATTTGGGTTAACACATACAGCGCATCAAAACCCATGATACTTGGCGTTAAAATTCGGTTGTGCGTAATGGTTTGAAATACAAGTGAAGACTGAGCAATGGCCACACCCGCTAGCACTATCGCCAATACTTTAGGAACTCTACGAGACAAAAAATATTGGTAGTTGTCAGCCGTTAGCCCAATACCAATAAACAGACACGCGAAAAGAATCGCAATGCCACCTAGCAGCAGGATTTTCGTTGAATCACGCATGTTGCTTACCTCGCAACAACATAGCGATGAATACCACTCCACCCAATATGCTGATCACGATAGAGATTGGCATTTCATGAGGGAAAATAATTAAACGACTCACCAAATCGCAACACAACACTAAAATGGCCCCATACATGGCCGTAAGCGGAATGTTCTTTTTGAGGTTATCGCCATAAAAGTGACTCACGAGATTCGGTACAATCAGCCCTAAGAATGGCAACTGGCCAACAATCATCACGACACTTGCTGACATGATGGACACCAATAGCACGCCAATCGTCACAACCTGCTGATAATTCAAACCCAAGTTAATCGCGAAATCTTTTCCGATACCTACGGCAGAGATCCTTGCGGCAAAAAGATAGCTGAGGATAACCATTGGTACCGCGATGTACAGCAGTTCAAAATCACCACGCAAGATGTTGGCGAAGTTTGCGACTGTCCAAGCATTCAGACTTTGAAGTGCATCATATTTGTAAGCGATAAACGTAGTCATGGATTGGATGACATTGCCGAAAATAATCCCGACAAGTGGCACAAAAACCACGCTCTTAAATTGAATGCGCTGAATAAAGAAAACAAACGCCAGCGTCCCAAATACCGAGATGCCGAACACGAGCCAAAGGTGATTATCATTACCAAAGAAAACCACGCTCAGTACGTAGCCCAGCATGGCACATTCGATCGTACCAGTTGTAGAAGGTGCCGCAAATCGGTTCTGGCTGATTTGCTGCATGACAAGACCCGCAATACTCAAGCCAGCACCAGCAAGCAATATGGCAAATAAACGTGGTATACGGCTGGTAAAGAAAAGTTCTAATGCTTTCTCATCACCTGAAAAGAGTTGTTGGGGCGTCATGTTTGCCACCCCAACAAATAACGAAACCGTGCTTAAAACCACAAGGGTTAGCAATAACTTCTTCAAAGTTAACCTCTGCTATCTTGGATTACAGTTCAACGGTTTGCTTTATCTCACTGACCATTTTTTCTGTTGCTGTCACACCAGACATCGACAAGTACCACGCGTCCACATCTAAATAAGTGATTTTATGATTTTTATATGCCGCAGTCGCTTTGACTAAGTCGTTATCCATGGATTTACGAATATCGTTATCCGGCGTACCTGTCAGAGAATTTCGGTCAACCACGAGAATATTTTTCGGGTTAGCTTCACGAATAAACTCATAAGAAATGACATCTCCGTGAGTGCCCGTTTTCACGTGCTCAACCGTTTCCAAGAAGCCAAAGTCGTTATAAATGACGCCAAATCGCGATTGGGCACCAAACGCGCTGATGTTGTCACCCATGCTCAAAATCGTTAGTGCATCATTTTTGTTCGATTGGTTGTAGTCACGGATTGCTTTGAATTGAGCATCTAGCGCTTCAATTTTCTGCTCTACTTTTTCTTCGATATTGAAGATCTTACCAATATTGCGCCATTGCGCTTGCGTGCCTTCCCAATAGCCTTGGTTCTCTTTCGCCGCAAAAACAACTGTAGGGGCAATTTCACTCAGCTCTTCATATTTCGCAGACGCTCGCGGACCAACCAAAATCAAATCCGGTTTTTGCATGTAGATGGTTTCAAAATCAGGTTCAAACAAACTACCCGCAGAGGTGTAGTTATCTTTGCTGTATTTTGAAAGGTAACTAGGAAGATTAGACGAGTTAGATACTGCAACAGGATCGATACCAAAGTTGTCCAGCGCATCTAGCGGGCCAAAGCCAATCACAACCACACGCTCTGGGGATTGTTCTAGCTCTGTTTGACCCATGTAGTGGTCAATCACAACTTTAGCAGCGAAAGAAGGAGAAACAGTAAATAACGACAGCATAGCCGCACCGACGAATTTTTTCATTTTGTTAAGCCTTAATGAGATCTATTATCATACGCGTTCGCAATATAACGCTACTCTTTAATGCATTCAACAAAATTTAAGGTACTTTACATTAGTTACGTTTACTCAAGACTTAGATATATCAAAGACTTATAAAACCCATCAGTTTCAATACCTGGGCGTATCATTCATGCGCTTCAATAAACGCTTTGAGTGCCAGCTCATCAATAATCTCCAAACCGTTGTCTGTTTTGGTAATCAATCCCTTTTCAATCAAGTCCTTAACTGCACGTCGATAGACTCGGCCTGAGGTGCCAAACCGCTCAGCCTCTTGGTTCACTTTATCAAAACCACCAAGCAGCTTATCCGTCTGATTACGGACGAGAAGATCATAGGCAATGTTGTAAGTAATGGGATGCAACAAACGATTAGTGTAGATATCCATGGAGTCTTGATAATCCTCAGCCAATGCTGAAGCGAAGAACACCATCATTTGGGGATGATTTTGCAGTGCTTCGGTTAGTTTTTGGATACAGATAACATCAACCTGCATATGTTCATCTGCTATCACATTCCATTGACAAGGAGTCTGAGTGAAGAACTCCATTTCACCATAAATATGATAGTCGCAGTTAGCTTCCCCTAATTGAAAACGTCGTCCATTTGCGGCCAATATGTTCATCGAGACTCGACCTACTGGCACAACATACAAGTACTGAAGTTGCTCACCTTGGCGGAGAATTGCTTCCCCAGCATCAAAGAAACGCGAATTTATTTGGCATTGATAAATCAAATCGCGAAAGGTGGCACTCTTTTCTTCAAGGTATGTTTTGAAGCGACCAGTCGGATAAGGGCTGATTTTCATTTTCTGCTCTCTCAGAAAAAGTTACGGACAACTATTTAAGGTGGATTGTACCCCGTAACTCCAAATAAAAAAGCGACAGTGACCTGTCGCTTTACATCTATTCTGTTTATGTGACTTACTGAGATAGAGACTGGCTAACGCTGAGCAACCAAGGCTTCTAATGCCGTAATCGCGGCACTCTTCTCACCTTGCATCATTACTTTGGCTTCATCAACGTACTGACCAACCCCTTCTTTCACATCTTGTTGATACAGCACCACGTTGTTTAATATCGAAGCCACATGAAGGCCTCGTAGTCGACCGACCGTAAACAGCGCAGAGGTTTCCATATCGGCACCTAAGATGCCTTTCTTGTTCCAATGTTGGCATATTGCATCTTCGTCATCGGTATAGAAACTGTCGTGAGAACGCACCACACCAAAATGATAATGCACTTTTTGCATCGACAAGTAACGCTCAACTTCCTTTAACAGTGAAAAGCTTGCGTAGGCTGGATAAGACGAATCGACATACGCTTTAGAGCCGCCCTCATCTCTTACCGCGCCTTCGGCAATGATCAACTCGCCAAGGTGAATGCCTGATTGCATTGCCCCCGCCGATCCAACGCGTACCACATGAGTCACACCGCACTGTTTTAGCTCTTCCACTGCGATGATCATCGATGGCGCACCTATACCTGTACTACACACTGAAACAGGCTTGCCTTTGTAGTTGCCGGTAAACACACGGTACTCGCGGTTTTCCGACACCATTTCTGCATCATCAAATAATGCCGCGATACGATTCGCTCGATCTGGCTCGCCGCATACAATAACGAGGGGAGCGATTTGTGTTTCATCCACTCCGATATGAGGTTGTTTGGCCATTTTTCGTTCCTTACGCAGTAGCGTGCGCTAAGGTTTTATCGCCATTGCGCTTAGCGCTACGAGCCCACTCACGCGTGCCATTGGCAGCGATGAACATAAGAATCGCGTACTGAACAGACATTGCGTAAACACCTTGCGTCGCGTAGATACCCACACTGATAATGTTAATCACGACCCATAGAATCCAGTTTTCGACGTATTTACGTGTCATCAGAATTTGTGCAACAACAGAAAGTACTGTCATGGTTGCATCCCAGAACGGAAACGAGTCAGGTTCAAGCACCGGTTCAGCCAAGCCAGCACCAAAGAGATTCAAGCTATCAACAGCAATGTTTGCTAGCGCAAAGAAAAATGGGTCGATATAGATCGTTAATAATGCGATACATGCAACGCTAATAGAGGCAGTAGTAATAAGTTTCTGTTTATTTAACCAGCGAACTTCCAGCGTTTCACCTTGTGCGTTTGGACGGGTCCACGCATACCAGCCGTAAATATTCGCACAGAAGAAAAACAATTGAAGAAGCAATAATCCGTATAACTGAATTTGAAAAAAGATAACGGCAAAAAGCGTGACATTCAGCAAACCGAATAAGTAGTTGATGGTTTTTTCTTGGCTGGCAAACCAAATGCAAAGCAATCCAAAAACCGTACCGAAAGCTTCGATCCAACTCATTGCGTAGCCGTCGCCGATCGGAATGTTAACGAGAGTATTATTAATATCGAGTAAGGCAAAGAGGTCCATAACATGTCCTTTATTATTTTGTTTGGAATACGCTTATATTAGAGCGTGATCCCCAACAAAAAGGAGGACATTTGTCCTCCTCTTGATGCACTCGATCATAATTCAGTTCAATGTTTACTTGAAAGCAATAAATGATGCTATTGAACGATGTTGGAAATAGACCTGCCTATGAATCCAAGCCTAGATAGCGTTTTTTGAATGCAGAAGCTGATGCAAATAAAGCTGACGCCAAAAGTGTAATAATAAAGCCAATTGCGTACTCAAATGCTTCATTAACCAGTAGCTGATAGCAGCTCACAAAAAAAATCAATACAACTGTAATAACATTAACTCGGTGAAACCAAGGGTGTTTTACAGATAACTTAGCGTAACCTTTTGATAACATTTAACTAATCCGCCAGACAACAATTAATAGTTTTATTTATAATCAACGACGATAGTAAGGCTTTATCGTATAAAGAGAAACGACTTTTTTAATTTTTTAGCTCAACATCACACGTCATTCAGTGACGTTTGACTTTAACCTCTTGACGCTTTTTCGTTCCACTAGAGCCGGTTCTAATTGTACGACCTGTGCCTCTGTTGACTTTTCATCCAACTTTCGGACAAGAGTCTCAACGGCAGCCTGCCCCAAACGGTACTTAGGCTGATGAATGGTAGTTAGCGATGGCGACATAAATTTCGCGATATGGATGTCATCGTAACCAATAATGGACAGGTCGTCCGGCACTTTAATATCGAGCTCATTTGCGGCGTTAATCACCCCCATCGCCATCATATCGTTACAGACGAAAATCGAGCTAGGTAATGCGCCACGCTGAGCCATTTTTTTGAACGCTTGATACCCACCCTCACACTCGAAGTCCGATTCAATGATCCAATTGGCATTAAATTCCAAGCCAGCTTCGTTCATTGCTCGCTTGTAACCTTCGTATCGCATTTGCGCTTGGTGTTTAATCAAAGGGCCAGTGATGCACCCAATTTCGGTATGGCCGCAATCAATTAAGTATTTCGCCGCTAAGTAACCGCCACGAAGTGAGTTGTCTTGGATTTTATCGCTTGTAAATAGCATCGGCCCCCAGTCCATTACCACAACTGGGATATCTGGGTAACGCTCAAATACATCGATACGCTCTCCTTCTAGCGACGAGCACATCAAGATCAAACCATCGACACGCTTTTGCAATAGCGTATTAATGGATTGACGCATACGTTCGTTATCACCCTCGGTGTTACATAAAATGAGGCTGTAGCCTTTTTGGTAACAGCTACGCTCTACGCCTTTTACGACTTCGCCAAAGAATGGGTTGGTTGAGGTTGTCACGAGCATACCAATGGTTTTGGTACGATTGACTTTGAGGCTACGCGCCAACGCAGAGGGCGCGTAGTAGTTAAGCTCTTTTGCGGCATTGTTAACGCGTTCAGAGATCTCTTCGCTCACAAAACGCGTCTTGTTAATAACATGGCTCACTGTTGAAGTGGAAACCCCTGCCAGTTTTGCGATGTCTTTCATCGTCGCCATGTTACTACTCCTATTTTAATGAGGCGTTGTGCGCCTTATTGTTCAGCGAGAAACGCGTCCACCTCTTCGCGGGTTGGAATCGACGTTTGCGCGCCAAAGCGGGTCACAGAAATTGCAGCCGCCGCATGTGCAAACTTAATCGCTGATTCTAAAGGTAAACCTTCTAGGAGACCAGTGACGAATGCCCCATTAAATGTATCGCCCGCAGCGGTAGTATCCGTCGCTTCAACGCGGAAACCCGAGATGATTTCGCCTCGACCGTTTTGGCTTAACCAAACGCCTTTTGCACCGAGTGTGATCATGACAATTTCTATACCTTTACCATGTAGCACATTCGCCGCTTCTTGCGCGCTTTCGTTGTCTGTTACAGTAATACCTGTCAGAACTTCAGCTTCCGTTTCATTTGGCGTAATCACGTCAATGTAAGACAGTAATTCATCTGACAATTCACGAGCTGGCGCAGGATTCAAAATTACGTTGGTTTTGGCATCTTTCGCTACACGCGCAGCTTTCTCAATGCCGCACATCGGCGTTTCCAATTGCATTAGCAAGTAATCTGCTTGGCGAATACGCTCTAAATCTGGCTCAATCGCTTCTGCTGTCAGTTTGGCGTTCGCTTCAGCTGAAATGCAAATGCTGTTCTCACCACTGTCCGACACTTGAATCATCGCGATACCTGTCGGGCAATTTGGCTGCATCTTCACACCAGTGATATCGATGCCGTCCATTTTGAAGTTTTCGCGAATGTTAATGCCGAATGAGTCGTCGCCCACACAAGCGATAAAACCGATGTCTGCATTTAATCGCGCCGCCGCGACGGCTTGGTTGGCACCTTTGCCACCTGGGATAACTTGATAGTTGCGACCATGCAGCGTCTCGCCTGGGCGAGGGAAAGAAGGCACTTGAAGAACATGGTCAGCGTTTACACTACCTAACACCACTAACTTATTCATACGGTTATCCTCGGTTCTGAATGAACCCTTTTTAAAAACTGTTTAGGAAAATACATTAGATGACTTTAACTTCTCTTCCTGATAAAGGAGTCTCGACAAAAAGCCAAAGGCATCTATACCCCACACTTTGCAGTATTTTGGGTAAGTTTGCCCTCACCTCCTAAACGACAGATATAAACGGAGGAGAGAGCAAAAATTAGGATGATTTATTGGAACTAAAAACTTACTTAGTGACTACTTTTAGTGGTACCGGGATGTACTCTTCTACTTCTTCACCTTTCAAAACTTTGTCAGCCGTTTCAACACCTAAAGCACCGATAAGGTCTGGTTGCTGAGCAATAGTTGCCGCTAGTTTGCCACGGTTAACTGCTGCAATGCCGTCTTCCGTACCATCAAAACCAACGATAACGACATCTTTGCCAGAAGCTTGAACTGCGCGAAGTGCACCTAGCGCCATTTCATCATTCTGTGCAAATACCGCTTGTACATCCGGGTTAGCCGCTAGCAGGTTTTCCATTACGTTTAGACCTTTCGTGCGGTCAAAGTCAGCTGGTTGGCTAGCAAGAAGATCCATATCGCTGCCCTTCACGGCATTCATAAAGCCTTCACCGCGCTCACGCGCTGCCGATGTGCCCGCAATACCTTCAAGTTGAATGACTTTTGCTTTTTCGCCGACTTTTTCCATGATGTAGTGGCCTGCCATTTCACCACCAATTACGTTGTCCGAAGCGATGTGACTCACAACTTCACCACGGCTTGCACCACGGTCTAATGTCAACACAGGGATCTTAGAACGGTTCGCCATACGAATTGCATTAGACACTGCATCAGAATCCGTTGGGTTGATAAGAATTGCTTTTACGCCGCGAATACTTAAATCCTCGATGTTCGACAGTTCTTTACTCGGGTCATTTTGCGAGTCCAGTACAATTAAGTCGTACCCCAATTCTTTCGCTTTTGCTTCCGCACCGTCTTTCATCGTTACGAAGAACGGGTTGTTTAGCGTCGAAACCACAATCGCCATGGTATCTTGAGCTTGCGCCGCTACCGATACGGTTGAAGAAAGAAGTGCAGCAGAGATAAGAGTTGCAAGTTTTTTCATCGTTCTAGTCCTTTGTGTAGGGTGAGCCAGTACACGTCCCCTGACTCGGTTTGTATTCACTGTTTTATATATACAGATTGTTATGAATTACTTGTTTTTGTTGTCTACCAATACCGCCAGCAAGATAACCACTGCTTTTGCAATCATTTGGTAGTAGGAAGAAACATCAAGTAGGTTAAGTGCATTGTTCAAGAAACCGATGATCAGCGCACCAATCAAGGTACCCATGATACGGCCTTTACCGCCCATCAAGCTGGTACCGCCAAGAACAACCGCTGCGATAGCGTCTAGCTCGTAGCCCATACCTGCTGTTGGCTGCGCCGAAGAAAGACGAGACGTTACAATAATGCCTGCAAGCGCTGCTAACATACCGCAGATGGCGTAGACACCAATCTTCACTCGGTCTACATTGATACCTGATAGGCGAGTCGCAGACTCATTGCCGCCTAGTGCGTAAACATAGCGACCAAAGCGCGTGTGGTTAAGTAAATACCAAGCCGCAGCGAACACAACCACCATTAACCAAACAGGAACTGGAATGCCTAGCGCGTAGCCAGTACCAAACCATGCGAACGCATCTGCGGTGTCAGTAAAGCCTGTCGAGATTGGACGACCTTCGGTGTACACCATGGTCACACCGCGTAGTAACGTCATTGTAACCAGCGTAGCGATAAATGCCTGCACCTTACCCTTTGCAATAATGATACCGCTGATCGCACCTAACGCTGCACCTGCGACTAAAGCAGTTGGAACCGCCACCAGCACCGGAACCTCAAGCGCAATCATGCTTGCCGCAAAGGCACCACACAATGCCAATACCGAACCAACACTTAAGTCGATACCTGCGGTTAAAATAACTAATGTCATACCCACTGCGATAATGGCATTCACGGAGGTTTGACGAAGAATGTTGAGAATGTTGTCGACCGTAAAAAAGTTCGGGTTCAAAAATGACACAACAACGATCAGAAAGATCAAAGCTATCAGTGATTTTTGCTCAATCAGCCACTCTTTTGTGAACAACTTCTTGTTGCCAGTTTCGGTTGGTTTGCTCATGGTATTCGTACTCATGCTGCTTCCTCATTGATCTCTTTGCCTACGGCACAGGCGAGTAATTTTTCTTGATCGGCGTCTTTCGCATCAAATTCGCCAGTGATACGACCTTCATGCATCACTAAAATACGGTCGCTCATGCCGAGCACTTCAGGCATCTCGGAAGAAACCAAGATGATGCTCATGCCTTCGGCCTTAAACTTGTTGATGAGCTGATAAATCTCTTTTTTTGCTCCGACATCAACACCACGTGTCGGCTCATCCAGAATCAGAACTTTAGGTTTCGTCATTAACCCTTTCGCTATCGCAACTTTTTGCTGGTTACCACCAGATAAGTTGCCGATGATTTGATCTCGCGTTGGGGTTTTAATGTTGAATAACTTAATAAAATCTTCCACAGCAATCACTTCGTCGCTGTGTTGAATCTGGAAGCCTTTGGTCAGCTGGTTTAGCGAACAAAGTGACATGTTCTCCTTAACCGAAAGACCTAAAACCAAACCATCGCCTTTGCGATCTTCAGAGATGTAAGCGATACCATTTGCCAAGCCATCTTGCGGGCTAACCGGGTTAATAGTTTTGTTATCAAGATTGATAACACCATGCTCACTAGGTAATGCGCCGTAAATGACTTTCATGAGTTCAGTGCGGCCTGCGCCCATCAAGCCAGAAATTCCAAGAATCTCACCACGCTTGAGAGTAAAGCTCACATCCTGAACGCCAGACCCAGTCAAACCAATGACTTCAAGACAAGTTTCGCCATGTTGGACATCAATACGTGGATATTGCTCTTCTAATTTTCGGCCAACCATCATTTCAATTAGGCCATCTTCATCAGTGTCGGACACCTTGCACTCACCGATAAACTTACCATCACGAAGCACGGTAATGTCGTCACAGATTTCAAAGATTTCTTTAAGACGATGCGAAATGTATACGATGCCGCATCCTTGCTCGCGGAGCTCATTAATCACTTTAAACAGTGATTCCGTTTCGGTATCGGTCAATGCGTCCGTTGGCTCATCCATAATGATGACTTTCGACTCAAACGAAAGTGCCTTTGCTATTTCCACCATTTGTTGTTCACCAAGGCTTAAATCGCCAAGCAATGTTTTTGATGAATGCTTTACATTGAGACGTTTTAAAAGCTTGTCAGCTTCGTCATACATTTTGCCCCACTGGATACGCCCTAAGGAGCCGGTGAACTCTCGTCCCAAGTAAATATTTTCGGCAATCGTCAGTTCAGGAATCAGGTTCAGCTCTTGGTGAATAATGCTAATACCAGCTTCCTGTGAATCGCGTGGCCCTTTAAAGGCCGCCGGCTGACCTTGATATTGAATGCTCCCCGCATCCATGTGGTAAATGCCTGTCAACACCTTCATTAACGTTGACTTGCCTGCTCCATTTTCACCCATCAGCGCCATAACACGGCCTGGATAAACATTCAGGCTTGCTTTGTCGAGTGCTTTTACGCCCGGAAACGCCTTCTCAATTTCGCTTAGTTGTAGAATGGCTTGAGTCATAATCTGTCCTCAATATCTCTGGCTTAAAAAACCACGCCCGCTTGGAAAATAACGTTCGCATATGGCGAGCATTCGCCAGTTCTTACGATAGCGCGACTTTGCGCCGTGCGTGCTTTAAACGCTTCATGTGACACGTAGCTCACTTCAATAGATTTGCCCGTTTCTTCACTCTCTTTGCTCAGTTCGTTGAGCAACGCTTCATGCAAAACTGGGCTTGCATCAGAGAACTCTTCCGCAATGATGACCCCTTCGATTTGGGACTCAGATAGAATTACGCGAACAGTATCAAGAAAACTTGGTACCCCATGCGTTAGCGCCAAATCGATTCGCTGAACATGCTCTGGGATTGGTAGACCAGCATCACATATCGTGATCTCGTCAGTGTGGCCTAGCGTCGCCACCAAGTAAGAAATATCTGAGTTAATTAGGGTACTTTTTTTCATCTCATCGACCTTTCGGTTACACGTTCATACAACCATGAGCGCCTGTTTTAAAGTGTTTTCGTTATTAACAGAAAACTCATCGAAACGTTTCGATGAAATAATAATTCGTCATCGCAATTTGACCAGTGTGAGATCGATAAGGTGTGAGAATGATCTGTAATTCAATTGTCATTGAATAGGAAAAGTGCACTTGAGTCACACTTTACCATCGAAACGTTTCGATGATGGTATTTCCCTGTCATTACGGTTAGGTTTTATACAGGGAGGAAGGAAAAGAGACGTCCAACTACTGAGAAAACCTCTAGTTAATAAGCTCGAAACCTTTCACGTCATCACAATTCTTAGATAGCTGCCTGATTTTGGAGAACGCTCACCTTACAATCTGGTTACAATTTGCCAAAACACATCATCCGTTCAGTACCTTACCTGGTACGCGACGTTTGTAGGGACACAAACGGAAACTAAGAACCATAATGAAGTTAAGCAATAGAGTCATTTTGCTTGTCGCGCCAGTGATCTTATTAAGCGCATTAGTATCTAGCTATATTATTTATAGCATTCAAAAAGTGACGCTCATCAAGCGGGAAGACAGCTATATTCAGTTGCAGATGGAAAAGCTCGCCGGGCAGTTTCGACAAGCGAATATTTTTCTTAATAGCTATGCCTATACGCTCAGTAAAAGTGATGTATTACAAGACTATTTGGTTAATCATAACAACCCCTATCGTGAGCGAGTCTTGTTTAATCGATTAGACGAGACCGCTGAAGTATTAAGCCATGGTTACAAAGGCGATGCGAGCATGGCGATCCTCGACGGCAAACAAAACCTTCTCTACTACACAGAAAACAAATATTACGAATCATCAGGTGTGGTCGATCCAAAGGTGTTAGAGTACATATCACGAAGTTTCAATGAGAGAGAGGCTTTCAGTCACACTGGCTTTATTTATAACTCCAGTGGACAAAGCATTCTTCTTCAATATGAGGTCGTCGACAAAAGAACGGGGACTCACCCTTTGAGCTTTGACTCGAAAAATGTGTTTTTTGTGGTAGTTTCCGTATCACTTGAAGCCTTTAACGAGATTAAGCATGAAATCGAGTTTGACACACACAGCGTGATTACTTTCGCCGACAAACCCATTTATCTTGATATTCCTCTCGCTCAAACCATTGAGCTGCTGCCGCACTTTTATGCCGTGCTTTCTCCTGCCGAATATTTAATGTGGAACAAAGTCGATAAAGTGTGGCTAGAACTTGCTTTCTCCTTTGGCGTAGCGGCGTTTTTCACCATCACATTAATCATTTTGGTGTTGTATCGCTATGTGTTGCGCCCTGTTTCTCGCCTTGATAAGCAGCTGAACGAACTTGAATCTAATCAACGTGACAATATTGAAAAGCTAGAAACAAACGATGAAATAGGACGCCTCTCTGCACGCTTTTTTGATATGTATGAGGAACTTAATGTCATCTATAAAAAGACAAAACGCCTAGCTGAAACGGATCACCTGACGCAACTCGCCAATCGCCATCGTTTTCATGAGCTTGCCACTCGTGAACTTATCTCCCCTTCGCAGTTTTTGTGGGTTGTTTACGTCGATCTTGATAACTTTAAATACGTGAATGATAAATACGGGCATGAATTGGGAGATAACTTATTAAAAGTGTTCTCATCACACATCAAGAATGCCTGTCAAAAGTTCTCGCACGATTACAACAGTCCCTGCTTTGCCGCCAGATTATCTGGTGACGAATTTGCAATTTTGCTGAGCTCAAATCAAGAGGTAAAACGCTTGCCTGATTTGCTTGCATCAGAGCTGCTAAAACCGATTAGTAACCTCAGTTCATCTTGGAGTAATTCATTTCCCGTTACGGCAAGCGTAGGTATTGCACAATATCCTCAAGACGGTACTGACATCGCGAAGTTACTCTCCAGTGCCGATGCGGCTATGTATCAAGCAAAACGGGCAGGGAAAAATCAATACGCCTATTATTCAGCCGCTCTCAATATTGAGTCTCAAAGACGAAGTCAACTTGAACGTGCGCTCCGAAAAAGCAATGTAGAGGAAGAATTTCACCTTGTTTTTCAACCCTATATGAACAATCGAAGCAACGAAATTGAGGGGTTAGAAGTCTTGTTGCGCTGGGAAGCCGAAGGTATCGGCCCTATCCCTCCAAAGGAGTTTATTCCAATTGCAGAGCAAGCCGGATTATTTGATAAAATTGACCGCTGGGTTTTCGCCAATGCAACGGCGGAATACCATCAATTAAGGAATATTTTCGGTAAGGATATTGTTCTTTCGGTCAATCTTTCATCAGCAGAGCTAAACTCGATAGAAATGGCAAACTACATCCATGAACAAGCGACACTGCACAGTGTTAAACCAGAATGTATTGAGATAGAAATAACCGAAACCTTTGCCGCAGAACAACAAGGAACGGCTCTACTTGATGAGCTATCAAAACGTGGCTACCGTCTTGCAATTGATGACTTTGGTTCTGGTTACACATCGTTAACTCAGCTCGTTCAGTATCCGGTTCAAAAAATCAAATTTGATCGAGAGTTCCTCGTTACATTGATGAAGACCAACAACGGCCATGTGATCAAACCTATTATTGAGCTATGCCATGCCCAGAATAAAACGGTTACAGCAGAAGGTATTGAACACAATATGATGCATGAATGGCTATCGGCATACCGCTGCGACTATATGCAAGGCTATTTATTTGGCAAACCAATGACTAAAGAACAATTGAGCTTGTGGTGGCAATCGGCAAATGACGACAGTCGATTTGATGCGTCCATGGTCAGCTCAATTAGGGTTTCAAGAACATAAGTTAAGGGGAGACGTACAGCTGTCACAACTGTGGCGGCTGTATTTAGCTGTATATGAGCTTCATTGATAGATGCTCAGCTTTTGTTCCCCCATACCTATATCTATGACTTTAGTCGAGTAAATCACTA
This sequence comes from Vibrio sp. Vb0598, assembly GCF_033338935.1. Lineage (NCBI taxonomy): Bacteria > Pseudomonadati > Pseudomonadota > Gammaproteobacteria > Vibrionales > Vibrionaceae > Vibrio > Vibrio sp. Vb0598. Next base: position 556,917 of record NZ_JAWOTP010000001.1, on the reverse strand, counting down.
TTTATTCGTTTTTAAACCAGCACTTCCTTGAAATCCAAACCGGTCAAATTCAGCGCTTTGACGCTATCGTACAAGCCACCTTTTTTGTCCGTGCAAAACGTTCTGAGCCCAGCACCTTTTACTCTGAACAAGTCAGATTCATTAACGGCTTCTCTATTCAAAACGAGTTTCTTAGACGGTCTAGCACGACTTAGCTTACCATGACGAAGATTATACTCGGTAGCAGAGGTATCAATGGCATCAATTTGAGTGACAATGTTTAATGCTCGCCAAGGCTTTCCTTGTAGATTTAATGGTAAAAATTCGACATTCTCGCTCAACACATCGAGCTTATCCGCAATAGAAGCGGATACAGCAAGAGTAAAAGATCCCCATGCTGCAATATCAGGCCTGGGTAATGGCTTTTCACCCTTAACGTCTAACCATTCAATATCAATACTTTTCCAACTGGCTTTAACAGGCTCTCCATAGAGTTGGATAGGTTTGCTTGCCGTTACTTGAAGAGACATTTCCAATGACGACTCTTGCAACATTGCAAAATCATTAACATTGGGAGAGACAATAAACACTTTATTAAATGCTGTCATAACCGTCCTTAAATAAATTTGAGCGCTTTTCTTAATGAGATGAGCACTCTCCCACCAAACCAAACATAATAGATAGAGTTTACTTTCATGTTCAAAAATTTAATGCATTCAGATCTGGCGTTCTTCTCTTTTAATTTCGAAGTTTTATTATTCATATATTTTAATCCACACGATAGAATTATTTTTTCAATTTTTACTATGTACCCTTCCTTATGTAATCGAATAAATTAGAGAATAAACAATAGCACGCATCACTTCACTTTTGTCGAGCTCATCACTCTCACTTAAACGATACATTCACAAGTTCAATTTTTGTACGACTTAGACTTGGCTTTGTCAATCGTGAATAAAAAAAACCGATTCACCGCTGTTTTACTGCCTTTTCTTACTACCCTGTTGTTTAATCATACATTATAAATGCACTTATACACATAACGATTCGGCGTTACGATTTGTTACGAGTTAAATCACAAACTTTTGAGTTATTGGATAAAGCGTAGAAAAAGAAAACACATTGAAATAAAAAGAGTTTCTAAAGTACGAAAAATAAAACGCCGTTTTTATAAATTAGCAACTTCACAAATATCCTTAAACACAGTTTTATTAATTACATATATCAGATATTATTTACGCCGAAGTTTATAGAAACCATCGTTAAACTTCATATTTTATATAAGTTTCAATTAGTTAGTTTTTAACTCGAAAACTTATCGTCAACCCAATATCAAGCACCTAAGCGTGCAATAAGAAACATTGGGAATAGAATTATATTGATGTGCATGTTGTTTTAACGAATGCATGAAGCAATCGGTAAATTTGTAACACCATAGAGTTTTATTTAGCCAAGATGAAAAAGTTAATTTTATTATTTACATGTGCGCTGTTGTCTGTCTCACCTTTTGCTTTTGCAAAACAATCAGATAACGAACCCAGGGATCATTTACGACCAAAGCAAGTTGAACATGTGTTTAAACAAGCCAAGCTAGATGGCATAGTAGACTTTAAGTTGTTCAGTGACGCTTACATCGCTTATCAGAAGACACCCGATAGAAAGAAGTCGGTACTAACGATCATCGACTATAGTAAACCATCAACTGAAAAGCGTTTTTATGTGGTTGATTTAGATAAAAAGAAGCTAATCTACAATACGTATGTTTCTCACGGCGTGAACAGCGGAAAGAAAACAGCGACACAGTTTTCAAATGTCGTAAACTCGCGAAAAACATCATTGGGCACTTTTTTGACTGATACCACTTACTACGGCTCAAATGGCTATTCACTTCGATTAGATGGGCTAAGCTCTGGATTAAACGACAAAGCTCGCGAGCGTTACATTGTCGTGCACGGTGCCGATTACGCAAACCCTTCCTTCATCAAGAAGAATGGATACCTCGGACGCAGTTGGGGTTGCCCTGCTTTGCCAGAGAAGTTGTCTCGCGAGATCATTGACACTATAAAAGGCGGCAGCGTTATTTACGCAAGCGCATAATATCGATGCGACACATATGGGGAAGAAAAAAGAAGATTCTATTTCTTCCCCAGTAATAATCCTGTTAGCTTAATCGTCCTTGTGCAACGACTCTCTTTCCATTTTCGCTTACTCGAAAGCGAAAACTATTGTGTTATTCGCTGATATACCTAAGTGCGATCAGAAAACTCTGTTCATCCCCCTTCCATCTCGTTAGTATACGCTGAGTTCATCAGACACTGGCTTTCATCGTTATCATAGTTCCACTAAGATTCCTTAATCATGGTGGGTAACTGTGGCTTTATATGTTTAGGGTTACTTCTTGCGTTATCTACACCGTATATTATTGATGCTTTCTTTTTCCCTGCTCTCAGGGCTCATCACAGCTTCATATGCGCATGAGTGGCACCACACCAAACATTACACTTCCGAGCGCCTACTTAAACTCTCTCAACAAGACGATTTTGAGCTAGCACACACTGATTTTCATGCCTCAGCTTCTCTGAGCTCTTGGGGTTCAGAAAGTTACTACCTACATATAAAGCGCGAGTTGTTCGGGCTTGTCTCCTGTCGCCGAACATCAGCTACTGATGGCGTTTTATCATCAGATTTTACTCCTGATTATTTTTTACTTATTGCTTTCTCTTCTCCACCACTACTGGAGTTGGCAAAACAAGCATCTCGCTTACCTCTAGACAGTTATGGCGGACTCATGAGTCAACGCTCTCTTTATCGCCTCTCAGGAAGAAAGGAAGCGAACTTAATGTACGTCTTTACTCATGGTCGCAACTCCTTCTCTGTTGTTTAACTTTTTATGACATACAGAGAACACGAAAATGTAACGATAAGAACCAATATGCTCATTGTTACTAGAACCAATTTGAGGTCCATATAATGACAAGAATCGCTACAACCATCGCACTAGCATTACTATTTGCAGCGGGCTCAACCTTAGCAAACACAGAAACTAAGCCAGAAGAAATGAGTAACGACACTCTGTTAGAGTGTGCCAACGTTTCTAACGCACGTATTGCAGTTCCGGAACACAGAGCGATGTTCAGACACTACTTAATGTCTGAGAGAGACTACAGCTTTGACCAGCTATCGTCTGCCGAACTCGAATTTAAAGCAGCAGATAAGAATGAGTCTGAAGTAGAGAACATCTACAAGTCTCAGTGTAAAGAAGTTGGCGAATACCTATATAGCATTGGCTATTAAATTCGAAACTCTAACGACACTCAAAAAGAAAGGCGCAATGTATGCGCCTTTCTTTTTACTGACAAAAACCTGTCGATTAGAGGTCTAATCTGCATACAAGCTTAAAAGTGCAAATCAAAGTAAACTTATTGGGAAAACTCTGACACATCCTTGGGTTTACAGGTCGCTCGACGTGCTTTAACAAACAAGAAACTAAGCACTCCAATCACAAGAGTAATTATTGGTGCCGCCATTAATAGCATTGTGATTGCTTTGCTCATATTTTCTGGTAGCAAAGGAAGTAATGAACCAAAACCGCATAATACCAGCGTCCATAAAATCGCACTCAACCACGCAAAGTAATGGAATTTACTAATACGTTTCACTCGCAACCCCATCATTAATGGCAATAGGGAGCGAACAACCGGAATAAACCGCGCACAAAAAAGCGCAATCAATCCATGTTTACTGAGTAATACGTCGACTTGTTCCAAACGCTTTTGAGGAACCGCGCTCACCCAACCTTGGACCTTAGGTAAGCGATTTAGCCACTTGCCTTGTAAATAAGCCGCCCAACTTCCCAATCCCGCACTAACAGCTATCACCAACATGATCATAATTGGGTCAAGGACGCCAACCGCCGCCAGCGTACCGGATAATACGACGACACTGTCGCATGGGAAAGGTGCAGCAGGAATAAAACCACTTTCCAAAAAAATAATCACAGCAACAACAAAATAAACTAAACCTGCACTGCCTGGCGCCATTAACGCCGTGAAATCTTGATGCCAAAAGGCACTCAAGACCTGAATTATCGAATCAAACATAAACCGCTCCTAAGCATAATTAACCAAAAGTTGCAAAAACATGGAGTGTGTTAGCGAGCATGTATAAAGCGGTATATGAAATTCGATTCTTTTCTCACTCCGATTCTGTATTTAAAGTGAGTAAAAATACTTTCAATACAACAACCTAAAGCCTCATTGCCGATGCGTTTTAGCCGCTTCATCGAGTAAATTGCCGAACGATGCGCCCACCATGCTACATCAAGCATTTCAAACCATTCGGGTTCTACATCGTCGTTCGAGCTCATTTCCTTAGCATGGCTAACCCTCAATACATTCTGGCTGTTTAAACTCGGATAGTCTTGTTGTATTGGAGAGATAGGATGTTCTGAAAAGCGCTTCGACTTAGCGTCAACAGCAATATTCTGGTTATGAAAGGAAAGAAAATTTGGGTGTGAGTGCGCCAGGCTCATGCTCGGAGCCAACAAGCAGAAAAGTAGTCCGAGTAAAGCAATCAGAGTCGTACGCACAAAGGTAACCAAAACCAAAATAATAAGTTCTTTTAACCCTGTGCGTAACTATTGGCAATTAGTATTCTTAATCGTTAAGAATACTAATTATTTTTCACCGTAAGGGTAGCTTTCAAACATCTTCGCGATTTCTTCTTGGATGAGAGATTCTCTTTTCTCAGAGCTCATTGACTCAGACAGTTTACGACTTGAAACGCCTTTCCAAACGACTTGATTAGCCTTTGCATCAACCAGTTCAACCACCAACTTCCCATACTTACGTTCTTTATATCTTTCCGGGCTTGAAGTGATCACACCAAAGCTATTCCAGCCATAGCCAAAGCTCACCGACGATCCTGAAGAAACAAGCTCGGATTCTTCTACGATATCATGATGTACGTAAAGGTCACCGCCGCTATTTACCTTGTTTAAACCCTTACCCTCAAGCTGTTCAGCAAGCCCTTGCTCAATACGTCGACCATCAATACTAGTAGGAGCTTCCGCCTGAGCACCGAAGTCAAACGTTCTGTAAGCTGAAAAGTCGGCTTGTTTATCTACATCGGTTGTAACGGTAGTACAAGCAGATACCAGCATCACCACCAGCCCTAATATCAAACCTCTCATCATGTTAAATCTCCTTTGGTTAAGCTGACTGTTTCAGCAGAATTACCCTGTGTTATACATACGCATCAACAGTAAAAAGTAATCATTTCAATATCTAGTCTTGACCATGAAACGTGACTGTTCAATAAACGAGATTAACCTTTACACAGAAAATCTTGAATATCATCAACATCTAAACACCTAAGAATTCGGTGTTTACGACCTAATTGGAAGCCCCTAGGCTTAGTAGCGGAATCGCGAGTGCCACAAAAAACCAGAGACAATGAACACTTTAACATCAGTCCGCTACTTTTTTAGGCAACTGACAAACATTTGATGAGAAAAGACTTTTCTTTTTCGTCCAGTGTGGCATATTAACTGAGTCCTATCGATGCGCGGGCATCGTATAATGGCTATTACCTCAGCCTTCCAAGCTGATGATGCGGGTTCGATTCCCGCTGCCCGCTCCAATCTCTTTATCTCAATTTACTCATAAAAATCCGATGGCGGAGCGAACAAACGGCGGCAGCGTTGTTTCCATGATAAGTTTGGTCGAGTTACGTCATAAAACATGTCTTTCCATTCTGCAAACGTCACGCGGATGGGATTAAAGCTGTTTACAGGTTTAGAAACCCCATACCGAACCGTTTCCACCTCTGGTTCAAACGTTCCGAACATTCGATCCCAAATAATTAATACACCCGCATAATTTTTGTCGATGTACTGACGGTTCACACCATGATGAACGCGATGATGAGACGGCGTGTTAAATACCCACTCTAGTGGCCCGAGCGAACGAATTGATTGGGTGTGAACAAAAAACTGTAAGCCCAGATTAAACAACACAACGAAGACAACCCATTTTGGCTCAAAACCAATAATCACCAAGGGCAACCAAAAAATCCACATCCCCGCTAGCGGATACATTAAACTTTGACGAAAGGCGGTACTGAAGTTCATTCTTTCCGAACTGTGATGAACAACGTGCGCGGCCCACATCCAACGAATACGATGGCTAGCCCGATGAAACCAGTAATAGAAAAAATCTTGCAGGACAACAAGTAAAAGAAAAGCTGAGACGCTCATTTCGATATCAAACAAACGCCAATCAAACCACCACAAATACAACTGAGCAATCAGTAAACCCGTGAGTATGTCTGTCGCTTGGTGTAAGCCCGCAAGAACAAAATTACACGCTACTTCAGGGAAGTAATACGTCGCGCTTTCAGGCAAGCGTCCCCTTCTTTGTCCGAACCAATATTCGGCAAGCATGCAGAAAAAGAAAACTGGAGCCAGAATCATCAGAAGTAATTCTGGGCGGTCCATCAACTGCGTCCAATCCATTGTGTTTCTACCATTTTGCATAGTGATCTTCAGTAAGACCCATAACTTCTTCTAACTGATGTTTGATGCCATTTCCATCGATAATATAGCCAGAGAAATAACCGATGTACTGACGAAAGTTACTTTTGAGAAGCCAAAAATTTTTCTTCTCTGAGCGTCGATTCAAAGGCGTGAACTGTAAGTTAACTCGTTTATCTTCCGACGTAATATGCCACTTTTGCCCTTCATCACTTCGTGAAAACTGAAACTGCACAGGTTGCAAAAAGTGACGCTGACCATTAATCCACAATACATTTTCGCAATAGCCAGTTTCATTAACGCCAGCTGCCAAGTTCAACCCCAGACGCCTGTCATCCTCAAAGCAATTGATACTCGCCCAGCGCCAACTTGTTTCTCGCCGCATGTACCCAGCGGAAAAATCGTAACCAGCAGCCACCTCTGAAAGATCTTGCTCTTTTCCTAATATGAACAAGTTACCGTCTACTGCTAACGCATTGTGCTTCTGAGTATATGTCCAACCCGCATAACCTGTTGGCGTACACAACATTAATGGCAAACTCATATTTTCTGGACGTAAATAGAGATCCGCATTGACTGACTCTGTCACAAAGTGGACGTGCCAAATACCATCCTTAATAGAAAACTGAACTCTTTTGTTAGCAAGATGGGCAAGACTGCACCAACTGGAAGGCTGAGTTTGATAACCTATATTAAAAGGTTTCAACCATTGTTGCTCAATCAACTTATTCTTTTTAATATCAAACAGGTAGCAAAAGCCGGATGCTAAATACCGTATATCAGCAATCGCTACTCCAATGACGTAATTAGGTGTGACCAAATTGACGAACTGAAACTGCTTATAATCGCGGTAACGGCGCCACTTAGATACCGGCTTATCCATCTCATCGAGGTAGGTAAATTTATCTAGCTGTAACGATGTTGGAATTCCATCAAGGTGGCCAAACGCTGGTAGGCCATTCTGCTGAATAAACGAGTTCAGAACCTTAAGCTCATCCATATAGTTGTCTTTTCACAAGTTATTACACACACAAACTTTAACATGACGTTAACATAAACAATTTGCGTAACTGCACAACAACATCGACTAAAGTGATTTCTGCTTGTTATATGTGAAACTGATCACTCAACCACCCGCTTACTTAGCTAGCCCTACCTATCTCAACCAACACAGCCTGGGTTAGAAGCTGCACATTCTCATCCGCAGGAAAGACCACTACAACCATTGAATCTTGGTCAAAATCACTATTTAATGGAAATACATTCATATAAACTGATTGCTTATTCACATCAAGGAAGAAATCTATGTCATACATACACGATACTATTGTTGCGTTGCAACACAGTAGCCCTGCGCAAAAAGAATTTTACCAAGCGGTAGAAGAAGTATTAACTTCTCTCGCGCCGGTAATAGAAGGCAATAATAAATATAAGGAACAAGCGATTATCCAGAGGATCGTCGAGCCAGAACGTCAAATCATGTTTCGAGTTCCTTGGGTTGATGATGCTGGAAATGTACAAGTAAACAAAGGTTATCGAGTTGAATTCAACTCTGCTTTGGGGCCGTACAAAGGAGGATTGAGATTCCATCACTCAGTCAATGCGAGCATCATAAAATTTCTCGGCTTTGAGCAAATTTTTAAAAACGCACTGACTGGCCTTCCTATCGGTGGCGGCAAAGGCGGTTCAAACTTCGATCCTAAAGGAAAATCCGACGGCGAGATCATGCGATTTTGCCAATCATTTATGAACGAGTTGTACCGTCACATCGGTCCTACCACCGATGTGCCCGCAGGCGATATCGGTGTCGGGGCGCGCGAAATTGGCTATATGTTTGGTCAATACAAACGATTGACGGGCCGCTACGAAGGTGTGCTTACAGGCAAGAGTCTGCTTTGGGGTGGCTCACTCGCCAGAAAAGAAGCGACAGGATATGGCGCCGTCTATTTTGCAGAGTGCATGCTCAACGACCGCAACGATTCATTGAAAGGGAAAACTTGTCTCGTTTCTGGTGCTGGCAACGTGGCTATCTACGCCATTGAAAAACTGTACCATATGGGAGCAACGCCAGTTACATGCAGCGACTCTCGAGGTACGATCTATCATGAGCACGGTATTGATCTTAAGCTCCTAAAACAACTGAAAGAAGTGAAAAGAGCAAGCTTAGAAGAATATTTAGAAACTTACCCTGAAGCAGAATACACACCAGAGGGCGACTATCCTAATGAAGGACATGCTGTTTGGCGATATCAGGCTGATGCTGCCTTCCCTTGTGCGACTCAAAATGAATTAACGTCAGACGACGCACTGGCTCTTATCGAAAACGGATGTATTTTGATTAGTGAAGGGGCGAACATGCCAACCACCCGTGATGCTGCCAATATTATCGTGGACTCGGACATAGCTTATGGGCCTGCAAAAGCAGCCAATGCAGGCGGCGTTGCAACCAGTCAACTTGAAATGGCGCAAAACGCCAGCATGCAAAACTGGACGTTTGAACAAGTGGATAGTCAGTTGCAAACCATCATGAAAAATATTTTCATCAATGCAAACGAAACCAGTAAAGAGTTTGGCCAACCTGGAAATTTAGTTTTAGGCGCCAACATTGCAGGCTTTAGAAAAGTCGCTGATGCAATGATTGAGCAAGGTGTCGTCTAGATGAACGAGCCAGCAGGATGACTGCTGGCTTAATATAACTCCGCAATAGGCCGCGCTTTTTGATAAAGAGCTCCACTTAATTCGCAATAAGCGTTGTCACTTCTGTTTTAACGGAGTTGGCGATAAAGCAATTCTCATGGGCCATGTGGTGCAGTTTTTCTAATTGAGATGGTGTCGGTTGTTTTTCACCTGAAAATGTTATCTTAGGGTTTAACCTTACCTTTGATACCCACTCTTTTCCGTTTTCGCCTTTTTCAAGCTCCCCTACCGCTTCATCGAAGTAACTGTCCACAACATAACGTCGCTTTGCTGCAATAGACAGGAAAACGAGCATATGACAACTAGAAAGTGCCGCGACAAACGCTTCTTCTGGATCAACGTTTTCTTCTACGGATAGTGGTAATGGTACTACGTGGGGAGATGGAGATGCTGGGACTTGCAACCCTCCATCAAATTGCCAAATGTGTGCCCGACTATACTTATTATCACTAAACTCTTCGCCAGCTTTACGATGCCATTTGATTAAAGCGGAATGCTTACTCATTCTAACTCCCTGATTTTCCGACGACGAATCAACACTATCCGTCCTTGCCACAGTAAACCACAACAAAATGAGTTAAGGAAAGCATCGCACTCACAGGGACTATAAAATCTGTTGAGGATCGGCATTGTTCTTCTGGATATCATCCAAAAGTCTATGAGACTGATGGATGTTGACCTGTAGCCGATTGATCAGCATCTGCAACTGCTCAATCTCGGGACTTTGGTTGGCTTTAAGTTGAGTTTCCAGGGCCTCCGTTTGGCTCGCCAAAATAGGTAAACTTAGGTTCAGTGCCATCCCTTTCGTTTTGTGCAACGTCAGCTCTAATGAAGCAAAGTCTTCAGCCATAAAGTATTCAATAAGTTCATCAACAGAAGTCTCAAAATCGACAATAATGCTTTTTAGCAACTCGTCGAGCGCTTCTGGCTCATCTCGTAAAGAAGTAAACATGCCTGAACGGGAGAGTTCTTCCTCTGTTAACCTTAAGTTCTCGATTGGCTTACGTTGCAATTGAAGCACATTGCTGTCACTCGTTAGTGGCGGATTCTGTTTCGGTTCGAGTCTGGCGGCAAACTGTTTGAGAGCGTCTGAAAAGCTCTCATGCTGTAGCGGTTTCGTAAGCACATGGTCTGCTCCTGCTTCAATAAAGCTATCGTGAGCTTCACGAAATACGTCTGCCGTGTACGCAAAGAGTAATGTCTTGATACCTAACTCTTGTCGGATAACGCGTGTCGCCTCAACGCCATTCATCTCGGGCATATGGTTGTCCATCAAGATCAGGTCGTACTCGTTCTCTTTCGCCTTTTTAACCGCGATTAATCCATTTTCTGCAACTTCCACTTCATGCCCAAGCTTTTCGCAAAACCCTTTTGCCACAATGGCATTCACACGGTTATCATCAGCAAGTAGTATCTTTAAATGGTGTGATTTTGCGCGAGGTTTCGGTGCTTCTTGCTGCTTTTTCGGAGCAGATTCTACCCAAGGAATCGGCAACTCAACGATAAATTGACTTCCAACGCCTTCTATACTCTTCAGAGTAATATGGCCCCCCATCAAATCGGTTAGTTTTTTGACGATGGCTAACCCAAGCCCTGTTCCGCCGAACCTTCGAGTCGTTGATGAGTCTGCTTGCTCAAACGAGTTAAAAATATGCTCGTGCTTGTCTGGCGCAATACCAATACCGGTGTCGCTCACGCGCATGACCAACAACTGATTCGATTCATCTAACTCAGTTCTAACCAGCACATGCCCTTCATTAGTAAACTTCACCGCGTTACCGGCGAGATTAAACAAGATCTGTCGTAAACGCGCACAATCCCCAGTAAATTCAGTATATTCAGAAATCTCGTTTTCCAAGATTAACTCGATATTTTTTTCATCAACAAGTGGTTTTATTGCGCTACACACCGGAGAAAGCACTTGATCGAGCTTAAACTTAGCTTGCTCAAATTCCAGTTTGTTTTCTTCAACTTTAGAAAAATCCAAAATATCGTTGAGGATAGTCATCAGATGCTGGCCAGAGTCAAGAATAACCCTAATGTGCTCTTTCGTCGTCGGCTCTTTGGTCTCTTCTGCAATCATTTGAGAAAGCCCTAGTACGCCATTCATCGGCGTTCTTAGTTCGTGACTCATTGCAGCGAGAAAATTTGATTTCGCTTTTGCCGCTCGCTCGGCTTTGTTTCTCGCCTCTTCAATTTCAAGATTCAACTGTTTTAAGTTATGTATTCGGTGATGTGACTGATAAACAAACGCGCTAACTAGAAACATCACCGCAATAAATACAAACAACCACGTAAAACGCGCCTCACTTTGAGCAATATTGAGTAACCGATGCTCTGAGCTTTCGACAAACTCAATATAAGTGTGATCAAGCAGTTCATTCGTCAGCAATTCAATTCTTTTATCACTCGTTTGAAGCCGTTTAAGGAAGTTCGCTTCCTTTTCACTCTCAACTTCAGTTTGTGTTAGAAGCAACTGGTTGAGAAATTCAAAATAACGACTGCCACCCAATGATTGGCCGCGCTCGGTAGAAACATCTTGCTGATATAAATTGAACAACATGAGTAATGCATACCGATTTTCTACCTGAACACCAATTAACATATCAAGCTTCAACGTTGTTTGAAGCACTCGCTCCTTAAACTGTTCAAGCGTATCCCTAACTTTTATACGATTGGGTGTCACGGGAAACCAAACTGATGCCTTTGATGATTCCAACAGTGCCTGTGCTGCGATTTCTATCTCTACTAAAGATGTTGTTAACTCATAGTTTTTCCTATCTTCAACGGCATATCGGTTCACGATAACATCACGCTCTTCAATCAATTCATGTCCGATATTCATTAGCTCTGCATGAAATTCTTGAGCGTTTTTTGAATTCATATACGACATATACGCCAGTGTGCAGCACGTCAGTATCCCAATAAAAAAGCAAAAGTTGATCAGTTTGAATTTATTCATTTTCCAACACCTCTAAAATTATGGGTCTAGGTGCTGTCAACGACTGCAAGAATGCTTCAATGTCCGCGACATTCTCATCGTTCATCGTTATACCGAGCTGGGTTTTAGCCATGATTTGTATCGCGTCGGATAACTTATCGACTTGCCCATTATGAAAATAAGGACTCGTTAGCGCGACATTGCGTAAACTGGCTACTCTAAAATAGAATCGCTCTTCATCTTCTATCGTAACGAGTTGCCTGCCCGAGTCCTCTACTACTGGCTTATCCTTGAAATAGGCGAACCTTTGGATCATCGCTCCGCCGATATTTTTGCCCTGATGACACTGCACACAACCTGAAGTCTGAAATGTTTTCCAACCTCTGATTTGCTGTTCACTCAGTACATGCGTGTAACCCAATAAGTAAGCATCGAATGGTGCGCCAGGCGTCTGCAGCCCTTCAACAAACTCCACAATAGCGGACTTGATATTATGAACGTTAATCGGCAATTCACCGTCACGATTAAATAGAGCTTGATAATGTTCACTCTCTTTTACATATTGCTCTATTGTTTGCCAGTTTGAGTCCATTTCCATTGGATTATGGATTGGACCATCAATCTGAGCCATCAAGGTGTTTTCCGTACCATCCCATAAAAAACGATAATTTAACGCTGCATTAAACACTGTTATAGAATTTCTAATTCCATCACCTTTCACCCCCGTAGAGACAGGTGTATTTTCAGCGCCATTGGTTTGCAGATTGTGGCATGTCGCACAGCTGACATTACCATTTGACGATAATTGAGGATCGCGGAAGAGATGCCAGCCAATTCTCGCTAGCTTAATATCCACATTAGGATCACCCTGTATGGGCTGAACTAGGGAGATATCACCTAACATCTTCGCGTTTCTTGCAGTTGTTGTTTGGCTCAAAATGAGTGTTACAACAGCTAGTGCGATTGCGCTGAATTGCCTCATCAACTACATACCTTAAACTTGTCATTGATATGAATTTAGTTGCATTTTGGCGTTTTTTCCACCGACAGGAAGTTGAAAAAACGAGTTAAGTATTGCTTTGTTTAAGGCTTTGGTTGAAGAGGGAGTAATAAGGCGAATAGGAAGAAATCGATCGCCTTATAAGTAGCTAACGTATTGAAATCTGAGTTTAGTGTAGAAAAGCCAAAAACCGTTGAAACCAAGTCACCTCTCCATAGGAGATCAGATCGAAAATAGTAAAGAAAACGGCACAGATAACGGCCAACTTAATCAAACGCTGAACAATAAACATAAACATCACAATTACCAATAATTTGCTTTAGTTTACTATCTCACACAGCGTTTATATATAAAAAAGTAGTCTCCTAATTAGCCTCGGCAACTTATTCATTAGAACCTATACTCAAGCATCTCTAAGTTATTTGGATATACTTGAATTAGGATTTCAAAAAGTCCCTGTGACCACACAAGGAGGACTGCATGAAACGACTATGGATATGGTTCTTACCTTTACTCTTGATTGCCAGTCAAGCACTGGCGAATACCGTTTGGATTGTTCCTGTCAAAGGCGCTATAGGGCCTGCTACTAGCGACTATTTATCTCGTGAAATAGAAGAAGCTCAACTAAACGGTGTCAGTTTAGTGATCTTAGAGATGGACACACCAGGCGGCTTAGATAGCGCAATGCGAGATATTATTCACGCGATTACCACCTCCTCGACTCCCATTGCGACTTGGGTCGGCCCATCTGGTTCTAGAGCCGCCAGTGCCGGAACATACATCTTGCTCGCTAGTCACGTAGCCGCCATGGCTGAAGCGACAAACCTCGGAGCTGCAACGCCCGTCGCGTTAGGTGGTGCGCCTCAACCTCCTTCATCTGATGATGGCAAAGATCAAAACGCGGAAGAAACGCCAGAAGGAACCAACGAAAGCTCAGAAAAAGTTCCCGCTAAAACCGCAATGGAGAAAAAGGTAATTAACGACGCCAAAGCCTACATTAAAGGCTTAGCAAAACTTCATGGACGAAATGCAGAATGGGCAGAGAAAGCAGTAAGCGAGGCGGCGAGCTTGGATGCAACAGAAGCATTAGAATTAAACGTGATCGATTACATCGCCAATTCGCCAGAGGACTTAGTCAAAGCCATAGATGGGCAAACTGTTAAAGTAAACAATCGCACTGTGACATTGTCACTTGAAAATCCAACATGGGTTGAAAGAACGCCAGATTGGCGAGCAGAAATGTTAGCCGTTATCACCAATCCAAACGTTGCCTACATTCTAATGCTCATCGGCATCTACGGTTTACTTCTTGAATTTTACAACCCAGGAATTGGCTTACCCGGTGTGCTAGGTGGGATTTGTCTGCTTCTTGCCATGTACGCACTACAAATGATGCCTGTCAACTACGCAGGTCTTGGTCTGCTGTTACTCGGTATTGCACTAATGATAGCGGAAGCATTCAGTCCGAGCTTTGGTATTTTGGGGTTAGGCGGCGTTGTCGCCTTTGTACTCGGTTCGATATTTCTCATGGACAGTGAGTTACCAGGGTTCCAGATCGCCCTTCCTTTGATTTTTGGTATTGCCATATTTTCCGTAGCTCTAATCGTGCTGACCGTCGGCCTGCTGCTCAAAATTCGCCGCCGGCGTGTAACGACGGGTTTAGAGACTTACCCTGGGAAGGTCGCTGTGGTAAGCGATGACTTTATCGATGGCGAAGGACGCGTTCAACTCAACGGTGCGTTATGGCGAGCTAAAGCCAAAGACCATCAACAATTCAAACAAGGTGATCACGTCACCATTGTTAATGTTAAAGGGCTGACCTTAACTGTGATGCCTGATGACCGCCAAAATAAATAGGAGGCGCTTTATGATGCTCTATACCGTTGCGGTGATCGTGGTGCTGCTGTTCGCACTAGCGACCCAAATGTTCAAGGTTTTGAGAGAATACGAACGTGGGGTTGTGTTCTTTCTTGGTCGATTTCAAGAAGTCAAAGGACCTGGTTTGATCATCCTTATCCCATTTATTCAGCAAATGGTGAGGGTTGATTTACGTACTGTCGTTTTGGATGTGCCGACACAAGATTTAATTACCAAAGATAACGTTTCTGTGCGCGTCAACGCGGTCGTTTATTTTCGCGTAGTCGATCCTCAAATGGCGATTAACAATATTGAAAGCTACAGCGATGCTACCAGCCAGCTAGCACAAACCACGCTGCGCTCGGTATTGGGTCAGCATGAACTCGATGAATTGCTATCAGAGCGAGAACGCCTCAATAAGGATTTACAATCCATTCTCGATCAACAGACTGATGACTGGGGAATCAAGATTGCTACGGTTGAAGTCAAACATGTTGATTTAAATGACAGCATGGTCAGAGCCCTAGCCCGTCAGGCAGAAGCAGAACGTAACCGTAGGGCGAAGATCATTCACGCTACTGGTGAGTTAGAGGCTTCAAATAAATTAAAAGAAGCAGCGCAAATGCTCAACGAAGCACCGAATGCACTGCAATTACGTTACATGCAGACACTCACTGAAATCACTACAGACAAAACATCCACTATTATTTTTCCAATGCCGATCAATCTTGTCGAAGCTGTCAGTGATATCGCCGAAGCGGTGAAAAAGAATAAAGAGACACAAGATAAGTAAGATTTTGCCCCTAGGAAGTAACGACCGCTCACGTTACTTCCTTATTTGGTACTCGCTTTAAGGATGTGCCCATCTTCTTTATCACATTCTTGTTTCATTACTTCTAAGCCCGTTTTAAAGCATGTTCGCCAAGCGGTTTCAACATCGGCATCGTACCCAGAATCACACTGTCGAACCGTTTCTAACAAACTCTCAAGCCAAACATCAAAATCCTGCGGCTCTATACCAATTTCGGCACTTGCATGCTTTTTCCCATACTTTTCCACCATTTTGTGCGCTTCGGTCGAGGTATCTGCCATCATAAAAAATACAATAGACCCTCTAAGCATTCTCACTTGTTGGTGCATGTCTATACCGTCAAACTTCTGTCTAAAGTTGGCACTTTTCGACCATAAATTTTTGTAGAACAAGTCGAAAAACTCCTGATCTGAAGTACAACGTTCATAGCTATCATTAAAAACTTCAATCACGTTCATGTTGCTTTCCCCTACGCCTCAATATGAGTTTAATTTAATATCAAATAAAAGCTTCCAAATAAGGACTTTTAAGTTTCAAATCGATCAACTCACATCGATTTTCAACAAAAAGTAAAAAGTGATTTAAATAAACACCCTCTTATCAATGAAAAAATATCCATTATCATGAACCCATATTCGAGGTACGCATGGTTGTCGATGCTAGTGCATCCTCATCTGTCATCACATAAAGAGGATATAAACGTGTCCCATCAAATCATTACCGATCTAAATAGCCGTTACACTGCAAAAAAATATGATGAAACCAAGCGCGTTTCTCAAGAAGACATGGCGATAATCAAAGAAGCACTGCGTTTGTCGGCGTCTTCTATCAACTCACAACCATGGAAATTCATCGTTATTGAAAGTGATGAAGCGAAGCAACGTTTCCACAATACGTTTGCAAATATGCATCAGTTTAACCAACCACACGCGAAAGCCGCATCACATACGATTCTGTTTGCTTACGATCCTAAATTTACTAAAGAGAAATTTGCGAAGCGTGTGGATGCAGAAGTAACATCTGGCCACTTGCCAGCGGAGATGTACAACAACTTTATGGGTGCTTACGCTTTTGCCGATGCAAATACGGAAGAAAATGGCTTCAACGGAAACTGGACAAAAGCACAAGTCTATTTGGCACTAGGCAACCTACTACACACATTGGCACGACTAGGCATTGATTCAACACCGATGGAAGGTGTCGATCCGGCTCTGATTGGAGAAGAGTTTAAAGAAGAGCTCGAGGGCCATATTTGTGAAGTTGCGCTGGCGATTGGCTACCATAAAGATGGGGAAGATTATAATCATGGTCTTCCAAAAGCACGCCTTGCAATGGATGACGTAATTACGACTCTATAGTCGACCATTGTCTTAGCTTAGCGACTTAACTCATTGTTTAAACTAAAAAGAGCCGCATTAATGTGCGGCTCTTTTTTACTTGGTTCTGCGTCAACTTTACGCAACTTGCTCTGACTTAAAATTACCAAGCAATGCATCGTAAAGCTCATTGTCGCTTAACACACCAACCAACTTATTATCTTCAACCATAAGCAGAGGCTGATTGCTACGCTGTTTAAGTTCAATCGCTTCTCGCATACTGATTTCTGGACTAACCTGAACCAGAGAGTTTTCATTAACTTCGTCAAGGTTCGAAGAGTCGCTCTTCCATTGAATCAACGATTTATCTTTATCCGCTAAACTTAACCCCTTGCTCTCTTGTATCACCCAAATATCTTTGTCAGGGCAAATTAGAACACGCGTATCTTCGCGAACCAAATCGTCACGCATTAAGGAACGTCCCTTCAGCACATTTAATGGATTAGTGTGAGCAACAAAGTCCGCCACATAATCGTTTTCTGGAGCAAGAATGATCTGTTCTGGCTTGCCATGTTGAATCAGCTTTCCTGATTCCATAATGGCGATGTTGTTACCGATTTTAAGTGCTTCATCCAAGTCGTGACTCACAAAAAGAATGGTTTTGTTTAGCTTTTCTTGAAGCAGAATCAATTCATCTTGAAGCTGAGCACGAATCAATGGATCAAGTGCTGAAAACGGTTCATCCATTAACAAGATATCTGTGTCCATCGCGAACGCTCGCGCTAGGCCAACACGCTGCTGCATACCACCAGAAAGCTCGTGCGGGAATTTGGTTTCCCACTCAGATAAACCGACCATTTCGAGCTGTTCACGCGCCTTTTTACGACGCTCTGCTTTACCAATGCCTTGCATCTCTAGACCAAACGCTACATTGTCTAACACCGTTAACCATGGCATCAATGCAAACTTCTGAAACACCATGGACACGCGGTGCGTACGAAGGTGGCGCAGTTTCTGTTCGTCACAGTTAGAGAGCTCAACCATATCGTCGCCATCTTTGATTTTCAGAGAGCCACGAGAAATATCGTTCAATCCGTTAACCGTTCGCAGCAAACTTGATTTACCCGAGCCTGAAAGCCCCATCAAGACACAGATCTCACCCTGTTTCACGTTCAGCGAAACATTATCAACCCCAACCACTTGGCCAGTTTCATCAATGATTTCTTGTCGAGATTTCCCTTGATCTAGTAGTGCTAGCGCCTGTGCTTGTTGCTGACCAAAAACGACATCAAGATTTTTAATAGTAATAGCGTCCATGATTATGCCTCCTTCTGGTTTGGTGCTTTACACAAGCGGTCAAGAATGATGGCAACGAGTACAATCGCTAAACCAGCTTCAAAACCTTGTGAAATGTTTACCGTATTCAGTGCACGTACGACTGGCTTACCAAGCCCATCAGCACCAACAAGCGCCGCAATGACCACCATAGAAAGAGACAACATAATGCACTGTGTAACGCCAGCCATAATACTTGGCAATGCCGCAGGTAACTCCACCTTAAACAGTAGCTTCATGCGGCTGGCACCAAATGCTTTACCCGCTTCCAATAGCTCCTCTGGTACTTTAATAATGCCGAGGTACGTCAATCGAATTGGCGCAGCGATAGCGAAAATGATGGTCGAGATTAGGCCAGGGACAATACCTAAGCCAAACAGAACCAAGGTTGGAATTAGGTAAACGAATGTCGGTACGGTCTGCATCAAATCGAGTATTGGCCGCAACAAGGTGTATAACCAAGGACGGTGCGCCGCCATAATGCCCAACGGCACGCCAATTAATACGGAAATCGTTGTCGCTGCAAACACAAGGACAAAGGTTTCCAGCATTTCTTGCCAGTAACCAAGGTTGAGAATTGCGAGTAAGGCCAACACGATAAATACGACAAGAGGAATGCTGCGATGTAAGAACCAAGCAATTGCCGCCGTCATAATGATTGGCGCTGCAGGTGGCATCCATTTAAAAATGTCCACCACGAAAAGAATGATCGTTTCAAGTGTAATAGAGATTGCATCGAAAAAACCCGATGCATTGATGGTTAACCAATCGACGCCAGTTTCCATCCATTGGCCCAACGGTAGTTTGTTGTCCGTAATAAAATTCAAAATAAAACCTTTGTGTTAATGAAGCGGGCAAAACTCTGCCCACTTTCTTTTAAAAAAACGAGCTCAAATACTGCTTATTAAGCATTTGTTTTTAAGTAGTTTGTAATAGCTGTTAGAGCATCTTGGCCATCCACCGTTTTCACGCCCTCTAGCCACGCTTCAATTTGCTCTTGGTTTGCATTCAACCATGCTTGCGCTGCTTTTGATGGCTTCTGTTTCTGGTTAAGAATCGCTTCCATCAGTTCATTTTCCATTTCTAGGTTAAACTCTAGATTTTTCACTAGCTGACCTACATTTGGACACTCAGCGAGGTAATTTTTACGTACGTTTGTGTAGACGTTCGCGCCGCCGTAGTTAGGACCGAAGAAGTCATCACCACCCGCTAGATATTCCATTTCAACGTTACTATTCATTGGGTGCGGCGCCCAACCTAGGTACACAATCCATTGATTGCGGCGTGCGGCACGTGATACTTGAGACACCATGCCAGCTTCACTGGACTCAACTAGGCTGAAATCTTTTAGGCCGAATGCGTTACTATCAATCATTGACTGAATTAAGCGGTTGCCATCGTTTCCAGGTTCAATGCCGTAAATGCGGTCTTTAAATTTGTCGGCATGTTTTACTAGGTCAGCGAAGTTGGTCACGCCTGCGTCATAAACGTATTTTGGAACCGCTAGCGTGTATTTTGCGCCAACGAGGTTCGCGCGTACGGTTTCAACGGTACCTGCATCACGGTATTTCGCGATATCACCTTCCATCGTTGGCATCCAGTTACCTAAGAAAATGTCGATATTGCCATTAGCCATAGAGGAGTAAGTTACAGGCACAGACAGAAGATCAGTCTTCGTTTTGTACCCCAACCCTTTAAGTAACTCTGATGTAACGGCAGTGGTCGCAGTGATGTCAGTCCAACCTACATCTGCGAAACGAACCGTTTCACATTGGTTGGCGTAAGCGCCTGTTGCTAAAGTACTTAGTGCAATTGTTGAGAAGATTTTTGTCATCTTAGACATGTTGAATTCCTTGTAATGATTACTGACTTTTTCATTTTATGAGATCGAATCGAGATCTCTTTTTGGCGGATGCATTCGTTGCATCTCTTGCCAGTCCGGTGCAATCCAAACTGGTACGTTGTTCGACGTTTCTAGGGCGTTATCCAAAATCATATCCGCGGCGCGTTCTGCCACCATAATCGTTGGCGCATTTAAATTACCGTTCGGAATGGTTGGGAAAATAGAAGAGTCCACCACACGCAAGCCTTGAATACCGCGTACTTGGCATCGCTCATTTAAGACGGCTAATGGGTCATTATCTGCGCCCATTTTGCAGGTACAAGATGGATGGTAAGCACTCTCGACGTTTTGCTTCACCCATTCATCAATCTGTTCATCCGTTGTGATGTTCAGACCGGGTTGGATCTCATCCCCACGAAACTCATCCATGGCTGGCTGATTGAGGATCTCGCGAGTAAGGCGAATACAATCACGCCAATCCTGCTTATCTTGTTCAGTGGAAATGTAGTTAAACTCAATCTTCGGCTTATCATTCGGATTCGCAGAGACAACTTCGACCGACCCGCGACTTTCTGGCTTGTTAGGTCCGACGTGCACTTGGAAACCATGACCATCAAAAGCAGCTTGCCCGTCATAGCGCATTGCCGCTGGCAAGAAGTGATATTGAATATTTGGCCACTTTAGTCCTTCACGAGAGCGGATAAACGCACACGATTCAAAGTGGTTAGTAGCACCAAGGCCTTTGCGAGTTAATATCCACTCAGTGCCAATCAAGCCCTTGCTCACCAAGCCTAATTTGCTGTTGAGCGTGATAGGTTGCTTACAGTGATATTGGAAGTACACTTCTAAGTGATCTTGCAGGTTTTTACCTACCCCTTCCAACGAGTGTTTCACCTCAATGCCCGCTTTTTCTAATACTGCCTTAGGGCCAATGCCTGAAAGCTGCAACAGCTGAACGGAGCCAACCGAACCCGCACTCGAAATCACTTCATTATTCGCAAAACATTGCTGAATTGAACCTGACTTTTCAAATTCAACGCCTACCGCTTTCTTACCTTCTGCACCAGTTTCTTCTAATAAAACTCGATGAACCGTCACCCTCTTCATTAGGGTGAAGTTTTTGCGTTTTTTAGCGCGGCTTAAGTATGCATTAGAGGTCGAAGCGCGTACGCCTTTGTCGACGGTCATATGCATTGGGCCAAAGCCCTCTTGCTGATAACCGTTGTAATCTTTTGTTTCTGGGTAGCCCGCTTCTTTGCCTGCATCAATAAAAGCTTGGTACAGTGGATTGAGCTTCATATCGTTGCCGTTACATGTGCCGACTGGACCGTGATCGCCCCGATATTCATCAGCACCACCAATCCAAGACTCTGCTTTACGGAAATAAGGCAAACACGACTGATAATTCCAGCCTTTCGCGCCTTCCTCTTCCCACTGGTCAAAGTCACAAGCGTGTCCGCGAACGTAAACCATGCCGTTGATAGATGAGCTACCGCCCAGAACTTTTCCGCGAGGGCAATGAAGTTGGCGACCATCCAACCCTTGCTCTTCAACCGTCTCAAACTGCCACGCGTATTTTTCAGTGTTCATCGGGTAAGAAAGCGCTGTTGGCATTTGGATAAAAATACTTTTATCCGACCCACCCGCTTCGAGTAATAGGACCGAATTTTGACCACTTTCACTTAAGCGATCCGCTAACACACAGCCGGCCGAACCCGCACCGACGATGATGTAATCGTAGTGTTGTTGCATTTTTATTCTCCTAGGAGTTAATACTAATCACCCTAGATAAGTGAACGAAATTAGCGTAGGAAAAATGCTTGAGAACAAGGCGGAAATTTTGATAAGTAGTTAACCTACAATCAAAATTGACAACGTAGTTATCGAGCATTTTAACAAGCTAAAGTGGTCAGTTATCTACTATGAGTAGTATCATTTGTAAGGGCTTTCGAAGTCGCTTAGCTGAACCAGAACACTCTTCGTTTGTGTGTAATGTTTAAGGGTTTCGACTCCGTTTTCACGGCCAACACCTGATTGCTTGTAGCCGCCAACTGGCATTTCCGCAGGTGAGTCACCCCATGTGTTCACCCAACAAATACCCGCTTGAATTTGATGGATCACACGGTGCGCACGAGATAGGTTTTGAGTAAATACACCTGCCGCTAAGCCATAATCGGTGCCATTTGCACGCGCAATCACTTCCGACTCATCGCGGAATTTCAGAACTGACATTACCGGGCCAAAGATTTCTTGTTGAACGTGGCTCATGTCATCATCGCAATCGACAAATACGGTTGGAGCAACAAAGTTACCATTGGCTAGGCCATTGTCTGTTACTTTGTAGCCGCCAGTCAGTAACGTCGCGCCACTCGCTTTCGCGGCTTCAATCGCTCCTAGAACTTTCGATTCATGATCTTTAGAGATTAGCGCGCCAATTTGCGTGTTCTCATCAAGCGGATCGCCGACGACTAACAGCTCGGTTCGGGCTTTAAGCTGTGCGATAAAGTCGTCATAAATACCTTCATGGACAAATACACGTGTACCGTGCGTACAAACCTCACCTTGGGTGTAGAAGTTCGCCACCATGGCCGCAGAAACGGCATCGTTTAACTTCGCATCATCAAAAATAATCAGTGGAGACTTACCACCAAGCTCCATCGTTACTTGTTTTAGTGTCTTAGCGCTGTCACTCATGACGACTTTACCGGTGCCTGACTCACCCGTGAATGACACTTTTGCGATATCAGGATGCGCCGTTAGCATCTGTCCTACTCGGTAATCCCCTTGCACGACATTAAATACGCCATCTGGCATGCCCGCTTCTGAATAAATTTCGGCGAGCTTAAGCGCCGTTAATGGTGTTTCTTCTGATGGCTTGAAGATCATTGCGTTGCCCGCAGCCAGTGCTGGCGCCGATTTCCACATCGCAATTTGAATTGGATAATTCCAAGCGCCAATACCCGCGCAAATGCCCAATGGCTCACGACGTGTATAGAAAAACTGATCGTCGCTGAGTGGCTGCTGTTCACCTTGTAGACTTGGAGCAAGGCCAGCGTAGTACTCAAGAACATCGGCACCTGTTGTTATATCAACTGCGATAGCTTCTTGAATGGGCTTACCAGTATCTGCCACTTCCAATGCAGCCAGCTCGTCATTACGCTCACGTAAAATGGCAACGGCTTTGTGTAAAATACGGCTGCGCTCAATCGCAGTCATCGCCGACCATGCAGCAAAACCTTTCTTTGCCGATTCAATCGCTGCTTGAAGATCGTCTTGGTTCGCTTGTTTAATGTTGGCCAATGGCTCACCATTCGCCGGATTGTAAGTGGTGAAGTGTTCATCTGAACACCCGTCGTACATCGCACCATTGATATAGTGTGCTTTCATTTCCATTTTGAAGACCTGTAACTTTTATATTTTTTCAGAATAAAACGTAAGTTGTTTTTCGAGATAATCGTTGATGATGATTCTCGCTCTTTCTGCATCAATGCCTTGCGGGTTGAGCGTTCCGCGCAGCCAAATTCCATCAATAAGTGATGCAATACCATGAGCAACCAATTCAGCCTGCTCTGCATTTAATAATGCTTTGAGTTCTTTTCTTAGGTGGGACAATAGACGTCGTTCGTTGACACGCTGCAAACGCTTGAGCTGCTCGTCATGCATTGAGTACGACCAAAACGCCAGCCAAGTCTTAGCAACTTGGTTTTCTGCCTGATAGCCGACAAAGTTACCATCAATGATGGCGTTAATTCTTTGGTGATGAGCATCACTTGGCAGCTCACGTAACTTCTGTGTGATAGTGGACGAAAGCTGACGCAAGATTTCTCGCATCGTTTCCTCCAGCAATCCGTGCTTACCACCGAAATAGTGGTTGATAATCCCCGTTGATACACCGGCTTCTTTGCTGATTAACGAAATACTCGCCGCGTGTAAACCGACTCTATCAATCACTGACATTGTCGCTTTCACAAGCTGCGGTTTTCTGATTTCAGGCATCCCCACCTTTGGCATTTTGCGTCCCTGTTATTTTTAATTGAACGGTTAGTTAAATATAAAATGCCTGAAAATTAATTCGAACTCAAATTATTTTTAAAGAAAAATGTTAGTAAAAAAGGATGAAAAGTTGAGGGTGTACGAAAAATTGCTCGGCAAGAACTTGTCGGGACAACTAGATTTCAGTTTAAGAACAAAAAATAAGATAAACAAAATCAAATATTTAACTATTAATCTATTTTTAAAACGATGATGAACGAGTTGATTTTTGAACAACAAAAATCTGTGCCACAAAAAATTTATATCGACCACTAATCATTTCACCTGTACACGGTTTATTTGTACAAAGAATAGACACACTAGTTTGTTATAGTTTTGTAGACACAAGTGGCATTCGCACTTTGAAGGTGAAGAAGGCAAAGAGAGAGGTTATATTGAACGCCATGAATATGCGATTCGATATCCTTAAGCCATTTTTAAGTAATATCGCCAAGTGACTTTAAGATGTTAGATTCAGCGTTTTATATTCGAAGCAAGGATCTCAAAGTCACTTGGCTATCAAAGTAAATGGGAGGGATAAGTTCAGATTCATCGTGCGATGAGCCTGAACTCTTGATTTCTGTTACGCTAGCGAGCGACCTTTCACGCAGTTGCGTCCGTTCGCTTTCGCTTGATAAAGCAATTTATCGGCCTGATCGCAAAGTGATTTAAAACTCATCTCATTATCTTCAGTGGTAACGACTCCAAAACTACAGGTCACTCTCACTTCTTCTTTCTGTTCCGTAACAAAGCCATGTAGGGATAAAGCGCTACGTAAACGTTCTGCAGTAATAAGGGCGTTTTTATGGTCTGTATTGGGCATAACAACAACAAACTCTTCCCCACCAAAGCGAGCAACAATGTCGTTCTCACGTACAGTTTCCTCCAACACTTTGGCAACGCCCGTTAGTACGGTATCTCCAAACACATGCCCATAGGTATCATTTACCTGCTTGAAATAATCCACATCGATTAACGCTAAAGTTACTGGCCCCGATTGTGGTTTATTTGGCACCATTTTCTGTTTATCGAGTTTGCTATCTACCCATTTATTTAAAGCTAGATAACCGTACTTAACTTGCTCGACTTGCTCAAAAACAAAGTGTTGTATCTTTTCTTGCTTAGATTGAGGTACCGGTTTCTCTTTTCGCTCACGCCTCACTTCTACTGGCTTAGTGAACCAGTCCTCTAAAAAACGGCGATTGAACAACCCTGTCAATGTGTCTGTCTTTGCGAGGCGACGCATTCTCAAACGCGAGCGATTGACGACGAGAAATACTACCGCCATCAAAAATAGAACACCGATGAGCGCAAGTAGCGCTTCACCCAATAAGTAAAAAGTACGACGGTTATTTTCTAGCTCCATACGCTGCAACACATTGTTCCAGTTGAGATCTTCGTTCTCATATTCAAGTCGTTCCAATTCAAATAACGTCTGCTGGCGCTCAAGATTTTCAACTTCTCTTTGATTGCTAAATTGGATAAATTTATCGTGATAGTTACCGTAAGTTTCGAATGCTAGTTTAAAGTCATTGCTCCCCGCATAGGCCATAGCGGCGACTTTTAGTAGCTCCATTTGCTGTTGCTTGACGTATCGACTCTCTATAATCTCCGGCAGCATTGGCGCGATCATCGCTAAAAGTATTTCAAATTGCTGCTGCTCTAACATATATTCGGCTTGTAACAACTTAAATGTTGCCAAATACGCGCTAGACGTTTCTCTGTACTGTAAATTCTCCGCCAGCTTCAAGTGGTTAACCATCTTCTTTTCTTGATTCGTCTCGCGATATAAAGCTGCAAGTTCAAGGTTAACTCGAAATCTAAAGCGTCCATCACCGATAATTTGAGCCAGCTTTAACGCTCGCTGATATGACGCTATCGCCTCTTCGTATTGGAACTGTGCTTTATGAAGTTTCGCTATCGTCAAAACGCTCAACAACTCATTGAACGACATACGCCTATCCCTAAAATAGCGATATGCTTGTTCCAAAAGCGCCTCAGATCGGTCGTAACCCTGAATTTTGACAAGTACGTCACCTAGCTCTAGTGCTGCACGTTCTACCAGCCCGTGAACACCTGAAGATTCAGCCGCATCCATGGACGACATAAGTGCAGCATAGGATTTTTTAAACTCACCTTGCTCATCGTAATAGCGTCCTTTTAGCAACAGGATTTCTGATTCAAGTTGCTTATCACCATTCTCACGCGATGTTTCCAACAAGCTATCCAACGCAGAAAGCGCGGTATCGATATCGCTCTTTCCAACCATAGTTCGCATCTGAATCAACTTAAACAGGAGATACTCATGGCTCTGTGGACGCACAAGCTCCAATCCTTTTTGAACGACACTCTGACTCTCTTCTACGCGCCCTAGCAGCTCTAAAACCGTGGCCTTGGCAAGCCAGTAACGCACCAACAGCGCTGTTGGTTGGTTTTGTAGCAAAGACTCTTCTTCTAACGCTTCAATCAAAGCTAAAGAACTCTGAGGTAATGCGTAAATTTGATTTTCGATGCCTTCTAACGACTGTAAAAACTTACCTTCCTGTTCCACCTTTTCTGTGGAGGCCTGAACAGAAAAACACAGACACCCCAATAATAGCGGCATCGTCCTAAGCGAATGAAATAGTGACATTATTGCTCTTCCCTAATGGGTAGTTACTTCAGTGTAATTGAGAATTCTGATTATTTATTATTAAGACAACTGAAGGTTATTCAGTCAGCCTCATATTCCCATGTATTTTGCGCTGAATAATAAATCACCATCTTTAGATGCCGAAATAGTTTTCGGTTGCAATATGACCAATAAGAGTGTTTTTTACACACCAAGAATAATGATCTCGTTAGTGAGACAAAAGATCGTCTTAGTTGTGAGTTAATGCATTTACATGACAAGCAATATAGAACTAGCCATTCACATTAGAAATAGAATCAATTTTTATACCGTTCGATGAGATAGCAGTCGACCATGCATCCAATACATTTTTCAGATAGAAGCAATAAAAGAAAGGAGAAAGTGGAAGGAAGCGGACAATCAAACTCGCTCCCCTTTTTTATGTTGCAGAGGGGGTTACATTCGCATTCCGCCATCGACTTCGAACACTCGTCCGGTCACGAATTCGTTGGTTAACACGTATTTTATGGTCGATGAAATTTCATCCGCCAAACCTAAACGTCCAACTGGAATCATTCCGATTAAACGTTCCATCGCTTCAGGTTTTATTTGGTCTGTCATGGCAGTTTTGATGACACCCGGAGCAATCGCCACTGAGCGAATTCCGAAACGCCCTAACTCTTTCGCCCACACCGTTGCCATGGTGGCTACCGCCGCTTTAGATGCTGAATAGTTGGTTTGACCAATATTCCCGGCACGCGCAACGCTGGATATGTTGATCAGAACCCCTTTGCTATCGGTGTTCAGCATTACCTTGCTCGCTTCACGGCCACACAGGAAAGTGCCTGTTACATTCACATCTAGAACAGACTGAAATTGTTCCAGCGACATCGTGTTAACCTGACCATCTTTGACTTTAATGAACATACCATCACGCATAATACCTGCGTTATTGATAACGCCATTGAGCTGCTTGAAATCTACCTCAATTTGCTCAAAAGCAGTGCATACCTGCTGTTCGTCAGTCACGTTCGTCACATAAAAACGAGCGGTAACACCGAGAGATTCACATTCCGCTTTCGTTTCAGCCAGTTGCTCTGAATTGAGGTCGATAAGCGCAAGATGAACGCCATTTTCCGCCAGTGACAGTGCCATTTGTTTACCCAGCCCCTGCCCTGCCCCCGTGATCGCAATAACCTTATTTGCTAGATCCATACGCACTCCTTAGGCCTGATTTTGCTTTTGGTAGAACTCAAACAAGCTTGAGAAATCTTTTTGCCCGTTGCCCTGACCGTTGTGAAAATTAAACAGATTACGAGCCAAGCTGCCCATTGGCGTTGATGTTTGACTGGCAACCGCCGCTTCCATCGCAAGACCCAGATCTTTAGCCATTAACTGGCTCATAAAGCCGCCTTGATAACCATTGCTTGCAGGCGTATTTTCCATCACACCTGGACAAGGGTTATAAAGCTCTAGCGCCCAGTTACGCCCTGAACTTTGCAACATGATGTCGGAAAGCACTTTGGGATCGAGTCCGTTTTCCATCCCTAAATTGAGTGCTTCACAGGTGCCGCTCATCAAAATGCCCAACATCATGTTATTGCAGATCTTCGCGACCTGACCAGCTCCAACATCGCCCGCATGGAAGATGTTTTTACCCATGTGGCTAAGCACCGCTTTGGCTTGAACAAAGTTCTCTTGTGAGCCGCCAACAATGAAAGTTAACGTACCTGCTGCTGCGCCCGCAACGCCACCAGATACTGGTGCATCAACAAAACTGATACCAAGTTGCGATGCTTTTTCGCCAACCAAACGAGCAGTCGCCGGATCGATGGTGGATGAATCAATCAGCAAGGTGCCTGATTCGACGCTATCTAAGATGCCATCTTGACCAAGATAAACGCTTTGAACGTGTTGGCTCGCTGGCAGCATAGTGACAACCACCTCCACACCTTGTACTGCCTGCTGAACGGAATCGGCACTTGAAGCGCCCAATGCGGTCAACTCCTCAACTGCGCTTGGGTTCAAATCAAATACTTCGACATTCAAGCCCGCTTTGAGTAGATTCTTAGCCATAGGCGCCCCCATGTTACCAAGGCCAATAAATGCAATTTTGTCCATATCGTATTTCTTCCTTGTACTAAAGTGCCACTATAGCTACCGACGATGCGGTCAGTGGGTATTCTGCTGAGTCAATTGGCGAGAAGAAGCGCTCCAAAACTTGTGGCGTTACGTCAGAAACCGTGCGATGTTGCCAAGTCGGTTGATTGGTTTTATCAATAATCAGCGCACGAACCCCTTCTCTAAAATCACCTTCTAAGCCACAACGTAGTGTTAGGTTAAATTCCATATCAAAACACGCTTTCAAAGAGAGGTTTTGATACTGCGTTAACTGCTGATAAGTGATACTGAGCGACAACGGACTGCCATAGTTCAGTGACTTCTGCGCATTGACGAACCACTTGTTATCAACGTTAGCACGGCTGATTGCATCAACAATTGACGCTAAGTCACCCGAACATAACTGCTCAATCAATTCCGCATAGGGCATCAACATCCCTTCGGTTGGCTCGTCCACGTGTACCGAACGCAGCGTAGTGGCGATTTTTTCGTTGATGTTCGCTTCACCTTTCCAACTTACCGATGCAAGCAGATCCAGCAGCACTTGCTTGTTTTCTGGCTGTGCAATCCATTGGCTTAACCCCAACGCTTTCATATCTGTTGCGTTAATTTGACAAGCAGTCAAACTTAAGAACAGTGCCAAATGTTTTGGCAACTGGTTTAGGAAGTACGTCGCACCTACATCTGGGTAAAGGCCAATTTTAATCTCTGGCATTGCAAAGCGTGTGGTCGTTTCTGCAACGCGATGGCTAGCACCCATAAATAATCCCACACCGCCGCCCATCAAATAACCATGTCCCCACGCGATGATCGGTTTTGGATAAGTATGAATAAGATGATCACAGCGATATTCGAGGTCAAAGAAGGTTTCCATCGCTGAAAACGCAGAATCAAAATCTTGCTCTTTGTTTTCAAGTGCACGGTAGATCGCTTGAATATCGCCACCAGCACAAAACGCTTTTTCACCTTGAGCATGCAAGAATACCGCGACGACGCTGTCGTCCGTTTGCCATTCATTAAGCTGTTTGTACAACTTCTCAATCATCACGTAACTCAACGCGTTGAGAGCAGCTGGATTATCAAGCTCCAGCACACCAATAACAGAGCCATCAGCGCACTTAAGCTTTGAAACATTTACTGTACCTGTCATTTGGCCTCCGCTAGCTGTTTGTCCATTGTGGCTTGCGCTTTTGCAAAAACGCATTCACACCCTCAGTCTGATCTTGTGTATTGAACAGCTGTAAAAACAGTTCACGCTCCAAAACCAATCCAGCCGCGTGAGTTTGGCTGCGTCGACCTTGAATGAGCGTTTTGCACGCTGACACAGATTTCGGTGATTGACCTGCAACACGCTGCGCTAGTTCCATAGCCGCTTCTAGTGCTTGACCTTTCGCCACCACCTCTTCGACTAACCCAATTTTTTCCGCTCGCTCGGCCGTCACACGCTCGCCACATAGAATCATACGCTTCGCCCAACCTTCACCTACCAACGCGGTCAGGTTTTGTGTCCCTCCCGCACACGGCAACAAACCTACCGATGCTTCAGGAAGTGCCATTTGTACTTGTTCTTCTGCGATACGAATGTCACACGCCATCGCCACTTCCAGACCGCCGCCCATCGCATAGCCATTAATCGCTGCGATAGAAACCCCATCGAATGCAGACAGCGCTTCAAACGCTTCACCAAATGCGAACGCCATGTCTGCTGCTTGTGATTTATCACCCGATGCAAAGTTATTAAGATCTGCTCCAGCAGAAAAGAACTTCTCGCCTTCGCCTGTTAAAACCAACGCATAAATAGAGCGATCATTGCTAAGTTCAATCGCCAACTCTTTTAGCTGATTCAAAGATTCAAGCGTCCAGGTGTTTGCTGGCGGGTTACTAATCGTGAGCTTGGCAATATGCGCTTCGCGCTCTAATTTGATTTGTGCCGTCATAATCTTTCAGTCCTTTTTAATTTCTTTGGGTAAGGCTGTGTCTCGCTGATTAAAGCAGCTCAACGCCTTCCGTTAGTAATCGTCTTGCGACGATCAGACGCATGATTTCGTTGGTACCTTCAAGAATTTGGTGAACACGAACGTCTCGGAAATGGCGCTCGACTGGATATTCTTTGATGTAGCCATAGCCACCGTGAATTTGCAGCGCCTGATCGCAGACTTTAAAGCCCACATCAGTAGCAAAGCGTTTTGCCATGGCACAGTACGCACTTTTTTCTGCGTGCTGGGCATCGAGTTTAGCGGCAGCGAGTCGCACCATTTGACGCGCAGCGACCAGCTCAGTCGCCATATCAGCAAGCTTGAACTGCAACGCTTGAAATTGCGCCAGTGAACGGCCGAACTGTTTGCGTTCGTTCATATATTGCTTGGCTTCGTTCAGTGCTTGTTGCGCAGTACCGACGGAACAAGTAGCGATGTTGATTCGACCACCATCAAGGCCAAGCATGGCGAACTTAAAGCCTTCTCCCTCTTCACCCAACAGATAGTCAGCCGGAATGCGGACATTTTCGAAGGTAATCATGCGAGTTGGCTGGCAGTTCCAACCCATTTTGGCTTCTTTTTTACCGTAGCTAATGCCTTCGCAATCAGCAGGAACAACGAATGCAGAAACACCACCCGCTCCTTCACCACACGAACGCGCCATCACGACGAGAACATCTGTATCACCCGCACCCGAGATAAACACTTTTGCGCCATTGAGGACAAACTCATCGCCATCACGCACTGCGCTAGTCGTTAGAGAAGCGGCGTCAGAGCCGGCATTAGGTTCGGTTAAACAGTAGGAAGCGAGCTTTTCACCCGAAATTAGATCCGCGCTAAATTGCTGCGCCACTTCGGCTTTGGCAAAGCTGGTGATCATCCACGTCGCCATGTTGTGAATGGTCATAAACGCAGTAGTCGCGGTACAACCCATAGCCAACTGCTCGAAAATGATCGCCGCATCCAAACGAGATAACCCTAAGCCACCATGCTCTGGCGGCGTATAGATGCTCAGAAAACCAAGTTCACCTGCTTGACGCAGTACGTCTTTAGGGAAATGATGGTTTTCATCCCACTCGGCCGCATGAGGCGCTAACATTTGGTCTGCAAACTGCTTTGCTACTTCGGCAAACGCGAGTTGATCTTCGTTTAATTCAAAATCCATCTTGAAGTCCTAAGGTCTAATTCGTTGCATTTGTATCCGAGCCAAGCCCACTTAAACGGTGGCGCTTGGCTAGAGGTGTCGCTAATCCAGTAATTAGCTAAGTTGAATGGTCATGTTTGGACCGCTTGGAATGTCATCTTCAAACCAACGCGCGGTGACAGTTTTCGTCTCGGTGTAGAAGCGAACCGCTTGTTTACCGTAAGCATGCAGGTCGCCGTAGAAGCTGCCTTTCCACCCAGTAAATGAGAAAAATGGCAATGGCACCGGAATCGGCACGTTGATGCCTACGTTACCTACTTCGATATTGTGTTGATACTTTCTCGCGGCAGCGCCGTTCGCCGTGAAAATAGACGTACCATTACCAAAGCGGTTTGCATTGATCAGTTCAATCGCTTCATCTAGGTCATCCACTTCCATAGTTAACAGTACAGGCCCGAAAATTTCTTCCTGATAAATCGACATGTCTGTGGTCACGTTGGTAAACAGTGTTGGCCCCACCCAGTTACCGTTCGGGAAGCCAGGTACTTGGCACTCTGTCCCGTCCAGAACACAATTCGCGCCTGACGCTTTGCCTTCATTAATCAAATTCACCACTCGCTGCTTCGCTTGAGGGCTAATCAGTGGACCATAACCGGCGGTTTCATCATCCCACGCGCCAGGCTGAACCTGAGCTAACGCCTCTTTAAGCTCTGGAATCCATTCTTTGGTTTCGCCGACAAATACGGCAACCGAAATCGCCATACAGCGTTGGCCTGCAGCACCAACTGACGCGCCAACTAGGTTATTGATGACTTGCTGTTTGTTTGCATCCGGCATGATGACCATGTGGTTCTTAGCACCTGCAAATGACTGCACGCGTTTCAGGTTGTCTGTACCTGTTTTGTAGATGTACTCACCAACGGGCACAGAGCCAACAAAAGAGATCGCACGAACAACTGGATCAGTCAGAATGCGGTCGACTTGCTCTTTGGTCCCGTGAACAACTTGCAATACGCCTTTTGGTGCACCAGCTTGTTCAAATAGCTCTGCCAATTTCATTGCAGTCAGCGGAACTTGTTCCGAAGGTTTTAGAATAAAGGTGTTGCCACAAGCGATCGCCATCGGGAACATCCACAATGGGATCATCGCAGGAAAGTTAAAGGGTGTGATGCCAGCACAAACACCGAGCGGTTGAATGTAAGAGTAACCATCAATATTGGTCGCGACGTTTTCCACCGTTTCGCCCATCATTGAGCTACAAATGTTCGCCGCTTGTTCTACGACTTCAATCCCACGCCAAATGTCACCCTTTGCATCCGCGAGGGTTTTGCCTGTCTCACTTGAAAGCAGTATCGCCAACTCATCGTGTTGCTCTTTTAGCAAATGTTGGTAACGCAACATCAATCTAGCACGCTCCGGCGCTGCAACTTCTTTCCAACGTTTGAACGTTTCTGTTGCGCTGGCAATCGCCGCATTCATTTCCGATTCCGTGGCACAAGGTACTTGTGCAATCACTTCGTTGGTTGCCGGGTTGGTTACATCTAGCCATTGTTTTGAATCGGAGATGGCAAATTCACCACCGATATACTGCTTTACTTGTTCTGTCATGATGACATCCTTGTATTTTTCAGCTTGTTACTGACTACTGTTATGTAAGTGAAACTTTGTTGAGAGTGATTTAGCAGATTTCAATCGCGATAGCGGTAGCTTCGCCGCCGCCAATACAAAGCGATGCAACGCCACGCTTACCACCAGTTTGTTTTAGCGCATGAATCAAAGTGACAAGGATTCGATTGCCACTTGCGCCTATTGGATGCCCCAGCGCACAAGCCCCTCCGCGAGGGTTCACTTTGCTCTCGTCCAGTTCGAGTGCTTTCACCGCGTATTGAGTCACAACAGCAAAAGCTTCATTGATTTCCCAAAGGTCCACGTCCGATTTGTCCCAGCCCGTTTTTTCCAGCAGCGATTCAATCGCGAAGACTGGTGCGATGGTGAACTCATCAGGCTGTCTTGCATGCGAGCTGTACGCGACAATTTTGGCTAGAGGCTGAAGGTTTTCCTGACGACCAAACTCACTATCGACTAAGATCATTGCCGACGCACCATCCGAAATGGAACTAGAGTTTGCTGCGGTTACGCCGCCATCTTTGGCAAACGCAGGGCGTAAGGTAGGAATTTTAGTGACGTCGAGTTTGCTCGGTTGCTCATCATCTACAACCAAGGTTTCGCCGCGCCGACTTTTTACGTTAACAGGCACGATCTCTTCTTTGAACAAACCTTGCTCGATTGCTTGCTGCGCACGAGTCACCGACTGCTGCGCCCAGGCATCCATACTTTCACGGCTGAACTGATACTTTTGCGCCGTCTGTTCTGCAAAGACACCCATCAGCTCGCCTTGGTAGGCATCCTGCAAACCGTCATAAAACATGTGATCAAGCACTTGCTCGTGACCTAAACGGAAACCATCACGCGCTTTCTTTAATAGATAAGGAGAAGACGACATGTTTTCCATGCCACCAGCGATGACAGCATGCGCATTGCCAGATTGAATAAGGTCATATGCCAGCATGACGGTTTTCATACCCGATCCACAAACTTTGTTCAGTGTCGTACAACCAATCGATTGTGGCATTTCAGCTTTAAGACTTGCTTGTCTTGCAGGCGCTTGCCCCACACCGGCGGGTAAAACGCACCCCATCAACACTTCGTCTATTTTGTGCACATCGAGTTGGCTTTCGGCTAGCGCCCCTTGAATGGCTCTCGCACCGAGTTCCGTGACATCTGTTGAAGCTAATGCACCTTGAAAAGAGCCGATAGGCGTTCGCTTAGCGGCAACAATCCATGTTTCATTTTTCATTCCATTAACCTTTTGTTGACGTTTACGTCATAACTATACTAACATTTACGTTAACGTCAAGTTTGAGGTTATTGTTTGTTCGAGTGATTCTTTGATTTCGAGTAAATGCGAGTGATATCAAGGCTCAAGAGTGGATGTTGTTTGTTTACTTTAACGTTAACGAATTGTATATTCATGTAAATGTTATACGAAAGTCGTAAGGTTAAGGAATGAACACATTTAAGATCAGCGAGCTCGCGAAAGAGTTCGACATTACTACTCGAAGCATTCGCTTCTACGAAGATTTAGGTCTCCTAACTCCAGAACGTAAAGGCAACACTCGAATCTACAATGGTCGTGATCGAATTCGACTAAAACTGATTTTGCGAGGTAAGCGATTGGGCTTTTCTCTTGCAGATATCAAAGAGTTATTTGAACTCTACGATACCGATCAAAGTACTGAGCAGTTGAACTATATGATTCGGTTGATCGAAGAGAAGAAGGCAGCATTGCAACAGCAAGCAAACGACATTCAAGCGGTAATGATGGAGTTAAATGCTGCGCAGTTGCGATGCCAAAACACACTGAGATCCATGAAAGGCGAAAAAGTCACCTAACACCTCAACTCTGGGATGTAGGTGACGTAAAGGCAAGGACACGCAATGAAATCTACCTACTCTTCCCTGAACTTTGTTTATGACGAAAATACCGATTTGCTTCGCGAGCAAATCAATAGTTTTGCTGCAAGAGAAATTGCGCCGCTAGCGCAATCTATCGACCAAACTAACGACTTTCCAAACCATCTTTGGTCCAAATTAGGTGACATGGGTCTTTTAGGTGTAACCACCAGCGAAGAGTTTGGTGGTGCAGGCATGGGCTATCTCGCCCACGTTATCGCTATGGAAGAAATCAGCCGAGCATCCGCTTCGGTTGCGTTAAGTTACGGCGCTCACTCCAACCTTTGCGTCAACCAAATCCACCGTAACGGCTCACAAGCGCAAAAAGAGAAATACCTACCTAAGCTCATCTCCGGTGAACATATCGGCGCCCTTGCTATGAGTGAACCCGGCGCCGGCTCTGATGTGGTCTCTATGCAGCTTAAAGCCGAACGTAAAGGCGATATTTTCCTGCTAAACGGCAACAAAATGTGGATCACCAACGGCCCTGATGCACACACCTATGTTGTCTACGCAAAAACCGACCCAAGCCAGCACTCCAAAGGCATCACGGCGTTTATTGTGGAACGCGGATTCCCTGGATTTACTCAAGCACAAAAACTCGACAAGTTGGGCATGCGCGGCTCGAATACGTGTGAGCTGGTCTTCCAAAACTGCGAAGTCCCTGCGGAGAATATTCTCGGCGAAGAAAACCAAGGCGTGAAAGTATTGATGAGCGGCCTCGACTACGAACGTGTGGTGCTTGCAGGCGGCCCACTTGGCATCATGCAGGCGTGTATGGATATCGTTGTGCCTTACATTCACGACCGTAAACAGTTCGGTAAATCCATCGGTGAATTCCAGCTAGTTCAAGCAAAAATCGCGGATATGTACACACAAATGAATGCCGCTAAAGCGTATGTTTACGCCGTCGCTGCCGCTTGTGATCGCGGTGAAACCACACGTAAAGATTCTGCT
This sequence comes from Vibrio sp. Vb0598, assembly GCF_033338935.1. Classification (NCBI taxonomy): domain Bacteria; kingdom Pseudomonadati; phylum Pseudomonadota; class Gammaproteobacteria; order Vibrionales; family Vibrionaceae; genus Vibrio; species Vibrio sp. Vb0598. The sequence continues at coordinate 520,252 of NZ_JAWOTP010000001.1, read as the reverse complement.
GGCGCGATCCTCTACGGCGCAGAGCTGGCAACCAAGATGGCACTGGATGCGATTCAACTACTTGGCGGTAACGGCTACATCAACGAGTTTGATACGGGCCGTTTGTTGCGAGATGCCAAGCTGTATGAAATCGGTGCGGGCACGTCAGAAATTCGCCGCATGCTTATTGGTCGCGAATTGTTTAACGAAAGCGCCTAATCATCATACCTAGGCGGTTCGAACTCGAAACAACTTCCTTATTCAATCTAAATCTTATTCAACCTAAATAAAGACGGGTGGTGACACCCGTCTACCGAATGGAGATCGGCTATTTATGGCTTGTTTGACGACCAATATTAATACCCATTCAGAGCAGTATCAGGAAAACTACCGCTCTATGGCGTCACTTGTAGATCAACTTTATACCGTGACTGCGCAAATCGAAGATGGTGGCGGTGAGAAAGCCCGCGAGCATCAGCAGAAGAAAGGCAAACTTCCGGTACGTGAGCGCATTCTTGCCCTACTCGACCCTGGTTCGTCCTTTCTAGAAATTGGTCAATTTGCTGGCTGGGATGTGTATCCAGATTACGTTCCATGTGCTGGAGTGGTTGCCGGTGTGGGTGTAATTGACGGCACCGAGTGTATGATCGTTGCCAACGACGTGACGGTAAAAGGCGGCAGTTACTACCCACTCACCGTGAAAAAGCACTTAAGAGCACAAGAAATTGCAGAAAAATGCCAACTGCCGTGTGTTTACTTAGTCGACTCTGGCGGCGCTAACCTACCCCGCCAAGATGAAGTCTTCCCAGATAAAGACCATTTTGGCCGTATTTTCTACAACCAAGCCCGTATGTCGGCCAAAGGCATTCCACAAATTGCGGTGGTCATGGGGCTATGTACCGCTGGCGGCGCTTATGTTCCTGCCATGTGCGACGTATCCATCATAGTCAAAGAACAAGGCACGATTTTTTTGGCAGGTCCACCTCTTGTAAAAGCAGCGACAGGTGAAGAAGTCAGCGCGGAAGATCTTGGTGGCGCAGACGTTCACTGCCGTACCTCTGGTGTGGCGGACTATTACGCAGAAAATGATCACCACGCGTTAGAGTTGGCAAGACAAGCCGTTTCTCAAATTAACCACTTGAAACCCGTTCAACTCAAGCAAAAAGCACCACAGGAACCACGCTTTCCTGCGCAAGAGCTGTACGGCATCGTCGGTACCGATCTTAAAAAGCCGTTTGATGTTAAAGAGGTCATTGCCCGAATTGTTGATGACTCACAATTTGATGAATTTAAAGCCTTGTTCGGCGAAACATTGGTCTGTGGCTTTGCCCATATTCACGGCATGCCGATTGGCATTGTCGCTAACAACGGCATTCTATTTTCGGAATCAGCACAAAAAGGCGCGCATTTTATTGAGCTGTGCGCACAACGCAAAATTCCTCTGCTCTTCTTACAGAACATCACGGGCTTTATGGTCGGTCAGAAGTACGAAGCCGAAGGCATCGCCAAACATGGTGCGAAAATGGTAACTGCTGTTGCGTGTGCAGACGTGCCGAAGTTTACCGTGGTTATTGGTGGCTCGTATGGCGCTGGGAACTACGGCATGTGTGGCCGCGCTTATGATCCAACCATGATGTGGATGTGGCCAAACGCGCGCATCTCCGTCATGGGTGGAGAGCAAGCGGCTGGCGTGATGGCGCAAGTGACCCGCGATATCAAAACTCGCAAAGGTGAAAGCTGGAGCGTAGAGGAAGAAGAAGCGTTCAAACGTCCAATTGCGGAGCAATATCAGACTCAAAGCCATGCATACTACGCCAGTGCACGCCTGTGGGACGACGGCATTATTGACCCTGCGAAAACCCGTGATGTTGTCGGCATTGCTCTGTCTGCTGCGCTTAATGCGCCAATACCAAACAGTAAATTTGGCATCTTCCGCATGTAGCCGGATGCAAGGCAAACCTTAACTCCTCGCGAATACCGATGTTTAAAAACTAATGGTTAGCGAGCATTGAAATACAGACTGAAATGTCAGACAAAGGAAGTCACATGACCGGACTACTGCTTGAAAAAGACAGCAATGGCGTTGCTTGGTTGAGCCTCAATCGACCAGAGAAACACAACGCGTTTAATGATGAATTAATTGCTTCACTTATCGAAACCTTGGAAAAACTTGAGAGAGACAACTCTCTACGTGCATTGGTACTAACGGCGCAAGGTAAACACTTTTCTGCGGGTGCGGATCTTGGCTGGATGCAGTCAATGGCCACCAAAACCGAGGGGGAAAATCTGCAAGATGCACAGCAGTTAGCGTTGCTCTTGCACAAACTGGATACCTTTAGCAAACCAACCATTGCTATGGTGCATGGCGCTGCATTTGGCGGCGCACTTGGGCTTATCTGCTGCTGCGATATCGCTATTGGTACACCTGAAAGCCGCTTCTGTTTGAGTGAAGTGAAGCTCGGTTTGTTACCCGCCACCATCGGACCTTACGTAATCCGAGCGATTGGACAACGACAAAGCCGACGCTACTTTTTAACCGCGGAACTGATTGATGCCGAAACCGCGCTATCGATGAGTATTCTTCATCAGATAGACGCTCAACCACGTGAAGCCGTCAATCGCACCATTGATCACCTGCTCAACAACGGTCCACAAGCCATGCAGGCTGCAAAAGCACTTTGTTTACGTTGTGATAACCAACCTATCGATCATTCATTAATTGAATACACCAGCCAAGCTATTGCAACCGCTCGCGTGTCCAGTGAAGGACAAGAAGGACTAGCTGCATTTTTTGAAAAGCGCGCCGCCAATTGGAGGAATCATGTTTAAAAGAATACTGATCGCAAACCGCGGTGAAATTGCCTGCCGAATCATTAAAACCGCAAAAAGCATGGCTATAGAGACGGTTGCCGTCTATTCCGAAGCGGATCGCAGCAGCTTACATGTTAAACAAGCGGATTTCGCTGAATTCATTGGCCCCGCTCCTGCGAGTGAATCGTATCTCGATATCGATGCAATTATCGGCGCTGCGAAAAAATGGCAAGCCGATGCTATCCACCCTGGGTATGGTTTTCTTTCCGAGAACCCGAAACTGGCGAAAGCGTGCAGCGAAATTGGCATTGTTTTTATTGGCCCTTCCACCAGTGCAATTGAAGCAATGGGTTCGAAGTCGCAAGCCAAAGCCATCATGTCTGAGGCGAACGTGCCCTTGGTTCCCGGCTATCACGGCACAGACAACAGCGTAGAGCACTTATTAGCGGAAGCTGAAAAAATCGGTTACCCAGTGATGCTTAAAGCAACACAAGGTGGCGGCGGCAAAGGCATGCGAGTGGTCAACAGCGCAGCCGAAATGCCGCTGGCTATCGACGGAGCGCAGCGTGAAGCACTTTCAAGCTTTGGCGATAAGCAGCTTCTAATCGAAAAATGCATATTGCAGCCTCGCCACGTTGAAGTTCAGGTATTTGCTGACCAACATGGCAACTGTGTCTATCTTTCTGATCGCGATTGCTCCATTCAACGCCGTCACCAAAAAGTAGTCGAAGAAGCACCAGCTCCCGGTCTTAGTGATGAACTGCGTAAACAAATGGGTGAAGCTGCGGTTCAGGCCGCTCAAGCGATCGACTATGTTGGCGCTGGCACGGTGGAGTTCTTGCTCGATAGCCGCGGTGAGTTTTACTTCATGGAAATGAATACTCGTCTGCAAGTTGAACACCCTGTTACTGAATTGATCACCGGTGTTGATTTGGTGGAGTGGCAATTAAAAGTCGCAGCTGGCGAGCATTTACCTATTTCGCAATCTGAAATCACCCACAACGGTCATTCAATTGAGCTGCGAATTTACGCAGAAGATACAGACAATGACTTTATGCCGTCGACTGGCCGCATTGACTACTTAAAAGAACCCGTATCAGACAGTAATGTGCGCCTAGCGTGCGTACGCGTTGATAGTGGTGTTACCCAAGGCGATAGCATCAGCGAATATTACGATCCAATGATCAGCAAACTGATCGTCTGGGGGCAAACTCGTGATATCGCGCTAAAGCAGCTTAAGCAGGCCTTAACTCAATATCACGTACGTGGAGTAACGACAAACATTGGTTATCTGCACAGCATTATTTCGCAGCCAACCTTTGCCGAGATTGAGCTCGATACAGGTTTCCTCGTAACACATCAACAAGGCATAAATGAGCAGCAAGACGTGTCGGATTCAATCTGGCTTACATTGGCGGCGGTTGCTCGTTGGAATGATCTCATTTCAAAATCAGACAGCTCAACGTTACCCGCGCCAACCAAACGAGGTTTTAGACTGTCAGTTGACAACGTTTACCGATTTAACTTCACGGATGCCAAAGCCAACCATCAGGCACGTTTGCAACAATCATCGCAAGATACAGGATCTCACTTCACTGTCCGATGTGGTGAGGAGCTGCATCAGGTCATCCTGCTTGAAAGTGACAACCAGTTTATCGTCGATATTGATAATGTGCGTTACACCTTTAATGCACTTAGCGATGAACAAAGAACAACACTATTTTATCTTGGTCAGCAGCGCACGTTCGCTCATCAACCTAACTTTGACTCTGCAAAAGATGTTGATGATGAACTAAGTCCAACCGCACCACTCAACGGCATAATTTCAGCAGTTATGGTGGCTAAAGGTGACGAAGTGGCGGCGGGCGATCCGCTTTTGGTACTCGAAGCAATGAAAATGGAATACACCATCACGGCTCCGGTAGCAGCAAAAGTCGACGAATTGTTTTATCAGCACGGGGATCAAGTACAGCACGGTTCCATCCTGCTGAATTTGGCTTTGATATCGGATAACGTCAGTGAAGATAAGGAGCGCGAATATGCTACCAGCGAAGGTTAATATCGTCGAAGTCGGCGCTCGTGATGGTCTGCAAAATGAAACGGCAGTGACGCTGGTTGATAAAATCCGTTTGATTAACCAACTAAGCAGCAGTGGCTTAAAGCATATTGAGGCGGGATCTTTCGTCTCTCCAAGGTGGGTGCCTCAAATGGCCGATTCCGATCAGGTGTTTGCTGGTATCTCAAAAAAGCCTGACGTGGTTTATAGCGCTCTCACACCAAATCTCGCAGGGTTAGAACGTGCGCTGGAAAGCGGTGTAAAGCGAATTGCGGTGTTTGGCTCCGCTTCAGAAACGTTCAGCCAGAAGAACATCAACTGCAGCATTACCGAAAGTCTCGCTCGATTTGAGCCCGTTATCGAGTTGGCGAACCAGCATAACATTCCTGTACGCGGGTACTTGTCTTGTACCATGGTGTGCCCATATGAGGGAGTAATCAAGCCAGAGCAAACTACCAAGGTCGCCAATACGTTGTTTGATATGGGATGTTATGAGATTTCGCTCGGTGATACTGTCGGTAAAGCAACGCCTAATCGCGTTATCGCCATGCTGGATTCGTTGTTAACGCTACTACCAAAAGACGCGCTCGCAGTACATTTTCATGACACTTATGGGCAAGCATTAGCCAATATCTATCAAGCCTTGTTAATGGGCATCAACACCATTGATAGCGCAGTAGCGGGGCTCGGCGGCTGCCCTTACGCGAAAGGAGCCAGTGGTAATGTTGCAACGGAAGATGTACTTTATCTGTGTGAGCAACTTGGGATTGAAACGGGCGTTGACCTTAGCGTCATCAATGAAGCGGGTTGGCAAATTTGCCGTGCGTTAGGAAAGTCTCCTGCTTCTAGGGTCGCATTAGCTCTGGGCGATCCGTATAGCTTGTAAATCATCAACAACCAATCAGGTAATGTATTTCAACGGGCATGCAGACGTACGTGCCCGTTTTTTGTTGTTACTCATAAAAACCTTAACGCTCAACGGTCTTCATCACATTAATTAGTGTCTGATTTCAGCTACAATTTAGTTTCAAACCGAACATATAAAACAGGATCAGGTAAATGCTCATAACATTTCGTTGTCGAAGCCACTCAAACGTCACAATGTTTGGTGATATTGCATTAGATATGCTCAAAATGATGGGTCACAGCGGCACGGTGCCGGGATCAATTTCCGCTCAAGATGTTCCTGACGCGCTATCAAGATTAACTTCTGCTCTATCTGCGAAAAATGCAGCTGAAGAAAACCTCCCTACTGATGTAGACGAAGAGGAAGAACAAGCAGAGCCCGCGGTAAGCCTAGGACGCAGAGCGTTTCCACTGATTGAGTTGCTAAAATCAGCAATCAAAGAAGAATGCGAAGTCATGTGGGACAACCAATAACGCCTTCAAACTGGTTTCTAGCGAGGTGAATCCGTGTTGTGACCGCCTCGCTATGGTTACTCGACACCAAGATAAGAACACCAATACCGCTTATCGCCCTATCCGTTTCTCTCCCTAGACAACTTAATTTGCCCATCAATGTGCACATCTCGTTGTGGAAACGCGATTTCAATGCCGTGCTTTTCGAAAGCTTCGTAGATTTCAAAACGCATGGCACTTGCGACCGAGCGAATACCGCCCTCAACCGTTGAGTTAATCCAAAAATAAGATTCGAAGATCAAAGCATTGTCACCAAAGTCTTGAAAAAACACATCTGGCGCTGGCGAACTCAGAACTTGCGCTTGCTGCGAAGTCACTTCCGCCATTAAGGCAGCAACCTGTTTGACATCGCTCCCATACGCGACGCCGACGACGACCGAGCCACGAACTAATCTGTCGCATAACGTCCAGTTGATCACCACGTTCTCAATCAACTGACTGTTGGGTATGAGCATATGAACACCATCGGTTCGTCTGATTCTCGTTGAACGTGTATTTATTTGCTCGACAGTGCCTTTGGCGCCCTCAACCTCTAAAAAGTCCCCAATTCGGATTGGCTTTTCACCAATCAAAATCCAGCCACTTATGAAGTTGTTAATGATGTTTTGCGCACCAAAACCGAAGCCGATAGCGATGGCACCAGACAGAAAGGCGAACGCGGTGATTGGCACATTGATCATCGAAAGTGTGGTCATAAAAATAATGGCGAGAGCGATGACAAATAATATCCGTTTAACCAAATGAATCACGTTTGGGTCTTTCCCCGATGAAGACATTCTTGACGTAACGGTTTTGATCAAAATTTTGGATAACCATAAAGCGACAATGACCCATGTCGGCACCATCAATATCGCCCACAACGTGATAGGTTGTTCGTTAAAGGTAAACAGTGTTGTTTCTAAAAATGAAATGACCCGTTCGAACATAAAGTGCTCACTCTTGATTCATCGTTGCCAGCAAGCCAGAGCGCATAAGTCTTATATTTTTAGCCCAATCGATAGCGCAAGCGGCTCAATTAAGTTCTTCTTATTAACTATATAGTAATCTACGTAAAACGCTTCGAGTGGTTTCCCACTTTGGCTTCAACCGATTAAGCCATTTAGGGAGTACGTCTTTGTGAACTAAACGAGCCAATCAACCAACTTGAGACGCAAGGAAAATCAGTGATAACTTTCTGATTTTTAAGCATCAAATTTTCACTTCGAATCACTCTCACTTATTATGCACCTTATTGCAAATAACATTGATGGAATGATTGTCATGTCAGAACTGACTCGGATGCGCTCTGGAGAAACCTATAATTGTCTGGATGAAGAACTAAAGCTAATGCGCGCCAAAACCGCGCAGCTTGTCTTCCAATTTAACCACGAGCCAAACCCAGATATACGTAGACAACTATTGGCAGAAATGGGCGTCCAATTAGAAAACAGCGCCTGTATAGAGCCACCGCTTCAACTTACCTACGGTTGTCACCTGTCCATCGGAGAAAACACCTACATCAACTGGGATGCCATTATTCTGGACAATGGGCAGGTTGAGGTTGGCGCGAACGTCATGATTGGGCCTAGAGTGCAAATTTACACAGCCGCTCATTCACTCGATACACAAAGACGCTTATCCGGAGACGAGATCGCCAAACCGGTAAAAATCGGCAATAACGTTTGGATTGGTGGGGGCGCTATCATACTGCCAGGCGTGACCATTGGCGATCAGGCCGTCGTTGGCGCTGGCTCTGTCGTAACCAAAGACGTTGCGCCGGGCGATCGAGTCGTTGGAAATCCGGCGCGCTCCATTAAACCCAAAAACTGAAGAAAGTGGCTATTTCGCCAAATGATCGCGAATAATATTGGCAAGCAGATTGAGAGCATGAACGTATTTGTCATTGAGCTCAAAAGAAGCGTTAAGACGAATACAGTGATCGTATTGTTCTGTCAGGCTGAACATCTTTCCCGGTGCGATGCTGATATTACCTTTTAGTGCTTCTCGATATATCGGCAAGGCATCAATATGCTTAGGAAGCTCTAGCCAAATAAAGTACCCGCCGCTTTGGCTTAACACGTTGACTGCTTCAGGTAACAGCTCACTAAGCAGATCCGTCATCTTACTTTTACGTTCAAACAGCTTTTTCCGTAACTGCTTCAAATGCGATTCATAATTGCGGCTTGTTAAATAGTGCACCAATGTCATTTGCACTGGTGCACTCGTCGCTAATGTACTCATTAACTGTAACTTTTGTACCTCTAGCGCCCGCTTTCCTGCCGCAACCCAACCAATACGTAGCCCTGCGATTAATGATTTTGAAAACGAGGAGCACAACATGGTATTGCCCGTGTCATCAAACATTCTTAGTGGGTAAACCGAGTCATTCTCGGCATGCAGTTCGCTGTACACATCATCTTCAATTACTGGCACGTTATATCGCTGTGTCAGTTCAATCAGCTTTTGTTTTTTCTCGTTGGAGAGCGTAAAACCCAGAGGATTCTGGAAGTTCGACATAAGCCAGCACGCTTTCACATCATGCGTTTGCAGCGCTCGCTCCAATGAGTCTAGGTCAATGCCCGTGACTGGGTCTGTTCTTACTGAGAGCGCTTTCAAACCTAACCGCTCTAAGGATTGCAAAGCGCCATAGAATGCAGGCAACTCCACAACCACCCAATCTCCCGGTCTTGTACAAGCTTGCAAACTGAGCGTTAACGCCTCCAGCGCGCCTGCCGTAATGACAATTTCATCGGGTGAAATTTCAATGCCTTTCGCAGCATAACGCTTCGCGATGATGGTGCGTAATTGTTCGTTTCCCGGCGGTAAGTTATCAAAGGTGGTGGAAATCGGCATATTGCGAGCGGCTGCGCTCATCGCCCGATTCACGTGATATCTTGGGTACAAACTTGGGTCTGGATAGGCAAAGCCAAAATTGATCATGGATGGATTTTTACTCGCCTGCAGAACATCAAAGATAAACTCATTGATGTCTACCTGCTCTGTCCACGAAACCGCGGCTGGCGCTTGGGGTTCATTTGAACTCTTAATATTGGGCGCGACTCGATAACCAGAGCGCGGCTGTGACGTCACCCAGCCTTGAGATTCCAGAATTTGATACGCGTGCAACACCGTCATCAAGCTCAAACCCGAGTGTTCAGATTGGCGACGCAGCGAAGGCAGCTTGTCACCCGGATGCCATATCCCCGATTTTATCTGCCTTTTAAGCTGTTCCACTAACTCTTGATACTTCGCCAAACGCAAATCCCCTTCCATAAAGCCGAATTCAAAATAATAACACTTCAATATTTAATCTGTTATAGGTTTATAGTCACTGTCTGTACCTACTTCCCTCATTCCGCTCCTTTTAAAATAGCTCTCTCATAAAACTTAAAAGATCAAAGGAAGTTTAATGTTTGGCCTCGACGCATTTATGCTTGCACGGATACAGTTCGCCTTTACGGTATCCTTTCATATTATTTTCCCCGCTATCACCATAGGTTTGGCCACCTATCTCGCCGTGCTGGAAGGCTTATGGCTAAAAACACGTAATCCCGATTACCAAAAGCTCTATCACTTCTGGTCGAAAATTTTTGCGGTTAACTTTGGAATGGGTGTTGTATCTGGTCTTGTCATGGCCTATCAATTCGGCACCAACTGGAGTGGTTTCTCCGACTTCGCTGGTTCTATCACAGGCCCATTACTGACTTATGAAGTGTTAACGGCTTTCTTTCTCGAAGCCGGATTTCTTGGCGTAATGCTGTTTGGGTGGCGTCGCGTCGGCGAAAAGCTGCACTTTTTTGCAACCTCGATGGTGGCGTTAGGAACGATCATTTCGACGTTCTGGATTCTCGCCTCCAACAGTTGGATGCAAACGCCACAAGGCTATGAAATTGTCGACGGACGTGTGGTGCCAACCGACTGGTTTGCTATCGTTTTCAATCCTTCATTTCCTTATCGTTTGGCGCACATGAGCGTCGCGGCTTTCGTCAGTTCGGCACTCTTTGTAGGCGCGTCAGCCGCTTGGCATTTATTGAGAGGCAATCAATCGACTGCGGTAAAAACCATGTTTTCGATGTCGCTCGGGATCTTAGTGTTCCTTGCGCCACTCCAAGCCGTGATTGGCGATGTGCACGGGCTAAACACTCTGGAACACCAGCCCGCCAAAATCGCTGCCATCGAAGGACATTGGGATAACAGTGATGGCAAACCAACCCCATTGATATTGTTCGGCATGCCAAACATGGAACAAGAACGCACAGACTATGCCTTAGAAATTCCTGTTCTAGGAAGTTTGATCCTACGCCACAGTTTAACTGAGCCAATCCCGGCGCTGAAAGACTTCCCGAAAGAGGAACGACCGAACTCACCTATCGTCTTTTGGTCATTTCGAATCATGGTCGGGCTAGGACTTCTGATGATTTTACAGAGCTTCTACAGCATATGGTTACGAAAAAAGAACACGCTTTATACCTCGCGTTGGTTCCTCAAGTTTTCATTGTTTATGGGGCCATCTGGTCTTATCGCAATACTCGCTGGCTGGTTTACGACAGAGGTTGGTCGGCAACCTTGGGTCGTTTATGGCGTACAAAAAACGCGTGATGCGGTTTCTGCACACGGAGACCTACAAATGAGCATCAGCCTGCTGTGTTTCCTTGTTGTATACAGCTTGGTATTTGGTTTTGGTTATTACTACATGATCCACCAAATCAAGAAAGGCCCCGATGCAATCGAACACGATGAGCACGACATGACGACCGTTTCAGGTCGCATTTAGAATTTGTCACAAAGTGAAGGTAGAAAATATGCATTTTGATTTATCCGTGATTTGGTTCGCGATCATCGTTTTTGCCACTTTGATGTACATCATCATGGATGGCTTCGATTTGGGTATTGGAATACTGATGCCCTTCATCAAGGATGAAAAACAAAAAGACGTCATGGTCAACAGTGTCGCGCCAGTTTGGGATGGCAACGAAACTTGGATTGTGCTTGGAGGCGCATCTCTATTTGGCGCTTTTCCGATGGCTTACGCGGTGATTATTGAAGCGCTAACCATCCCTTTAACGTTGATGTTGATTGCTTTGATCTTTCGTGGCGTAGCGTTTGAGTTTCGCTTTAAAGCATTGGAAAACCACTTAAAGTTCTGGGATCGCTCTTTTATGGTCGGCTCGATTTTAACCACGTTTTTCCAAGGCATCGTTGTTGGCGCGGTAATTCAAGGCTTTGCGGTGGAAAACCGCGTCTTCGTAGGTAGCCAACTCGACTGGCTCAGCCCTTTTCCCATCTTTTGTGGTTTGGGTTTAGTCGCAACGTACGCGCTGCTTGGTAGCACATGGCTCATCATGAAGACGGAAGGTGAACTGCAAAACACGATGCACCGCTTCACTAACAAAACACTACTGGCGATGATCTCCGCATTAGTCATTGTGAGCGCTTGGACTCCACTTGCTTACCCTACCATTGCGGAAAGATGGTTTTCTCTGCCGAATTTGTTCTACTTACTGCCCGTACCAGTCATTACTGGACTGGTATGTTTGAAGATTGCTGACTCCGTTAAAAAGCGTAAAGAGCGCAGCCCTTTCGTGATGGCGCTAGTGATCGTGATTCTCGGGTTCGCAGGGCTTGGCATCAGTATCTGGCCAAATATCATTCCTCCTAGCATATCAATATGGGAAGCAGCGGCTCCTGCAAGCAGTCAGCGCTTTATGCTCGTTGGAGCAGTGATCATCATCCCGATCATTCTGGCTTACACCTTTTGGAGTTACTACGTCTTCTCCGGAAAAGTAAAAGAAGGCGAAGCGTACCATTAACGAGTTGATAAGGAGTGAGTATGAAAATCAAAAATTGGTGCCGCCAATGGGCTTGGATGATTGGAATATGGGTCGTTAGCGTCGCTGCATTAGGGTTAGTGTCTATGTTATTTCGCGTCATGATGACCGCTGCAGGGTTAAAATCTTAGCTCGGCACTTTTAAGTCAATAAAAAATGGGGACCTCTAGCTCTTGCGTTAGGAGCTAGAGGCGTTTACATTCAAGTCCGACTTTTCACGTGTGCAGACAATACGATCGTAGATTCTGAACCACGAGCCACTTCAAAATAACCACCAGCACGAGATAGCTGACGAGCCGTCAATTTTTCTTTGCCCAGCTTTTCAAACCAATAAGGCGCTAATGAGCACTGAGCCGAGCCTGTGGCAAGATCTTCTGAAATACCGATTTTAGGTGCAAAGTAACGCAGCACATAGCCACTATCAGAGCTTTGAGCCGTCACGATGACCGCATGAAACTCATCAATTTTAATCAGCTCATCAAAGTTAGGTTGATAGCGAACAACATCATCTTCGGATTCGAGAACAACAACCAAATCACGCGTTGTAAAAGCATCTACGGGGTCATTGGAAAAGCCTGAAATACCCAAGGGGATGGCATGAGGCTTGGCTTGCCAACTTGGCATCACGATCCTGTACATTCCATCCAGTCCAGTAACGGTAATATGGCCATACTGGCTTTTTAGAATGATCTCATTCTGATGATAGTTGGAAATGATTGCAGCGCCTGCGCCCAAACTTCCGTGTCCACATAGGTTGATCTCTCCTTCTAGGCTAAACCAGCGAATGTGGTAGTCACTGCCAGACTGAACCATAAATGATGTGACAGGTTGAGCGACCTGATGAGTGATTTGAAGTAATTCAGAATCACTCAGCCAGTGATTTAGTTCGACAACGCCACAAGGGTTACCTTTAGCCAATTCATCACAAAATACATCATATATTTGCGCTTTAATCATCCATCATCCTTGCTGTTTAACGCCGCATTAAGTTGTAAACAACGCTATCACTAACCCGAAACCACTACACTGCAAAAACGAAACCTAAAAATGACAAGCCTCGGGAGTTCCTCTTAAATGCTTTGTTAGTCTTTTTATGCATCTATCTTGGCTAGTTCAACCGTAAAACCCATGTTTTGTAACCGTCTACTGTGATGACGCAGGTTTACTTTTGAAAAAAAATGGCAAGTGCACTTCACCTTTCTTCTTGTTTCTTAGGGTTGATTATATCGGCCTCTTCGTAGCCTTCTTTGATCAAATATGCAACGACATTAAGCTTCATTTCATCCCTCACCACTCCTACACATAAGCAACTAACATCTCATCAAAGCTCTCTATATGGTATGACATCTGTCATAAATATTACTAATCGTAATGAATAGCTTTATCCTATTAAATCCACTAAATGGCTTTCATTAAACTCTGATAGCTTTTGCAGCTTTAGACTGGCTTCATTAAACTCTTGGTAGAACTTATCAGGTTGAGGTATCACGACTGTTTTTATGTTTGCTCGTGTTGCCGCAAGCATGCCCGAATAAGAGTCTTCAAAGGCAATACAGTTACTTGAATCTACACCTAGTTTATTGATTGTTGAAAGGTAGACATCTGGCTCTGGCTTACCCTGCTCTACATCGTCTGACGATGATATCGCGTCAAAGTAACTGGCAATACCGAGTTTGTTCAAAATGATGGGAATGAGTTGATAAGGTGAATTAGTAGACAACCCTATCTTAAGCCCTTTTTCCTTAAGCAATTTGAGTGTTTCTGTAACACCCTCTAATTCGCATCCTTTTTCAATTATTAATGCCTCCACTTTATCCACAACAGCATTCTCTACTTCCTCTAGGCTCTTTTCTTGCCAAGGATTACGTTCATACCAAAACCTTGTTACTTCACCTGTCGTCATAGTTGCAGTCTGCTTTGACAGCACTTCGGTCACTTGGACACCAACTGATGAAAACACCAGCTTTTCCGCTTCCTTCCACAAAGGTTCTGAATCAATCAGCAACCCGTCCATATCAAAGACCGCAGCGTATATCATTGGTACATCCTCAGTAAGTTCTATTCGTGGAGTAAGATTTGTCTATTCAACCAAAGCATAGCTTTGCATATAACGAGTGAGAGTATCACATTTGCCTGTGGCTATCAGAGCCAGTTCGATGACTCATCTTTAAGCCTCAACATGACCGATGTTCGTGGCTACTTTTAACGCTTGTTTATTGAGATTAGACGCCTCCCAAGCAACGACAACACGACTGGTTAGGGGGATATCATCAATCTCGGCGACTGTCGCGGAATCATCGAGATGTTCAGCCAGTGAGCGCGGAACGAGAGCGATACCTAACCCAGCCTGCGCCATGGCAATCGTCGTACGAAGTTGCGGTGCTGCGAACTGTGGTTCGAGCCTTACTCCTGCGTCGGCAAAAAGTGTGCTCATGCCATCAAACAATGCGGGGCCCGTCTCTCGTGGAAACAGTAAAATTTTATGGCCTCTCAACTGTTTCATCTGGATACAGGGATATTTTGCCAGTTCGTGCCCCGCCGGAATCACCGCGACAAACGGGTCGTTAAACAACACCTTGTGCTCAAAAGGCTCACTGGCGTAACAGGGTAGCCGCATGATTGCGAGATCAAGTTGTTTGCTTTTTAACTGAGTGGCAAGCTCTGGCATTGATAGTTCCGCCGTCTGTAAATGAACCCCATTCTCTTGAATACGCCCAATCCTCTCCAATACCTTAATGCAGGTTGATGTTGACGTCGCGAACCCAATTTTAACCTGCGTATTTTCACCACGGGCAATCTGTCGGGCTTTTGCTTTAGCGCGTTCCACATCAGCAAGAATATTTACCGCATCCGTATAAAAGACTTGCCCTGCATGGGTCAGTTCTACTCCTCTAGACAAGCGCTTAAATAAGTCCACGCCAAGCTCGTGCTCTAGCTTTTTGATTTGTTGACTCAAAGGAGGTTGCGCAATCCCTAACTGTTCAGCTGCTCGGGTAAAGTGACGAGTCTCGGCGACCGCGACAAAATACTTCAGGTAGCGAAATTCCATATATTTTCCATATCAAAATAAATCTTTTTTATATTGGATTTAGCACCGTGTAGAAGTCAATCTAAATATACTCTTCATTGCATAACTGGTCTTACTCATGCGTGGATTTTATAACCCTCTATGTGCTTGTTCGCTTGAAGTAGCGAAAGAATTTTCTGAATACCATCACGTTACCGGAGATGGTGAGATTTATCAGACTTCGTTAATGAGTGCTTTGATCGCTGGTGTTTACGAAGGCTCAACAACCATAGAAGAACTGCTGAAACATGGGGATTTTGGTTTAGGTACGTTCAATGAATTGGATGGTGAGTTGATTGCGTTTGATAAGGAAGTTTTTCAACTCAAGTCGGATGGCTCCGCAAACCCGGCAGACCTGGCGCAAAAAACGCCCTTTGCTGTCATGACTTTTTTTAAGCCTGATATCGAGCTGCCACTGACATCGCGCATGTCACGTCATGAAGTCCATAGCATCATAGACGAGATGGTTCCAAGCGATAACCTATTTTGCGCAGTGCGCATTGATGGCGTTTTCGATTCAGTTCGTACTCGCACCGTACCTAAACAAACACGCCCTTATCGGCCAATGCTTGAAGTGGTCAAAGAACAACCAACGTTCCGCTTCACGCATAAGCAAGGCGTGGTCGCCGGCTTTCGCAGTCCTAAATATACGACTGGCATCAATGTGCCCGGCTATCACGAACACTTTATTACCGATGACCGCCAAGGAGGTGGTCATATTCAGGATTACAGCATTTCGTCAGGGTTCCTCCAGATTGGCAAAGTCTCGCGGCTAGTGATTGATACCCCGGTATCGACAGACTTCCTCAACGCCAATTTGGCTCCGGAAGATATAAATACCGCCATAGAAAAGGCGGAAAAGTAACAAAGTCAGGCAAATAATAAGGACAACAAATGCAATCCAAACCTTCAAATAAAAATGGATCTCAGTTGATCGCTCAACAGCTAGAGTCTCTCGGCATTAAGTACATTTTCGGTATTCCCGGTGCAAAAATCGATCGACTGTTCGATGCGATTGAAGACACTAACATCCAAATGATTCCGGTACGCCACGAAGCTAACGGCGCATTTATGGCGGGCGTTATGGGAAGACTAACCGGCAAAGCAGGCGTCACCATGGTTACGTCAGGCCCTGGCTGTGGAAATCTAGTTACGGGAGTGGCAACAGCAAACTCCGAAGGCGATCCGCTGATTGCTATCGGTGGTGCGGTGAAACGAACTGACCAGCAAAAACAAACACACCAGAGCATGGATACCGTCAGTATTTTTCGCTCTATAACTAAGTTCAGTGCTGAAGTGCAGCATGTGGACGCCGCAAGCGAGATCATGGCGAACGCATTTCGTATCGCAGAGTCAGGTCGTCCTGGGGCTTGCTTTTTGAGTCTCCCCCAAGATGTTTTATCCGAGCAAACCCAAACGGACATTATTGTCCCCTCGCCTTACACACAGCCTGGTTGCGCAGACATCGCAGCAATCGAAGAAGCGGTCAGTCGAATCAGTAAAGCAAAGCGCTGTGTGGTTTTACTTGGCCTTCACGCGAGCCGCAGTAAAAACGCTGCTGCTATCGCCCGATTTCTTCAAAATACGCAGCTACCCGTTGTCGGCACTTACCAAGCCGCCGGCACGGTAGACATCAATTACTATCATCACTTTGCTGGGCGTGTCGGTTTGTTTAATAACCAACCTGGCGATGTTTTACTGCGGGACGCCGATTTAATTCTCACCATCGGCTTTAGCCCAATAGAGTATGACCCTGAGCTTTGGAACAGCCACCGCAACCCAGTGATTCACCTCGATATTGAACCGGCAGAATACCAACTTAATTATCAGCCTTGTGTTGAAATCGTCGGAAACATTGCGCAGTCATTAGACAGGATGGGCAGCTATATCTCTGAATATGCCCGCCTTTCCCCAACGGCACTTTCAGTACTGGAAGAGGTAGCACTGCAACGGCAAGTGATCAAAACCTATCCCAATGTCTATCACAAGCAAGGATTTCATCCACTGGCACTGATTAAAGCCATGCAATCTATCATCACACCAGATACCACGCTATGTCTTGATATGGGGAGCTTCCACATCTGGATCGCTCGTTACTTAAGTTGTTTTCGAGCTCGCCAAATGCTGGTGTCTAACGGCCAACAAACAATGGGCGTTGCACTACCATGGGCCATTGGTGCCAGCCTACTAAAACCTGGTAGCAAAGTGGTATCGATATCAGGAGACGGCGGTTTTATGCAATCGAGCATGGAGTTAGAAACCGCGGTTAGACTGAACTGTAATATCGTCCATATTGTGTGGGTTGATAACGCCTACAACATGGTAGAAATGCAAGAGATCAACAAATATCAGCGCTGCTCTGGTGTGAAATTTGGACCAATTGATTTCAAGGCGTACGCCGAATCATTTGGCGCGAAAGGCTTCGCAGTGACTAGTCAACACGAATTGCTACCGACATTGAATAAAGCCATGGACGTTGAAGGACCAGCAGTGGTGGCTATCCCCGTAGATTACAGCGACAACGACAAACTGATGTTGCCGCGCACAGAGAAAAATCAAGATCCCGTTTTTGTAAGTTTCGAAGGAGAAATCGCATGAGAGGATTAAAAAATAAAGTCGCACTCGTCACTGGTTCTGCCAATGGTATTGGTTTGGCCATCGCAAAACGTTTGTATGAAGAAGGCGCAAACGTCGCTCTTGCCGATTGGAATGAAGAGCAATTGGCAAACGCCGTTGAGGGCTTTGATAAACAGCGTGTGTCTGCGCATTCTATTGATGTTTCTGACCCAGAAAAAGTCGCAGCACTGATTTCTGATGTTGTTACCCGTTTCGGTAAACTGGATATTTTAGTAAACAATGCTGGCGTACATGTCCCTGGTTCCGTGATTGAAGGTAGTGTGGAAGACTGGAAGAAGATCTCTGGTGTAAACATTGATGGTGTTGTTTATTGCGCGAAGTTTGCTTTGCCTGAACTCTTAAAAACGAAAGGTTGTATGGTAAATACCGCGTCCGTTTCCGGTTTGGGTGGTGACTGGGGTGCCGCATTCTATTGCGCGAGTAAAGGCGCAGTGGTGAACCTTACCCGAGCGATGGCATTGGACCATGGTGCGGATGGGGTAAGAATTAACGCCGTATGCCCAAGTTTAGTAAAAACCAACATGACAAACGGCTGGCCGCAGGACATCCGCGATAAATTCAATGAGCGCATTGCGCTTGGCCGAGCAGCCGAACCTGAAGAAATTGCGTCTGTCGTGACTTTCTTGGCAAGTGATGACGCATCTTTCATTAATGGCGTAAACCTACCTGTAGACGGCGGTGCCACCGCATCAGATGGTCAACCTAAAATAGTATAAGCATGAAATAGACAGATCAGTGAGAGACGTTCTACTACCTTTCGGATCGATGCTGATCTGTCGCTTTACGCTCTGAGCACACAACCCGTGCCGGCAATAAACTCAACCACTCGACCGCTGTTAGAGATATCTCAACAACTTAAACCAGCAACGAGAAATTAATGTTTCACACAAACCGACAAACTATGTGAGCATTCCATCAGGCATAGAGTGAAGACTTATGTATCAGCGATTCACAAAGAACCAGACAGTTTCCGCGAATACTTTCTAAAGAAGTCTCAGTGACGACTAACGTTTCTGCCACACCATCCATTGCTCTCTGCCTTTAAAAACCTCAACACTGTTTGCCACCACTGAGGACTTCACAAGTTCAAACGTGGGCTCTAGAAAAGATGCCAACTCCCCACTTCGCAAACAAAATGGAGGAAAGCGTGATAGGTAATTATCATCAATGACGAAAAAACCAATTAGAAAACCTCCGCTTGGCAATAATTTATCCACCATCGAAAAGTATTCTGACCACATATCTCTCGGTAGTGCTGCGAGAAAGGCCCGCTCGTAAATGACATCAAACGAGTGAGAAAAATCGGCATTAAATACATCACCCAATACGACTTTATCTTTGTAGTTACCTAACGTTGATTGCGCCATTTTTACCGCTTCTTGGCTGTAATCCATCGCGATCACGTCATGCCCATATTGAATAAAAGTGCTCAGTTCATAAGCGGCACCACACCCAGGAATAAACACTGACTGGCCTACATGAAGTGAATTGTCGAGATAGTCCTTGAGTTCTTGAGGTGTCGATTGGGCATCCCAAGGCATAGTGCCTCGGATAAACAAATCATCCCAGAATTGTGTGTTAATCATTGGTGCCTGTTTCATTTACCCGCTCCCTGATTGCGGTAGTAAAAAATAAAGGGATACGCAGCGCAATGTGGTATCCCTTTTCTAGCCTTTTGTCTGACGTTGTTAGTTTTTTATGACAACCACTTTCTACTGCACTTATGCCACCAATGAGTTAACTGCGAAGATCATTGATTAACGGCTGCTCCGCTTGGTTCGGTACAAACTGGACATTGCCTTTCAGTTTAGTGACAGACTGGAGTGTTGCTTGAATGTCCTCTGCTGATACATGCACATCATGACAACAGAAAGTAATGGCATCGTTGAAGCCATCGCGCTCAATTTTCAAGGAGCCTTTAATATCGTGGCGACGACAGACTTCTTGGATCTGATGCGGATAAACAAACAGCCCTTTTACTTTCACCGCGGAGTCTGCTCGTCCCATCCAGCCCTTAATTCGTGCATTCGTGCGTGAAGAATCAGAACTTGTCTCTAGGTATGCCGATAAATCTCCCGTTGCGTAGCGAATCAGCGGGAACTTCTCATCGAGCGACGTTACAACGACTTCACCGACTTCTCCCGGTTGTACAGGAACACCATCAGGATCAACGATTTCAACAATAATATCTTCGGCAATCACTAATCCTTGTTCACCAGACACTTGATAAGCAATCAAACCAAGCTCTGCACTTGCGTAGGCTTGAAAGACTGCAATGCCTTTTTCCTCAAACATCTGTTGCATGTCTGCTGTAACCGCTTCACCAGAGACCAGAGCTTTCTCAAAGCTAGGCAGCTCATTGTATTTCTCTTGGTACTTTTGTAGCAACGTCAGCAAATAAGAAGGTGTGCCAGTGTAACCATTAGGTTGAAGCTGTTTAATTGCCTCTATTTGCGCTTCGGTATTGCCTACTCCAGCCGGAAATACCGCACAGCCACAAGCCCTTGCGCCACCATCCATAATAAATCCGCCAGGAGAGAAATGGTAAGAGAGCGTGTTATGCACTAAATCACCCGCACAGAACCCAGCAGCGTGAAACGCGCGCCCCATACGCCAGAAATCGGCCTCATCCGTTTGAGCCTCATATAACGGCCCAGGAGATTGGAATACGCGCGCCATTTGACCAATGGCAACGCTATTTAAGCCACCAAACGGCGGTTTAAGTTGCTGCTGATTAGGTACATTGAACTTACGTGTAATCGGGAGCTGAGCAAGCCCTTCACGATTGTTTGCCAATGTAGGATCTAACTCAGAAAAATGCGCTGCGTAATGTTCGCTATTGGCTTTCGAATTCTCAATCAGTGCTGGCAAACGTTGAAACAGCGACTCTTCTCGCGCCTGTAGAGACAACGATTCTTTCGCATCAAATAGTTCGTTCATCCTTGCTCCTTACAACCAACGCTTACGACGTTTGTAAGATTTCAGATTCTTAAAGCTCTTGCGATCTTCATCGCCGCCGCCAAGGTAGAATTCTTTTACGTCTTCATTGTTTAGCAATTCGTGCTTGCTGCCATCTAGTACGATTTTGCCTGATTCCATGATGTAACCGTAATCGGCCGCTTGAAGAGCGAAGTTGGCATTCTGCTCAACCAAAAGCATGGTAATACCTTGCTCTTTGTTGATCTTGTTAATAATGCTGAATACTTCTTTAACTAGCAGTGGAGAAAGCCCCATAGACGGTTCGTCCAACAAAATCATCTTCGGTCGAGCCATTAATGCTCGGCCAATCGCTAACATTTGTTGCTCACCGCCAGACAAATAGCCCGCCAGGCCAGTGCGCTCTTTGAGTCGCGGGAAATAGTCAAACACCATTTCGATGTCTTGTTCAACTTCGTTGTCAGTGCGTGTATAAGCGCCTAAGCGAAGATTTTCTATTACCGTCATATCTTCAACAATTCGGCGCCCTTCCATAACTTGGAAGATGCCCGAACGGACGATCTCTTCCGGGTTTTTGTTGTCTATACGCTCGCCCATGAAGTTGATTTCGCCGCGCGTCACTTCACCATCTTCGGTTTTCAATAAACCAGAAATGGCTTTCAACGTTGTGGATTTACCCGCACCGTTGGCGCCCAGTAAGGTCACAATCTGCCCTTTTGGAACTTCTAAACTCACACCGCGAAGTACTAGTATTACTTCGTCGTAGACGACTTCAATGTTGTTCACTGAAAGCAGTATTTCTGCCGGTTCGATATTCGTTGCTAATTCAGCCATCAAACTACTCCTTGCTAGGGTGAGAGTGTTCTCTCACCCATCCTTATTTTCAGTAAGCTTTGTTATTAATAAGTCGTAGATTAGTAACCTAGCCAATCGTCACGACGTGACAATGTCACCTGAGATACTTTCTTAATATCAACTGCGCCGCCATCGTTGTTGCCCATAAAGACGTTCACGGTTGTTGTGCCTCGGTGATCTTCCGGTTTCCAGTTCGCAGGGACACAAACACCTTCTAAGCCTTGTGGTACCCAGTTGTCATGGACATACATGCCCTTCTTGATGTTTTCACCTGTGATGCCACCGTTGTCTTTCGCCCACTCCATTGCTTCTTTCATATAGAACGCAGAACAAATACCGCGAATGTAATGGTGAGTTCTGAATTCGCCCGGCTCTGATTCAGACTGCTTAGAAATCTCACGGACCAGTTTCATGCCTTCATTATCATCTCCCCAAAACGCTGTCATACCTGGGAAAACGTAATCTTTAAGGCCATCGCCTGCTGCTTCAAGCACTGGCTTATCGCCGCCCCAAATGTTTGCCATGTACTGGAACTCTGTCCCAACCGTGTTACAAGACTTCACTAGTGAGATAACCGAGCTACCGATATTAGCAATGTAACCGTAGTTGGTGCCTGACTCTTTCAGCGACAAACATTGCGCTTTGAAGTCCCCTGGTTTTAGTGACACAACGACTGGGTTTTGCACATCAAAACCAAGCTCTTTGGCGTACTCTGCACACGCTTCTTTTGGCGCATTCGGGAATGGATGGTTATCGCCAATGTGCGTAAATTTCGGCGCACCTTGATTGCCCTTAGATTCCCAATCTTCTTTCGCCCACTTAACTAGCGCACGGCACGCATCTGAGTACGACGCACCATAAAAGAAATTATAAGGCGCTGGTTTCGCGGTTTTTGGGTTTTTGCCAGTTGGGTCAGTTAAGTGACCAGAGTAAGAAGCAGAGAACACCGGCACTTTGTCTTTGGTAACAAACGAAATAAGTGCTTCGGTATCCGCCGTACCCCAACCTTGCAGCGCAACCATGTCTTTACGCGCCACCCAACGTTTATAGTTGGAAATCGCCACTGGTACTTTGTACGCCATGTCTACTGTTTCAAATTCGAGCTCGGTACCGTTAATGCCACCGTTTTGGTTAATCCAACGCAATGCGTCTCGCACGCCAGAACCATAAGGCTTGCTTACATAGGCAGTTGGTCCAGAAAAGTCGACTAATTGCCCGACAAACACAGAATCTTTTGCCCAAGTTGCGGTAGTAAACAGTGCAGATGACAGCACCAACGTTGTCGCTAAATGTCCTTTGTTCATAACTCGTTGTCCTTGTTATTGAGGTATATTCCACTTAATTCCACGTTAATATGAGAACGGATAGTGTTTCCAATATGCTCGAATCTGTTGCCAGCGATGCGATAATCCTTGAGGTTCGAAAATGAGGAACAGCATGATGACTAAACCAATCGCCATCTCTTTGAAGTAAGCCAGACCATCAGTGAAAGCGGTGGTATCACCAAACGCTGAAAGCCCCGTTACACCAAACTCTAAAACTTCAGGCAGAAGTACGATAAATATCGTCCCCATCAATGTGCCTTTGACTGAGCCTAAGCCACCAATGATGATCATTGCCAAGAACTGGATAGACATCATGATGGTGAAACCTTCTGCTGATACAAACCCTAGATAATGTCCGTAGAGTGCACCCCCGATGCCCGCATAGAATGCACACACTCCAAATGAGAGCAGACGATACTTGGTTAGGTTGATGCCCATGATCTCTGCTGACAGATAGTGATCTCGTACTGAGACAAACGCGCGACCGTCACGAGAACGGATTAAGTTTGATGCCCACATATACATGAAGATCAGCGCAAACAGAGCGATGTAGAAGAAGCTTTCGTCAGTCGTAAACTCAAAGCCAAACAAATTAATTGGGTTCGCGCTTGCACCGTATGAGCCGCCACTGAACCAATCTGCGCGAGCAAAGAAGTCCTCTAGAATAAACTGCGCCGCCAACGTTGCGATAGCTAGGTATAAACCTTTAATTCGAGCCGCTGGCAGACCAAACAGCATCCCCACAATCATGGTTAAGTAACCCGCGAGCGGAATCGCAAACACGACTGGAATGTTAAACTGGTTATTTAGCCAAGCCGATGCAAAGGCGCCAAAGCCAAAGAACGCACCGTGACCTAGCGAAATTTGTCCGGTAAAACCAACCAGAATGTTTAAGCCCAATGCCGCGATACCGAGGTATGCAATCTGAATAAACAGGTTTAGGAAGTAAATATCCAAGACCAGCGGTGCTGCCAGCATGGCGATGACACCTACAATCGCAAGGCTTCTGATGGTTTTGGTTTCAAAAATTGGCGTATCGCTTTTGTATGTGGTTCGAAAATCCCCACATGGGCGCATGCTAAGTTGAGCCATGTTATTTCTCCTTAAATACGCTCAATATCTTTGGTACCAAACAGGCCATATGGCTTGAAGGCAAGAATGATTAACAGCACATAGAATGGTGCGATGTTGTACAGGTTACCCACTTGCAGGTATTGGCTATCAAAAAACTCAGCCAAGTTTTCTAGCACCCCGATGGTAATACCACCGACAATTGCGCCGACCACCGAATCTAAGCCACCTAAAATAACGGCTGGGAAAACTTTGATACCAATAATGGATAGCGCGTCAGATACGCCGTTAACGATACCGATAACAATCCCTGCTGTTGCAGATACCATTGCCGAAATGGCCCAACTGATGGCGAACACTTTCTTGATGGAAATGCCAAGACTCTGGGCTACTTGCTGGTTGAATGCCGTTGCGCGCATTGCCAGACCCATTTTGCTGAATTTGAAGAACCAGTAGAACGCGCCCATGATGAGCATTGAGAAGATCAAGCTCAGAATGTAAGCAAACTCAACATTCAAACCTCCGATATTCACCACGTTGGTTTCGAACACTTGCGGGTACGACACAGCCGAGACACCGAATATCCACTTCATCAGCGCTTGGAAAAACATCGATAGACCAATGGTCACCATGATCACAGAGATAATCGGTTCACCAATCAACGGTCTGAGCACAATGGTTTGCACGGCGATACCAAAAATCATCATGAACGCGAGCGTGAGTAAAAAGCCAATAAAAAACGGTAACTGTAGGTGCACCAATGCCGCCCAACATACCCATGCGCCAATCAACAGGAACTCACCCTGAGCAAAGTTGACCACCTGGGTCGATTTGTAAATCAATACAAAGCACATGGCGACAACGCCATACAACATGCCAACGATCACGCCATTAATGACGAGTTGCAGTAATAAATCCGTATTCACTATGCGATCCTCCGTTGTTCGCTATCCACTAGTGTTGGCTCATGCTCAATAAGCGTTTCAATAACTAGCGACGTTTGAATGCGTGTTTTGGTGCCATCTTGATAAGTGATCACTGTATCGACATCGACTTTTGGATCGTCGCTGTAGATGGTTTCGATGATGTCTCCGTATTTCTCTGCAACCACACCACGGCGTACTTTACGTGTGCGAGTTAGCTCTCCATCGTCGGCATCCAGCTCTTTGTAAAGTAGAATGAATTTGCTGATCTTCTGTGCATCCGGTAGGGATTCGTTCACTTTTTGAACTTCTTCACGAATCGCTTGGTACACTTCTGGTTGAGCAGATAAGTTGGTGTAGTTGGTAAATGCCAAGCCGCGTTGCTCTGCCCACTTCGCGACGATCGCATAGCGAATACAGATGATGGCAGACAGCCAAGGTCGACCTTTACCTACCACCACGGCTTCTGCAATAAACGGCGAGAACTTGAGTTTGTTTTCGATAAACTGTGGCGAATAACGGTCGCCATGGCTGGTTTCCGACATATCTTTCAGACGATCAATCACCACCAAGTGACCGGAATCTTTAAAATAGCCCGCATCGCCTGTGTGCATCCAACCATCTTGAACATCTTCATCATATGCTGCTTGGTTGTTTAAGTAGCCAGTAAACATGCCTGTACTTTTCGCGATGATTTCACCAACGCCATTGCTGTCCGGGTTGATGACTTTCACTTCTGCATTATCAAACGCAACACCAACGGAATCGTAATCCACATCATCCGCTTGGTGCACGGTGTATGCGCCACACATTTCGGTCTGACCATAAAGCTGCTTAAGTGGCACACCAATAGCTTGTAGGTAACGGAAAGTATCCGGTCCCATCGCCGCACCGCCGGTTGCCGCAGATGTCAGGTTCGAAAACCCTAAACGGTCACGCAGAGCACGCAGAAGAATCCATTCAGCCAACTTAGAGCGTTTGCCCTGCTCCAGCGCTTTGTTGGCTAAGCTCATGCCCAGTTTGTACATCTTTTGCTTAAACGGTGTCGAATCCATCATTCGTGCAGACACGTCTGCCACAATGTTTTCCCACACACGTGGCGCTAACAGCACAAAGTTTGGACCGATTTCACGCAAGTCGGACATCATGGTTTCTTGTTCTTCCACAAAGTTAACGATTTGACGAGAAATCAACGCCTGACCAACCACGTAAACCTGCTCCATAATCCAAGGCAAAGGCAGAACAGAAACATAGTTGTCGCCTGGGGAACGAGGGTCTGCACGCAAGTAAGCCGCACAGTGATCCAAGAACGTGCCACTGTGTAGCTGAGCCAATTTTGGTTTAGAAGTCGTACCCGACGTAGTACAAAGAATTGAAAGATCGCTGCCTTTGGTTTCAACAACCATATTGAGATATTTGTCTGGGTCCGCTTTATCAATCAGCTGACCTTTTTTGTAGACCTGTTCAACATCAATTAATCTTGGATCATCGTATTTACGCATTCCACGAGGATCGCAGTAAATAATGTATTCAACGCTAGGAATTTCATCACCAAGCTCAAGCAGCTTGTCGCATTGCTCTTCATCTTCGGCAATCACGACTTTTGCTTTTGCATAGTTGATAAGGTACGCCACCTCTTCGTGCATAGAATCTTGATAGATGCCCAGCGAGAAACCTTTGATCGCATGTGCCGCTAACTCGCCCCATACCCATTCAGGGCGGTTATCACCTAGCAAACCAACGACATCTTGCTCACCAATACCCAAATCTCGTAGTGCCAGTGCCATCCACTTGACGCGGTTTTCATAATCCTTCCAAGTGAACTCTCGCCATATACCAAACTCCTTTTCACGCATTGCGACTTGTTCGGGCCAGTTCTTGGCATTGTGTTGCAACACTTTTGGAAAGGTATCTAAGCGGGTTATATCTGCCCAATCATTATGTTGCTGTGCCATTATGCACTCTCCTCTAATGTCGGTAACTCTTCGCCTAAGTACGCTTGTTTCACATGTGGGTTGGCCATCACTTCTTCAGGCTCACCCGTAGCAATGTGTTTACCGAAATCCAAAACCAAAACGCGATTAGAGATGTCCATGACCACGCCCATGTCGTGCTCAATCATGATGATCGTGATATCTAATTCTTCATTCAGATCCATGATGTAACGTGCCATGTCTTCCTTTTCTTCCAAGTTCATTCCTGCCATTGGTTCATCAAGCAGCAATAACTTAGGTTTTAAGGCAATGGCACGAGCAAGCTCTACACGTTTACGTAATCCGTAAGATAGCGTGCCTGCAGTCGCTTTTCGGATGTGCTGGATTTCTAGAAAATCGATCACGTCTTCCACATATTTGCGGTGCGCCATCTCTTCTTTCTGCGCATTAGAGAACCAATAGAGTGGCCCCGTGACGAAGTTGTTTTTTAGTAGGTGGTGTCGGCCAACCATGATGTTGTCCAGTACCGACATGTGAGAAAAGAGCGCTAAGTTTTGGAAGGTTCTTCCCAACCCTAACTCAGCTCGTTGGCTAGGTGTCCGTTTAGTTACATCATCTCCAGCGAAGATTACAGAGCCTTTGTTTGGTGTGTATCGACCAGAGATGCAATTGAGCATTGAGGTTTTACCTGCACCGTTTGGGCCAATGATTGAAAAAATTTCCTTTTCATTCACATGGAAGCTCACGTCAGTTAAAGCTTTCACCCCACCAAAAGCCAATGAAATATCGTTTACCTGCAACAGAGGCGATTCCGATACCATAGTTGATCTCCCTTTCGTTATTTTAAGTGCGTTCCATTGAGCACTATTTGATCAAACCTAACTTTGATACTGGTAACCGCTTTTACACCTATGCATCAACTTTGTATTCAGTTTACGTAAACGTCAATTTAAAATCAGAATAGTGCCTGAAAGATTAAGTTGCAATCGAGTTCATCGAGAAAGATTTGAACTAACGCAAACTTTAAGTAAATAAATTGTTAATAAAAATTATTCTCAAACGCTTACATATTTGGATAGTTCGGACCACCACCACCTTCTGGTGGAGTCCAGGTAATATTTTGACTTGGATCTTTGATGTCGCAGGTCTTACAGTGGATACAGTTGGCCGCATTTATTTGAAGCTCTGGCTGCTGCTCCCCCTGTACGATTTCATACACGCCAGCCGGACAATAGCGCTGTGCTGGCTCTGCATATAATTCAAGGTTCTGCTCAATAGGAATCCGCTGGTTCTCCAGTCGTAAGTGGCATGGTTGATCTTCCTCATGGAAGATATTGGATAGATAAACAGAAGAGAGGCGATCGAAACTTAACACGCCATCAGGCTTCGGATAGACAATTTCATTGCTGTTTTCCGCCAATAACAGAGACTGATGATCAGGCTTATCACAGCGGATATGCCACTTAGCTTTGCCTTTTAATACGTTATGTTCCAGCAGCGCTAAACCACCGCCCAGCCACGATCCAAAGCGGTGAATACCACTTGAGAAGTTACGTGCTTGATAAAGCTCTTCATACAGCCAAGACTGTTTGAAATGCTTTTGATAATCAGCAGTAACTGACTGACTCTCAAGGGCTTCACATACTGCTTCAGCGGCAAGCATGCCAGATTTCATTGCGGTGTGTGTGCCTTTGATTTTAGCGCCGTTAAGTGTTCCTGCATCACAGCCAATTAACAAGCCACCAGCAAACTGCTGCGTGGGAAGCGAATGAAAGCCGCCCTTGGTGATCGCTCTCGCGCCATAGCTAATACGCTTCCCATTTTTGAGGTATTGCTCAATCAACGGGTGGTGTTTAAAACGTTGAAACTCATCAAATGGACTCAAGTGCGGATTCTTATAATTCAAGTCAACAATCAACCCGACGGCAACTTGGTTTCCCTCTAAATGGTAGAGATAACTGCCACCTGTGGCTTCGTTTGATAACGGCCAGCCTAATCCGTGCACTACTAAACCTTGCTGATGCTGCTCTGATGGGATTTCCCACAGCTCTTTAAAACCGATAGCGTAATGTTGAGGAGTTTTCTCTTCAGCAAGATTAAATCGGTTAATCAACTGCTTACCAATATGCCCCCGTGCGCCTTCAGCAAATAAAGTAAACTTCGCTCGCAGTTCAATACCAGGTTCGAAATTTCCTTTTTGTTCACCATTTTTATCTAATCCCATATCGCCCGTGATCACGCCACAAACACGACTATCTTCATCGATGATCGCTTGACTGGCGGTAAAACCTGGGTAGACCTCCACCCCCAAGTTCTCAGCCTGCAACGCCATCCATCGGCATAGACTGCCCAAACTTATGATGTAATTACCTTTGTTATGTAACGTATTAGGCATCGCCCAAGAAGGCAGTTCATGACCATTGATTTCATTGCCTAGATAGTAGGTTTTATCTTGGTTTACTTTGGTATTGAGCGGAGCGTCTTTCTCTTCCCAGTCGGGAAAAAGCTCATCCAAACTTCGCGTTTCAAATACCGCGCCCGATAAAATATGCGCTCCAACTTCAGAGCCTTTTTCTACCACGCAAACAGAGAGGTCTTGTTCTTTTTCTGCTGCTAATTGTTTGATTCGGCATGCCGCAGACAAGCCTGCGGGACCTGCGCCTACAATCAGAACATCAAATTCCATGCAGTCTCTTTCCATGATTGCATTCCTTTTTCTTTGCATGTTGCCAACTTGTTAATCAACAATATATTTAAAGTTGACGCAAACGTAAAGGTAAATTAACATCATTTTAAAGACGTCATCACATCGTCTTCACTGTTAACACATAGTCTTCACTGTAAAAGGAATCTAACGTGAAAATACTAGTGCCAATCAAAAGGGTCATTGATCCCTACGTTAAAGTTCGCGTGAAAGCGGACCATAGCGATGTTGAAACCAATAACGTCAAGATGACGATTAATCCATTTTGCGAAATAGCCGTTGAAGAAGCCGTACGACTAAAGGAGCAAGGTATTGCAGATGAAGTCATCGTTGTCAGTGCCGGCGGTAGCCAGTGTCAGGAGCAACTACGTACCGCGCTTGCATTAGGCGCCGATCGCGCTATTCATGTCGATACTGAAGACAAAATAGAGCCATTGGTCGTCGCTAAGCTGCTCAAAGCTCTAGTTGAGCAAGAACAAGCACAGCTTGTGATTACGGGTAAACAATCCATTGATACTGACAACAACCAAGTGGCTCAGATGCTGGCCGCCCTACTTGACTGGCCTCAAGCAACTTTCGCTTCCGACGTGAAGATTGAAGATCAAAAAGTTCAGGTCGTGAGAGAAGTGGACGGCGGCTTGATGACGGTCGCGATGAACTTACCTGCGGTGATCAGTACTGACTTACGCCTGAATGAACCGCGTTTTGCCTCTTTGCCTAATATCATGAAAGCTAAGCGCAAGCCGTTAGATACCATCACACCTGACAGTCTGGGTGTTGAAGTGGTATTTAGCCAAACCATTCAAGAAGTCACACCGCCAGCGCAAAGAAAAGGTGGCATCAAGGTTGAATCTGTCTCAGAGCTTCTCGATAAGCTGCGTAACGAAGCGAAGGTGATTTCATGAAGAACTTAATCATAGCAGAGCATGACAATAACCAATTGCATGCGGACACACTCAAAGTGGTTAATGCAGCAAAACAAGTCAGCCAAGACAATGTTTTGATCGTAGTGGGCCACCAGTGTGAAGAAGTCGCTCAGCAAGCTTGTCGCGTTGATGGTATATCAAACGTAATTTGTGTCGATGATGAGCAACTTAAGCATCAATTTGCCGAGAGTATCGCACCTACTGTAGTGAGTATTGCTGAAGGTTTTGACGCAATCTGGGCTAGCTCATCATCAAAAGGGAAAGATCTTGCACCGCGAGTAGCAGCGAAGTTCGGCGTTGGGCAAATTTCCGATATTGTCCAAGTTATCGATGAAAACACTTTTATCCGCCCTATTTACGCAGGAAACGCATTTGCCAAAGTGACCACCAGCGACAAGGTTCGCGTCATCACCGTGCGCGCGTCTGCGTTTGAGCCGGTTACTTGTCACAACCAAGCTGATATTAAGCATCAGCAGGTCACTATCTCAGCTCCAATGATTGAATTGGTTTCTGTCGATAAAACCGTGTCAGAACGTCCTGAATTAAGCGCGGCAGAGGTGGTTGTGTCAGGTGGACGCGGGGTCGGTAGCAAAGAGAACTTCGCGTTGATCGAACAAGTTGCCGATAAACTAGGTGCTGCCATTGGCGCTTCTCGCGCGGCGGTTGATGCCGGGTTTGTTGCCAACGACTTACAAGTGGGTCAAACCGGTAAAATCGTTGCACCTAAGCTTTATATAGCGGTTGGGATTTCCGGTGCCATCCAGCATCTTGCAGGAATGAAGGAATCCAAAGTGATTGTCGCGATCAACAAAGATCCAGAATCTCCTATCTTTGAAGTTGCCGACTATGGATTGGTTGGTGATTTATTCGAGGTACTACCTCAGCTTGCCGAACAACTTTAAACGATCAGATAAGGGGCGAACACTGCTATGTTCGCCCCTTTATTTTGTTTTGGTCATATTCAAAAGAATTGAAATTAGAGGGACCTATGCCAAAATCTGCACCTATTTGGTCACCATCTGCTGAGCGCGTCAGCAATAGCAACTTATTACGGTTCATCGAAAAGGTTAATAAAGACAAAGCCGAAGGTACCGTAATCAACAATTACACGTCTCTACACCAGTGGTCCATTGAGCACAATGATGAATTTTGGCGACATACTTGGCAGTTTTGCAACGTAATCGGAGATATGGGTTCGCAAATCAAGAGCCTTGGCAGTCCCAAATGGACACAAACAGGTTCTAATCATCACCATGTAAATAGAGACACAGTATGGTTTGCTGACGCCACGCTGAACTACGCAGAGAACCTCCTATCTCAGGCTGAACAATCACCAGAGCGTGAGTTTATTGTTTTTAGCAATGAAAGCGGTGAACACCGACAACTCACCGGTAAACAGTTGCTTGAACAAGTTTCCGCCATTCAACAATGGCTACTCAATTGTGGTGTCGGTAAAGGCGATGTCGTTGCGGGTTATTTGCCCTACCTTCCTGAAACCGTTATTGCCATGCTGGCCACCACCAGTCTTGGTGCCATTTGGACTTCAACCTCTCCTGATTTTGGTATCGATAGCGTCGTAGAGCGTTTTGGTCAGGTCAAGCCGAAAGTTCTTTTTTGCTGTGATGGCTACCAGTTCGGAGGCAAAGCTTTCGATATGACGGACAAGAACACCACTCTTAGTAGTAAGTTAAGCAGTGCCTCCGAAGAGACTACTATTAGCGTATGCCAAATCGAATATTTACAAAACGCTGAGAGTGCTAGCACTTCTGAGTTTGTTTCTTGGTCCGATATTACTCACCACTTTTCTCCACAATCAATTCAATATCAACCAACGCTGTTTAATGACCCGTTATTCATTTTGTATTCTTCTGGTACAACAGGTCAACCTAAGTGTATTGTCCATTCCGCAGGCGGTACCTTGCTCAATCACCTCAAAGAACATCAACTGCATTGCGACATCAAATCGCAAGACAAGGTTTTCTACTACACAACATGTGGTTGGATGATGTGGAACTGGCATGTTTCCGCTCTTGCGAGTGGTGCAGCCTTAGTGATTTACGACGGTAGTCCGGTTTACCCTGATCACTCCGTCTTATGGCGATTAGCTGAAGAACATAACGTGTCGCTGTTTGGTACTTCAGCGAAATACTTAGAGGCACTGGAGCAGGCAAACTGCTCTCCAAAACTAGAACATAACCTGAAGTCACTCAAAACTCTGTGCTCAACTGGTTCGGTGCTTTACCCAGAACAATTTAATTATGTCTATCAGCACATCAAGCAGGACTTGCATCTCGCTTCTATCGCTGGCGGCACAGATATTTGCGGATGCTTTGTACTTGGAAACCCTATTTCACCAGTTTACAAAGGTGAATGCCAAGGCGCAGGGCTAGGAATCGACGCACGTGTTCTAGAGGATGGTGGACATACTATTACGCAAAAACGCGGCGAACTGACTTGTAATAACTCGCTACCTAACTTCCCTATTGGCTTCTGGAACGACAACGGCGAACGTTATCACAACGCTTATTGGAGCAAGTTTACCGATATCTGGCACCATGGCGACGATGTGATGCAAACCGAACATGGCGGCTTTATTTTTTATGGCCGTAGTGACGCAACCTTAAATCCAGGCGGCGTACGAATCGGTACCGCTGAAATCTACCAACAAGTGAACGCGTTACCCGAGGTTGAAGACTCCATCGCTGTCGGCAA
The DNA here is from genome assembly GCF_033338935.1 of Vibrio sp. Vb0598. Taxonomy (NCBI): domain Bacteria; kingdom Pseudomonadati; phylum Pseudomonadota; class Gammaproteobacteria; order Vibrionales; family Vibrionaceae; genus Vibrio; species Vibrio sp. Vb0598. The sequence continues at coordinate 487,089 of NZ_JAWOTP010000001.1, read as the reverse complement.
GTTAAACCAGCAGTCTGAAGAAATCTGGTTATTAGTAAAACTCGCTCACAACGTCGAGTTAACCCAACAACTCACCGATTCAATTCGCCAAACATTGAAAACAAAATGTTCACCGCGCCATGTCCCACGACAAATTTTTGCTATCAGTGATATTCCTAAAACGCGCTCAGGCAAATTGGTTGAGCTAGCAGTGAAACAATTGGTAAACGGACAAGTTGTAAAAAACATTGGTGCTATTGCTAACCCAGAAGTGCTGGAAGAAATTAAAACGCTTTTCAACATAGAAGGCGCCACAGTCACTTAGAGACTCAACAAGTCTTCCAACAATACAGACGGGTATAACCTAACTATATTTTAGCTCGCTCGGTAACTCCTCCCCACTTTCGTGGAAACTGAGCGAAATATGCTTCATGTACACAAAAAAGGTGAGATAATTCTATCTCACCTTTGAGCCATATGAGCGGGAGCATTAGTTGGGGGTTAAGCTTTTATCAGTTGGCTCATATCTTCGCGAACTTGTGGCACCGTTAAACCAACGATGATTTGAAGGCTCTCTTGATTTCTAACAATATTCACCGCTCCGTGCTGTGTGAAAAATGCGTTCTCCTTTACAAGAGAGACATCTTTAACTTTAACACGCAGACGCGTCGCGCAATTAGTTAACAATTCAATGTTTTCTTTTCCACCCAAACCTTCAATAAAGGCACTAGCTTGTGACGGACTTGCGCTACTGTTATGGACCTCTTTCGCTTCTTTGTAGTCAGCTTTTGAATACAACTTACTATCTGCACCTTCACGTCCCGGAGTAAGTATGTTGTATTTTAAAATAAGCGCGCGAAACGTAACAAAGTAAACACCAGTAAACATGAGACCAATAATAATCTGAATCACGTATGTTCCCGCATGGTTACCAGCCAAAGGCAACCAGTTTTGGAAAATGAAGTCTATCAAGCCAGTCTGAAAGTTACCGGAAACACCAAACATAAAGGCGATCGTTGCCATTGTCGCAGATAACAACGCATGCAAAGCAAACAGCGCAGGTGCGATAAATAAGAATGTAAACTCTATTGGTTCGGTGATCCCTGTAAGAATTGCTGTGATTGCGGCTCCGAGCACTAACCCCATCACCATCTTTTTATTTTCTTTTTTCGCAACTGAATAGAGTGCTAGTGCGATACCCGTACAACCAAACACTTTACCCATTCCCGTCAACATCAAACCACCCTGAGGAAATTGTGTCGTTAAACTTTCCGAGCTCTGGGCGAATGTCTGTATATTTTGAATCCAATAGGCAACCGTTCCGCCATCGACTGCAACTGGCCCATAAAAAACGGGACCATATACGAAATGATGCAACCCCGTTGGTATCATGATTCGCTCTAAAAACGTAAATAGCCATACCCCTAACGATCCAGCAGAAACCAAAAATGATTGCAGATTATTAATACCATGCTGAATACTTGGCCAAGTCAAACAAGTTAGAATTGCCATCACGACCATAATTGGGAAGCTAATGATCACAACCAATGGCGTTCCGCCAAATACAGCCGCCCAATCCGGTAGCGTTTTATCAAAGAATCGGTTGTGAACCCAAACAGAGAGACTTGCAATTAAAATCGCACCTAGCAAGTTGGTATCAAGCGTTAGAATGCCACCAACTTCAGTCAAACCTCGCTCACCTTCCGTATAGTTAACGCCCAGTTCTGGCCCCCAAAATTGAAGGATTCCACCAATAACGTAGTTATACGTAATGTAGGAAACAAGTGTTGCAAGTACAGCGCGACCAGATGCTTTTTTAGCTAAAGCGATAGGTAACCCAACGGCAAAAATAAGTGCCATATTTTTAAATACAGCGAGTGATGCCTGTAAAATGATCGTCGAGACTTTAACCCAAGCACTCCCCTCTAGTGCCCAAGGAAACACTTCTTGATTTAACAGCACAACAGAGAAACCCAATAACATGCCCGCTGCTGGAAATAATAGAACGGGAACAAACATCGCGGCCCCGAACCTTTGAATAATGTCTTTCATATAAACCTCTTGTTTCATTCACGGAGCCTACAAGTAGGCCCCGAACGTCCAGTTGTTATTGAAAAAATTGAGGAAGGTAGGCTTTATTTTCTTCTAGTAATTGTTTTGTTATTTCTTTAGCTTTTGGCACATTAACCACGGTACGGTTAAGTGTGAGTGCATTAATCAGCTTTTGCTGACTTCCTTCGTACCAAGCATCCACGACTAATTTCTCGTAACCAAGTTGGCTCTCAATCATGGCTTTTTGGAAGGTTGGGATTTTTCCTACAGTAAAAGCTTTCGGTCCATCACTAGTTAGCGCAGCTGGAACTTCTACCATGGCGTCATTTTGTAAATTTGTAATAGCACCATTATTCGGTACGATGACGAGATACACATCGCTCAAGTTGTAGGCAAGCGAAGCCGCGACTCTCACCATGTATCGACCATGGATATCGGCATGCAGTGTTTCGTGCTTCGTGGTGCCCGCTTCAATTATTCTTGCGTTCAATTCGAACACTCGTTTCTCACGGCCGTTAATTACCTGCCTTGCGCGAGTATTATTGATATCCTCTTTCGCCACCATTTTTTCAGGGTACAAATAGTATTGAAGATACGTATTCGGCAAAAACTCTGGATTATCAGCAAGCATTGTTCTCATGTTTTTGAATGTGGCTTGCCACGATGGGTCATCCGCTATTTCCGCATCAACCGCACTGATCCCTTCTTTTAGGATGATATTTTTAATTTTGTCCGTTAAGTCTTCACCCTGTTTGTTACGAATTTTGGTAAACCAGCCATAGTGATTAAGCCCAAAATATTCAGGAACGAAGTCCCAAATTTCACATCCTAACAATTGCGCATAGCTGACCATAATCGCTGCTGGCATATCACAGATATTTAGAATTCGCTTATCATGCGGAAATTCACGATTTAAAGCTTCAGCGACAATTGCCGCTGGGTTGGTGTAATTAAGAATCCACGCATCTGGACACGTTTGTCGGATCTCGTTCACTAGCTGGATCATATCGCCGATAGAGCGAAGTCCATATGCCATTCCTCCCGCGCCACATGTCTCTTGCCCAACACAAGAGTTGGATAGCGGGATTTGTTCATCGCGCTCGCGCATGGCCAACCCACCAGTGCGGATCTGGATAAAGAAAAAGTCCGAATCTGCGAATGCGACAGATTTATCCGTTGTATAAACAAACTCTTCAACTTCTGGATAGTGTTCTCGCAATAGAATTTCAGTAGCTAATGCATTCGACTCTTGGCGTTTCTCATCTATGTCGTAAAACACGACTTTTGCGAGTGGAAAGTTATCTTTTTCGGCAATCAGGCTGTTCATCATACCAAGAGTGTATGTACTGCCAGCACCAACAATCGTTAATTTTTGACGTTTCATTTCGCTACCTCAAATGTTTACCCTGAAAATGTATAAAATAAGTATTAATACTTTTATGATACATTTAAAGTGTAAGCACAAAGATACGAGATAAAAATCACACAAAGATCCTAAGGAAAAGTATTAACTACATCTCAGATCACATTCTTGCTATCATGATCCAAGACTTAGCGAGGTATTATGAAACCTAAATACATAGACATTGCGGAACGATTAGAAAAAAAGATCAAAGATGGGGAACTACAACCTAAATCGATGCTTCCAAAAGAGAGTGATTTGCAAGAAGAGTTTTCCGTAAGCCGCGTAACCATCAGAAAAAGCTTACAAATTCTGGTCGACAATAATTTAATTAGTCGGACAAGAGGTAGTGGAACTTATGTAAACGATCTAAAAGCCCAACATGATGCCTTACATTTGCTGGGTTTTATCGAGGAAGTCAGTAAACAGGGGAAAACGCCTAGCTCTCAAGTCATAAAGTTCGAACTTAAAAAGCCGAATGAGCAGGTTGCTAAGCAGTTAAATCTCTCGCCCAATGATGATACATATGAAATACATAGACTCAGATGTATTAATGATGAGCCTGAAATTTACGAAGTCACTCATATGCCAGCAATGTTATTTCCAGACTTGAGCATAGCCATAATGAATGGTTCTAAATATGAGTACATTGAAAATAGCAAAGGATTGAAAATTGCGAAAAGCAGTCAGTCTGTCAAACCGTATTTGTTAGATGCAGAGACGGCCTCATACCTGAATGAATCAGAAGCTTCCCCTATTCTAAAAGTTGAGTCCACTGGTTACCTAGAAGATGGTCGTGCATTTGAATATACCGTCAATTACTTCCGACTTCATCAATACAGCTTCGAGTTTATTTCAACTAGGGCGTAGTACTATTCGACGCTAATGGTTAATCATTACGCCAAATCTTATATCCGACCTCTCGCATTGCTCTGCCGAGCAGGTGGGAGGCGACTGGCGCTGTGAGAACGATAAACAACATCGTACCGATAACCCGAGAGATCACTGTAACTTCAGGGAGTGAGAAAGCGACCGCTAATAACAAGCAGCTCACTCCGACAGTTCCAGCTTTGGTCGCTGCATGCATTCGGGTATACAAATCAGGAAGCCTCAGGACACCTAGACTTGCAACCAAGGTCAACAATGTTCCTAAGCATAAAAATAGTCCAATCAACACGTCCATTATTCTTTCTCCTTTCTTTTAACGATCAAACGTGCAAATGCGATCGTGCCGAGAAATGCAACCAAACCTAATGTAATGGCGATATCTAACAGAGCGTCCTCACCGCTGTCTAAGGTGTAAACCGTAATAAATCCGATAGTGATAAATGAAATCAGATCTAACGCCACAACTCGATCAGCTAGCGTTGGTCCTAGAATTAAACGAGCAAAAGCCATAACAAAGCTGAGTAGTAGCCCAGAATAGGCAAAAGTGACCGTTATTTGCAGCCAACTATCCACGCGTCACCTCCAAAATTCGATGCTCTAACCCATCTTTAATTCCGCGAATAACCTCTTCATGTTCAGGTGCAAACATGGCATGAACGATAAGATACTTTTTATCAGCCGTAACATCCAAACTAAGAGTGCCCGGTGTTAAAGAAACCATGTTCGCCAGTAATGTGATTTCTAGATCAGAATCGACCTCCAGAGGGACATAAACGATATCAGGCTGACTCAAATGAGTAGGTGTCACAACGTCCCACACCACTTTCGCAACCGATATAACCATTTCATAAGCGAAGTACATCAATAACTTCAATGCAGATGCAAAACGTTGAAAATAGCTCGTTTTCAATCCAAATGGTTGACTCAACCTTAAAGCAAAAAAACCGACCGTAAATCCGACAACAAAATTCAGACTCGAATAGCTGCCGTTAAGCATCATCCACGCTAACGCTAAGAAAAAATTGAGGAATAGATAGATCATGCATTTCCTCCTAACACCACTCTGATGTATTCAGTCGGATTTAACAGTTGTTCTGCAGCTTGAACGGAAAATTGATAAAAAGGCTCCGCCACTAAGCCAATGATTAGCGTCAACGTCGTCAATACAATAATTGGAACGCAGTACAACCAATGTACTTTGGCCTGCAGAGTCTGTTCTGGCTTCTCTCTAAATGGCTTTTTCCAAAATGCCTCACTCCAAATTTTCGTCATCGAGTAGACGGTAAGCAACCCCACCAATAACGCGGTACCTGCTAACCAGTAATATTCAGCCTGTATGCTCGACTTGATGACCAATAGCTTTCCCCAGAAACCCGATAGCGGTGGAAAACCGGCCAGAGAAAACGCAGGGACAAGAAACAAGAACGCCAACCAAGGCATAGCTTTGTATACCCCACCCAAATGTTCAAGTTGACTAGAGCCATATTTGCGCTCGATGAATCCACCTATTAAGAACAAATTCGCTTTTACAATGATGTGATGAACAATGTAGAAAATGGCACCGGCTAAAGCTAAGGGAGTGTAAATAGCCAACCCCATGAGCATATAGCCTATTTGGCTAATAATATGAAAAGAAAGAATTTTCTTAATGTCGAATTGGCTAGCCGCTCCTAAAACGCCCGTTAACATGGTTAGCCCTGCGACCCAAATTAACGTCGGTTGCCAGCCACTCTCGGCGAGCGGAAATACTAAGGTGAAGACTCTTATCAACGCGTATACACCGACTTTAGTAAGCAACGCGGCAAACAGTGCCACCACACCGCTTGGCAACGTGTGATAAGAAGCGGGCAACCAAGCAAATAAAGGAAAGAGTGCCGCTTTAATAGAGAAGGCAAACAAAAACAGCGCGGACAGCATCATGTTGATGCTCAATTCATTTTCCCCTACTTTGGTGTAGAGATCGGCCAGGTTCAAGGTGCCCGTTGCGCCATACAACAAGCCGATAGCAAGCAAAAATACCAGCGTCGAAATCAGGTTCAACATCACGTACTTTACTGCACCATCAACTTGAGTTTTCGTTGCATCTAACACCATTAAACCAAATGATGAAATGAGCATGACCTCAAACCAAACGTACAGATTAAAAATATCTCCAGTCAGGAAAGCGCCATAAACGCCAGCAAGCAACATGTGCATTAACGCATGGTAATTGCTATAGGAGGGCTTTCGGTGAAGGTCCGCCATCGCGTAGAAAACACATATCGCACCAATCACCGCCGTTATCATCACCATAGCAACGCTGAGGTAATCTGCGACAAACACGATACCAAATGGCGCACTCCACTGACCAAAAGCAACGGCTTGAATACCATTATTTATGATGTTTTCTGTGAGAAAGCCCGCAACGAAAAGGTTCGAAATCGCACTTACACCGCTCAACCACTCAACACTTTTTGTTGAGCGACGGACGAAGAAGATAGTCAACGCCGTACTCAGCGAGAGAACAACCGGTAACGTAAGCAAAATCGAACTCATTGACCCTCCTCAGAACGTTGCATTTCATCGACGTTTGCAGTTCCAGTGTCTTTATAAGCTCGATAGAACAGCATTAAAGCAAAAATAAGTAGTCCAAAACCGATGACTATCGCAGTTAAGATAAGCGCTTGAGGTAAAGGATTTGCCGCGCTATCTGGTGGTAAAAGAGCATTATCGCCAATCAATGGCGGCTCTCCAGGCGTCAGCCTTCCAGCGGTAAAAATAGCGAGGTTAACCGCACTACTGAGTAACATGATGCCGAACAAAAGGCGCAAGATATGCTTTTCAAGCATTAAATAAACACCTGCTGCGACAAATACTCCAACGACAACACTCCAGACTATTTCCATCACTCTAGCTCCTCATTAATACGAAGCAGCATACCCATCACGCCACCTATAACGGCAAGGTAAACACCAACATCAAAAACCAATGGCGTCCCTAGTGGTATCACGTCTTTCCACCACAGTCCGGTCAAAAACGGTTTATCAAACGCAAAGCTCAAAGCACCAGAAACTAAGCTCAATGCGATGCCAGATAACGCAATGAGAAACGGTTTGAAATACAACCTAGAACGAACGTATTTCGGTGATTCCGCGAACATGAGAAGTGATAAACCAATAACGGCAATCAACGCACCAATAAAGCCACCACCCGGTTCGTTATGACCACGTAACAACAGATACACTGAAAATACGAGCATGAGTGCCGAAACGATGTGTGCCGTGGTTGCAAAAATTAATGATTGGATACGATTTTGCTTTTTCGCTCTTGTCTTAAGCAAACTCACTGCCGCAATCCCAGCAATAACAACGACGACAACTTCTCCCAATGTATCAAATGCGCGAAAGTCGACCAGAATAACGTTAACAATGTTTCGCCCATGTCCACCCGGGACACTGTTTTCTGCAAAGAAATCTGACACCGAAGAGTCCATCGGCTGAGACGTGATTCCTAACAAAAGTAAAGTAACCGAAACACCTATCACACCTGCTATGCAAATATTCGCTACTTTACGTTTTATTGAATGCTTGGGCACGGTGGTTAGACGTGGCATATGACGCATTAACAATGCAAGAAAGACCACCATTAATGTTTCCACTAACAGTAAAGTCTTCGCAACGTCCGGGGCGCTATAAATCATAAAAACAAGCGTGGTCATGAAGCCAATCATACCAAGCGCAGAAATCGCAAGAAGTCTTGCGTGGGACAACGTACATACGAGCGCAGCACCAATCAACAATAAGGCAATACCAATCTCATAGAAAGTGACACTTGAAAGTTCGCCAACCAAAGGCAGAGGAATAAGCGCTACCTGACTCAGTAACGCAACGGCAAGTACCGTGAAAAATAATAGGACATAGCGACTCAATTTCTTTTGCTGTAACCGCGCCGTTTGCCACTTCGCCACTGTCATCATGCCATCTAATAGTCGTTCAAAAATATTCTCCGCTTTGGGGACGAATAGATGTAACCGCTGAAAAAATGCAGACACAGTAGGATAAACACGGTACACCACATACCCCAACGCTAGCGTAATAACGCTTAACACTAACGGTACATTCACGCCATGCCATAATGATGTCGCTTTAAGAGCTACTGTGGGCAGAATGTCAGCAGAGCCCGGAAAAATAATATTGCGATCTAACCAATTTAAACCGAATAACGGGACTAGGAGACTGCCAAGAGCCAGGAGCAAAGGCGAGATCCACATGGCTTTTTTTGTCTCAACTGGCTTAGTTTCAATCGGCACGAGATCACGGCGAGCAAAGAATGGTCTCGCAATAAGCATAATGGTTAGCGCGACCATCAGTATATTCACGATTAAAAGTACAAAGGCGATCCAGTTATTGAGCTCTACTGCGGACTTGTACATGTATTCTTTGCTCAAAAAGCCTAACAACGGCGGGAACCCCGCTTTAGACAATGCGGCCAAACTCCCCGCAACCATGCTGATGACGAGCACTGACTTCAGACCGTACAATTGATCAATATCTCGTGTTCCTGTCGCTTTGTCGATATTACCCACCACCATAAACAGCGCAGCTTTATAGAAAGAGTGAGCGAGAATAAACATCAATACTGCACTAACAGCCAAATCTGTGCCCATACCTAGTAATAATGTTAATTTACCCAAAGCAACATTCGTGCTGTAGGCTAGCATCAGCTTCAAGTCAGTTTGTTTTAATGCGACAAATGTGCACCAAATGGCCGTGATACTCCCAGTGATGACTAAAGCATAAAACCAGATCTCGCTGTGGGCATAAACTGGCGATAAACGTGCTAATAGGTAAATGCCTGCCTTTACCATTGTTGCCGAGTGTAAATACGCACTGACCGGAGTGGGAGCTGCCATCGCGTTAGGTAGCCAAAAATGAAACGGGAATTGCGCAGATTTAGTAAATGCACCGAGTAGTATGAGCACTAGAGATGGGATAAACCATTCATGCTGCGCAATAGTGTCTGCCTGCTCGATAATGGTATTTAGCTCATAACTCCCTGCCATTGCTCCCAGCAAGATAAGACCAGCTAGCAACGCTAGTCCACCAGCACCGGTAACAATCAGCGACTGCAAGGCGTTTTTCCGAGACGTTTTATTTTCGTGATTAAACCCGATCAGTAAGTAAGAAGTGATGGTGGTGAGTTCCCAGAAAACAAATAACAACAGAATGTTATCGCTCATCACAATCCCTAGCATGGCAAGCATGAATAGGGTTAGATACAAATGAAAGGAAAACCGGCTATCACTTTCTCGTAAATAAGCCAAAGCGTAGATTTGAATCAGTGCACCAATCCCACTGATCAGTCCCGCAAAAAGAAATGAAAGGCCATCTAGTCTAAAGCTAAGGTTGATATCGAGGCTTGGTATCCATTCCGCATTCCAGCTCACGCCTGCAGGAGTATAGATATAGAAGAGAAAAGAGAAGATTAAAACTGGCAGCGCAGGGAAAATCAGTAAGACCAACTGATTATCTAGGTTTTTCGGCAGGTTTTCTTTACCCGTTATGTTATTCAACATCGCAGCCCATTCGTTATTATAAGAAGGTACGCGCTATTCGGCGCAAATGACAAACTCCACTGTATTGTTTTAGCCCAAGCGCTTCAAAAACGATCATGAAACCAAGGGAAAAGTAGCAAACAGTAATCACTGAGTGCTACTTAGAGGAACGCCGATACAAACCGCTATTTGCTGTCTGCTACGGCATAAGAACGTAGGTCACTACTTACATATTCTTGGCTGAATGTATATGGATTATCGTCATCAGATAACTCGAATGCATCGTAGGTGCAGTCACCGATATCATTTCTCGGACAAACATAAACATTCGAACGTTCTATCATTTCTGTGTGGCATTTCGGGCATAGGTTTTTCATGTCACTCTCCTCTGATAACTTATTGATACATTGATAATTCTATGTTCTAGAGATCCATCTCCCTCCTTTACCTAAAACATCACTTAAACCCAACTTTGTTACACCCCAATTACTGAATCGGTGAGACAAAACCATCGGGCTTAAGAGCGACCAAACTACAGTTAATCGATTGCAAAATATTTTCAGCCGTATTACCAATGACATAACCAGATATACCAGTCCTCGCTAAGGTACCCATGACCAACACGTCTACCTCAATACTTTCTACGTAATCTGGAATCTTTTCGTCGGGTTTTCCATGCAGGTGGTGAATCACAATTTCACCTGTAATCCCAGACTCCTCCAACAGCTGTTGCAGAGCTTGTTTATGATCGGCTTTTGCCTTATCGAGTTCATGTTTCAACTCAGCATCATCGACTTGAATCCAAGCGTTACCATTAAGGTAGTTTTCTAAGTAATACTCCCAGCAAGAAATCACGTGTAAACGACTATCGCAGGTGTCGGCTATCGAACGCGATAATTCGAGTAAACGCACGGCTAATGAGTGCTGTTCATCGCTTGCCGTTAATGGGTCGATAGCCACAGCAACACGGCGTTTATCTCTTGGCTTATCAATTGGTCGGTGCAACCAAAGCGGACAAGGGCATTTTCGTAACAGAGTCATATCAATAGCTTTGAAACCCTCAGCACCTTCACCGAGCGGTTCAGCTTCTTTGATGATGAGATCTTTGTTATCAGCTAATGCTTCTTGAATAATACAGACAGCGGGCTTTTCACTGCTTTTCACAGTAAGAGGAAATGCGAGATCCTCTTCAGAGAGTCCCAGCTTCTGTCTATATTCGTGAATACTTTGTTTGAGGGAGTCTTGCAGCGATTGCTCATAACTTTGCTGATACTGGATCATGTCTGTTGGGAAATCAGGACACGCTATTAGCCCTGAGACAGGCACTTTGTTGCTAGATGCAATCCTCATCGCTTGTTCGAGGGCGTCACTATGGCCTGGCAATCCTTGTGTTGCAAAAAGTATGTTTGCGAATCGTTTCATACACACCTCCTTGTTTGGTTAAATATTAACCACCCACAAAGTATAATACCTAACGGATAATTGTAACGGCTTGTGACGTTGATGAAATCAATTCTCATTAAGAGACGGATATTGCTTCATTTTGTTTTACGTCACACTCTCCTTTCTTCACAACTATCGCCTTCGACCTAAATAAATTCCGCTACCTAAAGTTGAGACCAAATAAAAACCCAAATTACTCAAAGTTTTTTCTCACCTTGAGTAACTTGGGTATAAGCAATAACACACTTAGTGTCCGGATTTAAATGGATGACCTAAATTTTCACGCAACTTAGTTTAAAGATGCCATCTCAATCACGAATCGATATGCAAAGTTTTACGGCTTTAGTGACCTAAAATCGCCGTAACTCAATGTTAAGGTTGTTGTTTTGTCGGTGCCAAAGCAATTTCACGAACACATACACCTTGCGGTTGCTGATAAGCAAACAGCACTGCGCGTGCGATGTCATCTGCGGCCAACACACCGCCCATATCCACCTTCCAGGCGTCATAACCATCTTTAATATCTTGAGACGTTGTATGTGAAAGTAATTCCGTTTCCACTGCACCAGGTGCAATCGTCGTAACGCGAACATTCGATGACGCAACTTCTTCACGTACGTTTTCAGAAATAGCATGAACCGCAAATTTGGTACCGCAATAAGCAGCATGATCAGGGAATGTTTTCTTGCCCGCAATAGAGCTGATGTTAATGATCGTACCACTGTTACGTGCTTTCATAGGTGCTAGGACGGACTGCATGCCATTGAGCAAGCCAATTACGTTCACATCAAACATGCGCTTCCACTCCGATGCTTCCTGAGTATCTATCTGACCTAGAAGCATAACGCCTGCGTTATTTACAAGTGCATCTACCGGACCATACAACGCTTCAGCTTTCTCAATTGCAGCCTCAAAAGAAGCTTTGTCGGTCACATCTACCTTTTCACAAAGCGTATTTGGTAAGTTTAATGCTTCCAAACGTTCTACACGTCTTGCTAACAAAAGAAGAGCATGGCCCTGGTCACTGAAGTGACGTGCAATCGCTTCACCAATGCCTGAACTAGCGCCTGTAATAACAATTAACTTTTTCATTTTGAATCCTTAATAGAACGGTTTACATCAGTGGCGGTAAGTTTAAGAAAACTTTGTTTGTTGATATATACCGACCTAGTTGAAACACTGTTGTTATATTGCAACAATACTTTTTTGAATTATGAAGAAGTCATCATGCAAACACACATCAACCTTGCGGATATTCGCTCTTTCGTCCTAATCGCTCAACTAGGAAACTTCACGAAAGCAGCAGAGCAACTTGGCGTTTCTCGCTCACACGTTTCACGTCAAATAACAAATCTGGAGCAACAGATTGGTGTCACTTTGCTACAAAGGACCACTCGAACACTGAACCTCACCGAAGCAGGCAAGGTTCTGTATAAACAGTGTGAAACTGCCCTTCACAATATTGATCAAGCTGTTATGGCAGTGGTTGATGATGTAGAAGACTTAAGAGGTGACATTCGTATCAACTGTGTGGGGGGCTATTTAGGAGAAGACGTTGTCGCAGATATCGTTGCTCAGTTTCTAATCCAACACCCACAAGTGAGCATTAACTTAGATTTTAGCAGCCATCGTGTCGATTTAATCGCGGATGAATTCGATATCGCTTTTCGAATGGGAAAGTTAGACGACTCCAACTTTATCGCTCGCAAACTGATCGATGTGGAAATGGGGACATACGCAAGCCCAAACTATTTAGAAACATATGGCTATCCTTCACATCCAAAGGACTTAGAAAAACACGTTTGTTTGACAGGTAGTGTGACACGGTGGGCATTTGAGAACACGAATACAAAGCAGTCAACTGAACACCAGATACGTGGACAGTTACGATGTAAGAGCGGCAGAGTAATGATAAAAGCAGCCTTGGCGGGAAATGGCATCATCCGTGTGCCAACACTTTATTGCCAACAAGAACTCCAGACAGGCAAGCTAAAAGAAGTGTTTACCAATTGGAGCATTCCGAGTGTGGAATTTTCACTCCTTTATCATCACGACCGACATCAACCAAAACGCATCCGAGCCTTTGTTGATTTTACTACGCAATACTTTCGCAAACTGCAGAGTAAAGACAAGTAACCTGCACGTTGGTACCTGTCTACGTATGCTTTATAGGCTGAGCCTGTGAACCTGGGGTTTGTTTTAGAAAGAGTGTGAGCATTTTGACGCTTAAGGCTTGGTTTTCATAAACGTCAGAGGTGTTTGTCCAGTTTGCTTTTTGAAAAATGCAATAAAAGCACTGTCTGACGAAAACTCCAGCCAATCGGCAACTGCGCTGACTGGCATGCCCGTTGATAACAATTCAACTGCTTTTAAAAGCCTCCACTGTTGCCGCCAATCTTGATAATTCATGCCCGTTTCCGACTTAAATAATCGTGTTACCGTCTTGGTGCTCGCCCCTACTTTGTTTGCAAGAGTAGTAAGCGAAGGAGCTAGAAATGAAGGTTCAACCAACTCTCGACGAAACGTTGTTAAGCGCCGATGCGATGGCAAAGGCAACTGAAACGAATAACGTTTCGCAGCATAAAACTCCTCCCAAAAAAGCGCCGTCGTATTTACCATCTCGCTGCTAGGCTTATCCCACTCCCAAAATGACATTTTATCAATAAGAGCTTGGAGTAAATTATTCACTTCTATCATCGTGATCTTACTCGGACAGGCAAACTCCTCACAATCAAAATACAAAGATCGGTACGCCACCACATTCGTCATTAGTGCGCGATGCGGCGTATTAGGTGGGATCCAAACCGCCTTTGTCGGTGGCAAAATACAAATCGAGTCTTCCAGAGCAAAACTCATACAACCTTGAGGTGCGTACAATAACTGCCCTTTCTTGTGCTTATGCATACCTGAGTCGTGCTTGCCAATATCCGCAGCAATTCCCACTACACAAGTAGAAATTTTGTCTGCATCAAATTGTGTTTTTTCGTTAATAAGCGCCATTTTGTCCGAATGTTGCTGTATTTGGTTTTTATGTTGTTATTAGATCAATCATAGCCTCATTTATACTGCCCGCCAACTTCATTAACGATGGGTAACAATATGAATACTAAGCCCTCTTTATGGCTCATGCTGGTTATGTTGATGTTTCCGCAAATTGTAGAAACCATCTATAGCCCAGCGTTGAGCTCAATCGCTCTTTCATTTGATGTAAACCACGCACAAGCAGCCCAAACATTGTCGATTTACTTCCTAGCTTTTGCCATTGGCGTTGTAGTTTGGGGAGTTCTCGCAGATAAACTGGGAAGAAGGCCCACCATGCTTATTGGGCTCTTTATCTATGGTTGCGCATCTTTACTCGCAACTCAAACTGAAAGCTTTGCTGTTGTCATGGCCGCGCGAGCCCTAAGCGCATTTGGTATCGCGGTAGGATCCGTTGTCACACAGACCATGCTTCGTGACGCGTTTGACGGTCAAGAACTGAGTAAAGTCTTCAGCTTAATGGGGATGGGTATATCAATCAGCCCGGTAGTTGGCATGCTATTAGGCGGGCAGCTTACAGCGCTTGGTGGATACCGTTATGTGTTTTTTGCCTTGTTTTTAATCGCGTTAGTATTGCTCGCTTACAACGTTATTAAGCTTCCTGAAACACAGAAGGAACAGACACCAGTACGGTTGCATCAACTTAGCTTGAAAATGCTAAGAGACACTCGAATTTGGCGCTCAGGATTACTGGTTGCTTTGTATAACATTGCTCTATTTTCTTATTACCAGCTTGGCGCATTTACTTTCTCAGCACTTGGGTATAACTCCGAACAATTTGGATACAGTGGCATGGTACTGGGGTTAGGCACTCTGCTTGGAAGTTATTTAAACAAATCCCTAGTGTCCAAAAATGTTCGAAAAAGCCAGCTACTTTGGTTCTCAGCAATATTGATTAGCGTTGGATCAGTCGGTGTGTTGATTCTGAACCAATCAATCTGGTTTGTTGCTCCAATGGTGTTAGTCGTCATGTCTTATGGGATTGCGATACCCAACATACTCAGTGATGCACTCGTTAATTATAAACAACAGGTTGGCAGCGCAGGCGCTTTATTTGGGCTCATGTACTACATCATGATCGGGACGGGATTAGCGATGGCTGGAACAGTACAAAACTTAGGTGTCGTTCTATTATCATGTAGCTGTTTAGCGATTTTATTAGCGTTTTCTAAAAGGCAAGTTCATACCAACTTGTGACCAGATACTACGCATTGCTTGCCTAATCTTCCGAAGATTGGTCTACATCTTTTCTAACGGTTAACTAAAACGTAAATAAAAAGCGCCTGTCGGCGCTTTAATTATCCATAGATCTTATTGCCATGTTGGCTCGCCAAACTCTTCACAACGTTGCTTGTCGTAATTTTCAATGCGCCCGCGTTTACCTACAAACTGAACCTGAACAACCATTCCAGCTTCAACATATTCACTGAAATAATCGCAAGAAACACGAAAACTAGTATCGCGTATCACAATTGGTACCCATTCATAGCCGCCGCTGCGTGGTAAGTAAGACTTGAAGGTAATGACCCCGTCATCTGAAACGTTGATTTCTTCATCATATTCATTCAACTTATAAAAACGTTGTCCATCAAACTCTGCCTTTGCTTTTTCAATTATTTCCTTCGTTGCTGTCGATTGCATCGGCGTATTTGACACCAGTTGACACCCAACAATAGATGTCAATACGGACAAAGCCAAAGCGAGTTTAGTTATTTTATTCATTTACCTAACCACTGTTGAATTATTCAACACTTACCACTTTAAAAGGAGGGAGACCATACTTTATTTTAAAGAAAATAAAAAGCGCCTTTCGGCGCTATTAATTATACACCCCTTACCCAAACGTCTTTGACGTCTTTCTTAAGAAGGTCAATCACACTCTGGTGAATAAAAACTAATCCAAAGTCTTCTTCTAGTTTAAATATTAATCGTTCTTCTAAGGGAATATTTTCTAATTTAGAGAAATCAAACTCCGTTGACTCGATGTCTAACCAGTTTAACTTGCCGTATTGTTTTTCTTTGTCCGTCAATTTATAAGTTTGATGGATGTAAGGCATTCGATAATCTTCGTAAACTTTAATTTGATCATCTGTTGGTTGGCTTGGAGAACAATCGACACGAGCGTCTAACCACTCTACTCCGTGTACGACCAGTTTCTCCACTTTTGACGCAATATCGCTGATGATAAATAACTTTGGAGAAAAGGTCATTTCAAGCAGTAAATCAGGCTCAATTGGCACTATTGGCTTAGGGCTTTGCTGGAATGGGAAGTCAGTCAAAGATTGTTTAGATAAAACTATGTAGTTAGTCATTATTATATTTACCTACTTACACTAGACTCGGGGCGTCTCTTCGGATGTATCAAATGAAAAGGCAACGATACTAGTGTTTATTTTACCCTCCTCATCTAAACGGACAAGCGCTTCAAACAACTCGATTGAGAAGAACGTTTTTGTCATTCCGACAGGTTTAAAAACATGCCTCTTGCTATCCGGAAGTTCCTTGATCTTTTCATCAGATAAGTAAAAACGAGTAGTTACGTCAGTCACTTTTATGCTTTTATCATAATCAACGACATCTACTAAGTTATCTACTGCTATTATGTAGCGCTCAGTTAACACTCCGTCTCCGGAACAGGTTAATTTTGCGGGATAAACTTCAACACCGTATGGGTCGAAACTCATAATTAGTTCAGCAATAGGCTTAGTGACATTAAAAGCACCGCCTCTGATTAAATCTAACGCTTCCATTTCATAGATATCATCATCTTTCCACACAATCTCACTTATACAAGAAGTGGGAGTGAAATCATTATCATCATAGAAAGACGACCGACTATCAACGGCTGTAAATAATGATTCACCCTCGTTAAAGTCTTCATTTATGTATGCTATTTCCATCTCAAACCTATAATTTACTAGCAACCTTTAGATAATTGAACTTAAGGGCTTTCTTATAAAAAAGTCCACTCCATATTTCTTCTATCTCCGGCCAAGTTGTATTTTTGTGTGTTCTTTGCTGACAATCTGAGCTTCTACAACCATTTCCTTTTGGAGAAAAGTCACCTCCTGTATTGTGAAGCAATATCGTAAATTCACTTATCATGTCACAAATTCTTTCCGAAAGATCATTCAGTTCTTTTCGATATACAGGAGGTGGCATTTCACAGTGTAGCTTTTCCAACGTCTCTAGCAATTCTTGCTTTACAAACTTATGATAGGCTTTAGAAGGATATGCTTTAATCTTATTTTTGTCTTTGTTCAGCATACTAGCCCTCTTCATTGGATTCCCTCCATTTAACATCGAGGTAGGCTCTGCATTAGAGTACACTTGTTCATCACTCTTAAGATTAAGTTTACTTACTGTATTTCTACCCGTATGACCGCTAGAATGCCAAGGCAATCGATACTTGCACGCAACCTTTTTAGCCGTACCTTTGTCACTGCTGGGAAGTATTACTATATTGTCTAAACTGTTCCAACTGTATTCTTTGTTTCGCATCTGTTCTGTTCGCTGAGTTGATAGCTTTTCGAACAAATTAAAGCTAATCAGATGATGTCCAGTAAGAGGACAATCACATTTTTCAGCTAATATATGATTGGCCTTTAGTAATGCTTCACCAGAAACATGTCGAGAAAAACCGTTATTGCTCATACTCATTTTTTCCTTCCTGGAAGGACACATTTTTTCTTATGTCGTTTATCGGCGATTGCCCGCTTACACACTCTACAACGAACTGTTTTAGTCCCTTTATCCTCATTTGCCTTCGCAGAACTCTTTCCTGACTGTGCAGACTCGCCAGTATTATGTTTTACTTTTGCTGGGTAAGTTTTCTCACTCTTACCTAAAATTCGAGCAAAAAGGTCATCAAACTCGCCCATCGCTTCTTTAAGCTTATCCGGTACCATCTTATCGATGATTTTTACCTCATCCGCTAACTTCAAGAAATACGTACCGAGCTCATCTGCACCCATTCTGTTTGCGTGTGAAGCCAACTCAGTTGCCACTTCAATGCAAGGTTTTAGAACATCGCTAACAATCTGGCTGGTCTGTTTTGCATAATCCATCCAATCTAACGTGCGTAGGAATTTTTCTGGATCGCCTTTACCCATGCCTCTTAAAACAGCAAGCAAAGTATCTTTTGATGTTCCTTTACCGCCTTTTAACGCAACTTTACAAGTGCCTTTGACTGCACTACCAAATGTCGGGACACAACCGATAAGCGTTAATGAAAGAGCTAGCCAGTTTTCCGACTTTTCACGTTCTTCCTCATTCAACAACGTCATAATGTTCGCTGATAAATCGCGGACATCTGCTGCTTGATCGACAACAGGGATCATGGTCAGGGCCGTATTGGCAATAATCTGTTCTACGGAGGCATCATCGTTAAAGTCACCAAGAATGACGCCCCAAACCCAGCTTGCAGCACCAGACATTCTCTTCCACGCATTCTCCCAGAAACCGACTTCTCCACGCTTAGCTTCTTCAATAATTAGCTGCGCGTTTGCACTTGGATCAAAGTTCGGGTTGGTCTTGGTTGGGACATTTGGCATAAAATCACGGCTGTCCTCGCCGTACTCTATAGCAAACTCCCCCGGAGCAACGCCACCAACAGATGCTTTACCGTTGTCGTCGAGAGTTCCTTCAAACACCGCGCCAGATTGATCTGTGAGAGTGTATGTTGCGCCTTGAACGGGTTCACCGTCTGAGTATGAGAGATACAAATCAACCGTATACGTCCCTTCCTGCTCTTCACTCACAGAAACCGATGGGTTTTGTGCGCCGCCAAGACACACAGTGTTGGCTTTGTTCATGGTCATTTGATCGGACAGGCGACATACGCCCTTACCTTCAAACTTAACCGTTGGTGAAGCTGAAATGAATTTTGCTTCGGCTTCTATCGTGCCTGAGGCAACGCCTTTTCTGTCACCGCCCGCATCGCCAGTACTTTTTGAGAACGTACTGCCCTTGATAGCGACACTGTTACCGCCATCCATAGAGACCGTCGTAGTCCCACCTGCAAGGTCTGCTGATTTAGCATTGTTGCCATAAGGGATAGGAACGACTGGCTTGCCGACCTTAGTTAAACAAACATCTGGGAGCGTTGCATTCGCTTCACCACCTGAGCCTTTATGAACTATCGAAAGTCCATTCGCACCAACTGTTACGCCCATAACCAATCCATTTGAATTTTATTGATTGAATGATAAAAGAGATCGCAAGCTGCAATCTCTCTAAATAACTAGTGAATTTCACTAAAAGACCAGTGATATTCACAATAAGCCCTAAAACTGGCAGAAGATCTCATTTTAGACCTTTGTTTATCTATACATTTCAAGCAGTTGCTGAAATTTTAAGTCTATGACGATGTAGGTTGCCGCATACATAAGCGCAAACGTCATCGCACTAAGACTCAAGGTCAGCTTGGGTGAAATTACCCTTTTTAACGGCTTCTTTAGGTATTTAGCTTTAAGGTTGATTAAAGAAACTTTTTCTTGTTCTGCTAGGCGGTCATCTCGCACTAATCGATAAATGGTGCTGCCAATTTCCGCTAACTTTTCGTTACCACGCTCTTCACGGCCATACTTGCCTTGGAAACCAAGTTGAAGCAGTAAATAGAGAAACTCTATAACGTGACGGTATTTACGAGGGTCGGCTTTTAAGCGATCGAGAATAACGAAGAACTTATCACCACCAGACGTTTCGTTGTGGAATTCAGACAGTAAGCTGTTCTGGCTCCAGTGACTATTTGCCCCCCATTCTTGTCGACAAACAGACTCATCAATCGCCGCACACAAGCAGTAACGAATAACAAGAACCGAAGCACGATCGAGCTCCATTTCATTAAGTTTTCGTTCGCCTTTTCGAATCTCACGTGCCACTTGTTCACGAAATGGCATCGGGTCATCAAGCCAAGGGATCGAAGACATACAAGACAGACTGGCGATCAACCATGAGAACTGGTCCACCAACGGGTTAATACCCATGTTATCGATAGATAGATCTTGTACTGCGATGTTCCTCGACAAGTCAGGCGCTGGCATTACCTCCATTGGTTTGCCAGGCTCTGGTTGGAATAAGACTACGGTGACGTCGGTTTCTGCGTAACTCATAGACGAACGGCCCAAAGTTGCAATGATAAGTTAGCGAAATCGCCCGCAACGTGAATCGCAATCGCAGCAGTGTTCTTCAACGCCATCCACTCTTCGCCCGTTTTATCGAGCTCGAAATAGGTGTAGCCAGCATGATACGGCAGCGCGCGTGGCACAACTGGCATTGGTTTGATCTCAATCCCAGGCAGTTGAAGGTTAATCAAGTCACGTATGTTATCGATAGAACCGATCTTCGTTTGGCTGACAAACTGGGTATGCAGAACATCCAAGGTCACGTCGGCTTTAACTGCGAGGATAAAGGTTGTCGTATCAATGATCTTATTGTCAGGGATTGCTGCCGTTCTGATGCCATAGTTCTGATCTTTTAAGGTCAGTGGAATTGCTCTTTGTTCAGACATCACGCTCAATGTCATTTTCGCACTGTCTAGGACGCGAGAAAGACAGCTAGTAAGATCACCATGATTGTACTTCGTAAACTCAATAGGTCGGCGTGTCGTTGAGCACAGCGTCGAAAGCTCACCCTCTGCCTGAAGAAGAATTCGATACAAAGACTCAGGATGCACAGCTTCTGTGCTTGCGAAATGCCAAAACAAGGGTTCGTATCGGTTGAGCGCTTGCAATAGCATAAAGTCAGAAACCGATGATACGCCTTGTTGATCCACCACCCCTAATCGCTGGACTATCGATTCCGCGCGATGCTTCAACATAGAAGCAAACTCGGTCGCAAATTTACTCAGTACTGTCGACGCATGAATATCGATGCAGGTAGGAATGAAACTATCATCTAAGATCACGCTGCCATCAGGCTTCACTTCTGAGATCTTTAAGATCGGAATAGACGTGTAAGCACTCTTATCTTCATGATCGTACATTAAGCGAAAGTTAAGCTTACCGACGACGATATTTGCCATGTCTTCCGAATCATAACAAGCGTCAACCGCTTCTTGAGATTCCATCGTATAGCGCGCACCGTCTTTTTTGGTACCAAATAACTCAGAACGTTCCGATGGTAACGGACAGCACAAATAAACGACTTTATCGGCAATCGAAGGATCTACATCTTTCACTTCAGGCAGCTCAGCAAGCAACGGAAGCTCAAATGGTGTCCGGTCTTGTAAAATACCTTCAGCACGAGTAATACCGATTTTACCCAGTGCTAGTAACTGAGAGTTGATTTCTAAACGTTTAATTCCCCAATGCAAAGGCGATGCATTGGCACTCAGTAGGCTCGATAGTTTACTTTGCGAACGATCGAGTTGTTGAAAATGCTGCGGCTTCATGAACATTCCATCTTGCCAAACAACTGGATTGTATAAAGACATGTTTCTATCCCTTAAAAGTAAACCTGTTCAATGCCGCGAGTGTTATCAGAAATTAACTCACTGCCCTCTAACTTGAGCTTGATGTAGTACTCGCTCTTCTCTTCAATAACTTCCACTTTTCGCCAAGACGAACCATCAATATCACGAAAAGCCACTGAAAAACCGACGGCACGAGTGTCAGGGTCTAGCGTTAGCATTTCATGAACTTTTCCACCTGGCTGTATTTGATATTCGTAACGTTTGATGTACTCATCACCCAACGACGCTTTATCGCTCTCAAACAAGGCAAAGAAATCTAAGCTTCGGAACAATACTGGCGAACTTAATTCGTGAAGACGAAGAATAACTGGAGATGACTGGCCCCCATTTCTCACATTGAGTACAGGTGATGCCTCAATAACCAATTCAATCGACGAAGTTTCTGGTGTGATACCAGTGGACTCTTTAAATTGATCCCACATGGAACAACCGGACAACATGGCAAATCCGAGTAATACGGCGATACTACGCATGGTTTCCCTTAATCACTTTGTTATAGTTTTTCTTAATCAGCCCTTTTAAGGATGTTTCATTAAGCAGGCGACGATTATTAGTGTAGAAATCTAGGTATTCGGCCCACAGCTTTGACTTAGTTGAGAACAAAGACTGGCTAGCGACCCTGTTAGCAAATGCTACGGGATCGTTCGTTTCTGACTGTTCTAAAACGAGCTCATTCAGTGCTTTGTTAAACATAACTTGGTGGTCGTTCAGCTCATCGAGCATTTGTTCAACCAGTTCATTTGGAGCCAGTAATTGCTGACTATTCAAAGTAAGCATTAGCTCTGCAATGTTCGAGTTAGCCTCACTCGCACTCTGCTCATCTTTTAACGATTCCACTTCGTGCAACTCTTTCTGTAGGTTATCAATACATAAACGCAAGCAAGTGCCCATTTGCTTGAATAACTGCGCCTCGTTTGTCATCAACTCTGGGTTTCGAATACCCAAACCATCAAAAAACGCTTGCGCTATATCTTGAGAGCAAACGGCCGCATCAGTATCGACTTGTGCTTTCGTCGTACTGTTTATCGCGTGCTCTGCCGTAGGTATTTGAAGTTGCTGATTAGTGTTAGGAGAAGGCGTAAAAGATTGGGTCATCTCTTCCCATTTTGACCCTGTGTTAGCCTGCTCTACGACCATCTCAGTAACATTAGGCGTACGATGTTGTCTTTGAATCGTGCTATCTGGGGCTACCGTGCCAGGTTGCATCACCTCAGCTGAGGCAATATCGGCTCTATGTGCCTTACCGCTTTCTGGCGCTAATGCATCATTGACCGATGCGTTACTCTTGGTTTCCGCAGCCATCCAATCTTCAGGGATTAGGCTTGGCTGATCGAATTCGGAATATATACTGAAACTGTCATCGACCACCTGACGCGTGCTTTCCACGGTTCTAGGTTGTTCAGATTCTGTACGCTCATTATCACGAATTAAGTAATCGTCATCTCGCTGCATCGAAAAGTTAAGGTGAGCAACAGGATCATGACAATCAATGTCATCCTGTTTAGTCTCCATAAACAAATCTTCTAAGGCACCGACTTTTTCTTCCTCTTCGACAACCGCATCTCCTAGACTAACCAGAGGATCGCTAGATACTCGCTCAGGAGCAATATCAGCGGCGATGTCTAGTGTTGAGGTAACGTGCTCAAGAGAAACACCAATCTCATATTGCCCTAAAGAAATGATGTCGCCATCAACTATCGCAACGGGTTGATTTTTTAGTATTTTATTCCCATTTACCATTGTGCCGTTAGTTGATACGTCACTTATATAGTAGGTATCTCCATACACGCTGAGCAAACAATGAGTGCCCGATATAAAGCGGTTGTGATCGGCTAAAGACACGCTACAGCTTGGGGAACGACCTATCGAACCACCACTTTCAGGCATTTCAATATGCTTTGCACCGGTGTATTCCTCTGGACACTTTGAGATAAATAAAACTAGCTGATTTGAGTACATTTACGAACCTCAAAAGAGCAAAGAAACTGATAGTTCAAGCCCACCAATTCCATCATTTACAACCGGAAGGATATAAGAGGCCTGCGGGATAATTTGTATATGGGCGTCAGGATTACTGCCTAACTTTATAGCAGTACCAAGGGTCACAACCGCACCTAACTCAAACTGGTCGATGTCTTCAACACTCTCATAACGATAGCCCTCTTGGTCTACTTGCCAGCGATTAGAATATTGCGAGTAACCGACAGACAAGCCCGCACCAACATATGGCGTGAAAACCCTCCAAGAAGTCAACGCATATTGAGGAACAACACGAAGTTCATAGTTCGTCGCTTCTTGATATAAGCCGTTTGCTGGCGCTTCAATATCTTCTGCTAGATAGTTTAGCCCTAACCACCAACGCCAACGGTTATTGTTTTCATCAATAGGACGAGTATGAACCAAGCCGAACCTAAGCGTATCCTGCTCACCACTTTTACCTTCATCGTATTTAATGCTATCGATAGTCAAGATACTGGTAGAGAGTCCATATCGCTCCCCTTTTGCCATTGCAACAGAAGAAAATAGACACATGGCTGAAATCAGCCCAATTTGACTTGGTTTTAGCATTTCGTCCCTCTAGGAAAACCGATATTCTACTTAGAGGCGAAAGATATCAATTATATTCTCTTTTTCAATAAGCCTAAAAAAACACCTATAATTTAATACATTTCAACTATCAGGTTGGTTGTTTTACCTACAAACAAAAACTAAAGAACCGACTACAGATTAAGTGACGAGACAGTAAATCTTTCTATTTAAATAGAAGTCACAGAATTTGATTGCTAATTGAACAAACCGTAATCTCCGATAACAATTTAGTTACTTTTTAATCAACGTTCTCATCTTCATATATAAGTTTCTTCTTATAAATAGACTTAACTATTGATATTAATATTATGAACAAAGATCACACTAAAAGTAATTTAATTTCTTTTAATGAATTTTTATTATCTAATCCGCTTATTTTGTCTATAGAATTGCGGCAGATGTGCACTGCTTATAATTTAATATAACAGTAGTGAAATCCTATATAACTTAATACTTCTATATGATCAGTTGGAACTTTCTTTATGTTTTTTACCGACTTCGCTCGAAGACCAATCGATGAAAATAACCCAAGCGGCTCTAATCCTAATGGTTCTGAGGATTTTGACGAAATTAAACGTCAAATAAACAACCTGAATAAAGTCACAGGGAGAGTCTCGTGGAAAACGGTTCAAACACTCTCAAAAAAGATCTTGAGTACCCAAGCGAAAGACCTACGTTGTTGCTGTTACTTTACCGTTGCGTCAACCTATAACGACGGCTTAAGAGGCCTTGTTGAAGGGTTAAACTCAATACTTGATGTATGCGTCGTATATTGGTTCAACGCGTATCCAGAGCATTCAAAGTCAAAGGCACGAATGAGCGCTATTGAATGGATGGTAGAGCATACTGAAAAACGAATTAATAAGCATCGGGCGTTACCAGAAGAGCTTCCATTGATAGAGGCAGCACATCAATTATGCTTGAGGATTGAGGAAGAGCTTCGTCTTCATTACGGTATTGAAGCGCCGTCATTAGGTCGCATTCGCCGTATTTTGAATCAATGGATTGAGCAGATAAAAGAACAACAAATTGCGGCTGAGTTACGCGAGAAAAAACAAGCCAACACTAGCGCTCCTGCAGCAACGCAGAAGGCACCTGAAATTAAAGTGAATGTGTCTCCCTCTCCGGTACCGGTGTCATCACCCAACCTAAATAGCCAAGAGAAAGCATCACCGGCAAAGTCTGGTCGATTTATGATCTACTTCGTTATTGGTTTGATTGTTACTGCGATATGTTCACATTTCATGTACGAGCAACAACGTTATCGAACATTGGAACAAAAAATTAATCAAGCTTCACTTAATGAACTTGTAAATTTGGTCGCCTCGTTAGATTACGAAAATAAAAAATATGCTCAGTCATTGAAAACGCAGGCGATTAATCGTGTCGATATTATGATGAATAACTGGTTTTTAGACTCGGCAAAAGTAAGTAACGTCAGCGAGCTCGATAGCTTGACCAATGAATTAATCGCGATCTATCCGGATTCGTCTTCTGCACAGCAGCTACGTCAAAACTTTTTGACACAGAGCGCCCATTTAGAAGACCAGTTTATGGATGTTTATAAGCGATTCTCAGACGCAAGAACGGTGTTTGCCAACGTAGCTAGACAGAATGTAGATAAGAACTCTGAAAAGGCGTACGAATACAGTAACTCGTTATTCCCGCTTTTAGGTCGTATTGAATACGCTGAAAAGTATTCACAGCAAAAGGAAATTGACCGCGCAACCCTTTTACTGAACATCTACCTATATAAATTGAGTCAGCTACAAGCTGAAAAAACTGACAATAAATAACAATACAATTAAAGAAGTTTTAGGCTTATGTTCAAACAAAAACTGTTTAGAAATCCAGTGGTGATTTCTACTATATTGATGTTTTTAGTGGCTGCAATTATCACCACTATTTATCTGCTTTTTCTTGACGAAATCGATCAACTTTATCTTTGGCTGACCCTTGGTGCTATCGCCATTGTTTACGTCATTTTTCAATTCACATTATGGTTGAAGAAAAAGAACAACGCTAAAGCTCAACATTTGGAAACCGAGGAAGAAGCACTTTCTATGGTTATCCAGCCTCTTCTTGCTAACTCAGGCAAGAAACCAATTTACCTGATGCTTGGTAATAAAGGGTCAGGGCGACGTCAATTTTTATTTAATTCTAGTGCAATTAAACCGATGGATCGCACTAGAACCGCTAAGAATGACTTTTTTGAATGGTACGAATCTGACAGCGCTGTATACATCAAACCAGACCAACGCTTAGTGTTCCAGGAAGTATCAAGCAGTGATGCTTCTTTATGGAATACGTTCATTGAAGAAGTTATTCATCATCGACCTAGAAAGCCATTTTCTGGGTGTCTATTCTTCACCGATTTCGAGTTCATGATCGTCTCTGAGCCAGAGCAAAAAGAGTACACCATTTCGTCGTTATTGGCGCGCTTGAGTACCATCAACTCTAAAACGTCTTCAGCATTGCCAATCTATTTGATTATGTCAAAGCTAGACAAGTTAGATGGCTTTAAAGAATACATGCACTTTAGCTCTCTCAAGACACGTGTTGAGTTCCTCTCTATCCCACTAAAAGAAGCCAAAGGTGTATTTGCAGAGTACTACCGCGATAGCTATCGAAATCTAGTGAGAGTGCTTGAAAGTAATGCGCTAGATGCATCCGCTAATTCAACGGACATTGATGAGAAACAAGCAATACTCGCTTTCCCTAAGCAGTTTGAGCTATGTCAGTCTGAAGTCAGCTATGTGCTTGAGCGTCTATGTGATGTTAACAACGGTGTCTATTCACTAGACATCCGTGAGATTTTCTTTAGTTCGAGTCTGCAAGGCGGTCGCAAGTACAATTTACTTGCAAAAAGTTGTAGTAATTACTTCAACTTACCTATTATCGCGTCAGAGCATACTCAGTTAACAGAAACGCCTTATTTCTCTCGCTTTCTGATTGATTCACAAATATTGCCGGAAAGCGACTTTGCGGGCGAAAACAAGACGTATCTTCGTCTAATTCAGAGACAAAGCCGTTTGGCAATACTCGGCTCTATTATCCTGCTTACTGGGGGCAGTTACTTCTTTTTCACGACATTAGACAGTAACTTACATGTGATGAATCAACTCTTGAGTATCGATGACAAATCACAAGTGGAGCAAGATGCAAGATTCGATGAGCTTTTAGCGAAGGCGACGAAAGCAATAGAGCCTTCTTATGGGGCGTGGCTTAAAGGTTCTAAGGCTTTGGATGAAGAGATATTACCACTCAACATTAGCCGTTTGGATCAAAGCACTCGCATCGCTTACGAAGCATTACTTAAGGACGTTGCTCAACAGTTGATACCTCTCATTGAGAAAGGTTACCGTCTACAACTGACACAAAATCAAAACACTTTTACACGCGCTTTACCTCTATTGAAGGGGTATCTAATGCTAAACGATCCAACAAAGCGTGATATCCGTTTTTTGCGTCATCAAACTCTCCAAATGATGAACGATTTGAGCAACCAAAGTGACGTCGTCAATCAGGCGATGCGCTATTTGGACGCTTACTTTCGCACACAGTTTGATCCAATTGATATCAATATGGATCTTGTTCGCGCAACACGTCGCTCATTGCTAGCAAATTCGAATGTTGATCTCGTTTATGCAGGCATTTTAAACGAAGCAAATTCGATTGATTTAGGAACCCTAGATCTGCAACGAGCTGTGGGTTTTGAGTTTAGCAATGTATTCAACACACCAATCGATAGTGAACGCTTGATCGTAGATAAGATCTATACCTCCACTGGTTTTAGTACTTTTTATCGACCACGCGTGGACCTAATGTCACAACAAGTCATCAGTGACAACTGGGTTTTAGGTCTGTCACAACACGTTATTCCTACTAGTGATGAACAAGAAGCCTTCAAAGAGGAAGTACGTAAAAAATATACTGACGACTACATCAGTAATTGGCGCAATGCGCTGAGTGAACTAAAAGTCCAAAACTATGACAATGTCGGCGATCTAACGAACGCGATAGACTTAATCTCGGGTCCTTCTTCACCAATGACAACCGTACTGAAGCAGGTCTATGCCAACACACAATTTTCACCCGTTGGTGAAAAAAATGCTCTGATTTCAAAGCTAGACCCGAAACTCGTGGCAGCGGCAGACTCCGCATCAGACGCAGTAGAGGAAGTAGTTAAGCCTGATTACTTGTTGATGAAACGTGTTGAACAAGCTTTTCACTTATTAAACCAACTTCAGGTCAGTGAAACACCAAACTCCCCTACTCCTTGGGATGAGACCGTAACAGCGTTAAGCCGTGTTCGCACATATATGAAAGACATCGCTGATGCACCTGACCCGCAAATGGCGGCGCTAGCGGCAGCTCAGCATCGAATGAACAGCAGTGAAGCTGACCCATTAATCAAACTTAAACAGATTGCCCAAAAATCACCGGAACCCGTTCGTAGCTGGTTGTTAGATGTGGTTCAACAAAGCTGGTCAGTCATGATTAAAGAGTCCGCTAAAGGCATTCAAACCCAATGGTACAGCGAGATTTACACCAAGTTTAAAGAGATAGGGCTAGGACGATACCCATTTGATCTAACAGCGACCGAGGAAATCTCAATTGAAGATTTTGAATTACTGTTTGCTTCAGGTGGCTTGTTAGACACATTTATTCAGAAAAATTTTGCACCGTTCTACGATACCAATTTATGGACGCCAAAACAGGTGGATGGCGAGACGATGCCAATCTCTCCGGCTCTGTTAGTGCAACTGCGTAACTATAACGTTATTCGAGACACATTAATTAATAAAAGCACTAACCGCGTTCATATTCCGTTTAGTGCAAGAGTACTCGATCTTGATTCTAGTGCGATTAGAGCGAGCTTAAAAATTGCAGATACCAATATAAGTTACTACCACGGTCCAAGCCGCATTCGTGAAATGGCATGGCCACCGCAAAATGGTGACTTCAATATTAGTATCACACTCCAGGATGTAACCGATGAAGGCAGACAGCACGTTTTAAATAAGAGTGGTCAATGGGCGATATACAGATTGCTAGGTGACTCGACCTTGACAAACACTCATAACGGCAGCTTTGTCAGTGACATAAAAGTGTCAGGGAGGGACTTGAGCTTACGCATCACTCCGTTGACACAGAAAAACCCATTCACTCTTGCTGAGCTGTATAACTTTACGCTCCCAGAGTCGATTTAATAACAATATAAAAACAAAATAGGCAGAACACATGATTTCAAACATGACTTTACAAGGTTTAGATAAATTAGATCGAAAAATACTTTCAAGTCTATTGTCGAATGGGCGAGAGTCGATTGCGAATCTATCCCGAAACATTGGTTTGTCTCGAACAGCAGTAGCAGAAAGAATTAATCGTTTAGAAAAGACCGGTATTATCAAAGGCTATACCGCACAGATTCGTGTAGAAAATGAAGGGCGAAAAGCCGCTAGTTATCTACTGATCTCTTGTGAAAAGGGTAAGAAGAATGATGTAACGAATGCACTTAAAGAAATCCCTGAGGTTCGCTTAACGAGCGTTGTTGGTGGCAACTTTGATATTATTGCCCTAATTGAAGCGCCCGACCTGCAGTCTATTCATCATCTTTGTAATGAAATTGAATCATTTAACGGCATTCAAAGGCTTGATACTACCGTTGTACTGCATCAGCCGATCAGTCGTTAAGCTTTTCTGACCTCTTTGAGGAAAACATAAAGGGCCGCTCGTTGAGCGGCTTTCTTATATGCTTCCGATAAGTCGAATTTTGGCGTCTTTATCACCTGGGTTTCCTAGCCAGAACGTTTGACCTAGTTGGTTCCCTTCTCCATTACCCAGTTTGTTTTCTGGAATACTGTCTAGGTTAACTGTCAACTTTAGGTCCCACGACATTGGGTCACGCAGAATAAAGCGCATCAAGCCCACCAGCGTCTTATGTAACTCACCATCGTAGGAAAACTGCTTAAACGTTTCAAAATCAATGTTGTCGATACACAAGTTAAACTTGCCGTTCAAATCCGCAATGCTTTGCCCCAAGTGTAAGCTTTGCCCCAATACACAATTGGAGCGGTTGAGTTTGTTACGCTGGCTTTCAGCGATTTCTACGCGTCTATAAACCCATTCTTCGATTCGCACATTCGGCAGTGAAAAGTAGTGCGAAACAATACCGGAAATAAGCTTGGGTGAGCGTGTACGCGTAGATAACTGGTTCACGTAAGACAGAACTTTCGCTCGATCTAACTCCGCTACTTCACAATCTTGCATAACGCTTGACAGACCAGCCAAATGCAGTATGCGCCCAGAAAACGCATCGCTCGCCCCGCTTTTGTACTGCACGTGATATCGGTATTTCTTCCAAACACGATACAGTAAGCTTGTATAGCGGTTGTGGAAAAAGTCGAAGAAGTCCTTCACTGGGTTATCATCGGGATCACGACCGACGAGTTTCTCAGTGTAAGACGCAGGTAGGGGCGAGCTTGAACCATGCAAGCCAAGAAAGTTCGTCTCAATACGTGAATATTGCTGTCCGTTTCTTTCCATATGAGTAATAAAATCCATATCACTCTTTGGAAAGCACAGGTTTGGCGACACGCTGAACTCAATTCGCTCTTGATGGAAGTATTTGTTCTCGCCCACGGCAACAAAGTTTGAGTTTGGCTCCAGCTGGTAGTGTTTCTCTAACAGCAACACTGCTTGGTAGAAACTAAACTCATTCGACTTATCAGAAAGTGTGTTAATCATAGTATCGTCTGCTGCCCGATTAGGCTTGCCCAGTTGTAAACCTCGCCCGTCGCTTCATCGAACACCTCTAGTTCGGTAAAGGAGTTCACACTCGAATACAAACGGATAAATTCATTCAATACCGTGGCCATAAGGAACATATCGCCTTCATTTACGAAGAACTTAGAGTCCGTCACGAGCTTGAATTGGTTACCACGCACAGATACACCACGAAATACGCGATCGATTGGTTTCATCTCTGAAGAAATAATGCCATCAAGTCGATGAATCGACGCGCGGTGGGCTTGTCTATCGACTCGAGAGTGGAAATCATAAGTCGAGAGCAACACTTTCAACACATCGATATTGGCCAAAGACAAGTAGTTGAGCGACATGTTGGCAATCAACTGCCATTGAAGCTCACCATTAACCTGAGGACTTACTGACTGTGTTGGCTTAGTAATGTTTTTAAACGTCGCATACGTTGGCGATTTGTGCGTCGCGTACGTGATGTCTCCTACTGACAGGCGCTCCGCTAAGTCCGCGTTACTGCATTGCAGTTTCATCAATACTGTTTCAGTCCCTAAATCCGCGATGTCGCCATTGTGAGTATGGAATGAGATATAGCGCTCTAACCCTCTTCCGCTTACTCGCTCGCCCACTTTGGATTTGTAGAACTCTCGCTTATCACGCTGGTTGATTTGGTGCTCAAACGATTCAAATTCAATCAGTGGTTTTCGGCGACGCTCGTCTTTACTCCAGCTCTCCACTTGCTCAATGGAATAAACCTCGTAATGCTCCTGAGTGTTACTTTGTGGACGCACCTTGTACTCGTTTCGTCGATGCTCTAAACGGATTGGGTCGCCGTCTTTTTCAAACAAGTTAACCGCAGGTGTGCAGTGCAACCTTAAGTGTTTATCTTTAAGTACCACTTCTGAAGGCAAAGCACGCTTAAAGTGGAATTTGATTTTGACCGTGCTGCGTTGCGGAATGCCTTTTAGCCACTCTAAGCCCTTGATGTCGAAGAACATGAACTTATCTGGCAAAGAGAAGAATTCTTGTAGCAAGCGGTAACCTGCAAAGGAGTTTTTGCTGTAAGGCAGCAGCGCCTCGTCCTCTTCATGCCCGACTGGCTTAACGTACTCTGGCCCTAAACGATGTTTGTAGCCACCACCAACATCCAACTCGACGTAATCTAGATAACGGAACAGCCATAAGAAGACAGTGCGAGTAATATGAATCTCACCATGCAGGTGCAAACGCAACGTATCTAAACCGATACGAGACAGCTCAAGGCCATGCTCCGTCGATAACGTCACATCAATCATCGAGCTGGTGCGGCTGTTAGTTTGTTCGATGTTAGTAATCGTAACTGGGTATAGATTGACGTCATAACAAGTACGGAACAAACACTGCGTGCCTTCTACCTGTTCGCTGGCCATTTCCGCACCACGTTTCACCACGGTTTTCTCAGTAACACTTCCGGTATGCGGTTTTAGTTCGCTAATGCACAAAGACGGGATCGAACGCATGTAATGTGGCCACAGCAAAGTCATCAGAGATTGCGTAAGCTCAGGAAGTTCATCGTCAATCTTTTCGCGGATGCGTCCGGTCAAAAAAGCAAAACCCTCCAGCAATCGTTCGACATCTGGATCAAAAGTTCCTTCAGAGAGAAAATGAGTTAACTTCGGATGATATTTGGCAAACTCACTACCCGACTCGCGTAAATACGTGAGTTCATCTTGAAAGTATTTACTGTTACTCAAGTGGCACCTACTAAACGTTAAATTGGCCGTCGGTTCCCATGTAGACATCGATCGACATTGGGACTTTACCGCCGTTATGGGAAACTTCGCCGCGAATACCAAAGCCGAGTTGTAATGGATTATGGTGGTCTTCACGGTAATGAACCTCGACATTCAGCAGTCGGGGCTCAAAGCGTTCTATGGTTGACGTGATGTTTTTTTGAATATGGCGAACGAGGTTTGTGTTGTTAGAAAGTACGTCGTTAAAATCTGGCAGACCATACTCATTGTCGATCATTGCGTTGCCGGAATGCGTATTCAACAAGTCAGCGAGATGCGAGTGAATGGATTCAATCAAATGCTTATGAGACACCACTTTCTCGTAGCAGTTTTTTGGTTCTCCTAGCTCGATCCGCTCTAAAAGACGGTAACCTTTTTCCATATGCGATCCTACGAAAAAAGCAGCCAGTCTTCACTGGCTGCTTGATGGTTTCAGTAATGGGTTATTGGTCTAGCTTACCAACTAGAGACAAGTCGAAGCTTGCGCCCATGTACTTGAAGTGAGGACGTACAGACATCGATACTTTGTACCAGCCTGGATCGCCTTCTACGTCTGATACTTCAACCTTCGCAGCGCGAAGTGGGCGGCGACCACGAACTTCCGCTGGCGGGTTCTCTTGGTCAGAAACGTATTGACGAATCCACTTGTTCAATTCGATTTCTAGGTCAGAACGCTCTTTCCAAGAACCAATTTGCTCACGCTGTAGCACTTTTATGTAGTGCGCTAAACGGTTGATAATGAACATGTAAGGAAGCTGAGTACCTAGCTTGTAGTTCATCTCGGCTTGTTTGCCTTCAGGCGTGTTCGCAAACACTTTTGGTTTTTGAACAGAGTTTGCAGAGAAGAACGCCGCATTGTCAGAACCTTTACGCATGGTTAGCGCAATGAAGCCTTCTTCCGCTAGCTCGTACTCACGACGGTCAGAAACCAGGATCTCGGTTGGGATCTTAGTCTCGATTTGACCCATAGCTTCAAAGTTGTAAACCGGTAGATCTTGTACAGTACCACCGCTTTGAGGACCAATAATGTTCGGACACCAACGGTACTTAGCAAATGATTCACTGATCTTAGACGCCATCGCGTACGCTGAGTTGCCCCATAGGTAGTTATCATGGCTGTCTGTTACTTGCTCATCGTAGTCAAACGCCTTGATTGGGTTATCTTCAACAGAGTAAGGTGTACGTAGCATAAAGCGAGACGTACATAGACCTAGGTAGCGCGCATCTTCGTGCTCACGCAGACCACGCCATTTCGCGTACTGTGGACCTTCGAATACAGACTTCAGATCTTTTAGGTTTGGCAGCTCTTCGTAGCTGTCTAGACCAAAGAATTTAGCCGATGCCGACGTGATGAATGGTGCGTGAGACATTGCACCTACGTTAGCCATGTATTCCATCAATTTGATGTCAGGCGACGAAGCTGACATAGCGTAATCACAAATGACGGCGCCAACAGGTTTACCACCGAACTGGCCGTATTCACGTGTGTAGATTTGCTTGTACAGGCCAGACTTCACCACCTCTGGAGCGTCTTCGAAGTCATCAAGAACTTCGTCTTTCTTCGCAGAGATCAGTTCAATTTGAATGTTCTCGCGGAAGTCAGTGTGATCAACCAGGTACTTAAGGCCACGCCACGTTGATTCAATCGCTTGAACTTCTTCGTTGTGAAGAATTGCATCAACTTGCTTAGACAATTTTTGGTCGATTTCAGAGATCATCAGATCAACCAGAGATTGGTCGACTTTCTCTGTGTTCGAACTGCTTAGTAGCTCACTGATGAATGCTTCTACGCCGCGTTTTGCAACGTCAAAACCTTCATCACTTGGCTTTAAACGTGTTTCGTTAAGAATGCTATCCAGAAGTGAGCCTGATTCAACTAAGGCTGCTTCTTGTTCTGGCGCTTGTGCTTCTGCAGACATGATATCCCTTACTCTTCTTTCGCGTCTTGGTCGTTGCCAATGCTTAGTTCATCCAACAGTTTCTTTCTCGCTTCTTCATCTTGAAGAACCGATGCGATCTTCTTACGGAACGCAGGAACATTTCCTAGAGGACCTTTAAGTGCAACCAAGGCTTCGCGAAGCTCAAGTAGGCTGTTTAGTTCAGGTACACTTTTCGCGATCGCTTCAGGAGAGAAGTCCTTCATGTTTTGGAACGTCAGATCAACACCAATCTGGCCGCCTTCTTCATCAGAAAGACGGTTTTCAACGTTGACTTTAACGTTTGGAGACATGCCCTCTAGCACTTCGTTAAAGTTGTCTTTGTCAATGTTAATTGGAGTACGTTCTTCAATTGGTGTCTCATCTGCACGCGCAGTAAAGTCGCCAACTACCATCATGCTTAGCGGCAGCTCTACGTCTTCTTGCGTATCGCCAGTTGCTGGAACATAACGGATATTAATTCGCTCTTTAGGAGCCACCGAGCCGTCACGTGACATAATTCGTTCCTTATCTAACTCTTTAATTAGTCGTAAATTGCTTTCCACTCTTCATACTTCTCAGGTAGAAGATCCTTGCTTCCAAATAACCGATGGAGTGTTTTTCGAATTAGGTCTTCTAACTGTGACGATAAGTGGGGTTCCCAGCTCGCGAGATTAAACGCTTTTTGTACTTCCCACCCCTTCTCAAGATACGGCAAACACAACGGGTATAATCCAACAGACTGGTAAGCTGCTATCAATTGTAAATACAGCATGAACTGCCCACGTCCCGAGCTATCCAGCTCAAGTTTGCGGGCAAGCTCTGCGGCACATTCCCCTAGATTTTCTAGAGTGATATCCTCCATTGGCAGCGAGTCTTCCTGCGAAATCACAACCGTTTGAACAACGGGTTGAGAAGTCGAAGAAGTAGTATCTTGAGTCGATAACCAGCTCAAGGTCGCTTCATCTGCAAATGGTATAGAATTCTTAAATGAGAGGTGCTCGATGCCCTCTAGCGATTCAACAAAACGCGTCACTTCTTGTTTCACAGCAAGTGCTGCATCATCAAAGCCCAAGTTATTAAGCATCGAATACACGAAGTAATGGCCCGTCAGCCAAAATGGCGCATCCGTTAATGTGCGCTCCAAACGCTTAATGGTGTCGATGTCGCTTTCTTGGTCAGCTTTATCTCGGTATTCTGCTTGTTGATCGGACGACACTGCCAAGCTCAAAGGCGTTTGATTATTTTGGTGGTCGGGTAGACCATCAATGTCATCCCAAGTCAGATGACGATAAATCCGGTAAGCCAGCGGATCACTTGGGTTCGCATGAAGCATGACTTCCGCAACCTTCTTCAAGGTGCGCTTAGAAGCCGTCGGCGAAGAGAAGTCCGTATCGACATCGACTTCTTTTGCTACCGCTTTCTTAACTGGCGCAGGTTTAGGGGCCGGCGGAACCGCCTTCACCGGTGCGGTTTGCACTTCACTCTGCGCTGGCGTTTCTGCGGCAGCAGGCTGCGTAGCTGGTGCAGGCGCCGCTTGTTCGACGTTAACGACTGCATCATCGCTCTGCTCATCAGCCGCCGCTTGTTGAGATAAAACATTGAGTTGAGTGCGAATCTCAAAGAAATCCGCTTCTGAGTCTTGATAAACCTCGTCGTATTGACGCTGCACTTCTTCAATAGTCGAAATGCAGTTTGATACCAAATCCCATGACTGAGCGCTTTCCGCTAACTTGCTGCTGACCAGTTTAAACTGATGGTTCAACCATTCGACCGCGCCATCTCGACCCCGCTTTCGGGAAGGATACAATTCAACGCCAAAGCGACTTAACGCCTCACTAAGCAGCTTTAGACCTTGTTCAAAGCCTTGCAGACCAAACTCTTCTGTTAGCGCGCGAACGAGGTAACAAATGGCTTTTAAGTCTTTACTGTGGTGCTCTAGAACTTCAGTCGCGTGCGTTTTTACTACGCTCCAATCTACTGTTTCGCCAAACAAGGAACCGAATTTCTTCACTTCGGATTCCATCATTTCATAGCAAAACTCGTAACGGGCATCGTTACCCACTGGAGATTCATCAGAAATAGGATTAAGCAGACGATCGATATCAATGTTGGACAAAATTCACGTCTCCTTCAGTCAAGTAATCTCTCAACGCACGCGCTACCGCAATTGCGCCATTTGCTGGCTTAGATAATCGATGGCTCTGCTCTATCGCATCCGACGCCATGCTATCTAGAATTTTCGTGATTTCTGTAAATTTACTTGGTGCATTCCGTTCTAAATCGGCAAGGGATTCATGTAGCTTTTGTTTGTCGTAAACGGATTGCTCCATCACGGTGCTAAACAAAATAAATTCGCTTCTTGCGACGATTAAATCCTTTATTTTTTTGTCTAGTTCTGGCGTATTACCGAAGTAGGCTTTGGCTAATTCAGCTTCTTCAATTGCTTTGGTGTAAAAGTGGGCCTCTGCATGTTTATCGATGGAGTCATTAATATTTTCCATCACAGTCTTTGGTAAGATTTGGTTGTAGAAATAGGCTTGTGACTGGTTTAACAGCCATGCCTCTTTCATTTCATTTTCTGCGAGCTTAGCTTCACCATCTAAAATTAAGCGAGCAATCTGCTTATCTCGACTGCCAGCTATGGAAGATACTTTCATGGAATCGATAGACGCGACATTTAACCCAGACATCACTTTAGTCAACGCCTCATCCGCATATGGAAACAGGGCACCGTCACGAACAAGGGTTTCTCGCAAGGTGACAAGCTCCTTACGTAATTCGACTAATGCCATTGGTAAGCCATCCGCTAACGATTGATACGACGTTAACTGAGCCTGTTTTTCTTCATATAAACTCGAGAGGCTTAACTGCTGAGCTTGATATGCTGTTCGATAAGCTTCTGTCATATCAATACTCTGAGTAGCTTGAGACAGTTCTTCTTTGATTTTCCATGGAGGCTGAGCCAAAAAAGAAGCCGTTTCAGAGGGCGTAATAACGTGAGTTACAGTAGTGACACCTCGGGAAAAAATGGCATCCAATTGATCTTTATTCTGTTGATATAAATAACTTCCTGCTGTTGCCAGCACACTCAACACTAAGCTCGCCTCTAATATTTTAAAGCGACCATACGCCGTTTTATCATTTGGCTTACAGTGTGTAAGCAGCAAGTCCGCGTTACGCAAGCTACTGAAAATTGGTGCGTTAGAATTTGAGCTAATTGATTGCGTATCGATTCGCGCTAACTGTTGAGCAAAAGAAATAGCGGTATAGCCATGCCCTCTTGGTTTGTTGATGACTTCTTTCAGCAATTTCCAAATATGAGCCGGGATCAAAGCCGGACGCTTTCGATCTTTTAACTGCTTATTCCATGCATCACCAAATATTGATCCTAAAAATAGGTGTCCAGCGAGCAAAGCGAGAGAGTAAACATCATCTTGCGGTTCCGCGATGCCAGTTTCTATATAAAGAGGGGAAGCGTAGCTCAAGCTTGCTTCTGCGTAAGGTTCTGTCTCTCCAATGTAACGAGCAGCGCCGAAATCAATGAGCTTAACGTAATCGCCTTCACTCACTAATACGTTAGATGGTTTAATATCAAGATGGCAGATACCTCTTGTATGCATAAACTCTAGAGCGCCAGCGAGTTGATACACCAACCAAGCGATGTGGTCGTGGCGAAAGCCTTTAGAAGAATGACGCTCCATTTTTTCTGCCAGTGATTCACCTTGGATCCACTCGTACATCAAATATGGGCGTTCGAATTCGTTGCCGATTTTTACAAAGTTAGCCACGCTAGGGTGTTGAGAAAGCTCCAGCCTGCTCGCTTCGTTAATCAACATTTTGCTCGCAAATTCTGGCGAGTCATCATTGATAACTTTGCAACAGATTTGCTTCTCTGGCTGCCCTTTTTTTGCAAGATGGTAAACCGTTGTCTTACCATTTTTAGAAGGAAGCTTGTCTAATACATCAAACTGTGAAAAAAGCACGTACTCAAGCTTCGGCTTATTTTTTTCTGCTAGCCTTTGCTCATTCAGTTTCTTTTTCTCAATAGCTTTAACAACCAACTGATCGATATATCCTTTGGCTGTACTCTGATTATTAGACACTTAGTACTCTTTCATAGAATAAATATTATTAGAGTTGAATAATATTTTCTTGAACGTACTTGTATCAAGGTTGGTATTTAAAACAAACAGTAAGCCTATTATTTTAGTTATTATTACTAACTTATTAGACCTTTTTACTTACGCTTTCACTGCATGAGTTATACGCTTTTTCGTGTTACAAACTTCAACCTAATAATATGAGTATATTTTCATTGCCATTTGATCGATGAGTGCCCACTAACATTGCAGTAATTGGAGAACTCCTTTGTCACCATGAAAGTCGAACATTAACAATGTAGTTGGTTGCTTAAAGTGCTGCTCTCTGACCGCAAAGGCAATTAAAGCGAGAGAAGAACAACTACCCATTGTGCCCCACAACTCATTGATAAGCTGCGGTTGTTCTGGGTTCGTGAATCGTTCTGCTTTCGCCCCCAGAGCAAAGCCGTAATCTTCCGAATGCATGCGCAGGTTCGTCATATCGGAATACACTTCACCAAATGAATCGAGCTTTTTACTCGCACGTTGAACAAGTCGAAACATGCCTCTTCGGTCTGAAGTGTTTAATTCCGTATCAATGTAGCCAAGCTGCGCTTGAGGCTTAAGTTTCAATGTTTCTACGGTGTTTTTTCGACAAAGAATTAAACCCGCCCCACCCTCGCTCGGAATAACGCCCCATGGATTATTGGTACTCATTACCATCGCATCGTCGATGAGTGTTTGCATCGAACTCACCAAGGAATCGACACTGATACACATCATAGCATCATATTTATCCAATGATTTCATGGCCTGGAGAACGAAACTGGGCCCACTGGCATAAACAGCATTCACCACAGAGAGAAATTCAGCATAGTTACTTTCACCAAGCCATTCTTGCACCTTTACTAGTGAAACAGACGCAGGCACCGCTATAAGCAAAGGTATTGGTCTCAATGAACGTGGTAACTGTGCTAACAATGAATCAAGCAAGTGGGTGATTAACTCACACGTTTTCTCAAACTGCTCACTTTCTTTGGTGTATTCGATTTTGGCGTAAGTAAAACGCTCGATACCATCATCCCCTACACATTGGTCGAATCTTCCTAAATCAGCATACGAAACTGCACTAGCAATATCTAAATTCATACCGGTTGGCGTCATCACTTCCATCCCTAGCACGTAACGGCCTGTTGAATTATGCATGCTCGCTTACCTCTTCCAACTTAGTGATGGATGTCGACACCAACAAATGCTCCTTGCCCTGACAAGGAAACGCAGCGGTGTAACTGATTGATATAGTCTTCTTTTCCGCATCAACGAATAAGGTGTAGATCGCCATATCAGCTTGATAGCTTTGATCTTTGAACGTCGCGATCGCACGGTATTTTTCTTTAGGAATTCGAAATGAAAGCGTGTCATCATGACAAAAACCACTCATCATCAAACGCTCCCCCCCACGAAGAAAGCCTTTGCACTGTTGATCAATAGGCGCGCTTTGGAAGAACCGCTTATCAAAATCGAGTGGCAACATTGGCTTGCGATTCTCAATCCAATCGTCATCGAACGTGCCGGCCAGCTTCTGGCGCGACTCAAAGAACGGAGGCACTGGCCCGAACCCCGCAACGCGTAGTTTTTTCGCGGCGGCACTCCAGTCCTCTCGGGGATAAAAAATCGAGGGTACTTTCTGTTCAAGCAATTCTTTGTTGGAGTCGGCAACCCCACCACCTATTCGGTTACGTAAATCACCGCCTACCGCGCAAGTGTAATCAATGTCTTTTTCAATAAATGGGACTGGATTGCTCAGCGTGATACTGCCAGCATGCTCAACCCATACGCGTTCCCCGTGAATAGCGAGAGTCTTATCGATATGACCATCAATCAACACGCGACACTCTTGGTATGTCACTGGCTTTTTCGCGTAACTGCGCGCTTTACCGTAAACAAGTACATCTGTATTGTCTTTGGTATACGCGAATTCGTGGTCAACTTTCATCGCAGAGAAGCCTTCTTCGCCCAAATATTGGGGATCATCGAAGATTTCACTTTCACCTAATTCGTGCCAAACCACACCATCGAATTGCCATGTGCGTTTGGCGACCACAACCCACACTTCATCGCCGTTTTCGTCACGTTGAAAACGACCTTTAAGTGATAGCTCAGGGTGCGCCTCAATATCCCATAACTGCATTGCTATTCCTTAAGTTGAATCGTTCGCTCGCAGAAGGTGCGGCCTTTAAATTGTTAAAGTTCCAGTCTTGTTGATGAATCGGCATTGCCATATCCCAAGGCACGTAGGCTCTGGATTGAATACAGATTTGGCACCATAGCCAGTCGCGGAACAGCACATCAACGTTAGAATCTTGCATCGCAGCTAACGTAGACTCGAAGCTCAATGCGTAACCCAAGCGGCTTGGTAGATTTTGGATATATTTTTCATCTTCCACCCACTCATTGAGCAGATCGACGATCTCTTCCCATTCATACTCGACACCAACATCTTGCGGATTCAGAGGAAGAAGCTTTCCGTAGACGACATACAAGGCTTGAAGCCAAATTTCACCCTCAGCTTCACCTTCCTCCAGACTTTCCAAGTGCTCGATGATTTGGGGTACCAGTTTCCAATCACCACCCAGCGCAAAATCAACAGGTGCTAATGAAGAAGAGATATCAAACGCCTCAAACTCTTTTAACTCAAGTAACTTGGCATAAGTGAGCACTTGCGCTGATGGTAATCCATTTGGTTCGATGCCAAAGCACTGACGGAACCAAGTGCCTCTGTCACGTTTGGTAATCAAACGTTCAAATAGATATTGTTCGCTGCCTGCATTGTCATTGAGCCAATCAATCCCCTCTTTCACGTCTTGTAAAGCGAGCAGTGGCAAAGCAACATGAGAGCTAATGATGCTGGCTTTGTGCCAGCGCTTGATGAGAGAAACACTTAATGTTTGACGTACACGTAAGCATTCAAAGTAAAACGCACTGGATGTCGCATTACCCTCAATAAGCTCCGAAAGCGTGCTATCCATAGATTCAACCGGAGATTGTACGGCAATGACCATTGCGGTTTTAGCGTCAATATCTTCGAGTAAACTCAAGCCGCACAAAAGGTTGTCCAACGCTGAGCCCAACTCGCCTTGTAGCATCAGCCAGCTGTAGATTTCTGGCTCTTTGCTTCTTAATTGATGAATCAACCCCGGTGCTAACCGATAAAACGACAAGTACACCTGCTTCAGTTCTTCAATTTGGCGTTCAATCAGCTTGAGATACGCCAACTCACGACTTGGATAACCCCTTTTGTGAATTTGAACTCGCTGCCTGATTAAAAAACCGATACTTTCAGAAGCAATGGACAGCTTTTCATTACAGAAATCCAGCCATGTTACTGGCAATTGGGAAAGGTCATTCACAGCGCGATCAGCTTTTGCTAACGCGCCTTCGACTTCTTGATTGGTTATGGGTGCCTTTAGGTGCTCGACACCGATTCTTTGTCGCATCTAGTTATCCGTTATTAGCGTGCCATAACGCGATTGCAATTAGTTAATACAAAGTAATTAGCTAACTCGACGTAAATTAGCTAATGCTAGGTAATTAGTTAATTGCGATCGTTCCGCCTTGAATTTTTTGTGCTTTTTCTGCTTGAGAAGTGACGTACTTCGCTTTAGTGGTAATTCGTCCATCGCGCCCGCTATAGCGAGTTTCTGTCTCACCACTTTTGACTACCAACTCTTGTTCTGTCTCGATAACCATCTTCTTCGCTCGCAATACAAACTCGTCAGAGTCATCCAGAATGGAGAAGAAAATGTCCGTCACAAGAGGCAAGCTTAAGTCGTCGTTCAAAAATTCAACTCGACAACTTAATCGATTATCGATAGCCATTTGCAGCTCAGAACGACGAAAGCCACGTCCTAGTCTCGCAGTGAGTGGCTGCTTAAATGGGTTACCATCAAAATCAACTCGCACACTGCCCGTAGACTCATTGATAGCCACTATTCTTCCAAAACGCGAAAAGCAAGCCGTTGATTCGGCTTGCTGCTCTGATATTACTTCTGTTGTAAGAGGTTGTTTTTCCATTGTTAGTTAACCACTACGTTGCCACCTTTCACGACGACTTTGTCACTGCCTTCGATCGTAATAGCCGAGCCTGATAACTTTATTGAACCATCACTGTTCATCACTAAAGAGGAACCACCCGTTTTCAATACAATCTTGTCGCCACTGATAATTTGCGTTGCACCATCAGCTTTATAAGCGGTGTTCCCTTTCACTGATACCGTTAAGTTGCCACCAACCGTCTGGTTATCATCCGCACCAATATCTGAACTCTTAGACGCACCGATAGTAAGGTTACTGTTTTCGCCAATATCTAAGTCATCATTTTTACCGATCTTAGTCGTACGGTTATCACCAATTTCTAAGTCAGAATTGTTTTTCACATACTGGGCTTCGTTCGCGTTGTATGTAACGGTAACGTCTTGCTCGACTGTCTCGGTAAACGTACTGTTTACCTGTGTCGTTTTATGCCCATGAATGGTTTCTTTATGGTCACCATGAACTTCATTCGTTTGGTGACGTGCAACCTTCAAGAATTCATCTTGACCGATATCACGGTAACGGTTGTTGAGCACCTTGGTCGACATGTCTTTTTGAGCGTGAATATAGACTTCTTCTTGGTTCGCTTCGTCTTCAAAACTCAACTCGTTGTAACCTGTTCCTTTGTGCGTTTGCGTGCGGAACGTGGTACGAGTTTTGTTTTCTGGCAAAGAGTACGGTGGGAAATGCAAACCGTTGTAAACTGCGCCCGTAACTAACGGACGATCTGGATCCCCCTCAAGGAAAGTTACTACGACTTCGTGGCCAATACGCGGCAAATAAACTGCGCCCCATGTTGGCGCAGCCATGGATTGGCTTACACGAATCCAACAGCTTGAATGCTCGTTGTTATCACCGTAGCGATCCCAATGGAACTGTACTTTCACTCGACCAAGCTTGTCGGTGTAAATCTCTTCACCTTCTGGTCCTACAACGACCGCCGTTTGAGGGCCATCCACTACTGGTGCCGCTAGTTTAGGCGCTTTAAACACCACATCACGTGGAATACACGAGAACTGGTTGTAGTAAGTGGTTGGCATACCACTCGCTTCATCTTCATGCACTTGCGGATCTTGACCTGTGTGCATTACAGACAACATGAGGTAATCGCGGTTAATCTCAGAACGCGGGTGGTCACTGACGTTAAAGCTGTAACCAGATGCTAAGCGCATTACGTCACTCGTTGCTTCCACTTGTTGATTATCGACTATGTGTTCCGACATCCACTCCGTGGTTCTCACCTGCCCCATCAGCGGGTCGACGTATCGTCCAGGATAATCAAACTGCTTGAGATCTTGGTCTAGCTCGCCAGCCTGTGTCATCTCTTGTGGAATTTTAGGGTGTTCGTAGTTGTAATCTGTGTACGTAACCTGTCCCGTTCTAACGCGGTTAACTAACTCGAGATCAGAGATATGTTCGCGATCGGCAACACCGCCACCATCGGCATGATAAACAATCGGCCCAATGTAAGAAGCATTTAGTGGCGAGCTTATCAAAGGTGCAATCGCGTCATTACTGTCGACAATGACCATCGTATGATTTGAATCGCTATGGTCAAAGTAATACCACATACCGTGTTCAGCCATCATACGCTGCACGAAGTGCAAGTCAGACTCACGGTATTGCAGAACGTATTCTTTTGGAGGATAAGTACCCGACACTTCAAATCGGTAATCGGTGACTGCCCCATCATCGAGTACTTCTGTGATGATGTCTTGCGCTGACTTTTGCTGGAAAATACGACAATCTTGGCGCTGAGATAAGAACCAAGCTTGAGGAACCAAGACTAATTGATAACGAGAAAAACGACGCCCAGTCCCTAAGTAACGAACTTCATTCACCACGCCGTTGAACACACGCGCAGCCCCAACACCTTGTCCGTAAAGTGTCAATGTTCCTGCTTTACGTATTAACTCATCGAACGAGATATCTGGATCAAGTGAAAGTAATGAGAGATTGATGT
Source organism: Vibrio sp. Vb0598 (assembly GCF_033338935.1). Lineage (NCBI taxonomy): Bacteria > Pseudomonadati > Pseudomonadota > Gammaproteobacteria > Vibrionales > Vibrionaceae > Vibrio > Vibrio sp. Vb0598. The sequence continues at coordinate 442,103 of NZ_JAWOTP010000001.1, read as the reverse complement.
GGAAAGGCTTAGATAACTCTTCATGAACATGAAAGCTCTCAACCCGAAATTCATGCCCACATCCAGGCACTTCAAATTTAAATTCTACGTCATTCACCATATCTTTTACCTGATACAAATAATCGAATTAGGGCCAACAATCGTTGGCCCTGAATCTTTACGCGACGAGCAATTAAGCTTCGCGTGGAGCACGCCAGTCGTCGTTACCCGCAGTACCACAGTTTTCGTGAGTTACTTCGATCGCACGGTAAGTGAACTTAAGCACTTCTTCTGTCACGCGGTCAGCTGTTGCTGCGTCTTGACAGTGGTTCATACGAGTTTGGATATCGACAAGTAGCGCATCAATCAATTTGATTGAGTAGTAGTGCTCTTGTTTACCTTGAACTGAAGTGCGGTAGAAGCGGATCACACACTCAGGAAGTTTTTCGCCAGATACTAGTGCGTTGAATAGTAGTGGAGATGAGCGATCTTGAACTTTAGTTACAACAAGTGGACGGTGTACACGTTGACCAGTTGGCTGACCACTTTGTGGATCACGTGGAACTGTTAGCACGTGATCAAGTTCTTGTACTAGGAACTCATCAACGTGAGCTTCTTGCCATGTGTTACCTACTGAATCTGCAGAGTAAGTATCTTTAGTAATATGGCCTTGAGTCTCACCTTGGATAGACATATATGCTGGAGTTGGCATCGCTATTTCCTTTTCTAAAATCTGTTTTGTTTAAATCACCAAATCGCTTATCACCGCGACTACTTGGTATAATCAAAGTCCGTGCCAACTTTAAAAATACAATAAAAACAACAATTTACACAAATTAAGACATTATTCACTAATATCTTGAGTACAATTTATTGGATAAAAAACCAAAAAGTTGGATTAAGATAATAATAAATTGTTCTAACTTTAAAAAGTGAAAATAACCATATAAAACTGTGTAAATAAAGTCATTAAAACTAATAAATCCGACACTTTTACTATCAATTAATTTAGAATAACAACGCCATTAAAATAACCACAAACATTAATGTCACAATAATCATTAAAAATAACCAACAAACGATAGTCAAAATATCTTGATAAAAAAAGAACGCAATCACTTTTAGTATAATAGCCGCTACCTCTTTTCCTCTAAAGAATAAAATGGCTATGATAAATATAAACCTTTCTTCATTAATTCAGCGTCTACACCCGATTGCAAAAGTAGCATTAGAAGACGCCGCTGCACTTGCAGTCTCTGAAAAAGCAAACGAAGTTCAAATTGAGCATTATTTACTGAGTCTATTAGAAAGGCCAAATAGTGATTTTGACGTCTTATTAAGTCATTTTGATTGTTCTGAGAACTTATTAAGACAATCGGTTCGATCCACACTCGACACCAACGCCAAAGGAAATGGCAGCAAACCTGTTTTTTCTGCGTTATTAATCGAATGGTTACAAGAAAGCTGGCTGGTTTCTTCTTTAGATCTATCCGAAACACAAATCCGCTCTGGTGCCCTACTCCTTACTCTTGTTAGCAACCCTCTCCGTTACGGCCAACATGGTTACGCCTCTATCCTTGAATCGGTAAACCCTGACAGCCTTAAGCGTAACTTTGCAGAGCTAACAAGCCAATCTATTGAGGCGCAAGTTGCTACTTCAGAGAAAACACAAGCTCGTGAGGATGGCTCAGCACTGAGCAAGTTCACAACAGACTTCACTGGTAAAGCACGCAAAGGCGAAATCGATCCTGTTTTCTGCCGCGACCAAGAAATCCGCCAAATCGTGGACATTCTTGCTCGTCGCCGTAAAAACAACCCTATTGCTGTTGGTGAACCGGGCGTTGGTAAAACCGCAGTAGTAGAAGGCTTGGCACTTAAGATTGTACAAGGTGACGTACCAGACAACCTCAAAGGTGTTGAGCTTTACGGGCTAGATATGGGTCTTCTGCAAGCTGGTGCAAGCGTAAAAGGTGAATTCGAAAAACGCCTAAACGCGGTATTGGATGAAGTGAAAAACTCGCCAACCCCTATCATTCTTTTCATCGATGAAGCACACACCCTTGTTGGCGGTGGTAACCAAGCGGGCGGCAGCGACGCGGCAAACTTGCTAAAACCAGCCCTAGCGCGTGGTGAAGTGAAAACCATCGCCGCAACAACATGGTCGGAATACAAGAAGTACTTCGAGAAAGATCCTGCCCTTGCACGTCGTTTCCAATTGGTGAAACTCGACGAACCGTCTCCTGAGCAAGCAGCATTGATCATTCGTGGTCTGCGCCCAGCATACGAGAAGTCACACAACGTTTACGTGCGTGACGATGCTATCACTGCTGCGGCAGCACTTTCTGCTCGTTACATCTCTGGTCGTCAACTGCCAGACAAAGCGATCGATGTACTAGATACGGCGTGTGCTCGAGTGAACATCAGCCTTAATGCCATTCCTGCTTCTGTTGAGACTCTGCAACAAGAACTTGCAGCTCAACAGCGCGAGCTTGAAGCACTTGAGCGTGATGCTCTGCAGCAAACTGGCGACAAGCACAGCCTTGCTAACATTCCAGACCTAAAACTGGCAATGGAAACAACGAAAGAAGAGCTAGCAGAACAAGAAGCGCAATGGCACAAAGAAAAAGAGCAGATCCAAGAGATGATTGCTCTACGCTCTCGCTTACATGAACTGGTCTTTGGCGAAACAAATGAAGAAGAGCTTGTTGCAGACGAAGATTCAGAACAAGAGCAAGACGTTTCTCCATATACAGAAATGGACGAAGAAGCCGTTCGCATTGCAATTTCGGCCTGCCAAGAGCAGCTAGATGTAATCCGCAATGGCAACCCACTGGTTCACTTTGAAGTGGGCCCAGATGAAGTCAGCCATGTGATCTCGGACTGGACTGGTATTCCAATGGGTAAGATGCTTCAAGACGAAGCAGAAACCACGCTAAAACTGAAAGAAAGCCTAACACAAAGCATCAAAGGCCAAGAATACGCTATCGATGCACTGTCTGAAGGCATTCAAACTGCGAAAGCTGGTCTAGGTAACCCAGACGCACCAACAGGCGTATTCCTGCTGGTTGGCCCAAGTGGCGTGGGTAAAACCGAAACGGCTCGTGCGATCGCTGATCAAATGTTTGGTGGTGAGCGCTTTATGACGACCATTAACATGTCTGAGTTCCAAGAGAAGCACACGGTATCTCGCCTAATCGGTTCACCTCCGGGTTACGTAGGTTACGGTGAAGGCGGCATGCTGACAGAAGCGGTTCGTCAACGTCCATATTCTGTTGTTCTTCTTGATGAAGTGGAAAAAGCCGACCCTGAAGTGTTGAACCTGTTCTACCAAGTGTTCGACAAAGGCACGCTGAACGACGGCGAAGGCCGCACAATCGACTTCAAGAACACGCTGATCATCATGACCAGTAACCTTGCGACGCATGAGATCGAATCTTTGGTTCATCAATCCAAAGACATCGATGCAAACATCATCGCAGAAGCTATTCGCCCTACTTTGAACCAACACTTCAAGCCGGCGCTGTTGGCACGTATGTCAGTACTACCATTTGTTCCGCTGTCTGATGAAGCAATGACAGAAATTATTCACCACAAGCTGAACAAAGTTTCTCAGCGTCTACAGAGCCATCACAAGTTGTCTCTGAGCTACGAAGAAAGCTTGGTTGAGTTCGTACTAGGTAACTGTCGCCTTGCTGAAACGGGCGCGCGTAACATCGACGCGGTCATCAACCGTCAGTTGCTGCCGCAACTATCGACTCAGCTATTAGTGCATGACAAGGATGATTCACATACGCAAATCGAAGTGTCTGTCGATGAGCAAGGAACACTAACCTATGCGTTCAGCTAACCATAGCGAACTTAGTAACGCCCTACTTGCGATCAGTCAGTCTTTGGCTGATCGCAGCCAGCTTACCCAAACGTTGGATGCTGTGTTGACCGCTGCGAGACAAATGACCCTCGCAAAGCACGGCATCATTTACGTTTTGGACCAGACTGGGCAGGCGTTGATTCCAAGTACCGCTCACCATAACGATAAAACTATCGTTTCCCACCCTTGGGAAGCATTACAGTTAGACTCAGCCAGTGAGAACGACCCATTTAACTTTGCCATTCGTAATGGTGAAGTGGTGTTGATTAACGAGTTGTATAAGTACAACGGCTATGACTGCGAAAGCATCTATCAAACTGAGCAGACACTGGGATTAAAAAGCGAGAACTTATTGGCTTGGCCTTTGATTGATAGCGAAAGCAAAACCATTGGACTGTTAGTCTTACTCGATTTAAGTGTTATCGACAATGAAGCTGCATTGACTGAGTTTTGTCGTATGGCCGCGAGTAATATTCGCCAAGCTGTGTGGTTAGAGCAATACGGGCAAGTAATAAAAAATCTCAATGCCGACAATCAAGCCCTAGTGCGCGAGAACACTCAGCTCAAAAAACGTACCCAGAAAGCCTATCAAGGTCCTATTGCAGAGAGCGAAGAAATGCTCAATGTCTTGAATCGTCTTGATAAGGTGCTATCTCTTCCTGTCGACGTTCTGTTGCGTGGTGAAACGGGCGCTGGTAAAGAAGTGATCGCGAAATACATTCACGAAAACTCTAATCGTTCAGAACAGCCTTTGATCGTTCAGAACTGTGCGGCTATTCCAGAGCAGTTATTGGAATCTGAGCTTTTTGGGCATAAGAAAGGTTCATTTACGGGCGCAGACAAAGACAAAGTCGGTTTGTTTGAAGCAGCCAACGGCGGCACGCTTTTCCTAGATGAAATTGGCGATATGCCAATGCTACTGCAGGCAAAGTTACTGCGTGTACTACAAGAACGCAAAGTTCGCCCTATCGGTACCAGCAAAGAGATTGAGGTGGACGTTCGCGTTATCGCCGCAACCCACTGTAATCTTATGCAGCAAATCAAAGATGGCGGATTCCGTGCCGATTTGTTCTATCGTTTGAATGTGTTCCCTATTACATTACCACCATTGAGAGCTCGCAAGTCAGACATTATTCCCCTTGCCGAACATTTCGTGCAACACACAACCAACACGCTAGGTCTGCCGCAAGCGCCAGGGTTAAGTGCCAACGTACGTAAACAGCTCCTTGCCTACCAATACCCAGGGAACGTGCGTGAGCTTAAGAACATCATTGAGCGCTCGGTGCTACTGTCCGATTTTGAAACCATTACTCACATTGAGTTTGGCGAACAAATCCCAGAAGATGTACCAAGTATTGACATGAAAGCAGCTTCACCTACCCCAGAGCAACCTGCTTACGAGCAGCAAGCACAAGCGGATTTAGAAGACGTTTCAAAGAGCCTTAAGGACGTTGTCAGCCAATACGAGCGTACAGTAATCATCGATTGCTTAAATGCCTGTAATTGGCACACCAAGAAGGCCGCTGAGCAATTGGCGCTGCCAATGAGCACTCTCAACCATAAGATGAAGAAATACGACATTTCTGCAGCGGGTTGATGGGGCTTAAAAAGAAAATTCTAAATTCAGCATGAAGTCATAAGAAAAGAAAAACCGCCCGAAGGCGGTTTTTTTGTATGTTACTTTGCCTGTAAAAGAGCGATTTCCGGAGCATTGAGCGAAGACGCTTGTTTCGTTATCCAATTCTCAACATATCCTTTCTGCTCGTTCTGTACCCCTAGGTTTTTCCAGTGTAAGTGATTCGCCTCACTTGTCGCATTTTCCTTTTCAACCGTTTCTATCCATGGCTTACCCGTCATGAAGTCTTTCACCGCAGGAACTTGAAGCTCAAACTTCGGTAGTTCATAACCTTCACTTACATCCATTTGTTCAAATGAAGCCAGCTCAAGTTTGATAGGTTTTAGATCATTACCATCTAAAACATCACCAAAAGGTCTTAAACCATTAACTAGTTTGCCTGTAGGCGACACATAAGAGTACTCAAAGCGAATGATATAAAGGTACTTTTTCTCGCTTGAAGTTAATAAACGGGAGAAATTCGCGTCATTCTGATCAATAAATTGAACGGCGCTTTGCTCCAGACCTGTACGCTTAGTCGCGCCGCTATCGTCAAGCTCTAGATCAAAAACGGTTCTTGTTTCTATTCCATTATACCCAGTATTTGACTTCTCGGTAACAAGACGAGAATGAATGTTGACTACCCCGGCATAATGCATCACATCATGTTTAACTGGACCATCTTTGATCTGCAGTTTCACCCCACACTCAATGGCGTTGAGTAACATTGTATCGTAGTCGTCACTCGCACGATCATCCCCCAACACCGCAAAACAAAGTGAGAACCGTTGCTCTTTCGACCAATCAAACTTGTTGCTTATCAGTTTATTCGCATTGCCTTCACCCCAAGCAAGGTCACCGTCAATTTCAACACCAGGCAAAATAATAAGGTTGCCATCGATCACCTTCGGTGTACTGTCTCGAGATGATGCAGACTCACTCATGACAAACTCTTCGATCAAAAAGTCAGTGTCTGTGAGTTTCGTCTTTTCCAATGTTCGACCGTTAAAGTTTTTCGCTTCTTGTGCAGGGCTTTGACCATCGATACCAAAGTTAACTTCAGTAATATCTAGAGTGTAGTTTTTATATGTACCCAAGCCCTCTAACTTACCCGCTAGTAAATCATGCCCTCCCAGTGAGAAGACATATTTCATCTGTTCAAAAGCACCAGTGTCTCGAACATATTCAAACACGCTTTGACCTGTAAAGAAGGCTTTCACCTCATCTATGACTTTAACATTTGGGCATAGCGGCTTGATTCCATGGATTAAAAACTCACCAAAGCCATATGTTGGCTCAAATTCAAGACCATACAACTCCTCGACACCTTTACTCTCAAAGTGTTTTTGAATCGCTTTATCAGGGTCTTCGAATTGAGAAGCATCCATTTTTGTAAACAACACATCAAAGGTTGGCCCATGAGAGTCCAAGCCAACCAAGCCAACAACGGCTGCGCGATAAGCGACCTCCTGTAAAAACAGTGCCTTAGATGAGACATTGTCTTTTAAAACCACCTGTAGTTTCACGCGAGTTTGTGGGCGTAGCTTTCGTCCATTCTGCGCAAATGCCCACTCTACATATGGCGTCCATTTCTCACCGTCTTGAACCAGCAAGCGGCTGAACTCTATATCATCACGGCCAAGTTCTTCTTTAGCTAAGTTGAAGTCGTGACAAAATGCTTTTAGGCCTTCTCGGATAGAAGCACTTTCTTGCAAGGACTCATCTGATTTTCGGTCCAAGAATAGACGTGTCTGTACAGGGAATCCTGTATTAAATGCACCACCTATTTTTTCACCGTAACTCCATTGTAACGAGCTATTGGCATCTGAGTTAGAGAACAAACCAGATTTTTTAAATCGGTTTACCCAGTTCAGGGCCAGTGTATTACCATCATCGACTGGAATTTCCCAGTTATCACTCATGACATACAGCTGAATAAACTCGTCAACTCGATAATCCTCAATGAAATCATCAAAGTCACCCGTCAGGCTCCACTTAGCGCGGAGAAGCGTTAGTAACTCAATCAATGAATTCAAAGCATAAGAGCGCAACAAAAAGCGCTTCAACAATTCATCATGATTCGCCTGTTTTTTGAGAAAGTCAGCTAAGCCAACAGCATCAATGACCTGAGGTTGAAGGTCTTGACTTATCCCTTTGTACAGAGAGATAAGCTCTTTGTTGATGCTACTGAGTGTCTTTAGCATGCTTTTGTTGTTGTACTGAGCTTTGATCTCCTTAAACGTCGCATCACCAAAAAGGTCGCCATAGAAATCAGTTGCAGCGCCCAAAAGATCTGCACCCACTTTACCGGCAAAATAATAGGCAGCCACTGGTGCGGCAGGCGTCCAGATTGCGACACTTGCCATTGCATCAACGGCAGCAATAATCAACTTATCTTGAGCTTCCTTTGCCGCAAGCTGATGCCCTTCCCAAATTTGATGCGCGCGATTTAATGCCATCGTTCCCGAGCGGCTCGGTGGTAGGGAAACCGCAAAGTCAGGGATGATCAACCTAACCTCTACACGTCGGTTCACAGCGATATCAGCAGTATCTGATCGGTCGTTAACGTCGGCATAACCTTCGATATCATCAATCAGTTGTGACTTACCCTTAAATTCAATCCACAACCTTGATTCTAGATTCGCTCGTTCTTTTTCGCTTGCTTTGGCAAGGATGGCCTCTTTAACGACATCCGCACGCAATCTGGAAATTTTTAAGTTATTTTCATGCGTTCCTATTGGCCCTGCATGGCCAATAATGGCAACTTGGTAATCAGGGTTTTTGGATAAAAGCTGGCATAATTTTTTACATACTTCTATATAGTCGATATGCAGTACTTGAACTTCGTTCTCAAACTCAGCAGAGTTAAACTTGAAGTTCATTCGAACAACGACCCCTTGACCATCAACAAAGATCTGAGCATTCCCTTCTTTACCAAGCGCTTCCTGCACCGCTTCTGCCTTTTTTTGCCAATGTTCTGGATTATCAAAGCGACGAACAAACGTTAAAGAAGAAAGATAGTTTTCAGCATATTTGCTTAAAGTTTCTTGCGCTTCTTTCGCATTTTTAATTTGTTCAGAGAACGCCGAATATTGCTCTAACGCTTCCTTGCCACTTGCGATAACTCCAATTGCTGGTAGCGCGCGATTTGTTCCGCTCAAAAAATCACTGCTTAAACGTCCAACGCCACGCATGATTTTTGACTCTGGGCCTGCCGCTTTAAAAGCACGTTTGATATAAGGAATATCGATTACATGCTTTCTAAACACTAACGCTTGTGCTTGTTTCAGCGTTAGCTCTTTACGCGCAAAAACCTTTGCAAGGCTGACGCTCTTTTTAACACCACTGGTGGCGGCAAGTGCCGAATGTAACGCGATACCACTCATCAGAAATGGAGGTAAAGCCCCTGATTCACTGTTTTCCCATAGCGCCTGCCCGATGGTTTTCGCCATATCCGCAGGTGGGCCAAAAAGCTTAGCACCGTCAATGGAGAGAAAATCACTGCTCAACGATTCGTAGGTTTTGTTGATCGCAGCATGCAAAGATAACGGTGCGACGCCCGGCTTTTGCTTAGTTTGATAGGTTAACCCCTTTGTCGCGTAGTCTGAATAAGATGGCAACTGATTAGGAAATTGTTGGATGAGCGCTTCCTCTAAGGTGATCATGTCACCACACACGCACGCCATTTTGCCAATGCCCGCTGTCTCGATAAACGTCAGCTTTTCATGCAGCTCATAAGTATATACATTCTGCTCCACATCAGTTTTAGGGTGTTTCATAAACTGCTTTGTGGCATTGGCCTTCAACACACTTTCAGGTAACTTTTTACGTGTTTCATCGAGTGCTTTCCATTCAGTTTCCCAAAATTGGATGCGCAACAAATAAAAACCATCTTCAACTTGGCTAGGGTCAAGGTTAAACAATGCACTTGGTAAAACGTTTTTTTCACCAACTTCAATTGCCCATCTTGCAACGTTGGTATCGACTACCTTCACATTAATCACTTCTTCTGCGGCGCTCTCTAAATCGCCCGCTTTGAGCTGCTTAACCGGTCTAACTAGCGAAACTTCTGCGCCACGATAAAGATTATCAGTGAACAACACTGCACAACTGTGCGTTCTTGGCACAACGAAACCTTTCAGGGGTTTGTTTCTTTTTTTCTGACGCTCTAACCAATCATTGTAACTTTGTTGTTCTGGCGAAAGGTCACCACCAGCATAGGCAGGAGCAAGTTGGCTTACTGCAATTTCAGTAAGTTGGAACTTCACACCCGTTTGGTTTGTTTTGTTGGTCCCATCATCAATGTACTGGGCAAAATGCTTAATGTTTTCTGCAAGACTTACTAGATTTTTTGCGCCCCCAGTACTTTCTGGATCATTCAGCGGCGCAATCATCTGCGCCAACAAACGCAATGGTGGAAAGCTTAATTCATAGCTTTTCCCTTTGCAGATCCCTTCCGGTCGGTTGCCCAACTTGAGTACTTCGTAATTGTTGACATCACTCGGTACAGAACTTTCAGAGTCGACCTTTTCTCCCGATAAAGGTTGCTTACCCGTTGCTTGTGGTGGCTCGCCTAAACCTAACTCGACCAATTTTCCCTCTCTGGTGGTGCCCCACAGTGCGGGTTCACCTCCCGACAAGGCATTGACCATCACTGGAGTCAAAGGTATGGGACGAATCTTACCCTCTAGCTCATTTACTTGAGTGAGATCTGGCTGGGAATGCCAGTCCGGCCACACTTCCACACCATCATCGTTCTTTACGGCACTAAAGAAAGCTCCAAACAGATAGACTTCATTATCAAACGTAAAAGCCATTAGTTCGCCTCCTTAAACCAATTTCCTTGATTTGCGGAGAGGTTATACACAATTGCAGGATCTAACGTGCGCCCATAACCCAATGGAGACCAGCTCCACGCTTGTTTAGTATGGTTTTTCTGCACCGACATCAGCATCGCGTTGTAATTTGTTAGCGAAAAACGATTATTTAAACCGATGGCATATTGCATTGCCCCATCACGCTTAATCTGTTTACCTTTCGCTAGGTCGACGACAAACACATTGTGATAGTTGCGATTAGCCGCCCAGACAATGTCCCCTTCTGGACTTATGGCTTTATAATCCGCTTTTGATTTATTCGTCGCTAAGTCCTTATCCCAAAAAACTGCTTTTGCTTTTTGATTTGTATTTGCATCGTAAATAAGCGCAGCAAAATCATTTACCTGATATCTTTTCCCGTCCTTTATGAAGCCAGTATCACTGATGTAAAGATCGGTCTTTTCCGCCTCACCTTTAGCAATATCCCACTTATAAACCACACGACCAACCTTACCAGTGCGGTAATAAACGTAGCTGCTATCTTCCGCCCATAAAAATCCGGAAGGGCCTTCAATATCATGTGGCAGCTTAATCAGCTTCTGGTTTTTGATATCAAAAAGGTAGTTAGTCAAACCAAAACCGACTGCAACGTAACGATTGTTTGGCGAGCGACTGGTTTTATCAACAGTTATGTCACCATCGCCAAGCCATGGCAAATCGGTCACCAAACGTAAATCGGTGCCATCAGTCTTCATACTCCAAATTTTGGTTCGTCCTTCGTATTCATTATACATAGGGTCTGGCTCATAGCCTGAGTCGTTTGATAAGTTGGCCCAAGTAAACTGAACGCGTGGCAAATCGTAAGAGCTCGCGTCATTTAAGTCTTCCCTTGGCCATTCTTTGGCGCGATGGATAAAGTAACGAGGAAAGTCACGTTGTTGGTATGTCGCAGAGTCAGATTTAAAGATCTCACTTGGCTCCATGGTGTAATAGTTGTGTTCACCAATGTAAGTGCGGCCGTCATCTTTACAACCCGCTATCGATAAAGCAGCAAGCAACAGTAATAGTATTTTCTTCATGGTTTAACCTAGCAATTCTGAAATGGGTACATTTTCTTCTACAACGACAAGACGTTGGCTACCGGTGGAGAGGCTCGAATGAACACCTCGAACAATATCGACGCTCTTGACCTCTTCCGGCGGGAATGCGAACCGAAGCGTCATATAACCATCGTCATCTTTCATTGCTGAACGAAAGTACGATTTGTGAATCCAATCCTGTTCTATGTTACGAAGCCCAAAGAAATCGTCCGGCTGATCTGTCAAAGGCTCGTGAAGGTAACGTATAGAAGGCAATGCGCCTCTTGGAGCCAACTTAAGCCCCGCGATATTGCTCTCTTTGTGTTCGTTGATGACTCCACTGCCGATGCCTGTCGATGCGGTACCGGAAACTGGAATAATATTCTCGCCCGCATTATTAAAGCTTTGGGATGAGGAGTATATTTGCAACTCTGAAAGAGACTTAGCAATTGAAGCAGGATCACTCTCTAGCTCAGACAGTTCCGTGTTTGTCAAAGCCAACTCGGAGTAATGGATATAACATTCTTGTGCTTTTCCCGCGACTTTATATGGCACCCAAATATGCGGTAGAGGAACGCCTTGCGCAATACGCAAACCATCTTTGCCAGCTTTATAAGGGCTTAGCACCGTTTTAACAGTGATAGGATCAATATCTAATTCTGGAAAAACAACATCTACTTCCTCATCTACAAAGCGGAATACCCTAGCACCTTGATCAAGGCTTAGATGTCCCGAATACACTTTCTGACCGGATTGATAAATCTCAAATGCTTCTTCGCCAATATAGTAGTCTGGTACAAGGTTGGCCCCATCAATGTTGACATGTCGTGTTTTCATCGAGGATTCAGGATCATTATTTCTGTAGTACTCTAAATCGACATCAGCAAAGTAGCCTTTTGGTGTAACTTCAACCTCTCGCCAAACTTTGTTATTCCAGATTACATAGAAATAACCTTCTGCAACCAACTCATGTCCATTTGGGCCCTCTAGCATAGGTAGTACAGGCACCAACACGTTATCCCACTCATCCATTTGAGTTTCTTTATCAACGGGTTGCAGGTCTTCGGCGAGTTTAAGCAAGATTGGCTGAGGCTGGTCAGAACAAGGGATTTTGATATAGAGCGTTTTGCCCTCAGCTTCGAGATCTTTAAATGTCGCGAGGCTGCGGTGTTTGTTTTCTGTATCAGCTTTGCCTATAGTGACTTTTTCTTTTTGAGCGTCGGTTTTTCCCAACATCAAACATGCCGCATTACTAGACCACTGTCCTGCAAACTCGACAACAATTTTTTGATCTGGACTTGGCTCAGAGGGGACATGCGTGTAACTACGAACTAAAGCAACATCGTCGGTAACCTGCTTGTATCCTGCTTTAAAAGCTTTGCTTTCATTCGAAGCTGATACAGAGTCAACGAGTGATTTAAGTCTAGGGAAGCTTTGCAGCTGAGAGTCCGTCAATAGCGACCGACGTGCAACGGTAGATAATGACACCCAATTGCCTTTTCCCAATTCGATTCTTATAGCAGCTAGCAATGCGCTGGTCGTTTTTTTGGCAGAGATGGAAATCTTTTGCGCCAATTCTTTAGGGAGGTTTCTAAGGATGTCATCTGAATTTCGCAAACGCGAAAGCTGTCCTATACACTCGTCCGGTGTAAGAACATAAGATAGCTCGTTGGAGGATAGCTTCGAGCTAGGTATAAATTTGCAAACTAAATGCATTTGAATTCTCCACAACCAACATCGTAAATATGGCTGCGGTGACAATTAAGCTGATAAGGCTTACAAGTACGATTTGGTCTGCGTATCCTACTTACTTAGCCATTTATTTTCAACGAGATAGAAAAATCGCCCGAAATCAAAAACACCAAAAAAATGGTGATTTTTACTATTAAAACATGCGATTTAACCACAATAAAAGCCAGTAACATCACCCACTCTGTCAAAATGGTAAAATCTTACTATCTAAAAAAATTTAATTTATGGACTGAAGTTAACAAAAATCGTAGTAACGTGCGCTTCAGGTAAGCACGAGGAAATTCAGAAGTTTATGAGGTGCCCTCCTCAGCAACAAACAACAAATTGACTGTTACTGAGGAAGTTTAAATAAAAAGGTGAGCGCATTACGCACTCACAAAAGTAACTGCTCTGAAGCTTGCTAGGATTAAATTTGCTTCATCGCGAGTTAAAGAGGCGAGGTATGACCCATCGACCTCATGCAGAACACTATACTCAGAGTATAGAAACGAGCGTAAATATATAATATTTAAAAAGATTTTCAACGCGACACATTCACCACAGCACCTGCCGAGCGACCATCACAATCACTTCATACACACCTAAAAGCAACATTGGCCTAGTTATTATAGTTATTCAGCCTTGTATTAAGACGATTCATTAATTCGAGTAACTTATCAATAAAGGCAATTATTTTGATAAATATCACAAAAAGTCCCAAAGAAATAAAGCGAGCTAAACGCTCGCTTTATTTATGCCGCATTTTTTAAAGTTTTGTTATCACTAAAATATCGGTTGTAAACAGCACCTAAGGAGGCTGTACTTGCGAAACGATCATAGTTAAATGTTGCTTGAGCCTCTTCCGCAGAGGCGGAAAGCTTGTTGGTACCATTTACATAAATCGTCACTACACCCTCCTTGAGTCCTGAGAGATCTAAATCAGTTGTCCATGAGTCTGAAAGCACGGTAGCCATGCCTGTGGCTTCTGTACCATCAGCGTCGACTGCTTTAATATCTATGAACTCACCATCTTCAAACCGTTCACTGCTACCACTTACTGTCACGCTTTCCACTCCAGTAACATCGTTGATAACGTCTAGGTGTATTGTCGGTGTAATTGGCATGGAGTAAGCCGTGCTCTGGCCACCGGTATTTCCTGATAAGTCTTGGTAGTCACGAACAAGCAACGCCACATTGAGCTCTGACGTGCTTGGTACCACCACATCACCAGTCCAAACACTTGGGTCCGCGGTTGCCATTAATGAAGTGATCGTTGTACCACCTAACTCCGCCGCTGCGGACTGCAGATCTTTATCGAATTCTAGCGTTACCTTCACGCTTTGGCCGATGGCTTGGTGCTCAGGCGTAAACGTCACGTTAGTCAGCGTTGGCAGAGGTTGCACGAGTGTAAAGCTCTGGCTTTCACTCACTTCAATGCCCGCTGAGTTCGTCCCCGTCACAATCACGGTATAAGTGCCATTGGTTTGATGACTCATATCAATCGCGTCACTGGTCCAAGTGCCACCGGCTTGTACTGTTGCACTGCCGCTTTTTAGTACCGTCACGCTGCCTTGTGCTTTCACTTCAAGACGCAGGGACTGACCGTCAAAGCGTGTCGACGTGCCTTCGAATTGTAGCGTGGCGGCATGCGTTTCATCCACATTGCCCACTGGCGTAATAGCTAAGGTCGGCGTGATCGGCATGGAGTAAGCCGTGTTCTGGCTACCGGTATTCCCTGATAAGTCTTGGTAGTCACGAACTAGTAACGCCACATTCAGCTCTGACGAGTCTGGTACCACTACATCACCAGTCCAAACACTTGGGTCCGCGGTTGCCACTAATGAAGTGATCGTGGTACCACCTAACTCCGCTGCGGCGGATTGCAGATCTTTATCGAATTCCAGCGTCACCGTCACGCTTTGGCCGATGGCTTGGTGCTCAGGCGTAAACGTCACGTTAGTCAGCGTTGGCAGAGACTGCGCCAGTGTAAAGCTCTGGCTTTCACTCACTTCAATGCCCGCTGAGTTCGTCCCCGTCACCATCGCGGTATAAGTGCCATTGGTTTGGTGACTCATATCAATCGCGTCACTGGTCCAAGTGCCACCGGCTTGTACTGTCGCGCTGCCGCTTTTTAGTACCGTCGCGCTGCCTTGGGCTTTCACTTCAAGACGCAGGGACTGACCGTCAAAACGTGTCGACGTACCTTCGAATTGTAGCGTGGCGGCATGCGTTTCATCCACACTGCCCACCGGCGTGATGGCTAAGGTTGGTGTGATCGCCATGGAGTAAGCCGTGTTCTGGCTACCGGTGTTTCCTGATAAGTCTTGGTAGTCACTAACCCGCAACGCCACATTGAGCTCTGACGTGCTTGGTACCACCACATCACCAGTCCAAACACTTGGGTTCGCGGTTGCCACTAACGAGGTGATCGTCGTGCCACCTAACTCCGCTGCGGCGGATTGCAGATCTTTATCGAATTCCAGCGTTACCGTCACGCTTTGGCCGATGGCTTGGTGCTCAGGCGTAAACGTCACGTTAGTCAGCGTTGGCAGAGACTGCGCGAGAGTAAAGCTCTGACTTTCACTTACTTCAATGCCCGCTGAGTTCGTCCCTGTCACAATCACGGTATAAGTGCCGTTGGTTTGGTGACTCATATCCATCGCGTCACTGGTCCAAGTGCCACCGGCTTGTACCGTCGCACTGCTGCTTTTCAATACCGTCGCGCTGCCTTGGGCTTTCACGTCAAGACGCAAGGACTGACCATCAAAACGTGTTGACGTACCTTCGAATTGTAGCGTGGCGGCATGCGTTTCATCCACACTGCCCACTGGCGTAATAGCTAAGGTTGGCGTGATCGGCATGGAGTAAGCCGTGTTCTGACTACCGGTATTCCCTGATAAGTCTTGGTAGTCACGAACAAGCAACCCCACATTCAGCTCTGACGTGCTTGGTACCACTACATCACCAGTCCAAACACTTGGGTCCGCGGTTGCCATTAATGAGGTGATCGTCGTGCCACCCAACTCCGCTGCGGCGGATTGCAGATCTTTATCGAATTCCAGCGTTACCGTCACGCTTTGGCCGATGGCTTGGTGCTCAGGCGTAAACGTCACGTTAGTCAGCGTTGGCAGAGACTGCGCCAGTGTAAAGCTCTGACTTTCACTTACTTCAATGCCCGCTGAGTTCGTCCCCGTCACCATAACGGTATAAGTGCCATTGGTTTGGTGACTCATATCCATCGCGTCACTGGTCCAAGTGCCACCGGCTTGTACTGTTGCACTGCCGCTTTTTAGTACCGTCACGCTGCCTTGTGCTTTCACTTCAAGACGCAGGGACTGACCATCAAAACGTGTCGACGTGCCTTCGAATTGTAGCGTGGCGGCATGCGTTTCATCCACACTGCCCACTGGCTTAATAGCTAAGGTTGGCGTGATTGGCAATTCGTGAGCGGTGTTATCCTCACCTATGTTGCCAGTCAAATCTTTAAACTGACTAACAACCAAGTCGACACTTAACAGCGCGGTGCTCGGAACTTGTACATCACCAACCCAAACCTTTTTATCTGCCGTTGCTGACAGAGAACTAATGCGATTGCCGCCAAGCGTAGCGGTCGCCTCTTGGAGCTCTTTATCAAACTCAAGCGAGACACTCACGCTTTGCCCCACGCTCTGATGCTCGGGGTTAAATGTCACATTGGTCAGTTTTGGTAAGGTTCCTTCAACCGCGATACTTAAGCTGCTTCCTTTTCCAGGAATTGTGTTGGTACTTTGATAGCTATCATCCTCTACCTGTATTGTTATGTTTTTATCTTGCTTTTCTGGACTGATGTAATTAACCGTCCAGGTAACGTTGTCTGAAGTGGACCACGTATCTTGTTTTAACGTTCCTGTTGCACCGCTATCACTAGCGACAAGATGGACATCTGAGATATCAAAGTTCGTAACTTCTTCTGTAAAGTTAAACGCAAGCGTAATCTCTTCGCCTCCAAAAAGAGGGGCGCTTGAGGCGGTAGAGATACTTAGCCCGGGAACGGTTGCCGCTTCCACATGCGCGTCAATAGAACTTTCACTCTTGTTTTCCACCTTGTCTGTTGCTGCCAACGTGATCGTATGATCGCCTTTCGGTAACAAATAGCTTATGACATAAGGCCCCGCTTCGGTTGTCGGCTCAGTAATCGCTTGAGGAGCCACTGTGCTACCACCACTCACCGCTTTTGACGTGACGAGATTTAAATTTTTATCTGTAATGTATGCACTAATTTCTAGTTGATACTTATCGTTTGTCGGCACCTTAGAGGTTTGATTAGCACTTAAGCCCGAAATACTTGGAGCGTCATAATCAACAATAGATTCGATAACCTTTCCATCATAACTTTTGCCTAGTAATTCAAAGCTTGTATTCTCTCTTCCAACTGAGTCCGTCACCGTCACCTTAAGGGTATATGACCCTTGGTTATCGACGGCAAAGTTCATCATTCCATTACCACTAGATGAGATAACATCACCTGAGTAACGCAAGGAATCACCGAGGCTTGGAATAAGCTCCACAGAATATTGTGAAGCTTTCACTCTTTCTCCTTCCACCGTAGATACCGTAAACGGCTGGCTTGCCTTGGTTAAAAACAGTTTCCCACCCTGCAAACTCGTAATTCCATCGAAATCAACTGTGACTTTAGGAACACTAATATCAATGACTTTTCTGATATCAGAATACAGTCCGACGCTATCTGTCGCTTTGATGTCTACTGTGATTGAACCACGCCCCTCTAACTGAGATTTCGGTAGTTCAAAGTACGTAGATGAACCATTCCCATCCTCTACTCTTTCTTCTTGATAACTCGGGTTTAAAACCGAGTAGTTTACTGTTGCCAGGCTGCTACCAGTGTCCGTTATGTCAAAACGAAAACGAACATTATCAGGATTTGTTGGCGATTCGGTTACGATAATCTCATCGCCAACACTTGGAGGTGTGTTGTCAACTTTAATATCAACGGTCGCTTCACCGACTCTCGACCACACATCCGTTGCGGTAATCGTTGTCCTGATCGTTTTTCCATCCGCATCGCTAGGAAGTTCACTTGTAAATGTTGAACACTTGTAGGTTGGATCATCTGCACACACCTCTAATTGTGCAAACTTCTCCGGATTATCTTTATAGTTGTAGGATTCCGTTCCAAACCTGGCCATCACATTGTCTAGTCTAGAGTTTTCATACAGCTTAATTCTGAATTTGGCGACAAGCTGCTGACCATTAATGGTTGTGTTTCCAACCGGATCAGTAATTTCAACGACTACCGAACCTTTAGGTAATTCAAGCAGTAGATCGTGCTCTGGCGTCAAGTTTCCTGCTAAATCAGATAAGTTCTTGATTTTGTATTCTTGAGTTGTACTCAGGCCATCAATAATATCGGCATAGGATTCAGAATACGTACACTTGATATTTCCAACACCTTTGGCACAAGTCGTTGGTGTATAAGCTTTGTTGCCAAGATTACGAACCAACTTTGGATATTCATCTGAACTTTCGGTATTCACGCCTGATAAAGCATCATTGAAAGAGAGCTCAAATGTGAGCATCTTCTTCTTCAAAGCTTCATCAAACCAAACATCACTTCCTTTAAAACTGTATGAGTTACCATCTACGACTGTCGGTGCATCAATATCCACCATCGAGAAATTGAACTTGTTGATCGTTTCACGCCCATTTGTACCCAAGGTTTTAGTGATCAAAGTAACAGGTGCTTTGGTCATGTTTTGCCCAACATTGACACTACAACTGTAAGGTTCTTGCGATACGTTGATAACACCAGAAGTTGGTTGCTCATTAGTTGGTGGCGCATCTAGAGAGTTGTATTCTTCACGAACCCAACACTCTAACGTTTTGGCTTTGACCGCACTCAATGTAGTAAAGGTGACATCAAGAACACCATCAGATAAGTAATTTTGGAAGTCCAGCGGGCTTTCAACTGTTAGAACCACGCCTTCACGCTGTACGCTAAAGGTTTGGTTTACTTTTCCAACCTTTCGGTCTTTTTCATCAAGGTAACGAACTTTGTTATAAACTTTGATATCAAGTTCATAATTACCATCTTTGGCAATTTGTGTAGAAAGCAACGTTGCAGTCCAAGTGCCATCTGCGGTTTCTGAGAACGTAAAGTTAGTCCCGTTTTGCTCTCCAGAGAATCTATAAGTTGAGTCAATTCGATCAACGCCACTATCATCAACAATATCAAGCGTCAGTACGATATTTCCATCTTGATAGATGGTGTTGTTTGTAATTGGCGTTCCATCCGTGTAACTCATCGCCAGCGTCACCTGCGGGATTGAGTTGTACACTTTGACGGTAAAATCTTGCTCATCACTGGTTAAGGTTGTGTTGCCACGAACATCAGACCCTTTTAAACGAACCTTGTGTGTACCCGTACCTAAATCACCAAGGCTCACTTTGAGATCCTCATTGATTTTTGTACCGGGAGAGCCAGGTAATGGTTCCAGATCGCTAAACGTCCAATACTCTAGGCTTTCTCGATTTACGCCATTAATTGAAACATCACCGTTTGCATTTAGGTCTAGCGCCGTTAGGTCAAAGACATAGTTACCTAAGTAGTAGTCATTCGCATTGAAACCACTTAAGCCTAATGTTGGCCCATCACGATCAAGAATAACCTTGTGCGTGTTAGAACTAGACTCAAAACCATAAATATCGGTTGCTTTTACATACAATGACGTTGTTTTTTCATCTTCAGAAATGTCTATTTTATCTGTGTCACTCTTGATAAGAGACATGACAAACTCTTTAGATGAATCCGTTGGCACAATTGTCTTAATTGGCGAATCTTTACCACTTTGATACAGCGAGACTTGCTCAAGGTCTGAATCGTCTATTACGGATTTAAATCGCACATTGAACTCACGCCCTATGACATAGTTCTCTTTAGACAATGTGTCTTCAACCCAAGGCGTGTTTAGGATGATTTCAGGGCCTTTGTTATCGACTTGGAAGGTAAATTTCCCTGTTGTACTAACATTGGCAGGGTAAGCGTTGTCCGTCGCAGTGACGTAAAACTCATTCCATTCATCGTAATCAAATGCTTTTGAAACCAGTTGGACTTTGACGTCAGGCTGTTCACCAACTAGGTATGGTACGTCACACTCCTCTGTTAGAGGGTCACAGCTTTCTAATGTCAGAGCCTGACCAGATCCGCGGCGCAAATCTATTTTTACGTTATTGCCAGAGCTTAACGTCCCCCAATCAATGACAGGTGTCCATTGGTTATTACCACCTAAACGGCTTTGAACCTGCTCACTTTTTACAATAGGAGCTTCAGAGTCGATACGAATATTGAATCTCGGAGCGGTGCTAGTTAACTCTGAAACGGAGTTACCTAAGTTGTCCTCTGCTGCTGCAACAACTAACCAATCTCCATCACCAGGATAAATCGTAGAGCCTTGATTTGAACAAATCTCGCCCGTACATAGTTTGACTTTAAACGCGTCTTTCGAGTTACTTGCAAAGTTTTCTGGTGTGTATGTTACTTTTTCACCGGTTTGCTGGTAGAAAACAAGGCCCCTCGAGGCAAGCTTATCACCAACAATATCCTCAACGTTGAAGGTTAATTCATGAGTATTGTTCGCATTTAAATAAATACCGTTTTCTACAGGTTTACCATCGACATCATTGGGTGGAAGGTAACTGGCCTTAGGGAAGTCGTTATCAATAAACACCGATTCTATAAACGGAGATTTACCATTGTAACCATACGCATTGCCATGTGGGTCCATAGCACTGGTCTCCACGGCAAACTCTATAATATCTTTTAGTTCACTAGACTGGGAGTTAAGGGTGAAGAAGTACTCTTTTCGATAAGCATTGCTGCTGTCTGAGTTTTCTACGATGTTGATGTCCAGTGGTATTTCAATATTTGGCTCATTGGCTTGATACCACATCGTGCTAAACTTCGGGCCGTGAGCGTCGGTTCCTACAATACCAGAAGGATCGTCTAGGACAATTTTAGAAACAACCTCGCCAGCGATATAAAGCCTATTACCAACCATCGTCTCTCTACCGCTTTCAATGGTTAATTTTGGCTGCGGAGGCAAGGTATCGATACTGCTACCCTCTGTATCAAAAATGTTCTTACCATTTAAGTCAGGATTAGCCATCGAAATATCATCAGCATAGAGCTGCGCGATATTGGTCTCAATACCGTATTTGCTCGCCATGATTTCATAATAGGATTGCGCCAGATCTTTTCGGTAAGTTTCGGCGCCAAACGTGTAAGAATCGAGCGTAACTTGACTTCCTCCTGCCCCTACACCATTTGCTTTTCCATCGTAGCTAAAATCATCGTAAATAGCAGATGCAAAATCTAATGAGTTATTTCTTGGCATTCTCTCGGCAATACTATCAATTGCTTCAACAAGGAATCGGTGTAGATAGTCATTTGATGGCTTGTCTGGAATCGCTTTAGTCGTAAGCATTTCATTGGTTGCATAAGACACAACCGTTGGGTCAAACCCAAAGAATGAGTTGTTATTCGTACCTGATAACGCGTAGCGCACCTCATCAAGAATTTGAATCGCACGTTCTGAAGTTTTCTCTCCCGCTGTCACTTGATCCCACTGGAAATCAAACAAACCAGTCTGATATGTCGATAGTTCAGTAATATAGTAAGTTTGAGAACCTTTGAGCTTAAAATACACACCAATATTGGCCTTGTTTAAGTCAACCGTTACTTTCTTGGTCCCTGGATCTCTTTTCCATTGGTAATAGTATGGCTCACTGCCTTCGATACCAATTAAACGAACACGCATGAAATCATAATTCACTACGTCAGTTGTGGTTTCACAGCTCGCTACGTCAAGAGCCATGGACTGGTCACTTTCCAGTTGCTGGATAGTGGTACAACTTGCAAGTGAAGTGAATTCACCACTTGGGCTCAACCCTTCAAGTTGAGCTCGCGCACCAATAAATGGTGTCACCACTTTTATGGTTGGTAGGTCAAAGCTACTTCTAAAATATACTTCTCTTGGAGTGCTTTCGTTATCAGACTCATCGACGGTTTGAATGACTAACTTTTGACTACTGTTTTCTGATACCGATTTAAAGCTGTCACCCAAAATATCTCTTACAAAAGGAATGTAATAGATGACATCCTCTACTCGCCCATTGCTATCTAACAGCGTTTCGTGCGGAATTTTTGCGATGTAATCGTCATCGGATGCGGTTGTGTCAATAACTTGCTGAAGTGAGTAGTTGTTATCGTTGTTTTGGCTTACGTAGTACTTGACGACGAGCTTAAGCTTATTAGCGTTGGAGCCTAAAACCGTATCGGTGTTTACGTCTGAAACTTTCACACGAACATAAGGGATTTTATTCTCTTTCAATAAATTAGCGTTGAAGTTACTAAAATCTATCCCTTTTAATGAGTTCTGAATCCCTAAACTTGCGTACGCATAGTCAATCTTCAGGAAATCGCGGCTTGCTTGAACATTGTCTGGGGTGTACGTATCTTGAGAGTAGATACCATCGTAAGTGGTTCGTTCACCATCTAAACCCACATTTACGTACGTCATTGACGTACCTTCAGGATAGGTTATCGTCTGTGCTGGCGCTTGATCGTCACGACTTACTGCATGCTGCGCAGCGCCCGTATTCCCTTTGCTATCCTTCGCTCGAACCTCAAAGACCGTCGTAGATAGGAATTCATCAGTTGGGTAAGCCTTACTAAACTCACAAGCATTTCCAGACTCTACAGTGACAGGAGAACATGTGACGCCCTCATGTAAGCCATCTTTAAATGAAATACTGACCGAACTAATCTCTTGCGAGCTTTCTTTTACAACTCCTTTCAGAACGTATTCTTTAAGTTGGTTATTAATTGCACTCGCCGATGTAATATCGATAACAGGCGCATCGTTATCCCATTCAAAGTTGATATGAAGACCCGAATGGCTGCCTGGAATTAACTCATTACCCAGCACATCCGCTGTATACAAGACTAACCGTGCTGCTGTTACGTTTGAGAGCCCTGTGGCAGAGTTCATATCTACACTATCGATCTCTTTGGTATTAATGTTAACTTTAACGTTGGTCTCTCGAAGGCCAACTTCAAAATCATCAAATTCAACCGAACAGAATGTGCTTCCAAAATCTTGTATGTCGTTACATTGAAATTCACCAGACCACGAGCCATTAATCTGATACTGAATAAAGGCGGATACGTCTTCTACACCGATATCATCAACAATTTTTAGGTCAACTTTATCGGTGCCTGCAAGTACATCACGGTCAATGCGTGTCACGATAGGCGCTGTGGTATCAATCTCCGTCCCATCTCGCGGTGGAATGACGCCATCTGTACTGCCATATGTACCTAAGTCATTAAGCTTCTTACTAAAGTCGACATAGTCGGCAGCATCAGTACCAGAAATATTGATACTTGGGTCGTTTACCACGATCAAAACGTGCTGAGATAAGTCACGTGTGTAAACGTCGCTGTTTATCTTTTTCTGTCCAAAGCTGAGGGGAGTCACTGCTCCTGAAGTCTTGCTCACTTCAAGACCATCAAGAACACCATCTGCAATAACATCCCGATATTGGATGTCAGCGAAGTGCATCGAAGTGTAGACGTTATCGCTGTTGCCGTATTTTTTTATAAGATCGTAAGAGTAAGACGAGTATGCTGTTAATAAAGCACCGTATTGATGCCCAGCACTAGCAAAACTGCTTTGCCCACCTTTGGTAATATCAATAGGTTTGGTCTCATTTACGTCAAAGCCATACATGCTATTGATACTATCCAAAGCAGTTGAAAAGGCACTTTCATCTGTGGCCCCCTGAGAAATTTTGTACTTTGCCAAGCCTGCTGCCAAGTTCGACAGCGGAGTAAGCATTAACTTTTGCTCACTCCCCTCTTTAAAGTTCACAACACCTTCAAATTTAAGTGTCTTCGCATTACTCACAGATACCGTTTCATTTGTAAACGGATCGGTATAACTCCCCTCTTTTGCAACAACAAAAAGAGGCATTGACGACGATTCAAACTCTAGCAGATAGTTTCCGAAGGCATCAGACGTCGTGTTAGCCAACTTCCGACCTAAGTTTCCATTTTTGAACTCGAAAACCTCAATCTTGGCGCCATTGACTGGGGCGTCAAACACCATACCGGAAATGCTTCCTTTGCTTCTAGCTGGAGGTGTGTTGTCTCCTCCATCACCACCACCACATGCACTCAATAAAAGAGATGTAAGCGTAAGACCTAATGTTAATTTCAGCGTATTTTTAGCGAACATAGTAATTTGGCAAAATATATTTTCCCGAGATTATATTATTGAAAAATATTTTCTCAACGTGACATTAACACCAACAAAATAGGCATAAACACCAAGCCAACCGTCACTTTGACTGAATTATTAAAATTATTTTTACATCCTATAATTATTAACTTAGTTAAAACAGAGGAATTACTCATGCTTTAATGCTAGTTTTTATTTAAAATATTATACTCTACGCACAACTGTCAGTATTGATAAACCAACAAAACTAATGACTATTTTAATAATAAAAAGGAGTGTGCAAGCTCCTACCGTAGCCCTTATCACTACTGCGTTAATCATATTGATTAGCGTATCGCTTTCTCACTACTTCCTCACTCCTGTGGATAGGCTACCTACCATCAAGCCTTTAGAATTCGAAAGTGAGAATGTGCAGCCATCAATTAAAAAGAAGACTCGTAGGCAAAAAATCACTATCGGTGTTGTTGAATACTCTTTTGTCGCTTCATTATTAAAATCAGGAGTGAGTCAAAAAGAGATCAACTTGCTATTAGCACTTATCAAAAGCAAGTTTAATATTATTGACTCTATTAAAAGAGGTGATAACTTTATATTAAGAACTAAATTAAATAGTAAAAATGAAACTTACATTAGTTCTTTTTACTATTTAGGCAGTAAAACTGATTTATTTATTATCAATGATGGTCACGGTAACGTATTTGATGAGCATGGTGTGTCGATAAATAATCAGTTCATGTTTTCTTCACCCTTTGATAAAAACTACAGAGTGAGCTCTGACTATGACTTAAAGCGAACACATCCAGTGACCAATATAACGACTCCGCACTTAGGCACTGATTATGCCACACCTGTAGGTACACCGATTCGTAGTATTGCTGATGGCATCGTTTTAAAGTCCCGCTACAACCGTTTTGCGGGCAACTATATTAATATCCGCCACACAAATGGCTCTGTATCACGCTACCTACACTTATCTCAGCGCAACGTCCATGTTGGTGAGAAGATCAGCCGAGGACAAGTGATAGGGAAAACGGGTAACACAGGAAGAACAACAGGGCCGCATTTACATCTTGAACTGCACATCAATGGTGTTCCGGTTGATTACGAGCGATACATTCAAAGGCACCCAAACACTGACGTAAATATAGAAATGCTGATTGCAGCGAGAAAAGAAAAAGCAGAGTTAACAGCGGAATGGCAACGGTATGAGCAGTCAAATAGGTAACAACAGCCACTTCGATTCGCTCTTTCTTCATTTATCTGAAGCGAGTCCTCGTAACCCTCTGAGCGCTTCGTAGTCTGTCGCCACTAACCAATTTCAGGATCAAAAAGAGCCGCTACATGCGGCTCTTAATGATTATAATTTCCCGATATTCCATCGGTTTCCCCTTTACCAAACACGTTGTCCTCTTGTTCTTGAACGCAAATGGTACGCGCCCTATCATGTTCACGTAAAAGATCAATAAAAGAATAAAATGATTACTCATTGTATTGGCTAGATATCTAATACAAAGAGGCCCAACAATACCTCTTTCTTACTTTCTAAACAGTGACGCTGTCACGATTATGAGTGGTTTCTATCATATTCAGCGCTTGCCTTTCTCAGCCCTTCTAAATCGTCTGAACATAAAAATCTCTTCAGGCTGTCGATTTTCTTATCAGGCCAATCATATATCCTAAGAGCAAGCAGTTCGTCTATCGTCTCTCGAGAAAAGCGATATTTGACATGCTTAGCTGGTGACCCCGCAACCATGCTGTAAGGCTCAACATCTTTCGTCACAACACTGTTTGCCGCAACGATTGCTCCTTCTCCGATAGTCACACCCGGCATTATCATGGATCGCATACCGAGCCAGGCGCCATCGCCAATATGAGTATCTCCTTTCCCGACGTACGCTTCTTCAATAAAGTCCATAAATGGGTACAAGGAGAACCAATCAGCTCTATGTGTACTGTTTCCCCCCATAACAATGACAACTTCCGCTGCAATACAGACAAAGTCACCTATATGTAACTTATCAATCTTCCATTTTGGTTCCCAATCTCGGCTGAACTCATCGCCTTGTAGATATCTTACAACAGACTCTTCAAAACCGGCGTCCCAACAATCACTGTAATAACTATGTTTACCTTTAATCGTTATATTTGGGTTCGTAACAACTTCATGTAGCAAAGTCACCTTAGACCAATGCTTAGTTTTCATGAATACTCCTATAAATACTATCTAATAAAACACTGTAGATAGTATGTATCTAAATAAGCTCTAATAATTACGTAGTGCCTATTACCACTAAAATTTACTTCACCACTGAGCTAATAATATGGTAAGCAGCCTCTACTCTTTCTGCATTAGGGTAGTTTTTATTCGCCAGAATCACTATGCCTATTTTTTCAGAGGGTACATACGCGACATATGCCCCAAAGCCACCTGTTGAGCCCGTTTTGTTATACCAAACGTCACGACCGAGAGTACCAGATACACTTGCTTGAACCGGTTTAGCTTTGAGAATTACATCGCTGGAGTTACCCTTCAATAATTGCGAAAGTGAAACGGGGTAATCATAACCCTCCCATCCTACGGCTTGTGTAAACGTGTCGGTATCAAAATACTTAGTATGAGTTCTCTCTAGCGCATTTTCTATATCAGTATTAAGTTGCGCTTGACCCATATTTGCTTCGATATATTGAAGCATATCTAAGCTTGTTGATTTAATACCATAGGCTTGTGCATCAAGAATACCTGGATTAACTCTAACGGGTTTTCCCTCAGAACTATAACCAAAAGCATAGTTGTTAAGCTTATCCTTTGGTACATCGACAAAGGTATTGGTCATACCGAGCTCAGGCAGGATGACGGTTTCCATCATTTCCGTATAGTCTGACTTCATACTCAAGGCACCGATGTAGCCAAATAGACCAATACTAGGGTTTGAGTACTTCCTCTTAGTACCGGCTTCGTACTCCGGTTTCCACGTTTTGTAGTACTGCATCATTTCAGCGTCGTTCGTTACTTCGCTAGGGAATTGCAATGGTAGACCACCTGCAGTGTAGGTGGCGACATTAACTAGCTTGGTATTACCCAGAGCACTATTCTCTAATTCTGGAATATAATCTTTGACCTTGTCATCCATGTCTAGCTTACCTTTTTCTTGGGCGTACCCAGTCAAAGTAGCAGCAAAAGTTTTACTGATAGAGCCGAGTTCAAAAATTGTGTCGTTGGTGACTAAACTCCCCTTACTTACGTCAGCCAAACCGTAATTATAAAAATAACGTTTACCATCAATCGTTACTGCAACAGCCAACCCCGGAATGTCGTATTCGTTGATTAATCCTTTAGCGCATTCATCAACTACGCTCTTTAATTGACTGCTAACCGTTAACTCCGTTTTCGCAAACGTGACGAAAGAAGTGAGCGATAAAATGGCCAGCAAGGCATTGTTTAACTTCATTGAACCCTCAATTTTTTAATTTTAACTTATAATTAATTTCTAGTTTATTCCAAGGCTTTTAACTTTTTATATAAAAGTAATCCTGACTTGAAGAACTCCAATCGTTAACCCTCGATGAATAACACTGTGTCTTCAAATTTTTAGTGCGATATAAACAGGTCTAAACCTGATCACCGTTGATAGGTAGGCCGGTTAGATACGAATGTAAGTAACATCCGTTTCCAAAATGGGGAAATAGTGTACTCAATTACGCTTTCTCCATATCACGATAACGGTATACTAGGTAGATATACTTGGTATATACAGATCCACATCCTCACAACGCTTTAGAACCACTTTTCAACGTCTACAGAGAAAACGATGCCATTTTCACTACACTTCGAAACTGGAAAAGTCACCAGCCAACAACTTTACTCCGAGATATACCAAGGGATATTAGAAGGCAGATTACGATCAAATGAGAGATTACCGTCAACCCGCATGCTGTCGAAAAAGTTAGGCATAGCAAGAAACACTGTCATTTCGGTGTATGAGCGACTTCAGTTCGAGGGGTGGATAGTAAAAAAGGCAGGATCTGGCACGTACGTAAGTAATGCTCTAGAACAAACGGTGAATCAAGATAAGAGACCAATAAAACACTACCAACTAGGGGTGTTTGGCACTAACGCATCGAAGAAGCCAGAGATCATCGCACCAAAGAATCTAGACTATGACTTCACTTTAGGCGTTCCTGATCATCAGAGAATAGCAAAGCATATTTGGCGACACTCAAGACTGAGTAGGCTCAATGCATTAACTCCAGAGTTTGCACATGGCGGTGATTTACAAGGGTTAGCTTGTTTACGAGAGTCTATCTGCGAGTATGTGAGACACTCGAGAGGCGTAATCTGTGACCCTGAAGACATCATCATTACTCAAGGGTGCCAGCAGGCAATAATGACGACTCTCCTTACATTACTCTCTCCCGGGGATCTCGTGTCGACGGAAGATCCAGGATATCCTGTTTTTCGAAATCAAGCTCGATTACTTGGCGCGCAAATAGGCTCCGTGCCGATGGACGACCAAGGTGTTGTCGTTGAATCAATCGCTTCTAATGCCAAAATTATTTATACAACGCCTAGTCATCAGTTCCCTTTAGGCTTTAGCTACTCAGCTGACAGGAAGTTAGAACTGCTGAGATGGGCAGAAGTTAATAACGCAATCATTATCGAAGATGATTATGATTCGGAATATCACTATCTCAATACCAGTAAGAAAGCTCTCAAGTCACAAGACAAAAATGACTGCGTCGTTATGATAGGCAGTTTCTCTAAAATACTATTTCCCGGCATACGCATTGGCTATATGATTCCGCCAAAGTCTTTAATAGAGCCAATTTCAAATATGTTATGGCACTTGGGAAGAAGTACATCTGTAGTGTCTCAAATCCTACTTGACGAATTCATGCGTGACGGTCATTTCTCTCACCATTTACTCAATATGAATAAAATCTACAGCGAAAGGTATAATAAGCTAACTCAATTAATTGACAACATAGATTGCTTACAACGTATTCCAAGCCAAGGTGGATTGCATATAGCAGCTGAAGTATCGGGATGCGCGACACAAATGATGAATAAATTTGCTTCATCAAATGTAGCGGTTTACCCATCATCGCATTTTTCTATCAACAATCATTCTAATGCCCTCTTATTTGGATTTGGCATTATTCCTACCCAAAAAATAGAAAAAGCATTTGATATTATTCAATCAATATTGGATTAAAACAGATATAAAATTATCGTTTTGCTCGGTATCAATTTATCGTCGCAGTTATCAGCATCAGGGCGACAGCCAGCGTGGAACGCTTTTCAACCCAATAAGGGTTCAATACGAACTGTGTCGCTCTGACACGCTTGGTTTGGCTTCAGCCCCAACACTATATTTCTTCGACTGTAAACGTACTAGGTTCAAAGTAAAGCGACGTATCACGCTGACATTTGCAGCACTACCAACAACCCTATTGCGTAAATCATCTTCTTTTAAGTTAAGTTCACATCGAGCATTCAATGAACCTTATTTTTCTAATATCGAACCGTAAGTTCTGTTTAACACTCTATCAAAACACTATCTTTCGCTAGATGTTAAAGAAGAAAAGACTTCAAGGTAATTAAGGATTTGTTATAGACTATTGACCTACATAATAAAGAGCACAATCACGACATTAATCTCCAGTGATTTACCATACCGCTTCATGAGCAATTGGGATATAAATTATCGAAAAATACCAAACCATAAGTTAATACGCTGCTAACGGCTCAAAAAAATAACGAAGTTGTAGCGCAATTATATCAACATCATTTTCATGTAAAAAATAACGAGCGCCTTGGACACCGATCTCCCAATTATCTGAGAGGTTGTAGCCAACTTCTGCACCAATATATCCATCAAAACCATCCACTTCCGTCGTTATCTTGCTGCCTTGATACGTACTTTCAATATCGGTATCCCAGAACAAGCCCCCCAAACTCAGTTTTGCGGACCATGAATTGTATTGCCAGAACTTATAACCGATGTCGAAGCCCATGCCCTTAACAAGGAGTGGGGCTATAGATGCGACATTGGCGTGATAGTCTTCTGGTGAAGTAGTAGCACTACGCAATGTAGCACTACCTTCACCCATATCAATATAACGAATAGTTCCAGACCATTGATCAGAAAAAGTATATCCCAACCCGACAGAGCGATAGAACCCGGTGTTGTCAGTAGAGATTACGTTATCACCTTTAACAGCATCACGCTCATCTGCATGGCTTAACCCCATTTGAACATCAACATACCAGCCCGCTTGACTACTAAAACTAAACACAGCAATTAGTGCTAGAGCACTGTTTCTTCCATAACGTTGCATGGCTCCTAACAAAATCAAAAGCATCAACACCATGCCACCCAATGATCCTGCTGAAGTATTTTCAACCTTTACATCTCTTACCAACTTAACGGTCACTATAACTTTCCCCGCGTCTTGCAGGCCTTGGCTATCCTGAATGATATATGTCAACACATCATTGCCTTCAACCCCTGAGGTAGGGGTATAGGTCACGCTCTGATCTGCATTCATGACCGCCTGCCCATACTGCGCTTGGACTGAAACCAACTTCAATGTGTCGTTATCCGGATCGGTATCGTTAGCAAGGACATAAACCGTGACAGGGGTACGATCATCGGTGGTAATATTATCGTCCACCGCATTCGGATTCTGACTGTTTACCACATTTACCGTCACCTTCGCCGATCCCGTTCCACCATTACCATCCGTTACGCTATAAGTGATCAAAGCCTCCCCGTAGTACTGTGGTTGAGTGACATAACTTAGTTTGTTATCAACCACACTAACACTACCAATATCTACAGAAGCGCGACTTACCTTCAGCCCATCACCATCACCATCAGCATCAGCATCATTGCTCAATACATCGATCGTCACCGTACCATTGAGACTAACAAACGCATTGTCGTCAATCGCTTGAGGGAGTGTATTATTGCTTACACGAGCGGCAACGACGCCAGGGTCAACGACACTGCCATTAGCCAATCCGTCATCATCGTTCGGACCACCGTCTTCAATGGTAAGTTGTACACACCAGTCACCTTCAGTCAGACCCTGTGACCATGAACTGTGCCCTGGTGGCGGACAATAACCAGCCTCGCCAGCACTAGAAGAAACCGTGTTTTGAGCATCCTCAATAAAGTCTATCCACCCCTGTTCAGCGTTATACTTTCGGTACACTGCATTTGCTGGAACAGGTAAACGCTGAGGCAAAACTAATTGATAGCTTTGGCCGGGCAGCGGCAAATTAGTTACTACAAAATCAAAGATTCCCCCTATGCTCTTCATGTTGATATCTTTAGGAAGCTCCTCATCCAGCAATAAAGCTCCTCCTGTTGCGTTAGTCAGAATGGTTATTCCTTTGCGTAAACAGACACCTGGCTGCCCCTCAATGAGGAAGCGATCTTTTTCTGACACAACCTGTTGAATTACGTTACAGTCAGAAATTGCATCAAGATAATCAGGGATACCATCACCATCACTATCATTATGACCTTCTTGATCATCCGGGATTAAGTCGCCATCACTGTCTTCACTCCCGAGCTCCGCCAATGTTTGTACCACTTCTAAATAGACATTCCGTGTCACTGATAATGGTGGAGTGCCATTGTCAGTAACTGTCAATTGCAAATTGTAAATCGCTGAACTCAGTAATTGCGGAGAGAAAGTCAATGTTTCGCTGTACATCTGCCCCGCAATCGCTTGGTTAAGTACATCGCTATCACTACTCCATCTGAAACTGTGTATATCGGACATATTGGCATCACTAACACTGCTCGTGATTGTGACCGGTTCAACACCATTTTCAATTTGGCTCCGCTGCTCCCCCGCCTGAGATACACTTACCGTGACCTTCGGAGCCACATTCTCTTCAAAGATTGTCAAGGTGTAACGACGCTTACTACCTAGATTAAGGGTGCTGTCCAGATCAATCACTAAGGTTTCAACGCCCTCATTTTGTCCATCATTAAGTAGTTCGAACGAAAGTTTGCCTTCGGTACCACTAGGTATCACCACTTCACCAGAGGTGAGCGTGTGGTCATCACTGTCCGTGCTTCCTGAAACCGTATAAGGTATGATTACTGGGTAGCTCGGCGAAGGACCGTTAAGGTGTATCGATACGCTATGATTGGTGCCTTCCGTGGTTTGCGCATCTTTGGAGATACTTATCAGTGGATACACTGTTACCGTTTGACTAGCTTCAGCGACGTTTCCATCAGAGTCTTGAGTGCGCCAATAGACCGTATTAGTTCCAGGTCGGAAAAAGGTCGTGCTGTCGACCAATGAAACAGGTAATAGCTTGCCTGTACTATCTCGTGCCACAGCAGAGCCTAATGCAACTTTAGTAAAGAGCGAAGTTGCGTTCACTTCGATATCTGAAGGTGCGGCTATTGTTGGTGCGTCCAATTTCGCACTTTTAATTGTCACGATTACTTTCGCGGTGGCCTTTCCACCGTTACCATCTTTCACACTGTATTGCACTGCCACTGTACCAATTGAGGTCGTTACCAATTGGATTTGACTGCCCACAATCGTTGCCGTTCCAGATGTAGGTTTAACCCATTCCAGTTGTAATGTATCTAGATCAACATCGCTGTCGTTGCTGAGTACATCCAATAAGTAGCTACCATCGTTACTCTCGGTAAAGACATAGGTATCATTAACCGCCACTGGCTCATCATTAACGTTGATTACCGTGATGCTAAACGCTGCTAAAGATGTGCTTAGCTCACCGTCTGAGACACTAATAACAATATTATTGGTGCTGCCAACATGCTCATTTTCCGGCGTACCACTTAGCAACCCAGTTGCTCTATCAAAGGTTGCCCATGATGGTTTATTGCGGATTGAAAAGCTCAAGCTACTACTATCAACATCCGATGCCTGCAGCGCAAAGCGGTACGTACTGCCTTCGTTGACGGTAAGAGCAGGAGTGCCACTGATCACTGGCGCGTCATTGACATTGTTAACCACAATACTGAATCTATTGAGCATTGTGGTCGTGAGACCATCAGAAACCGAGATAACAATGCCCTGATATTTGCCAACATCACCATTATCTGGTGTACCACTAAGCGTGCCTGTTGATGCATCAAAGCTAGCCCAAGATGGCTTGTTCACGATACTGAAGGTGAAGGCTTGGCTGTCAACATCTGACACTTGTGGCGTGAACAGATAGGTGCTGTCTTCATTCACTTGTGTTGCTGGTGAACCAGAGATAACGGGTGCATCGTTAACGTTATTCACAGTAATCGAAAAAGCTGACAATGAGGAAGAAATAGAGCCATCGGATACGCTAATCACGATACCTGGATAAGTCCCCACATAACGGTTACTTGGCGTGCCAGAAAGCGCTCCTGTTGTCTTGTCAAATGTAGCCCAAGGTGGCTTGTTAGCTATCAAGTAGGTCAGAGTATCCGCTGGGTCATTGTCCAATGCCGCGGGCACAAACTGATACACACTATCTTCATCAACTTGCGCCGATGGGGTACCCGTAATCACTGGCGCGTCATTAACGTTATTCACCGTGATGGTCACTAACGCCACTCCAGAGGTAAGTTCTCCGTCACTTACGCTGTAAGTGAAACTGTCCTGACCAAAGAAGTTACTGTTACCCGTATAAACCGCGTGATTGCCTGTGACGGTAACATTACCGTTGACTGGCGATTTTACAATTTGATAGCTCAAAGATGAGCCTTCTGCATCGTTACCATTTAAAGTAATGGTCAGCGGTATTTCTTCCTCTCCCGTAGCACTGATATCGGTCGCGGTTGGTGTATCGTTGACTGCATTAACCGTCAAATCGACACGAACCTCTGTCGAGTCGAGATCACCGTCGTTGACCTTGAACAAGAAGAAGTCGGAGCCATTGAAGTCCGCTTCTGGTGTATAGCGCCAACTATTATTGGTCAACTGCTCTAGCACGCCATGACTGACTTGCTCAGTGATAAGATACTGCAGAGTGTCATCATCGTTATCAATATCTGAACCAACCAGCGTGATCACCAAACTATTGTCTTCATCAAGCGTTTGTGACTGTGCTTGCGCCATTGGTGCGTCGTTGACTGGTGTTACTGTCATGGTCACTGTTGCGGCGTTAGATACAGCACCTGCTAAGTCTGCCACCGTATAGGTGAAGCTATCTTCACCGAAGTAGTTCTCATTGGGGTTGTAAACAATCGCTCCTGACGCCGTCACGTTCACACTGCCATGTGCTGGCGTATCGACGACTGTGACACTAGTGAGTTCAAAACTGTCTCCAACATCGGCATCACTATCATTGCCTAATACATTGACCTCGAAGGAGCCTCCCTCTAGTAGTTGTGCACTGTTATCAACAGCAACGGGGGCATCATTCACTGGCGTAATATTGAGCGTGACGGTTGCAGGCACTGAGACTGCTTGACCACTATCGGTTAGCATGTAGGTAAAGCTATGTTGACCATTAACGTTCGCTGTTGGCACAATCTTTAAGGTCCCATCGACATTGACACTGACCGTGGCAAAACTGTATACCCCCTCTCCTTGACCAAGATCTTGCAGGGTAATACTACTCGGGGTGAATGACCCATCTTCAATATCACTGTCGTTACTTAAAATATCGAGTGTCGATGTGATATCTTCATCAAAAGTAAAACTGTCTTCCTCCGCTACTGGTGAGTCATTGACGGAACCGATATTGACGCTGACCGTGGCCGCAAGAGAAACGCCGCCTTCACTGTCTGCGATCGTGTAAGTAAAGCTATCGCTACCATTTTCATTCGGATTCGGCGTATATACAAAAGTGCCTACAGTTTGATCAATGGCTACTTGTCCTTTTTGAGGCAAACTAACTAACGATAAATCACCCGTTGGGATGCCATCTTCAACATCCTCCGCTTGACTACGCGCGCTGACTGCTGCGCTTGCGGTATCTTCGTCGGTGTTGATGGTCAGCGCTTTAGCGACTGGCGCATCATTTATAGCCATGATAGTGACGGTCACTGTCGCCTCTTGCGACTCCTGCAGCAGGGCATCTTTCACGGTATAGGTAAAGCTATCTGTGCCTGTCTCATTATTATTTGGCGTATAGGTAACAACGCCGTTGCTGATCGACACCTGACCTTTAATTGGTTGCGTTTTAATCGTTGTAGAAGAAGCGACCATGTCATCATTAACATCGGAATCGTTGGCTAACAGACTAAATTGTTTCGCCGTATCTTCCTCAGTCGAGAAGCTATCATCAACTACCGTTGGCGCGACATCGTAGCGTTTGGTCACAGTATCCGTCACTGCATCAGATGCGTTGCCTGCGGCATCGGTTACCACCACGCTTACTGTCAACGTCCCCTCTTGCAAAATAGTGACGTCAATGCCCGTTACTTGCATGGTCTCCGAAGAAATTGTTTGACTAGCGCCGTCAATGGTCGTGGTACCGTCGGTCACGCTATAAGTGAACATCGCGTTCACTTCAGCTGCTGCGAAGGTAAAGCTCATCGCCTGTTCGTTGGTTTTGTTAATGCTCTCCTGATCAATGCTGATGCTATGTCCAGTCGGGATCCCCGTATCCACTGAGATCAACAACTGAGTCGCTGCTGTATTGAGGTTGCCAGCTGCGTCGCTAAATTTCTCGGCTGCAACATCAATAGTTGCATCCTCAGTGCTTTCTTCTGCAGGTGTAAAGGTAGCCGTGTAACTGGCGCTACTGCCCGCAAAGTTAGAAAGAGTTCCTCCAGCCACGGTCACATCGGCTTCGGAAAAATCAGTTGCGGCTTCACTCAAGGTAAACGTGAGTGTTGCCGTTTCACCCGCTTTCAACGCAGCGCTGGAGCTAGTGATACTAACGGTTGGAAGCACAGTATCGACGCTGATGGAAAGTGGTGTAGCTGCACTATTGGTGTTACCAGAGGCATCGGTAAATGTACCTGTGGCAACTTCAATAGTACCGCTCGTCGCACTCTCTTCCGTTGGTGTAAAGGTCGCAGTGTAGCTGCTACCACTGCCAGCAAAACCAGACAAAGTACCGCCACTAACCGTGATATCCGCCTCGGTAAAATCGCTCGACGCTTCACTTAAGGTAAAGGTAATGGTCGCCGTTTCGTCCGCTTTCAGCGCCAATTTATCACTGGAGATAGTCACACTCGGCACTAAACTATCAACGGTTATAGACAGTTGAGACGCAGCAGTGTTGCTATTCCCGGCAGCATCGGTAAAGAAATCTGCCGCCACGTTAATCGTCGCTGTACTTGTACTGTCTCTATCCGGCGTAAAGGTGGCCGTGTAATTGTCACCGCTGCCCGCAAAGTTAGACAAACTGCCGCCAGTGACGGTGACATCTGACTCAGTAAAGTCACTTGAGGACTCACTTAAGGTGAACGTGATACTCGCCGTTTCGCCAGAGATCAAATCAAGGTCTGAGCTGCTCAAAGAAACAGTTGGCCTCACGTTATCTAACGTAATTGTTGTGCTATCTATACTGGAGGTGTTGCCCGCCGCATCGCTCTGGCTCGCCGCGACCGTCAGGGTGCCGTTGTTAAACGCACTTACATCAAACTCACTGCCAATAGTCGTCCAAGCCCCGGTATTGCCGGCCGTCACCGTACGACTGACTGAGTTGTTATTGTCCGTGATGGTCACGGTCACACTATTGCCAGCCTCCGCGCCGGAGCCAGCAATCAGCACATCATTGTCTTCTGCCGCATTGACGATACCGTCGATTGCAATCGGCGTGGAAATGGTAACAGCGGATGGCGCTGCGTTATCTAGGGTTACGCTCTGGGTGGCTACGGTGGAGATATTACCTGCTATATCAGCTTGGGTTGCAGACACCGTCAGGGTGCCATTGCTCAAGCCACTGATATCCAGCTCGCTGCCGCTCAACGTCCAGTTGCCTGAGTTGTCGGTCGTCACCGTACGACTGACAGAGCTGTTGTTATCCGTGATAGTCACGGTCACGCTGTTGCCTGCTTCCGCGCCGGAGCCAGCAATCAACACATCGTTATCTTCCACTGCATTAACAATACCATCGGTTTCAATCGGTGTAGTGATGGTCACAGCTGATGGTGCGGCGTTATCTAAGGTAATGCTCTGGGTGGTCACTCTGGAGGTATTACCCGCCGTATCCGATTGCGTCACAGCAACTATGAGTGTGCCGTTGTTCAGGCCACTGACATCAAGCTCACTGCCGCTCAACGTCCAGCTGCCTGAGTTGTCGGCCGTCACCGTACGGCTGACAGAGCTGTTATTGTCCGTGATAGTCACGGTCACGCTATTGCCTGCTTCCGCACTGAAGCCAGCGATCAGTACGTCGTTGTCTTCTGCCGCATTGACGACCCCATCAGTTTCAATCGGCGTATTGATGATTACAGCAGATGGGTCTGCATTGTCCAGAGTAATACTCTGGGTGGCTGCGGTAGAAGTATTACCTGCTATATCTGCTTGGGTTGCAGACACAGTCAGGGTGCCGTTGTTAAACGCACTTACATCAAGCTCACTGCCGCTCAACGTCCAGTTGCCTGAGTTATCGGCCGTCACCGTACGACTGACAGAACTGTTATTGTCCGTGATAGTCACGGTCACGCTGTTGCCTACTTCCGCGCCGGAGCCAGCAATCAGTACGTCGTTGTCTTCTGCCGCATTGACAATACCATCGGTTTCAATCGGCGTGGTGATGGTCACTGCTGATGGGGCTGCATTGTCTAGGGTAACACTCTGGCTAGCTGCGGTGGAGATATTACCTGCTATATCTGCTTGGGTTGCAGACACCGTCAGGGTGCCATTGTTCAGGCCACTGACATCCAGCTCGCTGCCGCTCAGCGTCCAGTTGCCTGAGTTGTCGGCCGTCACCGTACGACTGACAGAGCTGTTATTGTCTGTGATAGTCACGGTCACGCTGTTGCCTGCTTCCGCGCCGGAGCCAGCGATCAACACATCGTTGTCTTCTGCAGCGTTGACGATACTGTCAGCCTCAATCGGCGTGGTAATGCTCACTACGGATGGTGCTATTGTATCAATGGTGACACTTAACGCGTTGGATGCCGAGCTAACATTATCATCGCTATCAGACGCTTTAGCACTTATTGCATGTGTAATACCAGACGCCAACTCATTGGTTGTTATCTGCCAGTTTCCTCCAGTAGCAGCGCCTGTGCCAATAACCGTTGCACCTCCACCGACTTGATCACTGTATAAAGTAACGATCGATCCACTCTCAGAAGTCCCACTAAACGTTGGTGTAGTGTCACTGGTAATATTATCAGTATTTAATGGCCCGGTATCCGAACTAGCATCTAAATCGGGTGTAGATGGCGCATTTGGCGTGGTATCGACTGTCGTAAAGTTAAATGTGGCATCATCGATGATCCCAGCGAAGCTATTATTTGCGCTGTCAGCCACGGCACTGGATTCAATATGAATGGCGTAGGTCCGGTTCCCTGCCAGATCACTGGTTGGGTTTAAGTAAACTTTATTGTTGGTAACACTGATGCGACCAGCGCCTGGTGATGTTGTTGTGCCATCGCTTTCAGTGGCAACATTAAATACTTCAAAGTCGCGACTGTCGGTAACATTACGAATGGTAATATTGCCGCTCTTCAGCTCAATATTTTCATCGAAGGCAATCTCGATGTTGTTGCTAACAGAAACATTGGTTGCATCATCAGTGGGAGTTGAGCTCGCACTGACAAAAGTAGGCGCGGTAGAGTCTGAAACCGCAGCGTCATCAATCTTGATACTTCTGATAAGATAACGAGAGTCAGCACCCGGACTTCGGGTAAACGCCATAGTCACTGTATCAACGTCCTGCCATGCCGAATCATTAAAATCTGTACCACGGGTCAGGGTAAACAAGTCCTGTAACCCTGAGTTTGCTTCACCACCTTTTGGCAAGGTGACAGTTTCGGTCACTGTTTGAGTATCATTAGAGAAGCCAGTTAACACAAGTTGATACGTTTTATCTGAGTCTCGGGCCGACCCCTGCATAAAGGTAATTTCGTCGAAACTGAAGTTAGTACTTGATTTCTCAAAAAAGCGGAAGCCACGATTGTTGAACTCATTAATCATGGTATTTGAGTAAAGAACACCAGCTACAAATCCGAGGTCATTTAGGCCAGTAAACGGAGTGCCATCCGAGCTAGTGCCCGCATCTAATACCATAGATACAGTACCTGCATTGGTAAGAGTGACTGAGGGCATACCCCCTGTGACGCCGGTCTCCACCTCACTAAAATTGGAACCTGAACCATTAGAGTAGTTAATCGTTTGCTGTGCAGCCCAGGCTCCACCGGAAAAAAACGCTGAGAACACCCATGCTGTTGTAATTGCGATCGCAACCTGACGATGTAATCTCATTTTCCTCTCCTGAAGATGACGGCCTTATCAACATGGCCGGGTTATCATAATCAACTTAAATATTTAATTTTTTTATAGGAAAGGATTAGCTAAAGATTCAGCCAATTCTTTCTTGGTTGATTAGCTGTGCGGTGGGTATACTCCCGCAGTGGCAATTAACCAATTAATCGGCAATACCGGGCTCAAAATATTAAGTGGCATTGAACCGCCTGTTTCAGTCACAGTTACAGTACCTCCGCCCGAGCCACTACCAGACACACTTAAGCCTTCGATCTCGGTCAAATCTGGTTGCTGAAACGTCGGTTTATAGAACCCGGGGGTAGAGTTTTGCGCTATATACGAATTACTATCGGGTACCTGTGTATTTGCAGCATTGGTAGCAACCTGCATCCTGCCTGTTACAGGTGCAGAAGTGCCAAGAGGGGTAAAAATTGCCGTATGTAAGTGTGCTGGCATTTGAGTTATATCAATAGTTACCAGTTCAGTACCCAATCTTTCTCCCTGATGATAATCCATCCCCCCAGGTCGTGTGCCTACACCAACTGGACTGCGGCCACGCAAATCAGGTAAACCAAAGGTAGTTCGGGCGTCACCTCCGTATAGAGTGCTAACTAGAGAGAAGAGCGCTGGATTATCTTCAATTGCCTGCATTTGCCCCGAGCACATTGCCCAATTTCTAATTGCAAAATTGCCACCAAATGCGGTTAGTGCCCCAAGATACGGTTCTGTAGCCATACTGTTCTTCCTTTCAACGTATACACTTAAGTTAAAACTAGCTCATAACGAAATTGGTGTGGTTGGTTAAAACTTTCCAATCTCGCATTACTAAATACCGTTACGGGCTTCATCACTGCCGCAAAGCACCGTATTGAGATATTTATTTACTCACAAGTTGAAGCGTGCTGGAGCAATGACATCCCAGCATCTAGCCCAGCCATTTGCGCATAGCGATAACCCGAAAACACGCCTTGCGGTGTAGCAATAACATCTATTGATATGGCGCTATCTAACGTTTTCACTTGTAACCCATGTTGTGGGCTGATCTCGAGAATGCTCCCCGCCTCAACACCGACTAAAGAAGTCTCCATTGCGCTTGCTTGCAAAACATTGGCGACACCACTTGGCAAGCTCAACATCGCACCACCGAAGTCATGATTGCCTGCTCGCACTAAGTTGACGATTTCGCGACTCGTTTGCACGTTCCAACGAATGTGCAGATCATGTTGGTTTACTGCTCGTGCCACTTCGTTGGGGTTTGATACTTGTTCACGCCAAACCAGCCCTTGCTTTTGTTGCGCGATGAGGAAGTCATACATCAGCTTAGCCGTCATTTGTGACGCTTTTTTCTGAGCACTGGTTAAGGTCTCAAACGGGTGAAATGGTACCTCTAACTCCATTCCTATAGCGCCGGAATCAGCCGATGCCTCAAGACGATGCAGGGTGAGGCTAAAGGTGTCTAAACCGTCTCTTAATTGCCAATAGAGAGGCATCGGGCCTCGATACTCGGGCAGCTTTCCCGGATGAATGTTGTACAAGTTTCCGTTGAAAAACTGACACAGCGAGGAATGAACTATGTGCCTGAACAAATAGATGACGCCATCCGTGACTCGCCAAGCATCGAGTTGCGCTATCAAAGCACTGCTGTCATTGGCGGTATACTGAGCAATATGAATCGATTGAGCGCTCAGATAGCTCTGTAGCTGCTGTAAGTCTGGATTTAGTTCTCCTTCCGGTACTACCACGCCCGCCAATTTATGTTGTTGTGCCAACAACTGAATGATGGGCAAGGCGTAACAACTTCCTGTAAAAACGACGTATTTTTGCTGCATATCGAAATCATCCATGGGTGGCGACAAAACCTGGCAATCCGGTTAACTGATAATAGAAACAGACCTTATCGCCTCCCTTCGCTTCAAAGTAATGGTGTTCAACGGCTTTGGGCTTGGCATCCACATAAAAAGTCATGTCGGGTTTAGGATGGGTAATACCAGAGTCGTATTGTCCGACCATCGCATCTCCGTAAGTATCGATATGGCTGTAAATGGCGAGGATACGTTTTGCCATATCTGGCACATCTTTCGGCAGCTCAATGGTGTTGCCTTGCAGCATTTTTATTCCACCATCTAGCTCAAAAATCTCGCTTCTGAGCAACATGGCTTTATTGACGTTAAGAATTTCTCCCAGATCAATTCGATCATCGATCGCTTCCGGCTGGCAATGGTTGGAATGTGCATACTCTGCTTTTTCCCATTGTTGATTAAATTCCGTCTCCCCGATGACCATCATGGCGCGCACAGATACCTGATTGGGGATCATTTCGCCTTGAATATGTAAATATTGAACCAAATGTTTCGCGATGCTGAGGAACCCTTCCCGACTAAAGCCATGCTGCATCGCTTCAAGTATCAGGAGATCAAACGTTTGAGTTGGCGAAAATTGGGTAGCATCTTCTTCCACTAAGGCTTCAATGTAGTCTGCGATATCGAGATCCGCGATCAATTGATTGAGTGCTTTAATGGCTCCGGGGTGAATATCTACTAGTGTCACCTGAAGCTGCTCTGCGCTAATTCGATCACTTTGTTTGTAGTGAGCAAGTAAAGGCAGCAGCAATGGTGCAAAGGGGCCGCAAGCTGGATAAAGCACTTTAACCTGTGACTTGTTGGCAAGCATATGTTGGATAGCTTTGTTTATACCACACGCAAAGCCTTTAATTCGGTACACATCTTTGATGGTGTGTTTACAGTTAAGTGGGGACATCACCAGCCCAGACGTGGAAATGTACTGTCGGGTCAGTTCCTCTTGAGTGAGTTTAGCCAGAGAAAGAGATTGGCAAGCGTTGTCATACATGCTCTGAAAGGCTTGCACCAGTGTTCGGTGCTCAACTTTCGTCTCCTTCAATACGAGCTCAACTGCCGCAGCGAAACTCTCTTTCAGTTGCCGTTGGCGTTCAGCCGTGCTGAGTTGGTTTTGGAGCATAGCCTCAAGTTGAGTCCGTAATGAGTACTTAAGCAGCTCATCCATTTCGGGTTCAGCAAAACCAAACTGTTGAGTTTGTTGCTGCACTTCTTCAACACCGACCGTCTCACGAGATTGAGGACGTTGCTGGTAGAATTCTATAGATGAGCCTTTTTGCATAATTCATGAACCTCACTTGCCGCTGTAGCAGTAGTTAATGATGTAACACACCTGTACTTGAGAAAAACATATGCCAGAGGTCCGCGTTACAATATCTCAGCTCCCGGCTCTAACTTCATAAACCGTACTGACAAAATTGGGCAGAAAAATTGAGATAAAAACAGTTCTAATCCTGTAAATTCAGAGAGTAGTAAATAGTTAGGGTAATAGGCCTTTCGATGTGATTCTTCTAAAGCAAGCGCTTGCCAATCCCCTCGATGGCAAGATCGTTTGACATATGGCAGCCACGCAGTCTCCTTAATAGAGGTAAGCGCGGCACTCAAGTGTGGTGTAATATGAAAGCCTTTTAACAGGCAGAAAAAGCCAATATCCATAGTATAAAGCCAACTATTTATAATATTGAAATTAAAATAATTTTTTCGGCAGTTATTTTGAAATTGCCGATATTTGATTTATAGACTAGAAAAAATCAGTTAGCCAGAATAGAGATCAAAAAAAACACTAAAAATAAGATTGTCAATTTATATCTCTAAAATTAAAGAATTTAATTTTTAAAGTTTAATGAAGTCCAATATAAGTTTAAGGTGTGCAATCTTTTAAAAGATATAAGTTTAAAGATATTTCAAAAAACTTATTAAGAAAAACATGAACTCACAAAAATAAATATCAAAATTATTAATAAAAAAACACCACCAATATAACAATGAATTAAGGTGGCTTGAAGATTAAAATGCCCATTTCATTTTCGTATATAACATTTTAACTACTAGTATTATATATGTGGTGAAATAAGATAAATTTATTCACTCAACATATCCAATCGATTCAGGTTTACTGGGAAAAGCTATACGTTACAACGGAGTGAAATATGGCAAATAGGGATGGAAGAATTCCACTCAACGTATTACGACTCAAAGAACTGAGAAAGAAATTAGGACTGAGCCAAGAAAAACTGGCGGAAGAATGCTTTCAACAGGGTTTTGTCGTATCTATTGCTTCTATAAAGCGAGCAGAGTCTGGGGCGAATGTGCTGTATCGTACCGCATCCAATCTCGCGGAATACTTTTCTGTCCCCGTAGAGGACCTTTTAATAGATCGGGCCTCAGAACCATTATTTACAAATGTATCTTCATCACCACCATATTTTTTTATTTTTGCAATCGAAGCAAAGTGTGATTTGACCGCAAAGGCTCTGCAAACCTTACTTCTCAGCCAAAACACTACACCCATAATACAAAACCGAACGTTTGTTCTTACTTGGTCTTTACAGGAATCGGACGAATATATTTTTGAGCGAATTCGACAACTAGCCCTTCAATTAAAGGTTGCTCTTTCGGCTTCGATTCGGTCTTTTATCAATGTGAAATACATGCATCGAATCACTGAGCTATCGGAACATCCGAATGCGATAACCCCAATCAATGAAATCCTAGTTAAAATCCCTTGGGGAGAAATAGCTGCTTGTCCTTGCTTTATCTCGTCCAATTGTGCCAGACCAATAAAACCTTTTCTAACAGGAGAGCCAGACTTCAACAACTGGCATTTTGTATCCTTACACCAAAACCATACTGACTGTTTCGTAGGGCGTAAACTTGAACTAGAAACATTGAATAGCGGAATCAAGCGATGGCAAAAACAAGAAGCAGGCCAAACGTATTGTATTACTGGTACCG
This sequence comes from Vibrio sp. Vb0598, assembly GCF_033338935.1. Taxonomy (NCBI): domain Bacteria; kingdom Pseudomonadati; phylum Pseudomonadota; class Gammaproteobacteria; order Vibrionales; family Vibrionaceae; genus Vibrio; species Vibrio sp. Vb0598. Next base: position 397,543 of record NZ_JAWOTP010000001.1, on the reverse strand, counting down.
CAGGGATAGGAAAGACCAGCCTACTCAACCAGGTCATTTCGTCTTTGAGTCGTTCTTCGTGTTTAACCACAGAGATTCAAATCCTGAATCATGGCAGTGCTGATCTCTTGTCCCCTCAAAATATATTCACTCGGGCAATTTGTTCATTTACTCGTGAAGATACCGATGATTCTATTCGTCAGCAGACTGTCGAGTCATCAATTCCCTCTTCTTTCCATCTCTGCCTTTATTGGTTAATGGGGGTAACACTCAACGAATCAGAAAAACAGCTGCTGAACTTAATGGAGTTCCAAACGCTGAAACAAACGATAGAGCAATCTATCCCTTTCTTAATTCAACAACGGCAGAGCAGCAAACCGCATTTGATTATTGTTGAAGATGTCCATTGGGCCGACGAGGTAATGTTGGCATTTCTTGAGACACTGCTACCTTATATTACAAACACCAATATTTTACTCTTTCTGACGTTTAGGCAGCAAAAACGACTTAGTTCCAAACAATCTTGGTTTGCCAACGTGAATCTAATCGAACTTAGGGAGTTATCATCTGAAGAGTCTTACGAGTTAGCTTGCTCAATCACATGCCAACAGAATAAACATATCAATGACTGTATAAAGCTTGCGAAAGGCCATCCTCTATACTTACGCCAAACACTACTTTGTTCTCAGTTTGATAAAGACGTTCCGGAGTCATTGGAACATTTAGTTTCGATACAATTAGCTCAACTTCCAGCCCAAGATCGCCAAGCACTCTGTACTGCATCTGTGTTGGGGCAGTACTTTCAACTGGAGCAACTGCGTGAAATCACTCGAATTCCCGGCTACGTACCAGATAAGTTAGTCGACGCTGGCTTAGTAAAACTCAATGGCGATCAATACCTTTTCCATCATGATTTGATTTGTAATGCTGTTTTCCGTCAAATAGACAAGTCACAGTGTTCAAAAATACACATGGCCTGCGCAAAATGGTATGAGAACCGAGATCGGTTCTTATATGCAGTCCATATCAATCATGCCAAGGGCGAAGGTATATTTACTGTTCTTGACCAGACCGCCAAACATTACCTGAGCAATTATCAATTTGAAAAAGCACTGACTCTTATTGAATACGCTATTAAAGAGTCACCTAAAGCACAGATGGCGTATGCACTAAATATGAAAGGAAACTGCCTGTATTCGATGGGACGCATCAAAGAGAGTATTGAGGTTCTTGAGCAAGCGATTCATCACACAGAAAATGATTCTGAACGTGTTCAATACTATTTAGACCTCATTAACCCCTACCGTTTAACCGACAACTTTGTACAAGCGATGTCGATTTTAGACCAAGCCCAAGCCCTGTGCGAAAAGCTGACGTTAAATAAATCTTTGTGTGAAATTCACTCGATGAGAGGTAATATGCTGTTCCCCACTGGGCAGCTAGACGAATGTGAGAAAGAACATTTACTTGCATTAGATTACAGTCAACGAGCAAACTGTTTTCGCGCGAAAGCAAAATCGCTTGGCGGCCTCGGTGATTGTGCCTACGCACAAGGAAAAATGGCTCGCTCATACGAGCACTTAACCGAGTGTTTGCAACTGTGTGAAGAGCATCAGTTGCTTTCGATTGAAACTGCCAATCGCTACATGCTGGCAACAGTGATGATCTATCAACTGCAATCTGACGAAGCACTAAAACAGGCTCAGCATGCCTCGAATCTTGCCTATCTCACGGCAAACCGCCGAGCAGAAATTGTTTCTAGGCTTACGGCTGCATGGATCTTTCTCGACCGTAATGTCTTGGTGCAAGCTGAAAACGAAATCTCGACCGCTCTACAACTTTCAAAACAGCTTAATGCTCATCGATTTGTCGCTTTTCTTTTGGAGTCCAGTGCAAGATTGCACTGGTATCAGGGAAAAGAGGAGAAAGCCCTTTCGGACATCGACACGGCTCTAGATCTTGTTCATATCAATAAGCTACACAATTTTATTGGTCCTTGGCTCGTATCTACCAAGGCACTTATTTGTGGCGATGAATCAACGGCCCTCTCCGCTTTGCGCACTGGTGAGGCTTGGCTAGAATCTACCTGTGTTGGTCATAACTATTTACGCTTTTACCAACAAGGAATCCAAGTAGCGTGGCAGTATAAGCAGCCTACGCTACTTCGAAAATATCGCGATAAGCTGTCTAACTTCACCCAAGAAGATCCGCATCCATGGGGTGATTTTTATATTGAACAAGCGAATCTGATGCTTGCCTTACTCGACCAGTCCAGCTCCGTCTCTGAGTTGTTAAACTTCAATCAGGCCGCGCGTAAGCATCAACTGAATCAGGCTCAAATAAGTGTTGATGAGCTCGACCATTGGCTCTCCACATCTACTCAACCATGAAATATTCAATAAACGAAGAAAGTCGATTAATTGCACCGTCAAGTCATCGTGTTTACTCGATTTACCTCGTCAAACACAGATATTCGAAACCATCGAATATCTGTGTTTTGGCACAGTGTCATCGCTGATGAGATTTATGCTGGCGCAAGATCATTTTGCTCCACCTTAAAGTTCTCGATGCTAGGAACATGCTCAGGCAAAAGTAGAGTAACGCGTTGATTTGCTGCTTCAATCCATTTACCTGAACTATTTTTATATCGATAGAATGCCACGCCTGACTTCCAATCATCATTAAGTAGGAGGTTGAGCGTTACGTTATGAAGATCAGCTCCTAAAGGAGCAATGCCTAGATAAGGCTGGTAGCCCTGCAACGTCACCATGATATGACAATCACGCATCGTGCATTGATAGTTGAAACTACCATTGAGATCAGACACCACATTTAACGGTGGGTTAACGGCCTGAAAGATATGTCCTTTACCCACTATTGATTTGTCTTCGCTGGCCACGAGTAGATTAACATCGAAGCTCACTCCTCCAGGTAAGCCGTTACCAATTTGATAATGAGCAGTAAAAATTGCTTGTGATTCTTTTGAGTCCATTTTCATTGTGTTCTCCAACTGAATTTATTGTCGTTAGTGACCCATTCAATGTAGATAACACGTCATTCTGGTTCAGTATCAATTTAGGCTCAGATCTACTTGACTACATAAATTATCCACGGTCACGCAGATGCCGATCGTTCTTTTCATCAACCAGATATTGTTGCTCTCTCGCTGATGCTTTTGGCGATTTGTACAGAACAACTGATACCAAACTGATATGGTGAATGTATGCATTTGGTTTAATATTTGAACAACTATTCAATACATAAGCCAAATGGAAAAAATAATGGAACATGAATGGATGCAGGGAACTAAAGAAAACCAAGTGGTAGAACAGCACCCTAACCCTCAAATACAACGCCTCGCTGTGCTTAACGCGTACTCAATCTCAATCAATAATGCCAAACTGTTTATTCAGAAAATGGATAAATGCGGTTTTCCTAAAGAGCGACTACTGACACCTCTTGAAAACACGGTTTCACCGGTTCCTGGTTTGAACCAATATCAAGTCGAGTCACTCATCTTCAATACTCGCTATCAACACCAACCCTTTGTCATTGTCATGTGCGAAAGTACGCAAGAAGTTCAGCAAGCCTATCTAACAGCAACTCGATTCAGTCTCCCGATTCGTGTTCGCTCAGGAGGGCATGATCACGCAGGTGAATGCAGTGGTGACAACGTCATTTTGATTGACGTGAGCAGAATTAAGACCTTCCAATTGTGTGAAAATATTGCCACCATTGGTGCTGGCTATCGCTTCTATCAACTGACACCAAAACTTGCAGAGCATGATCGAATGATTGCGCATGGAACCTGTGCCACAGTTGGGTTGACTGGCTATATTCAAGGCGGAGGATGGGGCCCTTGGACGCGAAAATACGGCATGTGTTGTGAGCACCTAGTGAGTGCAACCGTGGTATTGGGTGATGGTACGATCACAGAAGTCTCAGCAGAGTCCAACCCCCACCTATTTTGGGCACTAAGAGGCGGCGGAGGCATGAGTTACGGCATTGTTACCGAGCTACGCGTAAAAACATTCCCTTTACCCAAAGAGATCCACCGCTTCGAACTTCAGTGGAACCTTTACAAAAAAATCAACGGTATGCTTCAGCCAATACCAACGCACCCTACCATAGATGTGCTAAAAAATTGGGAGCAGGCTATAAAAAGCCTAGATACGCCTAAACTTCTTGGCACCAACTTGCAAATTGATGCTCTGCCTGAATCATCTAACCACTGTGATCTCGAAACCATCAGCCATCACTGCACTATGTACGGTTACTGGGAAGGAACAGTGCAAGATCTTGACCAATTTATAGCCGTTCAATTTGGCGCTTGCTTCCCTGATTTAGTTCAAGTCTATGAAGCACATGGCACTGACTTTGACGGGAAGAAATACGATCACTCCCTGATGAGCACATGGGGGCGCGATTCTTTGTGTCAAAGCGGTTCTCCTTTCCCTCCAGATTATGACGCCCCCGCACCTCACAAAATCACTTCGCGATTGGTGTCAGAGCGAGGTCTTAAACCTGAGGGCTATACTGCACTTTTGCAAAGCTTAACTTCACCTTTGATAAAGCCAGAAAACCGCGATCAAGGGCTATTTAGTTACGTAACCTTAGGGGCGATCACTGGCGGTTTTTATCATCACTTAGACGATCTTGAAGACATATCTTTCCCCTACCGCCAGTGTCAATATACGGTCCAATACCAAACCTGGTGGAATGAAGAGATCAAGCAAAAACTAGAACTACAAAATAACCCAGTACTTGTTGATGTAAACAGAGCCATGGACTGGATTGATAAAGCCAGAGAAGCTGATATACCGGGAACCTATGGTGCCTTCATCAGCTTTAAAGATCCGGCAATTCCGACAAGCGTTTATTTTGATCGAAGCTACCGCGACTTAATCGGTATAAAAGAAAAATACGCTAAGGATAAGTTTAATCATCTTAGAACTAATAAGACCATCATTTAACATCAATATGCATCTTAAAAAGCATATATTAACAGAACGTCATTTGGCCGTTCTATCACGTATAGAAATTAAAAAAGAGGAAAAATTATGACAACTAAGGGTTCATTTTACGTTAAAAATAACTCCAACGATAAAATCACCGGATATGTGAGATTTAAAGACTCTCCGGAAATGGAGGTTCATTTCGACTTGAATATTGGCGAACAATCTGAATCTGCTAGTTTTGAATCCGGTGCCGCTACCCATGACTCCTGGTATTACAGTTTCAAAAAGGCAGGTAAAACCTATACTGGGGACAAGTCCTGTGCATACTATGCAAAAGATGAAAATAAAGGCCCCGTCGTTGTAGAAATCTTTAATGATAATTTAAAAATATCTCCACCACTTAGCGGTTCTTGTGAGAAAACTCTATAGCTGCTCACCTGATTCATCACTTCGCCCGAGACAGTTGCACAACTTCTCGGGCAGTTTCATTTCTCGGTATTTGGATTGAAGACTCTCCCCATTTTCAATCACAATCTGAAATTGTTAACTTTATGTTCTCACTTTATATCACCACTGCAAGATAATCGAATAAATACAAATCACTTTTAAAATAAACTTTAAATCTAGAGTAACCAAGATTGAAAAAATAAATATATTATTAATTTCTAAGATCAAAGAGTTTTACTTAATACATCACTTTTTATTTTAACTCTATCAACTGATACTAAACTGCTACTGACGTTTTTTGATTGAATGCTTAACTTAATAGCATGCGCTTATCTCAATGGCTAAAACCATTATTAAAGCGTAATTCTTCTATATCCACGTAATCTCTAAGCATTTGATTCAGAGAGTTTCTTGGATATTCATCATTCAAGATAAACAACGGAAAGCATGGCTATGTGTACAGATGTTAATATCAATTATGGTTGCAACAACCAAACCTTATCCGCTAGAACCATGGAGTTTGCAGTTAACCTTCAGACCGAGATTTGGTTTAGAGCCCAACAAACTTACCAAATTACGACCTTTACTTCCGACGGAAAAGCCGACCGTGTTTTCAATGGTCAGCCGCCAAAACGTCACAGTAAAGAATGTGAGTTTCGAGCAAATTGGCAGGGAGAGTTGAGCTTCATACACTGCAATGCCATTACCCGGTATAATAACCCTCTTTTAACAGCTGATGGCATTAATGAATCTGGCCTTTCTGTTGGGTCACTGTACTTGCCCATTCTCAATCAAAATGTATCGACCTCTCACATCCCTGATGATGCCTTTGCATTAGGCAGCGGCCTGTTTGGTACTTTTATCTTGTCTACGTTTAATACTGTGGACGAGATGGTGACCTACTTCACCACCCACCCCGTTTACGTGTTTAACTCGACTATTTCAACTGGTGAAACAGAGAGTGACAACATGGCTTTGGACCAGCATTTCGTGATTCACGATGCAAATAATGACAGTGCCGTCATTGAGTTTCTTAACGGTAATATGCATATCTATCGAGCATTCAAAGAAAGCGATATGTTCAGCAAAGAGGAAAATCAGCAAGCACGCTATCAATGTACCGAATACGACTTTGATGATTATAAAGTGGTTGTGGACCACTCCTACGTTGGAGTAATGACTAACTGCCCAAATTACCATTGGCATGTCAATCACCTCTCTTATTTTTCTAATTTGCGCAACTACAACCCAGAACCGAACAATGAAGCAACCATGCAACGTCATATCCAAGTGCCTGGCCCACTTCAATCAATCAATGGCGCTGGCTTGATGGGTCTACCCGCCGACCCAACACCGCCGTCTCGATTTGTACAAAGCTATGCAATTAAGCAGTTAAGCGAACAACCAACTAACTTCGACGAAGCCTTCTCACTCGGACAAAAGCTACTTAATCGCGTTGATATACCTTTGGGCATCATGGCGAATGAGTTTGAGACATCCGATAACCCTGAAGTCTTTTTTAGTGATATTACCCAATGGAGCGTTATTAGACATAACAGTCATCAATCACCCGCGTTCTATCTGCGTACTTACGGAGACATGACTTGGCGAGTCGCTAATGTCAAAGACTATATTGGGTTAAATAGAGACTGTCAGATTTCAAGCGTTTTACAGCTCATGCCAGTTACAACATCATTACCGTTTGAACAAGTCGAATCTCGACCAACTATTAAAATCGCTTAGAGTTAATTTTGAAGCGCAAACAAATGAGAAGCAAAAAGCCAGAGTAAGAAATCAATCTCACTCTGGCTCATAGCTGCATATAGTATAGTTTTATCTGCTATAGATATAACGTATGGTTGCTTTTACACTTGTTACATTCAGTCGACTTACTCTTTACCGAACACGTTGTTCTCTTGTTCTTGAACGCGGATGAATGTAGTACGCTTGGTTAGCTCTTTAAGCTTTGCTGCACCCACGTATGTACAAGTTGAGCGAACGCCTCCAAGGATGTCTTGAATAGTACCGTGAACGCTACCACGGTATGGCAATAATACGGTTTTACCTTCGGCCGCACGGTAGCCAGCGACACCACCTGAGTGCTTATCCATCGCGCTCTTCGACGACATGCCATAGAATTTCATGAACTTCTCGCCGTCTTTCTCGATCACTTCGCCGCCTGACTCTTCGTGACCCGCTAGCATCCCGCCTAGCATTACGAAATCCGCTCCACCACCGAATGCTTTCGCTACGTCACCCGCACAAGAACAACCACCGTCACCGACGATCATGCCACCAAGGCCGTGCGCTGCATCGCCACACTCGATGATTGCAGAAAGCTGCGGGTAACCAACACCCGTTTTTACACGAGTTGTACAAACTGAGCCTGGGCCGATACCCACTTTAACGATGTCTGCACCAGCTAGGATTAGCTCTTCACACATATCACCAGTAACCACGTTGCCTGCAGAAATGACCTTGTCTGGGAACTCTGCTCGCACGCGTTCAACATACTCGACCAAATGCTCTGAGTAACCATTTGCAATGTCGATACAAATGAAAATAAATTCATCTGAAAGTGCCATGATGTCTTTGGTTTTTTGGAAGTCTGCGTCAGATGTTCCCGTAGACACCATAACGTTATTCATGGTTACTTTATCTGCTGATTTAGAAAACTCAGCCCAATCTTCTACCGTGTAATGTTTGTGAACAGCGGTCATTACACCATGCTCAGCCAGCGCTTTAGCCATTGCAAAGCTACCAACCGAATCCATGTTTGCTGCGATTACTGGCACACCAGACCATTGACGACCACTATGCTTGAATGTAAAATCGCGGGTTAAATTTACTTGAGAACGGCTCTTAAGGGTAGAACGTTTCGGGCGAAACAGTACATCTTTAAAACCTAACTTAAGTTCTTGTTCGATACGCATTGTGTAATTCCTTGATTCATATGTATATGTGTCATTTCAGAGTGCGTAGTGATTTCGTTGGCAGACGAGTTCACTGTTCTTCGGACACAAAAAAACCGGAGCGTTGGCAGACGCTCCGGTTTTCAGCATTATAGGCTGTGATTTATTTCCTACAAGTCTGATATTTGAATTTTTTTTGTGATACCATCTTGAAAATCGCATATCAAAAACGCTCCCCAAGTCACCAAAACCTCTTATTATTTATAACTATCAACAACTTGAGAAAGCACTTAAGTTAACCCATTGCGCAAACCTTTGCGTCATATCTTAAAAATTAAAACGCATCACCTCTCAAATCTGCCTAAAACTCAATCACCTAATACTAAGATGCCCTGCTAATTCGTAAAAAAGTACTAAAAAAATCGACCAATTTTCTCAGCAATGCATGAAATCTAATTAATTTCGATAGAGCTCTTGGGTGATAGCGGTACGAAGAGTGCTAACGACATCACTTGCCAAAAGACCAATTTGACCATTCTGACTCACGTTTATATCAGCAGCATGACTGTGAAGTACCACACCTAAACGTGCGGCAACAGAAATTGGTAAACCTTTGGCTAGTAATGCACCAATGACTCCAGATAACACATCTCCCATTCCCCCCGTCGCCATTCCGGCGTTACCCGCTAGACAGACGTACATTCTCGTTCCATCGTAAATAAGCGTCCCCGCGCCTTTTAAAACCACTACACCGCCATAACGCTCTTGCAGTTGTCTTGCAGCAGAGTATCGGTCACTTTCTATTTGTTGAATGGTTACATTTAGTAGTCGAGCTGCCTCTCCAGGATGCGGCGTGATCACTCGATGGTTGTCGCACACTAGAGTGCCATCGCATCGCTGGCTCAGCATCGCTAGAATATTGAGGCCATCAGCATCAACAACTTTAGGTTTCTGCTCTTGAGCCAGATATTGATAGGCTTGATAAGCCCACTCATCATCTCCAAAGCCAGGACCAAACACTAATACGTCAGCCCAGCGTATGCGTTTAGTTAAGTCGTTCTCAGTATCCCTGAGCAAGTCAGTGGTGATGCTCTGGCTCATTACTTCTGGGCAACCAACCTGCAGTGGAATAAGGCTACTCGTGTGAGTAATTGCGGCAGTTAAACCCGCTCCGGCTCTAATCGCTGCGGAGGAACATAAACGAATCGCCCCAGACATCCCTTGATTGCCACCAACACAAAGCAACTTCCCGTTGTCACCTTTATGGACCGTTGGATTTGGCTTGGGCATTAATCTTGAAACAACCTGATGATCAATACCTAATGCACTTTCTACTTCGATAGTATCAAACTTAGTATTGACGCCTAAACCACAAAAGTAGAGCTCGCCAACTCGATCTCTCGCTTGTCCAGTGCATAAGCCTTGCTTAACCCCAATGAAGGTTACAGTATGCTCGGCACGAATAGCATCACCTAAAACTGCACCTGTATTAGCACACAGACCAGAAGGAACGTCGACTGCAATCACAGGGGTATGAATTTGATTAATTTGGTCAATATAGCGACGATACTCCGAACGAACCTCACCGCTTAAACCAGTGCCTAACATGGCATCGATGATCACATCTGCTTCTAGCAATGCGGTATTCCATTCATCCCAATCATTGTTAACACCGTCGATTGACTGCCAGTCTTGGTATGCGCGCAAAGCATCACCTTTTAGCACAGATACATCACCAATTTGGAAAACATGTACATTGAGTTGAGCTTGTTTCGCAAGAGATGCAAATACGTAACCATCGCCACCGTTATTCCCTTTACCGCAAATCACTAAGATATTTTTTGATTTAGGATACAGATGTAAAAAGCGCTCATACACGGCCATACCAGCGCGTTGCATTAAGCTATACATAGAAACACCAGCCATTTGCGCAGCCAGCGTTTCACCGTTTTTTACTTGCTCTGCGGTGTAGAGTTTTAGGGCGAGATTAAAGTCCATATTCACGTTCTACGCATTGGGAAACACAATTATAAGTATACAAAAAAGCCAAGGCGGACCTTGGCTTTTGAGAAAGTTTTTTATCGCTATTGATTCTGAGACATCAGAGCTTCAGCCGTCGCGTCTTGTATAGACAAAAACAACGAGTTGATTTTTCCAGTCGGTGTGCGCATTGGGTTCAACGTAACATTCTGGTACATAAACTCCGCTTGCTGCGTAACTGGTCGAACATTGCGACAGCAGAATAAGTAAGGTCGTTGTCGCCATGTGATGAAGCTGCGACAGCCTAGGTCATACACTGGTTTTGTTTTTAATTTAAACCACTCCTGTGGGATTTCAGGGAAGATATCAAATATAGAACGACCTATCGCATCATGAGACTGCAAACCACTGTGATGAGTCATAAACCCATTCCAGACCTGTACATTGTAATCTCGATCAATGACCACTAAGCCCATGTCAACGTTTTGTACCATATCCACCATCCAATGGAATTGTTCAAACTCTGCTGGCATATTCAACATTAGAACTCCTCCATTAGATAAGACAGTTTGTTATCAAGCAGCGGCAAGGATTCATCCACAAACATAAACAACAAGTCACAACGAATCGACGTTCCTTCAATGTTGTAGCTCACTTCGAATGTCATCGTGCGGCTGAATGCTCCAGTTGTAGATTCAATGATCGAGTCAATTGAGATATGCTGACCAAGGAGTACTGGTGGACTTTGGAAGAATCGGACTTCAGACTGCTCGCCTAAACCATTTAAGAACGACCCCACCAAAATATTAGAAATATCCATTAGCAGCTCAAGCTCTTCTAGCTCTTCGCTGTCTGCTGGTACTTTCATCAACTTTTTGAGATCAGATACGCTTGAATCACTCAAAATCACTAGCGCTTCGCCAGCAATACCTTCGCCACAAAATCCCTGACAAACACCCGATACGTTGTCATGCGACGCCAAGTCGCGTAGGGCCATGTGAAGTTCGCTCACTTCAAAGATATTGACGTTCGGCAGAGGTAGTTGCACAAACACATCAAAGTGACGCGCCAATGCATCGGCTGCTCGACCAATTGAAACGTTAGCCACTTCCATGTAAATATCGCGACGACGTAAAATCGGTAACTCAATAGAGACAGGCGTGATAATTTGAGGACGAGGTTCTGGCTCGACCAACTCTTTAAGCGCCTTCTTGAGTTCATCTTTGGCGATCGGTTTTTGAATAAACGCTTTTGCACCCAGTGCGAACACGCGCTCTTTCGCTTTAGGTTGGATATCCCCCGACACAACAACCACCGGAGTTTTATCCCCCAACCGTTGCATGTGCTCTAGTGTTTCAAAGCCATCCATTTCTGGCATGGTCAAATCAAGAAACATCAATTTAAACTCGTTTTTTTCGAGTTCTTCTAGCGCGTTTTTTCCGTGGATAGCAAACGTAATATCGGCATTCAATGTGGCTGGTAGTGATCTCGCCATCTGTTTGCGTGCTAACGCTGAATCATCACAGATGAGTACGGGAAAAGACATTCAATCACCTTTTTATATTCCACAATCTGCGCCGGAGTCTAACAGATTGTTACAGCATGTAATACGAGAAAACTGACGAGTTTTTTATTTCTTTATTATTCAATAAGCATACGCAATATGAATGAATGAGTGAACAAAATGACTAAAAAGCAAGCATCACATTCGCTGTTTAGTGACATAAAACAAACATGGGTAAAACTCCTCCACCCAAAGTAAGCAAAAAGTTGCAGCTAACATCCAAAGCCCATTTTTGCTCGAATTTCATTCTTTCCATTTCCATAATGGGTAAACAGTAACGCGCTAAAACTAAAAAGGCACCCTGCTAGAGGATGCCTTTAATAACAATTTCATCGATAAGATATCAATTCTATGGCACACCATGACCTTTAGAAGCCACCCATACGCGATACCATTGCTCTCGAGTAAGTTCGATGTTCAATGCATTAACTGCAGTTTGCACACGCTCGATTTTACCAGAGCCAATGATTGGAATAGGGTTAGATGGCAAACGACGTACCCAGGCATAAATTACTTGATCAATACTCGCTGCGCCCACTTCTTCACGAATTGCTTCTAATTCGTTACGGACACGAACAGCTTGCTCACTGTCACCACTAAAAATTGAACCACCACCGAGGCAAGACCAAGCCATTGGTCGCGTGCGGAACATTTGCATTTGATCAAGCGTTCCATCGTGAGCAACCTCAAAGTTAAGTGGGTTGATTTCCACTTGGTTAGTAACCAACGGCTTACCTAAGCGAGATTGCAGCAGTTCAAACTGGCGTGGAGTGAAGTTAGACACGCCAAAGTGCTTCACTTTGCCGACTTTGTGAAGCTCAGAAAATGCTTCTGCAACCTCGTCTGCATCCATTAACACGTCAGGACGATGAATTAAAAGTACGTCGATTTCATCCACATTCAAACGTTCTAGCGAGTTATTCACCGATTGGTAGATATGTGCTGAGCTCGTGTCGTAGTGATTGATCTTACGCTCTGGCGTTTTATCGCCACACAAATTGATGTCGCATTTCGTCACGATCTGAATTTGCTCACGAACACTCTTGTCTAAAGCTAGCGCTTCACCAAACAACGCCTCACACTCGTAATTGCCGTAGATGTCGGCGTGATCGACCGTCGTAATGCCTAACTCAATGTGTTGCTTAAGAAATGACAAACGCTCTTGAGCCGTCATTCCCCACTCAACTGCACGCCAATATCCTTGAACCAGCTCTGAGAACTCTGGGCCTTTTGGTGCAGTTACTACTTTTGCAACCATGGGTTTTCTCCTTCAATTGATCTGCATTCATCGTAGTCTTGTTTTCGTACCGGCTCAACGGGTAAACTTTCGCAATTCGAACTGGAGTACGAAATATGTCTTTTGCCCAACGCCTAGCCACCCTGATCGGAGAAGAAAGCATCAGCGGGTTCGCTCGACGCGTCGATGTGTCTGAAGCTTTAATACGCAAATACCTTAAAGGCAGTGAACCTAGCCTAACCAAAGCAAATCAAATTGCAATGCGCGCCAATTGCTCTCTCGAATGGTTAGCAACGGGATGTGGTTATTTATATCGCCGTGCTGAAGTCGTGGATATGGATGCGTACAAACTTGCCTTTCAACACGTTATGAATCAGCCGTTGTCAGACGATGCAGAAGAGCTACACCGCAAGCTAATTGCAGGATATCAATACCTGCGCGCTCACAAAAAATCGGATGGTTTTTTGGATGAATCAGCAATGGCGACCTTCCTATCTCTCCATAAAGAATCTAAAAACGAGTCACTTTGACCTCGATAATTTCGCCATCACTGCGCAAGTGCACATTTAAGGACGGTGATGGCGTAAGAAACTCGTCCGGTTTTACCCAAAGCAAACTTCGAATCGTTTCTTGTGGATAGCGGTTCATCAACAAAATAACTTCTTTATCGACAAGCTCGGAAGATTTCTTTTCCAGAGCTTCAACGACATCATATTGCTCTTTTCCGATAGTGACTCTGCGTAAAACTAACCCATCCTTTCTTAAGTTGAGAAGTAAGTCATTCAGACGCTGCCACTCGTATTCAGTAAGAAACGAGAACTGAGCACTTTCTCTTCTCAAAATCACTTCACCATACAAGTGCTGCTGGTAGTACGAAAAATCATCCAAACAAAATGCGCTGATAAACGTTGAGTTGTCTCGCAGCTGCACTTCGCAACCATACCAGCTTCCACTTTTTTCTATACGTTCTTTTAGATTGGAATATGGCATTGCTGACAACGTGTCTTGCCACCAGCTCGGCGTTGAAAGTGCCGGAAACGTTACCGAACAACAACATAAAGAAAGTAAGAGTCGAAGATAAAAGCGCATGCACTGCTCTAGTCGGTTGACATCGAACCAAGACATTACTAACTGCAAGAAAATGTTCAAGAGAAAAATAGTGGCAGGTGGCGATGAAAGTTATAACGCAGAAATTAAGAAGGCGCACATGTTCGTGCGCCTCTACCTCGTTACTCAATCGTGAGTGTGCGAATCGGCGATGTCTATTGATGCATCCCGAACATAAAACGAGGACTTACCGTAGGGTTTGAATCCATCCAAATTGTGTGTAAAACCTCACATCCCTCCTTCTGAAGCAGTCATGTTGCTTTACATTTAAAGCATGGTTCATTTTTCTCAAAAAACAAGTTTTTTATCCTAAATTATGAGAGCAATAGCACAATCTGAGTGAATGAATAATATCGCGACACTTCGAACACTCAATAGTGAAAAGCTAAATTGCATCTTTATTGATTAGGTCTAGACTCTGCGAAGCGTATACTTTCTTTCGTCCCTTCCCCCCAGCAACAGGAGAGCTTTTTAATGACCAAACGCGAGAGAATTGTGAAATCTGTGTTGGCGCACGTACCGAAAGATGCGATTAACCAGTTTGTCTCTCGAGGGTCAACACCATTTTCTGTTCTCATTATGGCCGCCATTGTGGGTACGTTGGCTGGTTTTGTCGGTACGTATTTCGAGCTTGCCGTTCATTTCGTTTCTGAAACACGAACAGAATGGTTAAGAAGCGAAATTGGTAATGTTCTACCGTTGTGGCTGGCAGCGGTTCTCATTAGCGCACTTTTAGCTTTTATTGGCTATTTTCTTGTGCACCGCTTTGCGCCAGAAGCGGCAGGTTCTGGTATTCCTGAAATCGAAGGGGCAATGGATAATATTCGTCCAGTGCGCTGGTGGCGAGTTCTACCAGTAAAATTCTTCGGCGGCATGGGCGCACTTGGCTCAGGTATGGTGCTGGGTCGTGAAGGCCCAACCGTTCAAATGGGGGGCGCTGTTGGTCGAATGGTGACCGATATATTCCGGGTAAAGGATGACGATACCCGCCACTCCCTGCTCGCTTCTGGTGCTGCTGGCGGTTTGGCTGCGGCTTTTAATGCCCCACTCGCAGGCATTATGTTCGTTGTGGAGGAAATGCGACCTCAGTTTCGCTACTCTTTGATCTCAATTCGCGCAGTGATCATTTCTGCCATTATGGCGAACATAGTGTTTCGCGCCATCAACGGGCAAGACGCCGTTATCACTATGCCGCAATACCAGTCGCCAGAGCTTCAAACCCTATGGCTGTTTTTATTGCTTGGCGCATTGTTTGGCGTGTTTGGCGTGATCTTCAATAAACTGATTACCGTGGCACAAGACAGTTTTGTCGCAATTCACAAAAACGATCGTAAGCGCTACTTGATTGTGGGTTCGCTACTGGGAGGCGTGTTTGGTTTGCTTCTTTTGTACGTACCCCAACTAACTGGTGGTGGTATCGGCCTTATTCCTGACATTACTAACGGTAACTACTCGGTATCTATTTTAGTTTTGCTTTTCTTTGGTCGTGTAATTACAACCCTGCTCTGTTTTGGTTCTGGTGCGCCGGGAGGCATCTTTGCACCTATGCTTGCTCTGGGAACCTTATTTGGTTATGCGTTCGGAGCAAGTGCTGATGTCTTGCTCCCTGCGCTTGATATCGAGCCTGGTGTATTTGCGATTGCGGGCATGGGTGCCCTGTTTGCAGCAACGGTACGTGCACCGATTACAGGTATTCTGTTAGTGATTGAAATGACGAATAACTACTACTTAATCCTGCCATTGATCATTACTTGTTTGGGCGCTGTGATTATTGCTCAATTGTTGGGTGGACAACCTATTTACAGCCAGCTGCTGCATCGCACAATCAAAAACGAAAAGTTACGCCAACAGGATCTACCGGAGAATCAATCAACATAACATTCTCTTTGTTATCACTTCGCTCCAGACTATCGAAGGGTTTGGAGCGATAAACTCTGCATTTTTACATCTTTTCCCAAATATTCGATACCAAACTCACAAAATTATCATTCTCTGATATTTGCTCACCACCTTTCATGAGAAACCCCTCTCCATACTTGTTAGTATTTGCTACTTAAATAGAGCATTTCATCCAAATCGTCATGTTTCGTTTCATTCAGGCAAAAATCAAATGGAGTAGATTTGAACTGGAGAAGACTTGTGCAGTTTTATAGTGTCCCGCCGTCTCAAGCCGCGTTGGCACTAGGTATGATAGGTTTAGGGCAAGCTTGGGCACTCTATGTTCCTGAGATTGGTGAACCGATACGCCCATTTTTGGCGTCACTCGGCGCACTTTTACTCGCCCCTGTACTCATAAAATATGCCGCTAATCCACGATTATTCATGGTCGACATTCGTCACCCGCTGAGTGGTAGTTTAATGGCACCAATGAGTATGGCGTTACTGATCCTTGCAGATTATCTTGCCGCTGTAGCGCCTATCATCGCTTATCCACTTTGGTTTATGGCGCTTTTGCTGCATTTTACTATGATGGTGCTGTTTTTTAGCTTTCAGCTAATGAACTTCAAAATGTCCAATATCGTACCGAGTTGGTTTCTTTATCCGGTGGGGCTAATCAGTAGTTCACTAGCCGGTTCTCAACTAGGTCACAACTTATTCTCCGAAACATTAGCGATGATGTGCATCGGCATTTATTTCTTCATGCTGCCACTCGTGTTGTATCGTTTGGTGTTTTTCGGCTCTCTACCAAGGCGAGCAAGACCGACCCTCGCGATTATGGCCGCGCCGGTAAACTTGTCATTAGCAGCATACTTGGTGAACTTTCCCTTACCTGATCCGATACTGACAGGCGCATTGGCCGGGATCGCCATCACTATGACTTTATTGATCTACTTATGTTACTTCCGCTTACTTCGCTTGAAGTTTCAACCTTCTATCGCGGCAGTAACCTTTCCTTCCGTGATCAGCGCTATCGCAATGCATCGCTTAACCTCTTTTTTTGCCGAATCGCACCCTCACTGGCACTGGCTACACGACTTTGGTTTTCTAGAGCTCAGTATCGCGACTGTATTGGTTGTTTGGGTATCGGCAGGTTACGTCAAAATGTATTGGCCAGAAATCATGAAGTCATTTTCTAAACAAGTATAAAAAAAGGATGGCGTTTGCCATCCTCTTAGAAACTTGCTTAGTTACCTAGCGTAAACCGTGCAGAAATTCGGCACGCGTTGCTGGGTTGCTCTTGAAGATGCCACCCAATGCAGTTGTTGTCGTTTCGCTAGTTGCATCCATCACACCGCGAGATTTCACGCAGTAGTGTGTTGCGTCAATCGTCACTGCCACATCATCGGACTCAAGCAGCGTTTGAAGTGCAACAAGAATCTGCTGAGTCATACGCTCTTGTACTTGTGGACGCTGAGCAAAGAAGCGAACGATACGGTTGATCTTTGACAGGCCAATGATCTTTCCACGTGGAATGTAAGCCACAGCGGCCTTGCCATCAATGGTCACAAGGTGGTGTTCACAAGTACTGGTTACGGTGATGTCCTTCACGCGAACCATCTCGCTCACGTTCATCTTGTTCTCAATCACTGTGATTTTAGGAAAGTTGGAGTAATCCAGACCAGAGAAGATTTCGTCAACGTACATCTTAGCAATGCGGTGAGGGGTTTCTTCTAGGCTATCGTCGGTAAGGTCAAGTTGAAGTAGACCTAAGATCTCACGCATGTGGTGCTCGATCTTCTCTTTCTTCTCTTCACGACTTACGTTGTTTGGACGCATTGGCGTTTCCAAACCGCGTTGCTCTAGCGCTTCTTTTACTAACTTCGCTGACTCGCTAAGACCTGACATTCCACTTCCTCTTTTGTTTTACTTCAGCCTTCGTACAAACCCAATCAAAATTGCATTCATACTTTTCGCTTTGAGTTGCTCAGTTCGTGTCTTTACACCAAGTCACATCAGATGAAGGTACTGAGCTGATTTTCTTGAGCTCCGCAGGTTTTTTACCCCTTTTGGATGGCTGACAAGGATACTCGGATTTTTGAATAATTACACCCATATTTTATAGGTGGACATTCTTACTCAGTCCCCTTTTATGGTAAAGTTGCCACAAAACAAAAGAACACAGGATTTTCTCAATGGGCTGCTGCGACGCACCTGGCTTGATGCCAATTGAAGAAGCGATGGACAAAATGCTATCGCGAATCAAACCTATCCAAACAACGCTTTCTCTTCCACTTGCTGACGCACTGGGTTTTGTACTGGCAGAAGACATTTTGTCTCCTATTCACGTACCACCATTCGATAACTCAGCAATGGATGGCTACGCTATTCGCATTCAAGATCTTGAGTCATCTTCTGTATTGCCTCTGGCAGGTAAATCATTTGCAGGACAACCTTTTGAAGGTGAATGGCCTCAAGGTACCTGTGTTCGCATCATGACTGGCGCAAAAATCCCACAGAGTTGTGATGCCGTTATCATGCAAGAAAACACTGAAGTAACAGATGCTGGCGTTCAGTTCAACCAAACTGACGTGAAGCCACAAAACAACATCCGCCCAACAGGTGACGACATCAAACAAGGCGACATCGTACTGGCAAAAGGTGCACGTTTGACACCTCGCGATATTCCGATGATTGCGTCGCTTGGTGTTAGCCATGTGACAGTAGTACGTAAGCCAAAAGTTGCTTTCTTCTCTACTGGTGATGAACTTAAACCACTGGGCGAACCGCTAGACGAAGGTCAGATCTACGACAGCAACCGTTACGGTATTAAACCACTTATCGAGAACTTCGGTTGTGAAGCCGTTGATCTTGGTATCATTCCAGATTGCCCAGAGACTCTGAAAGCAACCTTTGAACAAGCGCAAACATTGGCAGATGTGGTTGTGACCTCAGGCGGTGTTAGTGTGGGCGAAGCGGATTACACCAAAGACATTCTTGAAGAGCTTGGTGAAATCGGTTTCTGGAAGTTAGCAATCAAGCCGGGTAAACCTTTCGCATTTGGTAAGCTAAGTACAGCTTGGTTCTGTGGGCTGCCGGGTAACCCTGTTTCTGCAGTTCTTACTATGTACGTGCTTGTTCAACCAATGCTGGCAAAACTTGCAGGCCATACAGAATGGAAAGCACCCGAATCTATTCCAGCAACAACCAAAACCGCCTTTAAGAAAGCGCCAGGTCGTACCGATTACCAACGTGGTATCTATACATTGGAAGATGGCAAGTTTGTCGTTGAAACAACCGGTAACCAAAGCTCTGGTGCATTCCGCTCAATGAGCCTAGCGAACTGTTTTGTTGTATTGGAACGTGAACGCGGCCGAGTTGAAGTGGGCGAAACGGTTCAGATTCAACTATTCAACTCAACCCTTTACTAGGAAGACGTTGTGGATATTCTTTCCGATCAGGAAATGTTGCGTTACAACCGCCAAATCATTCTTCGTCAGTTTGACTTTGAAGGACAAGAAGCACTCAAACAAGCATCTGTATTGATGCTTGGTGCTGGCGGTTTAGGCTGCGCATCAAGCCAATATTTGGCGACTGCTGGTGTCGGTAAAATCACGCTGATTGATGATGATATCGTCGAGTTGTCTAACCTTCAGCGCCAAGTACTGCATCACGATGCGGATATTGGTCGTAAGAAGGTAGAATCAGCGGCCGATGCACTACGCGAGCTTAACCCGCACATCATTGTAGATACCATCGCAAAGCGTCTTGATGATACAGAGCTAAAAAGCTTGATCGAACAGCACACTATTGTTGTCGATGCATCAGATAACGTCGATACGCGCAATCAACTTAACCGCCTATGTTTTGCGACCAAAACACCGCTGATTTCAGGCGCGGCCATTCGCATGGAAGGCCAAGTGAGTGTGTTTACTTACGATGATCCAGCGCAACCATGTTACCAGTGCTTAAGTGCCCTCTTCGGCAGCGATGCGCTAAGTTGTGTCGAAGCCGGAATAATGGCGCCTGTTGTGGGTATTGTTGGCGCAGTGCAAGCGATGGAAGCGATTAAAGTGATTGCTGATTACGGCCAACCAAAGAAAGGAAAAATTCTGATTTTGGATGCGCTCAGCATGTCTTGGCGAGAAATGAATCTGATGAAAATGCCCTCCTGTCCGGTTTGTAGTTAGTTCTATACCTCTAATCATTCCCAAAAAGCCCAACTCGATGTTGGGCTTTTTCTCATTTTGACAATCAGATTTACAACCCTTCTTCTTACAAATCTTAGCTCTATAAAATTCAACAACTTAAAACTTGGCACATTCCTTTCATTGCATATATCACGAACCAATGAGAGGGCGAATTATGAAAAGGACATCACTACTACTTGGGTCTCTAATAGCGAGCGCTTACGCACAAGCGGCGCCATTTGATACGTGCCCAAGCCAAGCATACCTATTCCAATCAACCCCGGTTCAAATCTATGGCGTCAATTTGGTTACAGGCTCTACGACTCTTTTAGAGGACGACACAGGTTTGGCTTCGGGCATCAACGGTGTAGGCTTTAACTTCACTGACCGTTATATCTACGGCTACGACACCACAAACAAAAAGATTGTTCGTCTTGGTCAAGACTTCCAAGCAGAGACACTTAATGTTTCGGGTCTTCCTACCGACCACACGTTTTACGTAGGTGACGTTTACAACCACGTCTACTACTTGTACCGCAAAGGCAAAGGACTTTTCTCCATTGACCTTTCTCCGCTCGATTCTGATCCAAATGCGACATTGAGCATCGTGAAAATCAGCTCAACAGCAACTGTGAACCTAACCGACTTTGCATTCCATCCAGGTGATGGCTCCCTTTACGGCATCGACAACAACTCTGGTGTGCTATATCAGTTCAACCCATCAAACGGTAGCGCAACTGCGATAGGTGACACAGGTGAGAAAGGCACATTTGGTGCTGGCTACTTCGATGTAAACGGCAACTACTACGTGTCACGCAACCAAGACGGCAAAATCTATCGTGTTGACCTTTCGGAAGGTAACGCAGCCAATATCGCAGCAGGTATCGTTCCTGCGGTTGAGTTTGTATCCAACGGTCCAAGCTCAAGCCAAAATGACGGTGCACGTTGTGCAAATGCTCCGGTGATTAACGAAGACGAGCCAATTGATTTCGGTGATGCTCCAGACAGCTACCACACAACACTTGCGTCAAACGGTCCTCGTCACGAAGTGGACGGTGTAACTTGGCTTGGTTCCGTCGCTCCAGATGGTGATGCCGACGGACAGGCAAACGATAACTCTGTGGGCACAGCCGATGAAGATGGTGTTGGTTTTGTATCCGCACTTGATCCAGGCTTAAGCTCAATTGTGAATGTGACAGCTTCTACTTCTGGCTACCTATCAGCATGGTTTGACTGGAACCGCGATGGTGACTTTGATGATGAAGGTGAGCAAGTCTTTACCGACCAATTACTGTCTGCGGGTAATAATCCCCTACCGTTTGTAGTTTCAACCGCTGCAACGGAAGGTTCAAGCTGGAGTCGATTCCGCTTTAGCCAACAAACCGGATTAAACTACGATGGTGGCTCAACGTCTGGTGAGGTGGAAGATTACCCAATTACCATCACTGGTAATGGTTACTCAGTGGAGTATTTCCCGAGTGCAGAAGATTACGCCACCGTGGCTTACGAAGATAACTGGCCATACACCGCAGACTACGACATGAACGATGTGGTCGTGAAATTCCGCATCACTGAAACCAGTCTTGCTGGTCATGTTGAGAATATCCAGATTACAGGTGACCTAGCGGCCTACGGCGCAAGTTACAAAAATGGCTTCGCAATCCGACTACCGGGTGTATTGAGAAGCTCGATTGAAAACGGATTAACAACGCTATCCTTCAATGGTGTAGAGCAAGCATCTAATGGCTTGGAAAGTATTTCTGATGAAGCCATTTTCATCATCAGTGAAGACTTAAGCACACACGCGGCGAGCAGCTGTAGCTACTTCCGCACCGAGTCTGGCTGTGATGATAACGTTTCACTCACCTTTACCTTGAATGTGTACTTCACTGAAGGCTCTGACCGTTCAGCTATTCAAGCCATGCCATACGACCCGTTCATCTTCGCAACGCCTGGGACTTATCATGGCGACGGGATTACCTTCCAGCCAGGTCGTAAATGGGAAGTTCATTTAGCAGACCAAGCACCAACAGAACAGTTTGATGACCAAAACCTCTTCGGTGTCGGCGTCGATGCAAGTGACCCTGCACAAGGTGTGTACTTCAAAACAGCAAACAACTTACCTTGGGCACTGTTGATAGTAGAAGATTGGGATTGGCCGCTAGAGCGTGTAGACATGGTCGATGCATACCCTCAATTCCAAACTTGGGCTGAGTCTGGTGGCGAACTAAGCACAGATTGGCACACCGCTCCAACACCTAACAAATGCTACATTCCATAGGGAGATAACATTATGAAAGCACTTATCACAATCATCATGGGATTAGCACTAACAGCTTGTGGCGGAGGCGGTGGCGGCGGAGGTGGTAACAGTACACCACCTTCACCAACCCAAACCACCATTGCAGAGGAAGAGACTACCCAACAGGAAGAAACAACTGAAGAAGAGACAACGGTAACAGTGGAAGATGCAACCATGCAGGATCTAGTAGTACCAGATGGCTTTAGCTACAACCCAGTGACGGAAGGTACGCTCAATGTAGACATCAGTGGTTTCTCTTCACAACGAGCACACCTAAGCGTGTACAAAGAGTTTGTCGAGAACAGTTCAGGTAACTACGATGCAAAATACCCAAGCAAAGTCGCATCGGTTCCACTCAACAATGGTACAGCAAATGTCGACTTTAATGTTTCTGATAGCCAAGGTAGCCTACTTGTTGAAATTTGGTTCTATGACGGTAGTGACCCAATTCAGAAAGTGATTACTTCTGGAGACAACACTTGGACCATGTAACTGGGTAAATCGAAAGCTGTCTTTCAGAACAAATCTTCAATCTTTAACTTAAAAATCGCATCGTTCTTTTGAACATGCGATTTTTTTGTTGTAAAACAGTAAGATTATCCACCTAGCAAACTAAAGACAATGCAAGCACTGATTAGTACTGATGAACTCAATAGCCTTCTCGGCCAACCTAACGTCAAGCTCCTCGACGCTAGTATTGCGTTTCAAATCCCTTCTGAAGGCAAAAAGATTCAAGATAAGTGGATTCCAAATACTTTACGCTTTGATTACGACAATGACTTTTGCTTACCCGGTTCTTCTCTGCCGCATATGATGCCAACAGAAGAAGGCTTCAACCAAAGTGCGAAACAACTCGGTTTGAACAACGAAGATTTGATTGTGGTTTACGACAACTCTGGCACTTTAGCCGCGCCAAGAGCTTGGTGGATGTTCAAAGCTATGGGACATGATAATGTTCGAGTCTTAAACGGCGGTCTTCCTGCTTGGATTGAAGCCGGATTTCCTGTCGAAAGTGCCCTATCGCAACCAAGCGAAAAAGGTAACTTTGCGGGTAAGCTCAATCAAAATGCCTTTTTGAGTGCACAAGATGTTCTTGCTCATTCCACCAATAAAAGTGCAAATATCATCGATGCCAGAGCCAAAGCACGCTTCCTTGGTGAAGTGCCTGAGCCACGAGAAGGTCTACGTAGTGGGCACATTCCAAATTCGGTTTGCTTACCGTTTCAAGAACTCTTAACCAACGGTCACATTAAACCAAATTCAGAGTTGCAACAGATATTTAGCGCACTAACGATAGATAGTGACACTTCAATTATTTTTAGTTGCGGCTCCGGTGTGACCGCATGCATTTTATTACTCGCGGCGTATCAAATTGGTCTGGACAATCTGTCGGTGTACGACGGTTCTTGGACCGAATGGGGTGCAGACCACTCTCTACCTATCGAGCGTTAAGACAAGTGTCTGTTTAACAAAGTATCTTACGTTTATCTAAAGATGATGTGTTCCAATATACTAAACGCAGCTTCTAAACCAAACTTGTCATTTCGAAATAGAAACTGGCTATGAGTGATTTGTCACCCCTCATAGCCTGACTACATCAAAAGCCGACTATTTCCGTTAGCGTTCAGATGTCGCGTTGCCGTGCATTTGCTCATCTAAGTTGAGCACGGTTAATGCGTTGCTAACGCTCGTGGCGATCACGTCTATCGCTCCAGTTCTTAATGCTCCGAGTAGAGCGAGTGGCTTGCTGTTCTCAGCTGCGATCGCAATGACTTCCGAGATCGGCCGAAACTCTTCAATACCAAGTCCAATTACTCGGTCACTCATTACCGTGTTCGCTACATTACCGTGAATATCAAAGAAGTCATAACCTGCAAAATCCCCTACCACACCTTGTTGAAGTCTCGACTGAACCACTTCATCAGGCGTAAACCAACCTAAGTCGACCATGTAACTGTTTTCGCTCATGTCACCAATACCAACCAAAGCGACATCGGCTTTACGTGCTAGGTCGAGCGTTTGTTTCACGGTTGCATTTTGCATAAAGGCCAACTTCTGTTCTCTGTTTTCTGCGTAAGCCGGCGCATAAAGTGTTTCAGAGGTCCCCCCATATTTCTTCGCCAACTGACGACAAATATGGTCGGCGTTATACATACCGCCACGCGGATGAATACCACCAATGCCACACACAAATTTACAATCACGCGGCGTAATAACACCAATATGGTGAGCGACAGACGACACGTTGCGCCCTTGTCCGACCGTCACCACCATGCCGTTTTTGAGCGTGCTAGTGAGATAATTGGACACCAATCCCGATACCTGTAGTCGTTGCGCTTCTTCATTCGGTTGATCAAGAGCAACAAGCGCGCGCTTAACGCCGAATCGCTCGATCAAACGTTGTTCAATCTTGGCGCTGAACACCGGATGGTATTTAACGGTAATTTCAACAATGCCTTCATCACGCGCCTGCTTGAGCATTCGCCCGACCTTTGCGCGTGATATGGCAAATTTTCTCGATATCTCTTCCTGAGTCGCACCGTCTTGATAATACGCGACGGAAATCTCTGTCAACAAATCCGTGTTTTCAATGGAAATATCTTGATTAGAACTGCTCATGGTTTCTCTCGCCCTTTAAGAGGATCGATATTGTATGCAATAAGTGAACATATGCTCATTGACTTAGCATATGTTCTTTATCAATTTAAACGCTACATTTGCTCATCGCAATAACATTTTCTCACTACAATTTTTTACCCTCTTGGACAACGCTCAAGCTTTGAACAATAAGGGCAAACGTTTATTTGGGTTAACCACTAAACACACAGTAAAAAAACGTTGATGAAGTTCACTATAAGTCCATTTCAGCGATTGACTTTCAGCATAGATAGGATAAATATGGACACATCATTTACTCAGCTATCGATCAAATGTTCATAGCATTTGTTCGGTAACGAAATTTTCCGTAGTTGGCTGAGCAGATGTCTCATTAAATGCGATGAGACGGTTAGCTAACTCGCTTGCAAATGCACAAGCTGTGATAACAAAAATCACGCTTAAGCCCATTTAAATAGGATGATCGATTATGAGCAACAAGTTAGAGCAACTTCGTAAACTAACGACTGTAGTAGCAGACACTGGCGAGATTGATGCAATTAAAAAGTATCAGCCAGAAGACGCAACAACTAACCCTTCTCTTATCCTTAAAGCCGCTCAAATCGCAGAGTACGCACCTCTAATCGATGCTTCAATCGAATACGCTAAAGCACAGAGCAACGACAAAGCTCAACAAGTTCAAGATACTTGTGACATGCTTGCAGTAAACATCGGTAAAGAAATCCTAAAAACTATCCCAGGTCGTATCTCTACAGAAGTAGACGCTCGTCTATCTTACGATATGGAAGGCAGCGTAGCGAAAGCTCGTCAACTAGTGAAAATGTACAACGATGCTGGCATCACTAACGACCGTATCCTTATCAAACTGGCTTCAACTTGGGAAGGCATTCGCGCAGCTGAGATCCTAGAAAAAGAAGGCATCAACTGTAACCTAACGCTTCTATTCTCGTTCGCTCAAGCACGTGCTTGTGCAGAAGCGGGTGTATTCCTAATCTCGCCATTCGTTGGTCGTATCATGGACTGGTACAAAGCGAAAGAAGGCCGTGACTTCGAAGCTCAAGAAGATCCAGGCGTACTATCTGTAACTAAGATCTACAACTACTACAAAGAATACGGCTACAAAACTGTAGTTATGGGCGCAAGCTTCCGTAACATCGGTGAGATCTTAGAACTAGCTGGTTGTGACCGTCTAACTATCGCTCCTGCTCTACTTGCAGAACTAGAAGCAGCTGAGGGTGAAGTAGTTGAGAAACTAGTTGATTCTAAAGGCGCAGCTGAGCGTCCAGCACCAATGACTCACGCAGAGTTCCTATGGGAACATAACCAAGACCCAATGGCTGTTGAGAAGCTGGCTGAAGGTATCCGCAACTTCGCCGTTGACCAAGGCAAACTAGAAGCGATGATCGAAGCTAAGCTTTAATTGCTTACCAAAAGCGAGTAGCCCGTCTACTCGCTTTTACCATCAGCACTATTTTCAAAAAATTCTATTTGAACTTGTTTCGGCGAGTTCCCTCTATTTAAATCAAATATCGAGAAGTAATCACTATGGATCGTAAACATCTAGCAAATGCAATCCGTGCGCTAAGCATGGATGGTGTTCAACAAGCTAACTCTGGTCACCCAGGTGCACCTATGGGTATGGCTGACATCGCTGAAGTTCTTTGGCGCTCTCATCTAAACCACAACCCATCAAACCCTGAGTGGGCAGACCGCGACCGTTTCGTACTGTCTAACGGCCACGGCTCAATGCTGATTTACTCTCTACTGCACCTTGCAGGTTACGAGTTGTCTATCGACGATCTGAAAAACTTCCGTCAGCTTCACTCTAAAACTCCTGGTCACCCAGAGTATGGTTACGCGCCAGGTATCGAGACCACAACGGGTCCGCTAGGTCAAGGCATCACTAACGCGGTTGGTATGGCTCTAGCTGAAAAAGCGCTAGCAGCACAGTTCAACAAAGAAGGCCACGACATCGTTGACCACTTCACTTACGTGTTCATGGGCGACGGCTGTCTGATGGAAGGTATTTCGCACGAGGCATGTTCTCTCGCAGGTACTCTAGGTCTAGGCAAGCTGATCGCGTTCTGGGATGACAACGGCATCTCTATCGACGGTCACGTTGAAGGTTGGTTCTCTGACGACACACCTAAGCGTTTCGAAGCTTACGGTTGGCACGTAATCCCTGCAGTCGATGGTCACGATGCTGACGCAATCAACGCAGCAATTGAAGCGGCGAAAGCGGATCCACGTCCTACACTTATCTGTACTAAGACTATCATCGGTTTTGGTTCACCAAACAAATCTGGTTCACACGATTGTCACGGTGCGCCACTAGGTGCAGAAGAAATCGCAGCAACACGCAAAGAACTAGGTTGGGAGCACGGTCCTTTTGAAATTCCGCAAGAAGTCTACGCAGAATGGTCAGCGAAAGAAACAGGCGCAGCTAAGGAAGCAGCGTGGAACGAGAAATTTGCAGCTTATGAAGCAGCGTACCCTGAGCTGGCAGCTGAATTTAAACGCCGCGTAAACGGTGAGCTTCCTGCACAGTGGGAAGAGAAAGCAAGCCAAATCATTGCTGATCTTCAAGCTAACCCAGCAAACATTGCATCACGTAAAGCGTCTCAAAATGCTCTAGAAGCATTTGGTGCTCTACTACCAGAGTTCATGGGTGGTTCTGCTGACCTAGCACCTTCTAACCTAACAATGTGGTCTGGTTCTAAGTCTCTAGAAGCAAGCGACTTCTCTGGTAACTACATCCACTACGGCGTACGTGAATTCGGTATGACAGCGATCATGAACGGTATCGCGCTACACGGTGGTTTCGTTCCTTACGGCGCAACATTCCTAATGTTCATGGAGTACGCACGTAACGCAATGCGTATGGCTGCGCTGATGAAAATTCAGAACATCCAAGTGTACACGCATGACTCTATCGGTCTTGGCGAAGATGGTCCAACTCACCAACCAGTTGAGCAAATGGCATCGCTACGCCTAACACCAAACATGAGCACATGGCGTCCATGTGACCAAGTTGAGTCCGCTGTAGCTTGGAAACTAGCGATTGAACGTAAAGATGCACCGACAGCACTTATCTTCTCTCGTCAAAACCTTGCGCAACAAGAGCGCACAGCAGAACAAGTAGCAGACATCGCGAAAGGTGCTTACATTCTGAAAGATTGCGAAGGCAAGCCAGAGCTAATCCTTATCGCAACAGGTTCTGAAGTTGAACTAGCAGTAGAAGCAGCAGCACAGCTAACTACTGAAGGTAAGAAAGTACGCGTTGTTTCAATGCCATCAACAGATGCATTTGACAAACAAGACGCCACTTACCGTGAAGCTGTACTGCCATCAGACGTAACAGCACGTATCGCAATTGAAGCAGGTATTGCTGACTTCTGGTACAAGTACGTAGGCTTCGACGGTCGCATCATTGGTATGACTTCATTCGGTGAATCTGCACCAGCCGGCGAACTATTCAAAATGTTTGGTTTCACGACTGAAAACGTAGTGAACACAGCAAAAGAGCTACTCGCGTAATTGCAGTAAAAAGATAGTCAGTTTTCTCTATTGCGAATGTGAAAACTGAAAAGCCCCACCAGCAATGGCGGGGCTTTCTTTTATCTGGCTCCTATTCGCATAAACGCAGCCAGGACATAAACATCACAACTTTCGTTACGACTATTTGTCTTCAAATCGAAGTGCGAGCTGATAGAAATCTTGTACTTGGTCTTTCAACTGTCGGCTATTTTGCTCAACTGAATGTGTTGCTGCCAAGTTTTGTTCTGCGGTCGAAGCGATAGAATGAATGTGCTGGTTTACATCACTAGATAGCTTTAACTGGTTATTCGCCGCTTCTGCTACATCAACCATCAGCCCACTCATGGTTTGCATCATCTGTTCAACTTCAGACAAACGCAACGCGCTTTGTTCTGCTACTTGAGAACAGGCATCGGTTTGCTCTTTGTTTGCCAGAATATCTTTCTGCCAACTTTGAATCGTTGCCAACATAGTGGAGATAGAAGCTTGGATTTGTTCAGTTGCATTGGATGTTCGCCGAGAAAGCGCGCGGACCTCATCAGCTACAACAGCAAAACCACGACCTTGCTCCCCTGCTCTTGCCGCTTCAATCGCCGCGTTGAGTGCCAGTAAATTGGTTTGCTCTGCGATCCCACCAATCTCTTCCATCAAATGGTTCACCTTCTGTGCCTGATCACTCAGTTGATACGTCGTTTCCGTCGCTTTTTCAGCTTGAAGGCTTAACTTCGCTAGATTGGTGTGCGTTTGATCGATGGTCTCCTTCGCCATCAAGCATGACTTCAATGTATCATCAATCAACATATGGGCATCATTGGTACTCGAAGAAACCGAATTTGCCGACGACTCCACCTCTTGGGTAGCATCTCGCACACGATGAATATCGGTATTTTGCTGATTTAATGCAGCCGAGACTTCTGCCGTTGTTTGACTAAGCTCTTCGGCGCAATGCTGCAAAGGCAATGCGGAGTCAGTCATTCTTCCTAACACGGTTCGAATTCTTGCGGATAGCATTTTGATATGGAAATCGGCAATCGAAAATGCCGTGTTACCGGAATAGATCAAGCGACTTACGCTGTCATATTGCTTTTGTAACTTTTTAAGTTGCTGAGGTGTATCAATTAACTCTTGGCGGAATAACAGAGCCAGAACACTTGCAGGTAACGCACTTGCAAGCCAAGCCAACGGCCCTTCAACAGACAACGCATATGCGGTTGCAGGTGCGGTTAGTGCACCAAGTAGAATCGCATAGCGAATGGTTTCATTGATTTTCAACGACCAAGTTCGGCCAGACTTCTCTGCAGCACGCATGCTTTTGTAGGCTTTTGTCGCAATATCAACCCACTCTCGCTTTGGTTTCACGCGCACTGATTGATACCCAACAACATGGTTGTCTTCGTAGATAGGGGTGACATAAGCATCAACCCAATAGTAACCGCCAGACTTAGTGGCATTCTTAACCATTCCACGCCAGGCTTTACCTTGTTTAAGGCGTGCCCACATGTCACCGAAAGCGGCTTTAGGCATATCATTATGACGAACTATATTGTGGTTCTGACCGACAAGTTCTTCGTGAGTGTATTCAGCAACGCGGCAAAAGGCTTCATTACAATATGTAATAACACCTTGTAAGTTCGTTGTTGAGACGAGTTCCTCAGACTCCCTCACGAGAGTTTCTTGAGCTTTATGAGAAATATTGGCTGACATAGACGAAACTTCTTTAGTTTTTATTGATTTTCGGCAAGATATATACAGGATTTTTATTTTTATTACAAAAAGTTAGATAAAAAGTCTTATCAAATCGACATTTTTATTGTGGGAATTCACATTATCGATAAAAACATAAAGAAGAGATTGTTGATTTGAGCTAATAAACAAACCCGACACGATCGGCCGGGTTATATATTAAGCCTTAATTAAGCGGTTTGTGATTCTGGCTTTTTATTCGTTTTTAACGCAAACATCGCGATAACGAGTAACACAAATGGAAGAACATACAAATTAAGATTCTGCCAACCTACGGTAGACTCAAGCCAACCAGATAGTAATGCGGTGATGGTGACACAACTGAACACGAAGAATTCATTAAACGCTTGAGCCTTGCTTCTGTTTTTCGCTTCATAGCTTTGACTAAACAGCCCGGTTGCTGCGATAAACATAAAGTTCCACCCTATTCCTAACAGGATTAAAGCAAGACTAAAATGCCAGATAGACACTCCATGTATATTAATTCCAATACAAGCAACAAATAGCAATCCACCCGCCAAAATCATATTCTTAGCGCCAAACCGCTCTATCAGACGGCCCGTGACAAACGCAGGTGCAAACATACCCAACACGTGCCATTCGATCACTCCCGCCGCTTTATCAAAATCAAAGCCACAACCAATCATCGCTAAAGGAGTTGCTGTCATTAAAATGTTCATCACCGCGTACGCAACCATTGCCGCGATAACTGCCAGCATGAAATTAGGTCGACGAATAATCAGTCTCAGCTTATCCGCCTTAGCGTGTAGCGCCTGCGTGTGTGCAGGTGGAAAACGAATGGTTTGTAGCACAACCAACGCGGTTATATAAAGCACGACAAGCACAGCAAATGCACTAATGTATAAGCCATCATCTGACCACTGCTGCGAGTACACGGCCAGATTAGGCCCAAGGATCGCCGCTAACACCCCACCCGCCATAGATATCGAAATCGCCCTATGCCTTGCCGACTCTTCACACACTTCAATGGCAGCAAACCTGTATAGAGTACCGAAACCTATACCAACACCAAGCAAAAACGTAGACATGCAGAACAGATAGAAGTTTTGTTGACTTAATGCATACGTCGCTAGACTAGCACCCAAAATGCCAATGACATTACCAAGGCTAAAACCAAGGCGACGCCCTAACTTGCCCATAATTAGCGACGCAGGAATTGTCGCGGCCATCAGTCCCAAAAACTGCAGTGCAACTGGTAATGTGATAAAACTTGATGACGGCGCAAGTGTTTTGCCAATAAGGGCAATAACAGATATGAGTAAAATATTCCCTGTCATTAATAAGGCTTGGCAGAGGGATAGAAGCCATACATTACGATTCAATTCCAAATTCCTTTTGGTTACAACGTATACAGATAACATATAGGAAAGCAGAAACAATAGAAAGATATGAGAGTAATTCTCAACAAAAAGAGCCAGAGGCATAGTACCTCTGGCTCTTCACTATTCACTTTTCGCTTTTAAAAAGTTTTTCTGTTGAGCTTACTTGTTGCGGCGCGCTTTTACTGCATCAGAAAGCTGACGAAGTACCGTTTCCGTATCTTCCCAACCAATACATGCATCAGTAATCGACTGACCATAAGTGGCTGCTTTGCCATCAACTAAGTCTTGGCGACCTTCAACTAAATGAGACTCGATCATCACACCAAAAATGGCTTCTTCGCCAGCAGAGATTTGCTCGGATACATCATCAGACACCAGCATTTGACGCTTGAACTGCTTCGAGCTGTTAGCATGGCTAAAATCAATCATCACTTTTTTCGGCAGACCTGCAGTGTCCAGCTCATCTTTAATTTGAGCTACATGTGCTGCACTGTAGTTTGGTTCTTTACCGCCACGTAGAATAATATGGCAGTCTGGATTACCAGCGGTTTCTACGATCGCGGAATGACCGTATTTTGTTACTGAAAGGAAGTGATGGGAAGCGCTTGCAGAACGAATCGCGTCGCTCGCTATTTTAATATTCCCGTCTGTACCGTTTTTGAAACCTACAGGACAAGAAAGACCAGAAGCTAGCTCGCGGTGAACCTGAGATTCTGTCGTACGAGCACCGATAGCGCCCCAACTGATCAAATCCGCCACGTACTGAGGTGTGATCATATCTAAGAATTCACTTGCCGTTGGCAAGCCCATATCGGTTAGATCAAGAAGAAGTTTACGTCCGATACGTAGACCATCATTTAGCTTATAGGTGTCATTTAAGTAAGGGTCATTGATAAGGCCTTTCCAACCAACGGTCGTACGCGGCTTTTCAAAATAAACTCGCATAACAACCTCAAGCTGCTCGCCCAGTTCATCACGTAGTACTTTTAGCTTTTTGCCGTACTCAACCGCGGCAGCCGGATCGTGAATAGAACACGGGCCAACGATCACGAGTAATCGATCGTCTTTTCCTTCAAGAATATTGTGAATGGCGTTACGGCAATCAAAAGTGGTCGAAGAAGCGGTTTCAGTCGCTGGGAACTTCTCTAATACTGCAACAGGTGGCAATAACTCTTTTACTCTATTTATTCTTACATCATCAGTTTGAAACATTACTTCTACTTCCTGGTTTTATTTCCGACCCCATTTTTACCAACTGAACTCATTGCAACATTGTTCACAAAGCGAGCAGCATCAAGGGCTGTGGTCATTTTCTGTCTAGCGTTTAAGTAACTTATCGGCTTAGGCGTAGACTTGCAATCAGTTTTTGCAAATAAATGCAAATAAAAACCACCTGTTAACCACCGCGCACAATGTAAAGTAAAGTTTACGAAAAAAAGTTCAAAATAATCATCAATTTTCTTATGCACCAAAAAATCTTTACTACAATGTAAGAAATATCAGAAGTTTGTGAGGTATTTTTGGGTAGTAAATGTTGATCAAGTTCAAATATATTGTTGCTTGATATGAAATGATTAGAATATTAAACTAATTTCTTATAAACGCTGGTTTTTTCTAATTTTTTGATAAAACGAAGTAGAAGTTAATATGCAATCAATACAAGGAAACATTATGAACAAAGTAGCAATTGCAGTAGCAGCAGTGGTAGCTGGTAGTAGCGCGCTTTTAAACTCTGCTCAAGCTGAAATGTACATCGGGGGCAAAGTGGGCATGACTACACTTGACGACGCTTGCTATCTAAATAGCCCTTGTGATGATGAAGCGTTCGGTGCAGGACTACATATCGGTTATGACTTTACCGATATCATCGGGCTAGAGTACGGCGTAGACTTCTTAGGCGACTATGAAGGAAACTCTAGGTCAGGGGCTAATACGATTAATACGATTGACGGCAATCTAACGGCTTTAACACTTGCACCTAAATTCAACTGGCACTTAAACGACTCTTGGAATCTATTTGCTAAGATCGGTGGTGCTTACATGATGTCTGATGACGAAACAGACTTTGTCCCAACAGGTTCTTTGGGTGCTGAATACTCGATCGATAGAAACTGGAGTGTTCGCGCTGAATACCAACGCTACCAAGATATGTCTGACGACGTGTGGGACGACATGGATGCTAACTTCTTTGGTATCGGTGTTAACTACAAATTCGCAGCAGCTCCAGTTGTTGCAGCAGTTGTAACGGAAGAAGTGATCGAGCCAGATCCAGAACCAGTGATGATGAGCAAGGTGCACAAAGAAGAGTACGGTACAGGTACGTTTGAATTCGATAGTGCTAAGTTAACAGAGTCCGTTTCTGAACGTCTGGACAACTTTGTTTCATTCTTGAACGAATATCCTCAAGCTCAAGTAGAGATTACTGGTTACACGGATAGCTCAGGCCCTGCGGCATACAACCAAAAACTGTCTGAGCGTCGTGCTCAATCTGTTGCTGATTACCTAACCGCAGCTGGCATTGGTTCAGATCGTTTGACAGTTAAAGGTATGGGTGAAGAAAACCCAGTTGCTGACAACAGCACTCGCGAAGGTCGTGAGAAAAACCGTCGGGTAGAAGTTGTGGTACCTTCATTTGAATACCAAGAGCTAGTTCAACCAGAATAAGCATCTATGATTCATGATCGATGATGTGGTAAAAATTAATGGGGTGCATTTGCACCCCATTTTGATCTCATATTAAGGGATATTGCCACTATGGTTTTGGGAAAAAGATCAACTCATTATCTTGCACCATAACGCAATCCATACCAGCTGCATGCGCCGCTCGCTTCCCCAACTCAGTATCCTCGAACACAAGACACTGTGACGCCTCCAAGTCGAGTTGTTCCGCGGCCACCAAAAAGGTATCTGGAAAGGGTTTATGGTTCTCTACATCACTTGCGGTTACTACAACATCCAACTTGTCTAATAAACCTGCATGACTTAATAAGCGCATGGCACTTTCTCGTTGGCTGCCAGTCCCGACTGCAATTTTCTTATGGCCTAAATACTCCTCTAACACGATGTTCGTGCAAGGAATAACGTCACCATGAAGCTCCATAGCAGCGAATGTTTCCATTTTAAATGTCGCGACAGTTTTAGGATCTAATGAAAGCTCATGCACACGATTTAGTTCCTCAACAATTTTAAAGCTCGGCATCCCTCCCAAACTGTGAAACCATTCCTGGCAAAACGGAAAATCAAAACGCTCAGCAGTTGCTTGCCAAGCTGCCAAGTGGGCTGGCATGGTATCGATTAGAGTACCATCCATATCAAATATGAATCCCTCATAGGGTCTAAAATCAATCGTGCTCATGTCTTTTCTTCTATTTGTGCATCTGTAATGTTAATTTATCAGCTCTTTCAATCGTCCTTACCGGCATTTACTTATCATGCTCAAAATTTCGAACTCCGTCACAATTCAAGAGTGGGAAATTCAATTATCCCCAATTAGAGCTCAAGGAAATGGTGGCCAGAACGTTAACAAGGTAGCGTCCGCTATACACCTGCGCTTTGATATCCGGCATTCCAGCTTACCTGACTTTTACAAAGAGCGATTACTTGCACTTTCTGATAGTCGTATAAGTAAAGATGGCGTGATCATCATCAAAGCGCAACAATTTCGGACACAAGAACAAAATAAGGAAGACGCCCTAAATCGGCTTCAAGCATTGATAAAAGCTGCCGCTTTACAGGAGAAGAAGCGTATTAAAACGAAACCAACCCGCGCTTCTCAACGCCGACGACTTGATACAAAAAACAAGCACGGAGCGAAAAAACAGCAACGTAAAAAAGTGCTGTATTAGTGCATGTCGTTTTCTCGACATGTTAGTTGAACAACGTTTGCTAGCCCTTGGAAATCTCATTGGATTTCTCTTTTTAGTTACTTATTCAGGAAACAACAATATGACTATTAGGCAAAAACTCTACTTCCTCGGAGTTATCGCCATTTTAGGCATCGTGGCCCTTTTGGGTACGTCATCCCATTTTGAAAATAAGAGCAATGATCTTAATCACGCCATCAAACTCGTTGGTGATCTAGAAATACGCTTACTCAACTTACGCAGAAATGAAAAAGATTTCCTACTACGTAGTAATGACAAATATCTAAATAAATTTGACGCCAATGTTGACAAGTTTATAGACACAGAAAAAGAGCTTGCGAACATACTCAAGAGTAATGAATTACCTTCCAGTCAACAATTTAAGCAAGACTTGCTCGCATACCAAAGGGGCTTTCAGAATCTGGTCAGCGCTTACCAACGATACGGGCTTGATTCAAAAAGTGGGTTTCTCGCTGGTTACGAACAAGCACTATTAGAAGCAAAACAACGTTCAGACCACCAGCAGTTATTGGCATTAGTCCGTTTTGACTCTGCGGTAAAAGCAGGACTATTCAATAGTGACTTGCTTGAGGGGCAATATGCTCCGGAGCTTATCAAAACAGGTAAGCAATTGGCGGCCCAAAAGCAAGTTGTTGGGGTTGCTTATGACAAAGGCCTACTCGGTGAAACTCGCGCATTATCTCATGCCGTAGAAGAGCAATTTGAAACCTTTTCCACAGCCCTTAGCTCTGCTGCCGCACAACGTGATGAACAAATGTCGACCATCAAGCAGGTCATTACAGCTCTGATCTTAGTCGTTATTTTCGCATTGATTTGGCAAATTTCACGTTCAATCAATACGCGAGTGAATAGCTTACTTGGCACCATTCGAAGTATCAGCGAAACGAACAACATGGGACTTCGATCTGATTTGAAAGGTCAAGACGAGCTATTTGATATCAGTCATCACCTCAATGACCTATTGGATAAGCTTGAGCATCTAATTAGTAGTACCCAAGAAAAATCGGCGCAACTCACTGCAAGTACCGATAATATGCATCGTGAGTTAGAAGGCGTTATGGAGCAATTCCACACTCAAACTGACCACACAGCATCAATGGCGACGGCAGTTCAGCAAATGGTTGCCACAATAGGTGAAATCTCTGAAAGCACATCAGTTGCGGTAGAAGGCGTACATCAGGCAGCGAATAATGCCGAACAAGGTCGAGGAGTTGTTGAGGCGACGGTAACCAACATCGGTCAACTAACCACGATTTTATCAAACAGCCAGCAGTCGATTGGCTCGCTGAATCAGCATGTAGATAAAATTGGTGGTGCCGTGAACATCATCCAAGAAATTGCAGAGCAAACCAACCTACTAGCTCTCAACGCAGCAATTGAAGCCGCGCGAGCAGGCGAACAAGGCCGCGGGTTTGCAGTTGTCGCCGATGAAGTACGCGCCCTAGCTAGCCGAACTCATCAATCCACAGAGGAAATCACGCGGGTCGTTGCAGACATTCAAGCTCAAATGTCTACAGTTGTTGCTGATATTGATCAATGTAACGATCAAGGGCAACAAACACTTAATGCTTCTGAAAAACTGGATTCTAGCCTGCAGCAGATCATCACTGACATGCATTCAATTCAAGGTAATTCGGAGCGCATAGCTTCAGCAATTGAAGAACAAGGTATCGTTATGAACCAAGTTAGCGGTTCAATCACCGAGCTAAACGCAATATCTGAGAATAACATGCAATCCGCTCAGGAATGCTTGCATGAAGTGAACTCTGTCTCTGCTCAAGCTCATGATATGGATGAAGCCGTTGCACAATTCAAAACTGCGCTAAAATAACCCTTTTCAAAATAGAAAGCCCGAAGCAATCATCGCTTCGGGCTTTTTTTCAATTGTCACTTCGTGCTTACTGCGCACTTCGGATGTGATTATTCATCATCAAGAGGAACCAGCTTGGTGTTGCCGCCATGAACTTTCTCACGCTGTCTTTGCACCAGGGCGTAGAAGCCTGGGATCAAGAATGTACCTGCTAGAAGCACACACAATAGACCACCAATCAGCGACACGCCGAGTGAGTTTTGACTCACGTGCCCCGCACCAGCGGCAAAGATAAGCGGGAAGATACCCAGGATAAATGACCAAGATGTCATATTCACAGCGCGGAAACGTAACGTGCCTCCTTTAACCGCTGCACTATCGATATCAGCATCTTTTTCTTCACGCTCTTGCTTGGCGAACTCCACAATCAAAATTGCGTTTTTCGCCGCCAAGGCTATGAGCAAGACAAGACCGATTTGGGCATACAAGTTAAGCGGCGTGCCAGTTAGATTCAACGCAAGGAAGGAACCTAACGTTGCTACTGGGACCACCAAAATAATAGCCAGTGGAATACTCCAACTCTCATACTGAGCCACCATAAACAAGTAAATGAATATCAAAGCCAGCGCAAACGCATAAATGGCTTGGTTGCCCGCAAGCACTTCCTGATAAGCCATACCTGTCCATTCATACGTATACCCTTGTGGAAGAACTTCAGCAGCAACGCGTTCCATTGCGGCAATCGCATCACCACTAGAGTAACCCGGTGCTGGTTGGCCTTGAATGATAGCACTGCGGTACATGTTGTAACGCCACGCCACATCAGGCTCAAACACTTGCTCGTAGCTCACTAGCGTACTTAACGGAACCATATCACCGTTCGAAGAACGAACATGGAAACGCTCTAGATCTTCCATGCTGCTACGGTGCTGGCTATCAGCTTGCATGGTTACGCGGAAGTTCTTACCAAACATGGTGAAGTCATTCACATAAAGCGAACCTAAGTTGCCTTGCAAGGTTTGGAAAATAGACGACAGCGAAATACCTAATTGCTGCGCTTTCTCACGATCGATATCAACGTAGTAGTGCGGAACATTCGCGCGAAACGTGCTAAACGTGTAGGCAATTTCAGGCGCTTGGTTAGCCGCTTGGATCATTTCTCCCATGACCATCGACAAATCGGTACGACTTCGCCCTAGCGTGTCTTCAAGCACAAACTCAAAACCAGACGCAGCGCCCATACCAGGAACCGCCGGTGGTCCCATCGCAAAAACAACCGCTTGAGGTAGCTCTGTCGCCGCTCGACCGTTAATACGTGCCGCGATAGCATTAGCAGAGTGCTCTCCTTGCAGCGAGTTACGAGTATCCCAGTCATGCAATTTGATAAATACAGAAGCACCGTTTGATGCTGCTGCGCCTGTCATAAACGAGTAACCGTTCGCAACCGTCACACCATCCACACCAGGTTCTTCACCGATCATTTTCATTAAATCATTGGTGACTTCTTCAGTACGTGATAAAGAGGCTGAATCTGGTAGCTGTACGTTAACCAGCAAAATGCCTTTATCTTCTTGAGGAACAAACGCTGTAGAGGTGGTTTTCGCAAAGAAAGTGACCGCTGCGATAGCAACTATAAAGAACGTCACGAGCAGTAAAGACTTCTTCACCAAGAAACCAGCGATCTGGCCATAACGCGTAGTGATGCGCTCTAAGCCTCGGTTGAAAGCCTGGAACCAGTTAGCGGTATTGCCCCCACCCTGCTTCAATACCAGAGAACAAAGTGCTGGAGACAGCGTCAATGCATTGATGGATGAAATCACAACCGAAATACAGATGGTCAAAGCGAACTGGCGATACATGATACCGGTGATACCTGGCAGCATGGCGACGGGTATGAATACCGCAAGTAGAACCAAGGTCGACGTGATGATTGGTCCCGTTACTTCTTTCATCGCTAGCAACGTCGCTTTACGCGGTGAAATGCTTGGGTCTTTCGCCATGGTAGTATCGACGTTTTCGATAACCAGAATCGCATCGTCCACCACGATACCAATCGCAAGGATCAAGCCAAACAAAGTAACCGTATTAATGGTGAAGCCCGTTGCCTGCATGATGGCAAACGTACCAATCAGAGAAACGGGGATCGCGACAACAGGAATCAACGTTGCACGCGCACTACCCAAGAACAAGTAAGTTACAGCAATCACCAATAGAATCGCTTCAATCAGTGTTTTTACTACCCCTTTGATCGATTCAGATACGAACACGGTTGTATCGTAGCTGGTCTCGTATTCCATTCCCTCTGGGAAGTTTTTGCTCAAGCCTTCAAGGAGCTCCATGACGGCCTGACCACTTTCTAACGCATTCGCATCCGATTGAAGAGACAACGCAACGATTGACGCGTCCTGGCCACGGAACTTACCGTTACCATCGTAGAACTTTTTGCCTAGTTCAACGCGAGCAACATCTTTCAGATAAACCGTAGAGCCATTGGGATTAGCTCGAAGGACTACGTTCTCAAACTCACTCACGCTTTCCAAGCGACCTTTGGTCACAAGGTTAAACTGAACTTCTTGCGGATTGTTGTATGGTGCTGCACCTACACGCCCTGCCGCAACTTGAACGTTCTGTTCAGCCAAAGCGGCGTATACGTCTGACGTGGTTAGCTTAAGGTTGGCCATTTTTTCAGGATCTAACCAAACACGCATTGCGTATTCGCCACCACCAATCACGTTAACTTCACTGATACCTTTCGCACGAGCCAACTGATCTTTTACATTCAAGTTAATGTAGTTAATCAAGAACTGATCATCGTATTTGCCAT
The DNA here is from genome assembly GCF_033338935.1 of Vibrio sp. Vb0598. Classification (NCBI taxonomy): domain Bacteria; kingdom Pseudomonadati; phylum Pseudomonadota; class Gammaproteobacteria; order Vibrionales; family Vibrionaceae; genus Vibrio; species Vibrio sp. Vb0598. Next base: position 357,232 of record NZ_JAWOTP010000001.1, on the reverse strand, counting down.
CAGGTGAATAGAAGTTAAGTACCATCAGCAAGTCAGGTGAACGCTTTTTCACCGTCACACCAACCATGCGAACTTCTTGAGGCAGTTTTGACTCAATCTGTGACACGCGGTTTTGCACGTTAACTTGCGCCATATCTGGATCGGTGCCAACATCGAACGTGACGTTTAGGCTGTAAGAGCCATCGTTCGCGCTCTTTGAAGACATGTATATCATATCCTCAACGCCGTTGACTGAGGTCTCTATGGGGTCCGCAATGGCCTGCTCGACAACTTCCGCACTCGCGCCAGTGTAGTAAGCCGAAACGCTTACTGATGGCGGGCTTATCTGTGGGTACTCAGCCACTGGCAAAATCGCCAGTGAGATCGCGCCGGCTAGCGTTAATATGATCGAAATAACCAGCGCGAATTTAGGTCTCTGAATAAAGAAACGACTTAACATAGTGCCCCCTACTGCTTATCTTCAGCAGGTGCTTGAAGGCGCACTTCTACACCATTACGCACACGTTGTAGGCCTTGTGTAATAACCGTATCTTCCTGATCGAGCCCTTCTCGAATGATAATGCCTTGTTCAACCTGAGGGCCAAGCTCGACGTTACGACGCTCTGCCACACTTCCCTCAGCCATCACCATCACAAAGTCACCTTCTAAGTCAGTCTGTACGGCACGTCGTGGGATAACAATAACGTCTTTCGTGTTCTTATCTCTCAAGTTCACTTTGATGTGTTGACCCGGAAGTAACTTCTGCTCTGGGTTTGGCACTAGCGCGCGCATAGCAATCGTACCCGTTTTGGTGTCAATACGATTACCTAAGAAATCAAGCTTACCAAGATGCTCAAAAAACTGTCCATTTTCCAGTTCAAGCTGAACTTCAACGCGGTTTGATTCAGCCGAGCCATCACCTTTTACTTGATCCATACCCATAGCTAAACGCTCACGCTCACTCACACTAAATGAGGTATGAACTGGATCTAAACTCACCAGAGTTGTCAGCACGCCAGATGACGGAGAAACCAGATCACCCGTACTCACTTTGGTATCACTAATACGTCCGCTAAAAGGTGCTCGGATTTGAGTATAGGAAAGGTTAACTTCAGCAAGTTTAAGTTGAGCATTTGCCGCTTCTAGCTCTGCTCTCGCACCAAGAAGTGCCGCAGTTAAAGCATCAAACTCAGATTGAGAGATACTACCGCGAGGCAACAAGTTTTTACCTCGAGTATGATCTAATTCGGCTTTTTTTAGCGCCGCTTTAGCTTGTGCAAGTGCGGCTTTAGCACTCGCGACTTGGGCTTCAAAAGAAGATGGCTCGATAGAGTAAAGGAGCTGCCCTTTTTCTACCATTTGCCCCTCTTCAAAGTGACGAGCTTTTAAGTAGCCAGAAATCTGCGCGGTAATATTGGTATCTTCTACTGCTTCAATGCGACCGATATAAGACTTGCTCGGTTGGTAGTCGATAACCGTGACATCCTGAGTCACTACGAGAGGCGCTTGACCTTTCGTTTGGGCATTATTAGCTTCCCCGCATCCAGCGAGGATTGCTGTAGCCGCCATTAGTGCGACAAGTGGTTTCTTTTGCATGTATTTACCGTCTTTATAGAACAGGATATTGTTGAATTCCTATCAACCTTACTCCTTGCTGCCACTGAAAACTTCACTGAAAAGCGCCCAAGGTGTTTCTAAATGTAAACATGAGAAACAAAAGGAAAATAAAGTAATTTAGTTAACAGTGGTATTCAATGAGCAATATACATACAACTCAATCATAACTATTTAATATACGCCTTAGGAGATCGCGAATTTTAGCGTGTGCTTGGAAACACTAACGGGAGTATTGTATTCGGGCGTAAAGTGAGATTCAGTGCTCAAGATAAGAACGTTTTGTGGCTAAAAAGGTAAAAAGTGACGCCTTCATACTCAAGACCCCGATTTTGACTATTTTTTTAATATAAATGGGTTATCATTCAATTAATTCAACGCCTTCGACAGAGAGGATGACTATGATTTCTAAATGGGCGAAACGCTTTTACCAGATGGCAGAACTAGTGGCGTCTTGGAGTAAGGACCCATCAACACAAGTCGGTGCCGTTATTACTAAACAGAATCGCATTGTATCTGTTGGATTTAATGGCTATCCGCATGGTGTTTCTGACAGTGTCGACACCGATGAGCGCGAGTTGAAATACCTTAAAACACTGCACGCGGAAGAGAACGCAATTTTGTTCTCAAAACGTGACTTAGACGGATGTGATATTTGGGTAACGCATTTTCCTTGCCCTAACTGCGCGGCAAAGATCATTCAAACAGGGATCTCACACGTACACTGCCCTGAGCAGTCTGAAGACTTTTTATCTCGCTGGGGAGATAAAATCCAAGTCAGTCAAGATATGTTCGATCAAGCGGGTGTGAAAGTCGACTGGTTACCACTAGAAGACATTGAAATTGAAGACAAAGACGTGCGCTAGTATTCCATCTTAATATTTAAATAGCCCAGGAAGATCTGGGCTATTTTGTTATTAAATCTGCAAGAGGTCTCGACGTAGTCTTTTAACTGTGTTTTTTCGCTGTGAGCTCAGCAATTTTGACAATAACGAGTACTGATTTTTCCATCATTTCAACAGAAATAAACTCATGAATTCCGTGGAAGTTAAAACCACCGGTGAAGATATTCGGGCACGGCAAACCCATAAAAGATAAACGAGCACCATCTGTACCACCACGAATAGGTTTTATAATCGGTTCCACATCACACGCTTCCATCGCTTGCTTTGCCAGCTCAATGATATGAGGGTAAGGCTCAACCATTTCTCTCATATTGTAATAGCTGTCTTTTATTTTTAGCTCTACAGAACCATGGCGTAAACCCGTGTTCATTTCATCGACGAGTTTCTGCATAAAGGCTTTTCGATCCTCAAGTCTTTGACGGTCAAAGTCTCTAATAATGTAACCTAGCTCGCTTCGTGCAACGCCCATTTCTGCCGATTTTAGATGGAAGAACCCTTCGTAACCTTCGGTTGTTTCCGGAGTTTGATCTTGGGGCATTTGAACTTGAAATTTCGCAGCCAAGTTCATCGCATTGACCATTTTGCCTTTTGCAGTACCTGGATGAACGCTAACACCATGAAAAATTACATCAGCGTTTGCTGCATTAAAGTTTTCGTATTCCAATTCACCTTGCGGGCCACCATCTATAGTGTATGCCCATTTCGCGCCAAATTTTTTAACATCAAACAAATCTGCACCACGACCGATTTCTTCATCCGGAGTAAAGCCGATACAAATGTCGCCGTGTGGAATGTCTGGGTTTTCCAGTAGCAGAGCTACCGCGGAAAGAATCTCTGCGATACCGGCTTTGTTATCCGCGCCAAGTAATGTAGTGCCATCGGTAGTAATAAGATTGTGGCCATGTAGGTGATGTAAATCTGGGTATTGCACGGGAGATAACACTTCATCCCCCAACCCTAATGCAATATCGCCACCCTGGTAATCTTCGATGAATTGCGGCTTTACGTTTTTGCCAAATGCATCCGGCGCGGTATCCATATGGGCAATGAAGCCGATAGGAGGAACCTCATAATCAACATTGGCTGGCAGTTTAGCCATCAAGTAGCCATTTTTATCCAAAGTCACGTCACTTAAGCCAAGTTCGAGCATCTCTTTTTTAAGTAACTCAGCAAACACAAGCTGGCCAGGTGAACTTGGGCAAAGCGTCACATGTGGATTGGATTGGGTATCAAACGTGACGTATCGAAGAAATCTTTCAACTAAATGTTTCATATTTATTCTCATTGTTTTGTACGATGAGGCCTTATCACGCATTGATAAGCTGACGTTGCCTCATCAAACCTCACGCTATGTTACGCTCTTAGCTCAATAAGAATTTGCTTTGAATCATTTTTTGATAAGAAAGGCTTTTGCGCTTTGCTTTCGCTCATTGAGGTATGAATTTAATCTAAAAGTTCCTCAGCCAGTACTCGCCACTCTTTAACCTTTTCACGAAAATGACGCCATTGCTTATCGGTCATCGAACGAGAAACATCTAATGTCAGTTGATCAACCAATGCAAAGTTAGAGTCAATATTCAGAGAAAGCTGCTCACTATAATAACTCTCTGGTTCGAACAAGAGTCGCATAAATATATCTTGATAAGTCACAACATTAGATTTGTTGTCGAACAAGTATTCGAGCTCTTGATATACCGTGGCTCGATAATCTCTCCATAAAGGGCTGTTTAAAATAACTTGCTGAGAAAATCTTTGAGCTAATTGACGCTGATTTCCTGATAGATTCCCTAGCCATTCTTCCATCCACTCTTCAGTGTTATCCAGAATAATTTCACGCACTTCGTCTTCTGTCTTATCGGCATATTTTGCGTTTCGCTCTTGATAATGTTCTTGTACATTACTCAAAAACTCGCGTTCTTGCTCTTTCGTTAATTGCAAACTTAACGCAAAAAGATCTGGTGCTGCTTTGCTTACCACTCTATCGTAATGCGCTCGCATTCTATCTCGATTTTGTTGTAAGTAATTTAAGGTGATATCGCTCGCTTTTAATCTCTCAAGGTCTTTTAAATGTTCGATATATAATGGTAACTCCTCTTTCTTGTGCCAGTCTGCCAACAATAATAAGCGCTCTTCCACTAGGACTTCTTGTTCCCCTTGCAACGAGACATAGTCCTCTAAGTAATCGAGCACGAACCAATCGATATTGCTGTATAAAAACTTTTTCGCACAACCGGCAAGCAGAAATACGAAACAAAATAGAAGGCCATAACGAAGCGCCTTATTAGATACATCCTTTAATTTAGTCACTTATTCGTATTCCCTTTTCTGTTGATTAAGTTCTATACTCAACCTGTATCACTTAGTATTGCGGCAAACTTACACCAGTGTGACAAATATTGATTGCCACCTTAATAATATATAGAGTTTGAAATTAACTTTTTGATCACAGCTATCCGCAAAAAAGTGAGTTAGAGCGCAATTATCGGCTAAAAAACGTACCGAACGACGCTCCCTATAACGGCATATAATTTGCATGGATGTTTTTTGGATGGTTTATGGAGGCGAAGTATGGCAGCCGCTGAGCAACTTGATACCAGTGTAGAATATGAGATTCGATATTTTGAACAGGGGAAAATGCACTGCATGAGAGTCATTGCTGAAAGCAAAAAAGTGGCTTATCAGTACTATTTGGAGTGTGGTAAGCACAACAGTGACTTGTACTCTATTCGCCCAGACAAGTAAAAAAACCGCCTAACAGGCGGTTTTTTTATTCGTCAGAATCAATATAACTGTTTGATTTTATTTATTATTACAGATTCAAATCCAACAATGTTATTTGATGTCGCCAAAGCGCTCAAGATAAAGGACGGTTGCTGCAGTACGAGAAGGAACTTGAAGCTTTTTAAGTAAACTCTTCATATGTACTTTAACCGTAGACTCAGAGATAAAAAGACGATCGGCAATTTGCTTGTTGCGGAAACCTCTTGCCACCTCTCTTAAGATCTGAGATTCACGATCGGTCAGTGTATCAAACACGTCCTCTTGCTCTGAACGTTCACTCAAATACTTAGAAACTTCTTGGCTGTATGCCTTGTCCCCTTGGTGCGCTTGTTTTAGCAACTCAACCAACTCATCAGGCTCAGTGTCTTTCAATAAATAGCCATCGGCACCACTTCGAACTATTGCTTCTATATCTGCTGGGCTATCCGAAACGGTTAGAATGACAATTCTGGCTTCACAGCCATCTGCACGCAGTGCTTGCAAAGTATCAAGGCCAGACATGCCTTTCATATTAAGATCAAGAAGTACAAGATCCAGTTCCAGCTCATGCGCTTTCGCTACTGCATCCGCGCCATTACTTGCTTCTGCAATGACCTCAAACTCAGGCTCAAAGCTTAAAAGCTGGTGGATACCTCTTCGCATGAGTGGATGATCATCCACCAGCATTACTTTACACACTGTCACTGTTTACTTCCTTACTATGTTGGAATTCTAATTTTACGGTACAACCTTTGTTTATCGATGCTTCGATGTGAAGATCGGCATGCAGTCTAGCGGCCCGCTCTTGCATGATACTCATACCGTAATGATTTAATTTTTCGTCTTGATGTTCAAAGCCTATTCCATCGTCGCTAACGGTTACTGTGACTTTTCCATCATTATCGAGACATTGAATGTGAATATTATCTGCTTGCGCATGTTTGATAGCATTAATTGCCGCTTCTCTTATCAACTGTAGTAAATGAACCTGCTGATGTGCATCCAGTTCAGTTGATGAAAGTCTATTTTTTAGCGTAATGTCCGCAGCAGTTTGTTCACTGAGCGTTTCAACCATGTCTTGCAATGCTTGGCCAAAACTGCCCTCTTTAATCGTAAGACGAAACGTCGTCAGTAACTCGCGTAACTGCGTATAAGCGGCAGATAAGCCCGTATCTAGCTCGGCAATAACTTGATTAGCCTGCGCGATCGCCTTTTCGTCAGGCAAGTTCTTTACGCTTCTCTTCAACAAAGCGACCTGAATTTTCAAGTAAGAGAGTGCTTGAGCCAATGAATCATGCAACTCCCGAGCAATAGTGGCTCGCTCTTCCATCAGCAGAATTTGTTCTGCTTGGCGCTGCGCCCGATTGTAATACACGGCGCGTGATAAAATCTGCACGAAGTTGTCAATAAGAGCCTCGTTCGGACAAGGTAACCCTGCTTTCCAATATAAATAGCCCAAGTGCTCACCATCTAGCATCAGGGCTTTACCGTGGCAATCTTCATCACAATCTTGGCAGCATTCTTCTCCTTCCATCAATATCCAGCTCGGTTCTCCCAGCTGCTCGATTTCAAGTTTGACCGCTTTAATGCCCTCAAGACTGACGATATGCTGCAAAATCGCCTGGAAATTGTCTTGATTAATACGCGACGCCGTGAGTTCTTTTGACGAGTCATACAGCACCTCTAAAGACTGGTTGGCATGCTGCAATTTACGTGTTTTCTCATCAACCGCTTGTTCTAATCCTCGGTACAACTTACCAAGGTCTGTCGCCATCCGATTAAAGGTTCGAGTCAGTATTCCCATTTCATTATCGCTAGATACATTGAGCGATATATTAAATGAGCGATTTTTAATTTGCTCGCTAGCAAAAACTAAAGCACGCAGAGGCCGAACAACTTCGAGGCGCACAAAATGAACGACAAACATACTGACACAAAGAATGCCACCCAACCCTAACCCGCCGATCCAGGCTAAGTTAATCAGTTTTTGCTCCGAAAAGCTTTGTAGCTTAAATACAAACTCATCGATTTGTTCAACAAAACCGGCCACTAGGAGTTGATATTCTGCCGGGTTGTCTCCTCTCAGCACCGCCTTGAGTTCATGCCATCTGATAATAAGACGGTAGTAATCGTGAGTGATGTCTTCAGGCACAGACCAATGCTGAAGCGCTTTCATTGAAGGTGAATATATCGAATGTTCAAATGCGTCAATATGTGAAGAATAGTCAACAGATTTAACCTGAATATCATTCGCCAGACGGTAGCTTTGCATTCGCATCGAGCCAGCAACATTGACGGCTTCAGCATCGTTCAAACTGGACGCTAACGTAAAAATCGCAAAACCAGTCGTAGCGACTGAGAGCAGCAAAATAAGAAGCATCGCGGACGCAATCGTGCGCGTCACTGACTTTTTCACATTTTTAAACAATCTGAGTTCCTCGCCCATTAACAATCCTATTTGTACGTGCAATGAACCCATTACCTTTCAACTTTATCAATATGTGATCACCTGCGACGGAATTTATTGATCCAAAACAATATTGCATACCATTTACCCCCTAAGAGGTATTTATACAAATATGTCAAAAACTACAATTTCGTTAGTTTAAATGACAGTTTATTAATGAAAATTGTGGGCTATGCTTAGTTTGGGTTCCAAGTTTCGAGGTGACTAAGTGGTAGACCTTTCCAGAAGAAGACTCTTTGCAAGAAAAGCGCACCCCGACAACGCCGTACGTTTGCCTTGGTTAACTAAACCGCAACAGTTTACGGACGATTGCACTCGCTGCGGTAAATGCATTGAGGCCTGTGAAACAAAGATTATAACCAAAAGTGATGGCGGATTCCCCTCGGTCGATTTTTCCATCGATGAATGCACATTTTGCTATCAATGTGCAAACGCCTGTCCTGAGCCCCTTTTCTTGCCAGAAACAGAACAACCTTGGCAAGCAAAAGCAAGTATCAACGATAACTGCTTAGCAAAACAAAATGTCGAATGCCGAAGCTGTGGGGATATGTGCGACCCGATGGCAATTCAGTTCAAATTAGAACTGGGGAAAGTAGCACAACCCAATTTAAACCTTGATGAGTGTAACGGCTGCGGCGCCTGTGTTTCAGTGTGCCCGACTTCATCCATCAATGTGAGCAATACAACAGCCTAAGCCGAATGTCGTCGGCCAAAGGCAATAAAAATAAATGAGAGAGCTATATGTCACTAAATGAAGTGCATATTTCAAGTTTGGTAGTACATGTGCTGCCGGAACATTTGGACGAAATCAAACAAAAGATAGAAGCACACGAAAATGCGGAAATCTATGGTGACAGTCCTGAAGGCAAGATTATCGTCGTACTTGAAACTGAGAACCAAGGTTTCATCACAGACACTATCGATGCCATTAACAATTTACCGAACGTCTTAAGCACGGTATTGGTTTATCACCAAATCGAAACTGGGCTTGAAGAAACGGATGAAGAAGACACTGGAACACAACATTCCCAAATCGAGGGTGAAGTATGAAAATGACAAGACGTGCGTTTGTGAAAGCAAACGCGGCTGCATCAGCTGCTGCTGTCGCAGGTGTGACACTACCAGCATCTGCAGCCAACCTGATTGCAAGCTCTGATCAAACCAAAATCACATGGGACAAAGCACCTTGTCGTTTCTGTGGTACAGGCTGTTCTGTTCTTGTTGGCACTCAAAACGGCAAAGTGGTAGCAACACAGGGTGACCCAGAAGCACCAGTAAACAAAGGTCTGAACTGCATCAAAGGTTACTTCCTTTCTAAGATCATGTACGGTCAAGACCGTCTAACTCAACCGATGCTACGAATGAAAGATGGCAAATTCCACAAAGATGGTGAATTTACACCTATCTCTTGGGATGACGCTTTCGACATCATGGCTGAGAAATGGAAAGCTTCCCTCGAGAAAAAAGGCCCAACAAGCGTAGGTATGTTTGGCTCAGGCCAATGGACAGTAATGGAAGGCTACGCTGCGTCAAAGTTAATGAAAGCAGGCTTCCGATCAAACAACATTGATCCAAACGCTCGTCACTGTATGGCTTCTGCCGTTGTAGGTTTCATGCGCGCATTCGGTATCGATGAGCCAATGGGTTGTTACGATGACTTTGAGAACGCAGACGCTTTCGTTCTTTGGGGCTCAAACATGGCAGAGATGCACCCGGTTCTATGGACTCGCATTACTGACCGCCGCCTAAGCCACCCTCACGTTAAAGTGAACGTGCTTTCTACTTACTACCATCGTTCATTTGAGTTGGCAGACCACGGCTACATTTTCAATCCTCAGTCTGACCTTGCAATTGCTAACTTCATCGCAAACTACATCATCGAAAACGATGCAGTAAACTGGGACTTCGTGAACAAACACACGAACTTCACTCAAGCAGACACTGACATCGGCTACGGTCTACGTGACGATGATCCGCTACAAAAAGCAGCGAAGAACCCGAACTCTGGCAAACTCACTTCTATCTCATTCGAAGAGTACAAGAAATCAGTAGCGCCATACACAGTAGAGAAAGCATCTGAAATCTCTGGTGTTGAGAAAGAGAAGCTTATCGAGCTTGCGAAGCAATACGCGGATCCAAACACGAAAGTGATGTCTCTATGGACGATGGGTATGAACCAGCATACTCGTGGTGTATGGATGAATAACTTGGTTTACAACATCCACCTACTAACCGGTAAGATCTCGACTCCGGGGAACAGCCCATTCTCACTAACGGGCCAACCATCAGCATGTGGTACCGCTCGTGAGGTTGGTACGTTTGCTCACCGCCTACCAGCGGACATGGTGGTTGCTAACCCTAAACACCGTAAGATTGCAGAAGACATCTGGAAACTGCCAGAAGGTACGATTCCACCAAAACCTGGCTTCCACGCCGTATTGCAAGACCGTATGCTGAATGACGGCGTTCTGAACTGTTACTGGGTTCAATGTAACAACAACATGCAAGCCGGTCCAAACATCAACACAGAGCGTCTTCCAGGTTACCGCAACCCAGAAAACTTCATCGTTGTGTCTGACCCATACCCGACAGCAACAGCACAAGCAGCAGACCTTATTCTTCCTACCGCAATGTGGATTGAAAAAGAAGGTGCTTACGGTAACGCAGAGCGTCGTACCCAAGCTTGGTACCAACAAGTGGGCACAGTCGGTCAAGCAAAATCCGACCTTTGGCAGCTAATGGAGTTCTCGAAACGCTTCAAAATGGAAGAAGTGTGGCCTGAAGAGCTTCTAGCGAAAGCGCCTCAATACCGTGGTAAAACAATGTACGACGTACTTTACCGCAATGGTAACGTCGACAAATTCCCTATCGAAGAAGCTCGTGAACTGAATGACGATGCTCACCACTTCGGTTTCTATGTTCAAAAAGGTCTGTTTGAGGAATACGCAACATTTGGCCGTGGTCACGGGCATGATTTGGCTCCATACGACCGCTACCACCAAGTACGTGGTCTACGTTGGCCTGTTGTTGATGGTAAAGAAACACAGTGGCGCTTTAAAGAAGGTTCAGACCCATACGCGAAAGAAGGTTCTGGTTGGGACTTCTACGGCAATGCTGACGGCAAAGCGAAGATCATTTCCGCGCCATACGAAGCGCCACCAGAAGTACCGAACGATGAATTTGATATGTGGTTATGTACTGGTCGTGTTCTTGAACATTGGCACACAGGCACCATGACTCGTCGTGTACCTGAATTATACAAAGCAGTACCAGACGCAGTGTGTTACATGCACCCAGAAGACGCAAAAGCACGCAATGTTCGTCGTGGTGAAGAAGTACTCATGGCAAACAAACGCGGTGAAGTACGCGTTCGTGTTGAAACTCGCGGTCGTAACCGTCCGCCAAAAGGCTTGGTATTCGTACCGTTCTTTGATGCACGTATTTTGATTAACAAGCTTATCCTAGATGCGACTGATCCACTGTCTAAACAGACAGACTTTAAGAAGTGCCCAGTCAAAATCACTAAGATTGCTTAACCTTCAGATACTGAATGCTACGGCCGTCATTATGGCGGCCTAATAAAGAATTTAAGCCATAAAGGCGGAGATGAAATGATGAAAAAATTACTTGTCGCAGTTTTATCTGTAGGTGCGTTAGTGACAGGCATTGCGCAAGCTGAGTTGGATAATCCAGGTGGTATTGGAGGTCTAGAATCTTTACGTGGAATGTCTCAATTGGAAGATACGCGTCCAGCAGACGAGTTCAAAGACTTCCCTAAAGATCAAATTGTTGAAGACAGCTATGTTTATCAACCACCGTTGATCCCACACAGCATTCGTCACTACGAAATTTCGTTAAATGCTAACAAGTGTCTTGCATGCCATAGCTGGAAAAATGCAAAAGAGTCAGGTGCGACTAAAATTAGCGTAACGCACTATGTAAACAGAGAAGATGCGGTACTGGCAGATATGTCTCCTCGTCGTTACTTCTGTTTGCAATGTCACGTTCCACAAACGGATGCAAAACCACTAGTGGAAAACGAGTTTAAGGCAGTCGATTCGCTTCAGTAATTGAAACGCGAGTACTAAGAGGTTACTTATGAAAATACTTAAAGCGTTTTGGAAGAGACTGTCGAGCCCGAGTAAAGCTGCCGCTGGTGTGGTTTTATTTCTAGGCTTCGCTGGTGGCCTTCTATTTTGGGGCGCATTCAACACAGGTATGGAAGCAACCAACACAGAAGAATTCTGTTCTGGCTGTCACGCGCCGATCGTTGCTGAAATTCAAGAAACAATTCACTACTCCAACCGATCTGGTGTTCGTGCGATTTGTTCAGACTGTCACGTTCCTCATGAATGGACGGATAAGATCGTTCGTAAAGTACAGGCATCTAAAGAGCTATTTGCACACTTCGTAACGAAGACGATCGATACGCCAGAGAAGTTCCAAGAGCGTCGTGGACACCTCGCAGAGCGAGAGTGGGCACGTATGAAAAAGAATGACTCTCTTGAATGTCGTAACTGTCATGAGTTTGATTTCATGGATTACTCTCAGCAAGGATCACGTGCGGCAGAACAGCACTCCACCGCTCTAGCTTCAGGCGAGAAAACATGTGTAGACTGTCACAAAGGTATTGCGCACAAACTACCCGACATGAGCGGCGTTGAAGGCTGGCACTAAGGAGACTTACCATGAGTACATTAGAATCTGTAATTTGGCATATCCTTGGCTACAGTGCTATGCCAGTGATTATTCTTTCCGGCTTTGTGGCGGTAGCAGCAATCTCTCTCTGGCTGCTGTCATTTGGTAAGGATAAAGAGGTGTAACGTAACGCATCTCTACTCGTCAACTAGCCTATTTGTTGACACTGAGCGCCGAGCAAATGCTCGGCGCTTTTTATTTATTACTCAATGGTACTTGCCAACAATAAACAAGCAATCATACATAAAAAAAGCGACCATAAAGGCCGCTAAGATTTACTGCTATAGGGAGTTGTTTAAGATTCTTTCACTGGCAGAACCTGTTTGACGTATTGTCCTGGCGCTTCATCAATAACCGGATGGTTTTCTGAGCCAATAGGGAAAGGCTCAACTTGCTCTTTAGGGTTGAATTGGAGTAACCACTCGTTCCAGTGTGTCCACCACGATCCCTCTTTGTGTTCCGCGTTATTCAACCACTCATCAGCAGAGTCATCCAAATTATCGTTCAACCAATAACCATACTTATTTCTAGCTGGAGGGTTCACGATGCCCGCAATATGACCAGACTCACCGAGGACAAACGTTTTGTTACCACCCGTGTTCAGCGCACCACGGTAAGTTCCCTGCCATAACGCAATGTGGTCTTCTTTCGTTGACACAAAATAGCTAGGAATTTTGATCTTATTTAGATCAATCCATACTCCACCAATTTTGACGCCTTTATCTTGCACCAGCTTGTTCTCTAAATAGAGCTCGCGAAGCAAGAAATTGTGAGATGCAGCGCTGACGTTGGTGCTATCGCTATTCCAGTACAACAAGTCGAAATCAACCGGACTGTTACCCTTCAAGTAATTGTCGACGTAGTAGTTCCAGTACAAGCTGTTTTCACGCAGTAAACTAAACGTCACGCTTAAGGAACGGCCGTCCATATACCCTTTTGCGTTATTTTGCGCTTCAATTGCACTAACAATGGTGTCATTGATATACGCGCCGACTTCACCTGGTTGAGAGAAGTCGAGCAACGTGGTGAAGAAAGTGGCAGACTTAATGCGCTTCTTCATACGTTTTGCAGCGTAGTAGGCAACCGTGCTTGCTAAAACAGTACCACCGATACAATAACCAGCAGCATTGATTTGCTCTTGTCCTGTTATATCTTCAATTGCAGCGACGGCTTTCACTACGCCTTCTGTCACGTAGTCACCAAACTCTATGTGCGCTTGTGCCTTGCCTGGATTGCGCCAAGACATCATAAATACACTATGCCCCTGCTCTAACAACCATCGAACCATTGAGTTCTTTGCTGTTAAATCAAGGATGTAGTATTTATTGATGAAAGGTGGGACGATGAGCAGCGGCGTCGCATTCACTTTCTCTGTTAGAGGTCGATATTGAATCAACTCAAACAATTCGTTTTGAAAAACCACATTGCCCTGTGTCGTCGCAACGTCATCGCCCACGCGGAATGCATTGTTATTCGTCATACGAATTTTTAAAATGTCTGCGCTCGACTCAACGTCTTCTTTCAACTGCTCTAAGCCTGCCAGTAAGTTTTGACCGTTTTGCTCAAGTGTCAGCTTCAAAAGCTCTGGGTTAGTGGCGATGAAGTTGGAAGGAGAAAGGGCGTTAATGGCTTGGCGAGAGAAAAAAATAATACGTTCTTTCGTCTTTTCATCTAAGCCTTCCAAAGACTCGATGGTGTCCAGATAGGTCTTACTAAATAAAAGGTAGGATTGTTTGATGAAGCTATACATGGCTTCATTTTGCCACGCTTCGTTTGAGAAACGCTTATCCCCTTTTTCAGCTTCGACGATTTGTGCTTGGTTCCCTGCCAATGCAACATTCTGCCAAATTTGCAGCTGCTGTTCCCACCACTGTGCTTGCAGCTTTAAAATCGCAGCAGGCTGATTCGCAGCTTGTTCGAACAGTTTGGCAGTATCCTCAAAGTTCACTTCTTGCATGGCCTTGTTTAAAGGAGAGTTCACGACTGCCTTGTTCACTTCGAAATCATGCCACCACTGATGATTGGTTTCCTGAAGCTTCACAAGATAGTCCGAAAAGAAGTGTTGAAACATAGTCTTACTCCTATATTCGGAAAAAACAACGCCGCCCAAATCTAGGGGCGGCGAGAATCGGACAAATTACGCTGGAGTAACAGTCTTTAGATTTTCCGAAGTCATTTTCTCAACGTCTTCTTTGAACTCTTTTGCAATCGCTTGAAGCTTGTTGCTGTCATCCATCATTTGTTGAGAAAGTTTAGTAAGTACGCTTAGTTGCTGACTGTTGAAAGCAGTCAATGACGTTACGTCTTTGATTTCTGTCGCTGCTTTCATCTGGTTTAGACCCACTTCACTGTATGTGCGAATGGCGTTCAATTGAAGCTCGGTCAACACTTCTACGTTTTTTGTCACTAGCTTGTTGAACTTCAAGTAAGGTTCTAGATTTTTTTCAGTTTGATCGCTAAATGTTTTGAAGAAATCTGTGTACATGGTTTGTCTCCTAGAGAAAGAATTAAAAATGTCCGTTTAAATAATTACTTAACTGTCTTTACAACCACAGCCGTGCCCATGCCGCCGCCCACACAAAGTGAAGCAACGCCATATTGACCATTTTGCTTATGAAGCTCGTGAACCAGCGTGACTAAGATTCGGTTGCCAGAAGCACCAAGCGGGTGTCCTAGCGCGATAGCACCACCGTTAAAGTTCGCTTTGTCTTGAATCGCGTTAACTGGAACTTGGTTTGTTTCCGCCAACTGATGAATCACGCCAAGTGCTTGCGCTGCAAATGCTTCGTTTAACTCGTAAACGTCGATGTCGTGTACACTGAGTTCCGCTTTTGCGAGTGCTTTATTGACCGACTCAACAGGACCTAGGCCCATGATCTTCGGATCAAGACCCGATTGCGCGTAGCTTACGATCTCAGCAAGCGGCGTTAATCCATGCGCTTTAACTGCGCTTTCAGACGCCACGATAATCGCACTCGCGCCATCGTTAATACCTGATGCATTACCCGCAGTCACAGTGCCTTCGCGGTCAAAAGCAGGACGTAGCTTGCTTAAGGCTTCCATTGTCGCGTTCGCTTTTGGGTATTCATCCGTATCAAACATCACGGTTTCACGGCGTTGCTTTACTTCCACTGGCACAATTTCGTCTTGAAATTTGCCAGCTTCGATAGCGGCTACCGCTTTCTGTTGGCTAGACAGCGCGTATTCGTCTTGCTGCTGGCGAGTTAAGCCGATTTGTTTTGCTACGTTTTCTGCCGTCACACCCATGTGATATTGGTTGTAAACATCGGTTAAACCGTCCGCTACGAGCAGATCTTTTAGCTCCAGATTGCCCATTTTGTTGCCATCACGAATGCTGCTTGGTGCGGCAAACGGAATCTGAGACATGACTTCAACACCCGCTGCAACAACGATCTCAGCATCGCCACTACGGATATGGGACACGGCATCCATGACCGTTTTCATGCCACTACCGCAAACCATGTTTACGCCATATGCAGGAACAGATTCAGGAATCCCCGCAAACAGTGCCGCTTGGCGGCCAACACCCATTCCTTGACCTGCACCAACAACGTTGCCAACAATCACTTCGTCAACCTTGTCGCCAGGCAACTTTGCCGCTTCCAACGCGCCTTTAATCGCTACTGCTGCCAGATCGCCAGCAGAAGTATTTTTCAGGCTGCCACCAAAAGCACCAATTGGAGTACGCTTCGCCGCTACGATAAATACTTTTTCCATCATCTTCTCTCCTTAGTGCATGTATAGGCCGCCGTTCACCGACAAAGTCTCTCCGGTGATGTAGGCGCCCGCATCGCTGACCAAGAAGCTCACTGATGCTGCAATTTCCTCTGGTGTCGCAAGACGTTTCATTGGAATTTGGTTCGTAATGGATTCCAGCACTTCTGGCTTCATTTGCTCAACCATTGGCGTACCCGTGTAACCCGGAGCGATAACATTAACTGTCACACCCGAGCGAGCACCTTCGTATGCTAAGGCTTTAGAGAAACCGATCATCCCAGCTTTCGCCGCCGAGTAGTTTGCTTGACCAAACTGCCCTTTAAGACCATTGACTGAAGAGATATTGATGACACGACCACCGCCTTTTTCGCACATTGCAGCGAAGAGGGGTTGCGTAACGTTGAATAAACTATTGAGGTTGGTATTGATGACATCATTCCAAGCTTGCGCAGTCATCTTTTTAAACACGCCATCACGTGTGATTCCTGCGTTGTTGACAACAACATCAATGGTTCCCTCCTCCCCAAGCAATTGCGCCAATTTCTCTGCACACTCTGTCGTGTTTGTTACATCCAACTCAAAAAGGCGAACCTGATCTTTGGTAAACCCTTTGCTGTTGAACCACTCCAGCGCACATTCGTAGTTACCTGTGAAATAAGTAGCGATTACACGGTAACCGTCATTGACTAATTGAGAGGAAATAGCAGAACCAATTCCGCCTTTTGATCCAGTGATCAAAGCGACTTTCTTCATTGAAGACTCCATTCTTAACGGCATTTAAAAAGCAAACTTAATACACTGATGAAATAGTTCACCAACTGACGTGTTTATTTATTCTTTTGACAACCAATCCCGTGCTGCCTTTATTTTAAGTTAACCTAGAAATATTACATTTCAAATAAAAAACTCACCCAATTGCATAAGATTGATTTAGATCTCATTACCCGTGAAATGTTATAAAATGGTTAATTTTACATAAGTCATTGTTTTAAATCACACTTCCACAAAAGCCACACCAACAGAAATAGAAACATAATTATTAAATATCATGAGCTTACATACAGAATGGTAGACGTTACATTATGTCATGATTTAAGATCTGAATTTTAAGCCTATATGATTACAACAAACTTGAGATTAGAATAATAATTCAATTATCGGTAAAAATAATTATCAAACATATCATTTAATTACTGCATTTAATGATAATTTAGTTATCAATTAGATTATTTTAATACAGTGATGATTAATACCGATAAAATATAATAAATTAAACATATTTAATCTAAACATGATATAAGAGCTTGTCTCATACTGGTGCAATACGCACTATTATGACGCATAGATTAAAATATAATTTCATTTTAAATTTATATACTCGAAGAACATCAACTAGCTACTAGTGAAAGTAATCGTTCGCTTTGTAGTAGCATCCTTTTCCACTTTGCACTATCTTTGTGGCTTCTCTTTAATCACTAAATCATCAACAGATATGAATCTTGCATTGCTCAGTATGTTCATCCCTACTTTCTTTTTTGTCTCAATCACGCCTGGTATGTGCATGACTCTCGCCCTAACGTTAGGTATGAGTATCGGTTATCGTCGCACGTTATGGATGATGATAGGAGAACTTCTCGGTGTTGCGCTGGTGTCAGTCTCTGCGGTGTTAGGTATCGCTGCGATTATGCTCAATTATCCTTGGATGTTTATCGCGTTAAAGTTCATTGGTGGCGGTTATTTACTCTATCTTGGTGTTGAAATGTGGCGATCGCGAGGGAAACTTGCGATTAATGTCGACAACTTAGAAACACCAAAGAGTGACAATATCGCACTGATCATGCAAGGCTTCGTTACTGCAATCGCAAACCCAAAAGGCTGGGCATTTATGATTTCTCTTTTACCGCCTTTTATAGACCAAAACGCAGCACTTGCACCGCAACTGATCATACTTGTCTCTATTATTTTACTGTTTGAGTTCATTTGCATGTCTCTGTACGCTACTGGTGGTAAAGGGTTGAAACACGTATTAGGTCAGTCTAAGAATGTACGCCTAATGAACCGTATCGCAGGCACTTTAATGATGGGAGTTGGTGTTTGGTTGCTACTAAGCTAAGGCAAACTGGAAACAATGAAAAATATTCTGAATAAAATCGCTAAAGTCATGGGTGAAGTATTGGACTTTCAAGCCCGAGTTTGGGTTGTGAACGTCTATAGCGGTGAGCATAAAGGCGAGTCTTATGTCGTTAATGAAGATGCTTTCTCTGTACCTCTTCAGTGGATGAAGAAGAAAGACTACCAAGAGTCGATGTTGAATAAAGTCGAAGCAATGAAGCGCTCACAAGTCTTAGAGTTCGATTTGGGACTTGTGAAACATCGCTTGATGCGCGTGAAATAAGCACAAAAAAGCGCCACTCAAGATGAGTGGCGCAAGCACTTTTACCTTAAAAATAATGCTACGGCGCAGCGTCGATCTCAACTGGAAGATAATGTTTCGGCTCCAGTTTCAACCACTCCGGCAGAACAGTACCAATCGAAATCGAAGACCATGTACCCGACAGAACGCCAATAAACATGGCGGTTGAGAAACCAGCCAAAGGCGCTCCTCCCATAATCCATAATGCACCAACAGTGATCAATGTCGTACCAGATGTCACCATGGTGCGTGAAAACGTCGCGATAACAGCTTGATCATTGATGTCTTCTGTTTTCCAACTCTGTTTCGCAATCAACAGCTCACGGATTCGGTCTGCAATGATGATAGAGTCATTCAATGAGTAACCTAAAATTGCTAACACCGCTGCAAAAACGGTTAAGTTGAACTCCATTTGAGTAACTGCAAAAAAACCAAGCACTAAGATCACATCATGGGCCAAAGCAAACAGTGAACCACTGGCCAAACGCCACTCAAAACGGAAACACAAGTAACCGAGAATACTCAACACACAAATCAACAATGCTAAGCCACCTTGTTCAAACAAGTCTTGGCCAACTTGAGCGCCAACTATACTGTTGCTGACAACATCAACTTGGTGAGAGATTGGCTTCAACACCTCTTCTACACTTGGCAACGTTTGTCCATCTTCCGGCGCAGAGTAACGAATCACCCAACGGCCATCTTCACCAGAGCGTGTCACTGACGCAGATTCACCAAGCTTTGGTTGCAGAACGTCAAGCAGATCATGGTTAGTTAGCTGCTTATCTACCTTTACTTCTGTCACCATACCGCCAGTGAAGTCCAAACCTAGGTTCAACCCTTTAAAGCCTAGAGCGACGATCGCGATCACCGTTAAAATGATGGAAACTAGCGTAGTAAAGTAGCGAATTTTACGAATATTTTGTTTTAGCATTTCGACCATGATTAAACCCTCACATCACGACGGGCATCGCGGCCCCAAATTAAATTGATCATTGCTCGAGAGGCAAATACGCCTGTAAACATACTGGTTAACAAACCTAATCCGAGTGTTAAGGCAAAGCCTTGGATTGGGCCATTACCGATGGCGTACAAAATCACGGCGGTGATCATGGTAGTAATGTTGGCATCAAGGATGGTCGAGAATGCGCTGTCAAAGCCAAGATCAATCGCTTGAGCGAAGCTGCGGCCTTCACGCATTTTGTCCTTAATACGTTCAAAGATAATAACGTTGGTGTCTACTGCCATACCGACGGTTAACACTAAACCGGCAATACCCGGAAGCGTTAGAACCGCTCCTGGTAACAAGGCGATTAAGCCAAGCAAACAAAGCATGTTGGCACAAAGCGCCACGTTTGCTACCCAACCTAAGCGGCGGTACCAAAGTGCCATAAAGGTCAGTGTTAGTCCCATACCTAAAGCCAGTGCTGCAAAACCGTTTTCAATGTTTTCTGCCCCCAGAGAAGCACCGATTGTTCGCTCTTCCACAATAGTAACCGGCGCGGTCAGTGACCCCGCGCGAAGCAATAGCGCCAACTGCTGCGCATCGTCCATGCTACCTGCCCCAGTAATACGGAACTGGCTACCAAGCTGAGATTGAATAGTCGCGACGCTGATAACGCGCTCACTACGCTCAGTTACACCGCGATCGTTTGTTTTGTATTCACGGTAAACGGTCGCCATTGGCTTGCCGATGTGAGTTGCTGAGAAGTCACTCATTTTCTTACCACCAGCGTGGTCAAGAGAAATATTGACTTCTGACATGCCCATTTTGTCGACACCAGCACGAGCGTTCACGATGTGCTCGCCCGTTAGAACTGGTCGTTTTGACAAAATCACAGTACGACCATCATTATCTTGAAGAACAAGATCTTGGCTGCTGTGTGCTTGGCTCGCATCTTTCACTTCATAAAACGCCAAGCTTGCTGTTGCACCAATAACGTTTTTCGCTTGAGCAGGATCTTGTACACCAGGGAGTTCAATTCGAATGCTCTCTTTACCTTGGCGTTGCACTAGTGCTTCTGTGATACCAAGTTCTTCAATACGACCACGCATGATCTTCAGGTTTTGTTGAAGAGTCGACGATTGAAATTCTTGGATATTTTGTTCACTCGGTTCAAGCACAAAGCCACGAGATGAACTTTTTGAAATCCAGCCCGGGTAGTTTTGACGCAAGAACTTGTTCACTTCCGACAATGCTTGCTCGCTGTCACTGTTTACCGTAATTCGGTTGCCGCTCTCTGCTCGAACTTGCACACCACGAACACGTTGATCACGTAGGTTCGCTTTGATTTCATCAATCAACGCATCACGTTGTTCTTCAAACGCTTTATTCACATCAACATTCAACAAGAACTGAACGCCACCACGAAGGTCAAGACCGAGCTTTATTGGGCTAAAGCCCATCTCATTTAACCATTCTGGCGCAACCGATACGTATGAGAAAGTGATGCTGTCGTCTTTATTTAGCTCTTTGTTTAACAACGCACGAGCTTTACTTTGCGCATCTTCACCATCGAATACAATGGTTGTTTTGCCGTCTTTTTCGATGATTTTGTCGGCTGAAATATGGTTGGTTTTTAGCAGTTGATTCAGATGAACAACCGACATTTCGCTGTTGTTTTGATCCGCAAACGTCAACTGGATAGAAGGCTGTTCACCAAACCAAGTTGGTATAGCACTTAGGGTTAAAATAATGACTGTCGTGATTAATACGACATATTTCCAAGCTGAGTAGTGATTCATCAGCTTTCTGTTCTTTTGCTGCTTTGGTGTTTTTTTCATGTAAACATCATCCCTTCACAATGAAGTGAAGCTTTTAATAACAAGGCTTAACACACGACAGATGCTCCCAGAATAAATTCAGGGTATGAAATGCTCAGAACGCTCACGTCCTGTCGAATACAATCGTCGTGCTAAGAGTGCACAATGGTGCAAATAGATGGTGTTTAGGCAGAAAACTGACTATTGAGTGCGACGTACATGGCATTGGTCTCTTTCCAACCAGAAATGCGATGATCGCTTGTGAAATGATAAAATGTGGACTGGTTGTGACGCCAGTTAATGTCCATCAAGCTGTATGCGTAACCCGCATCAGCGTAAAACGGAGTAGTGAGATCGCCGACAAAATCTACGTGCTCGTCATCAAGCCCTTCCCGTAAGTAAGACGTCCAGCGCTGAGAGTTAAACAAAGCAACGGAATCGAGACTTGCATGGCCTTCAGATACTGGAGATTGAGAGCTTTCTTCTGAAACTTCAGAAAAATCGACGGAAGAGTTTGGCGATACACTTACGGCTACAAAAGGTTGTAGCTTAGAAAAGTGCGGTACGTGAGCCTTGTGGTCGATTTGCGCAGCAGATACATGCACTGGTAGCAATACCATTGCAAATAGCAGCAAAATCAACTTTCTAAGGTAAATCCAAGGCATAGGAACTCACTAAAAACACAAAGAGCCAAGTTAGGTCACTTGACTCGTTGATAGTATTCCTATTGATTATGGTTCACAACTAAAAAGTTATAAATCTCTGATTTCAGGTTTGCATCGTTATTGCATTTATCAAAACGTCTTTAGAGAACGAGTGTAATTGGTGGTGAGTTATCGATAAAAAATATCGCCCTTATCAACATCTAAGTAGATCTTATTCTCTTGCTCCAAACCGCCACAATAGATGAAGTAAACGTTGCGCTTTTTGAACGTCACAGAACGCACCCAACCCCCGAGCTCCTCAAAATCACTCGGATCACAGGTTTCATCGTCTAACAATTGCTGTGTTTTCTTACGGAAAATATCCAAGTGAACTTTTAAATCATCCGACTTCTGTAGGTATTCATCCAATATCTCTAAGCGCTCTTGCTCTTTAATAACTGGCTCTGCATCCGATAACCCTTCAGCATTCAACCATTCGGCTTTTTCTTCTCCACCCTCTTCATAGACAAGATAGCCGGAGATTCGGTACCACCCATCTACTTTTTCTAACACCGATACTTTTTCTCCCTTATAGAGCGTATCGACAACTAAAGCATTAAGGTTAGGCTTGTTGTAAACATTGACACGACGCTCAATAACGTAGTACTCGGTAACTTCCGGGGGAACGGCTTCTAAATCCAGAATCGGTTTGGATGTTTCTTTTTGCAGTGACGATTGCTCGACTTGTGTAGCCTTTGGTGCTTCAGGTTCATCTTTCTGCATAAAGAAGAAATAGTATCCAGCCCCCGCTCCGCCGAGCAACAGCATGACAATCAATGCGACGAGAATTTTCTTCATGCCCTTTTCCTTTTCATTCTTTATTCTTATCCCACCAGCAGCACGCATGTCGTAGAAATTTGGGTATATACTCAAAAGAGCAGGTCAACTAACGCGAGCAATAATGATCAACAGACTCAATTGGATACTACTATTTCTTCTGTTCCCGATAACGGGGCACGCCAATATTCAATGTAACCCATCGTCGTGGAATGACAATCTTACCCAATTCAATCGTTTAGAGTCCAATTACAATCAGCATGTTGAGGTATTCAATACACTTTTGACCGAACATAAACAGCGTCAGTTATTGTCCGAAACCTTTTCACTGCATGAGCTCGTGCTACTTTGGCGTGCCAAGTCGAACCAAAATGTGTTCAAAGCGCAATTAAAAGCATCGATTCAATACAAAGAAGAGCTCACAACTAAAGCGAATCAGCTGCTTAAATTGAGCACACAATCCCAATGGTCAGCAAATGGGTGGGAGATACTGGCCCAGAAGTGCCGCGAGTCAAACAAAACAGCCAATCAAATAACTGCGGAATGGTATAACACCAACGCTTTGGAACTTGCTGAAGATTACAAGCGCCTCTCTTCACAATATCAAACTCTGTCACAAGTCTATGATAAAGAAGCTCGAGCGCTTCAATACGCTCAAGATGTTTCGAAGTAAAAACAGAGCCAGTTTTGAATAGACGATGTTGGTTTTTCACTCCAATATTGGACGTTATTCGTGCTTTTTATCTTTCCTTAGTCGTGAATGATATCAAATGTAAATAATGGGATTGTTCCCTTTGACAAACTTGACTAAACCATGACCAAGACAATCAATTTATAGAGACATACGTCACATTAATGCTTTACTTATGGACATTTTTTGGTTAGTTTAGCCATTAATAAAATTTAATAAAAAGTCACATTTGGCTGGAGATGATGCTACAAACATGGTTATCAATCGATTAAGTAACAGGGAATGTCCTAATGCTACCAAAGCCAAGTTTTTGTCAGTAGTTAGGCACGTAAAAGAGTTCGGTTCAATCAGTGATTTGGATCTTTGTAAAATCTTCGGAGAAACAATATGGAGTGATGGGAGGGAATACCATTCAGCCGCGTTCTCATTCAAGGTTGATAGATACACAGGTAACTGTGAAATCTCACAATACAAAAACCAATAAGGCTTAAGAATTTATAAAGCGGAGTCAGGAAACGGACCCCGCTTTTTTGATCATGGCAATCGTAAAGTCGTGCTCGGAGTACCCCTCAATCAATCGTGTATTCGGACACAGCAACCGACAATAGCGAAAGACACCTTCTTTATTGTGCGACGCTAACATTTTCATGCTGGGTAGTTTGGATTCATCCAACAAGTTAAACACACAACCTTTCTCTGTCGCTCGGTACATTTTATCAATCATTTCAATGGTATGATTTGGGTTGGTGGATTGATAGTTCAATGATCCGGAAGCAAAAACAAAGTCGCAACGAGGCAATACCAACGTTGAAAAGTCGCCACATATAAACTTACTTTGCGTACGAAAATCTCGTTTTCTGGCTTCAGAGATAAACTGTTTTTGCTGATCAATGCCAATATAGCTTTGAGGAAGCCCCCCCGTAAGTTCGATAAACGCTAACAAGTCTCCGTAGCCGCACCCAATATCTAAAATACTTGAACCGTCTAACGTTAACCCTCGGCACAACGCCTCAAAACGGCTGATCTGACTATACTTATCTGCCCATCCCAGAGTTCGGGCTCTGTCTTTACCAAACTGTCTATATCGCTTTCGATGATAGTGGGCAATCTTAAGTCTATCGAAAAATTTCATCTTTCTTATGCATAAATCGGCAAACTGCCATTTCCTTTCACTTGTCTAATCGCCAGGTGGGTATGAATATCTTTCACATTTTCTAATCGCTGTAACTTTCTAGTAAATGTTTCATAACCAGCGAGATCTTTACTGACCACCTCTAACAGGTAATCATAGGCCCCTGATACGACATGGCATGAGATCACTTCATCCATCTCAACAACGGCATGTTCAAACTCATCAATCGAAGAAGCTTGGTGGTTATTTAAACTCACTTCAACAAATACAGTCATCGCGATGCCTACAGTGTCTCTGGACACAATAGCTCGATAACCACTTATTACACCTTCCTGCTCCAAACGCTTAATGCGTCTTGCACAAGGTGATGCCGATAGCCCTACTTGGTCAGCAAGTTCTGCAGTTGTCAGAGTGGCATCCTTCTGCATTAGGTTGATAAGTTGCCTGTCAATTTTATCCATTTATTCTTCTGTGCCTTTAATCACTAATAATTAACATTTATACGCAATTTATCACCAACATCAAGCCTAATTACGTCAAACTTTGCCTCCCTTTGGCAAGAGTTTTATTCAACAATTAACACATCATTTACAAATGGATATGTCGATAATGATCTTGGGATACGCAGCTATATTAACGACCTTACTGCTTTGGTCTGGTTTCTTTATTTCTTTAAAAGGGGGCGCAATTTCTGCCTTGCAGCCAGCCGATATCGCGTTAGTTCGCTTTCTAATCCCAAGTATAATTTTATTACCATTTGTGATTAAGCATAAACAGTCGCTACGCGTAGTGCCTAAACGCTACCTGGTTGGTGTTGTGGTTGGAAGCGGCCTTCCCTATCTTCTGGTCGTCGGAACGGCTATGCATTTCGCTCCCGTGGCGCACGGCAGTGCATTAGTACCTGGCACTTTGCCATTGTTTGTTTCTGCTATCGCGGTACTTTGTTATCAACAGTCGCTGAGTGCTCACCGCTTAATCGGGCTTTCTACGGTGTTGTTAGGGATTTTCGTATTCCTTCTTTCTAATAGCGGCGCAGAGTACAACTGGTCTCAGTTGCAAGGGCATATCCTGTTTCTAACTGGCAGCATCATGTGGGCTGCTTTCACCATCAGCGCTCGTGTCGCTAATCTTAATGCACACGTCTGTGCAGGATTCGTTGCAATCGCGTCTTTGGCTCTACTCATCATCGCCGTTGGTTTCGGGTGGGTAGACAGTTATTTGGTGGTAACACCGTTCAGCCAGTGGCCATGGAAGGAGTTATTTGGCCACGCGATGCTACAAGGTGTTGGCGCAGGTTTAATCGCTTCTTTCACTTTCATTTATGCAATTAGGATCATCGGTGCCGAAGCCAGCGCAGCTTTTGGTTCATTAACTCCAGTCGTCGCGACACTTCTTGCCGTTCCAATTTTTGGTGAACAACCAGATTCTCTCACTTGGTTAGCGCTGATGTTGGTCACATGCGGCAGTATTGTGGCAAGCCAAATCTTTATGAAAGGTGGAATGAGCCAAACTTATCGCCCACCACTTCACAGATAGCGATGATTTTACAAAAACTTATGCCTTACTATCTTGAATAACAAAATGGCGTTTTGATAGCCTCAGCTTAACTAAAAATTAAAACGCCAATGTGATGCCAGCCACTCATACTAAAGATGAACTGCATAGGTTTCTCAAACCGGGAATGAAACTTTCTACTAATTTCGAATTTGGGCCTAAGGATCAATATACGTATTCCACCACTTATCTTGGGATGAAAGAAAATGCTTATTTGATTCTTGATATACCAATGCGTTTGCTTGAAGAGCAAGTGATGAGAAAACTCCCCAACGCCGATGTCATCGTGCGTGGTGTATCAGATACGGAGTTAGGCCATGTCATTGCGTTTAAGTCCAGCGTGCTGACGACGACCGTTCGACCATCCCCCCTTTTGTTTATCCGCATTCCAGGAACATTTGCAACCAAACCAGTTCGGGAACATGAGCGTTACAAGTTGCAAATGGACTGTAACGTTATTCATGCAGGGAATGTCTACGACGGTAGCCTTATCGATTTCTCTCTAGCAGGTGTTGGTATATCAACCTTGATTGAGCCCGAATTCAACGTGGGTGAGAGTGTTACCATCGAATGCCCGTTAAGCCACTATATCGGAGAAGAAAATCGATGTGTCATTGCCAACATTAAGAAATTGGTGAAGGGATGGGTAGTTGGAATTAAGTTTGCCAGTCCCATTGAGATGACTCACGAACTAAAAACAGAGTTACTGGAGCAATCCTTTCTAACCAGTAACGTCTGAACTTACTGCTCGCTAAAGCGCGTCGCCTCAAAGCTGTTGAGTATTCTGTGAACCGTATAGGTAACAAGCAGCGTCGCAACAATAGCAAACAAAATACTGCTCACGCGATACAGCGCACTGAACATTAAGTCACCATCCGGAGTAAGATATTGGCCGAACAAAATGCCTAATGTGGTTAAACCGCCAAATCCGGCTCCCGAACCGCTAGACTCTTTCACGTGCATATAACTGAACATCATCGCACCAATCCAAAGCAATGGGACGATAAACAATAAGGTATCCGACCAATCGTATAATACAAGTTGTCCGACGATACCAAAGGTCACCCCCATCAAGGTTCCCATTGCTCTTTTTCGCGCATACCCTAAAGCACCGTTCCAATGCATAGGAAACAATAAAAGTAAGGTTGTCGCCTGAGCAGACATAGAGTCACTGAGGTCAAATAGCTGGAATACAAGGAAAGACATTGTAGCGATACTCGCCCCCATAAGGGCTTCATGACGCATTCGATGACTCTGTTTAGGCTGCGACGGTTTCGCTGGTGGCTGACGAGGTTCCGCATCGGGAATCAAAAATGTCACCACATAAGCAACGATCACTGAAATAACATTCGCTTGCAGATTGCTAAATATTAGGTCATTTAAGTCAGTGGTTGGATAACTCGCAAAATGCAGCATGATGCTTAAGCTCAGTACGCTGTTCGCTCCAAATAAGAACAAGCTCCCTTTTGACATACAGGCGAATTTATACAGAAACAACCCGAATGCAATGATTGTCATCATGCCAGGGTGCCCACCAAATAACCCACCAAGAACACCAACTTCTAATCCACACACAACCGCTGAAAAAATCAGTTGTCGTGCGGCATGTAGACTCATGACTGGCACCATTCCAAGTAACAGCATCGGGGTTACAGTAAAGAATACGCCATAGTTCCAACCAAATACTTTACATAAAGTGAAACCAATGGTCGCACCAGTTGCAATGCGCAAACACTGACGGAAGTCGTTTTCCGACATGGGGTGGTCCCATAACTTCATATCGCCTCCTCGTTAATAAATATAATGAAGAAGACTCAAGAATTGGATCTGGCACCTCGCTAACCAGCCAGATAATGCGTTTTCTGGCAACAACTGCACGGTTGCTCGTGCCCCTGCTGGAAATGCGCGCTGCTGAGGTTCATCGATAGCTAAATGTAAACGTAAGCGCTGCGCGTCTCTCACCCAACGGTTTGAGTCAGTTGGTGTTGCTAAGCGACCATCCGCATCGAATTGACCCGAGCTGACCCCGGCATCCACACTCGTAATACGAGCTTCAAATACATCACCAGGCAAGCTATCAAAAGCCACTAACGCACGGCTGTTCTGATTAAAGTGTCGTAAACTCTTTTCACGAAAGTCGGCAATGATATCCACGTCATCGGAGACTAAAGCGACAAGAGGTGTACCAGCTGCCGCATAGGCCCCCGTCTCCAGCTGCAAGTTAGCGACAACGCCATCATGTTCCGCCGAGACTTGAGTGTAAGACAGATTAAGTTCCGCTTGTTTTAGCTGGTTTTGCGCTACGCGGATATTCACATTCGTCGCGCCTAAATCACCGCGGTTTACTTCCAACTCTTTTAAACGAGCACGTGCGGCCAGTAAGTTCGCTTTAGCTGCCGTTGCACTGCTCTGTGCGTCATCGCGCTGCTGTTGCGAAGTACCATTACGGTGAAACAGAGTATTAAGACGTTTTGCTTCGCGAACTTTTTGTTCCGCCACGATTTTGCTCGCTTCAACGTCTGCTTTTGCCGCAGCAATAGAAGCATCAAGTTGTTCGTTGTTTTGAATCACACGCTCAAGGTTAAGTTGAGCCTTTTCTACGGCGAGCTGATAAGGCTGGGGATCAATCTGAAATAGTAGATCGCCTTGGCTTATTTCTTGGTTGTTGGCAACATAAAGATGCGTAATCTGCCCACTCACACGGGGGGCCACTTTAGTTACCACACGCGTTGCCATTGCCTGAGGCGTCAACGGCATGGCGAGATCTGCAACTAGAAAATAGGCAAAGACAAGGACAAACGCGACGCAAGAATATTTGATCCAACGTGCGAATTTTTGATCTGGAGTCATAGGCGTTTACTTCTCTTTTTATTCGGTTTTCTGACTTATTCGCTAAGTGAATCAAGCGCATTGTGAGCAATCTGATCAAGAATCAATGAAAGCTGCTGAAGTTCCTGGTCGTTGATGTCCGTTAGGAGCTTGCTTCGAACTTGAAGAATTCGAGCCTCCATTTGCTTTAGTAGGGTTTTCCCCTCTTCTGTGAGGCTAACAATACGTGCTCGCTTATCGTGTTCACAGCAATGGCGAACGATCAGAGATTGCTCTTCTAATAATTTTAATGTTCGCATCAACGACGCTAACTCGATCTCAAGCGCTTCAGCCAAATGCTTCTGACTGATGTTGTCACCCATTCGATAAAGCTTCCATAACGCAGTCCAACGCGGATACGTTAGGTTTAAAGGCTCTAACTCGCGATCTGCAACCATTTTCCACAAACGAGCAACACGAGATAATTTTTCAGCCAGAGAAAGGTCTCGCAAACTGTTGATGTCTTGAATCATAAGATCTACTCAATTACTTAGCGTGCTAAGTAATATAAAATAGTTAGCACGCTAAGTAAATATCTTTTTGTGATTGAAATCACGTTGGGTGTGTCAGTGAAGGAGCAGAAATCTAAGTAACACAACACTATGTTTGAACTTGAAATGCAGCGATGTACACAACAAACGTCGAGACCAATAAAGTCTGATTTGTATAAGAGTAAAAGGGTCAGATACAAAAAAGCACAACCCACAGTCATGGTGTTGTGCTTTTCAGATAATAAATAATTGGGTTATTTCGTAGTGAGCCAATTATTCATGTTCGCTCGACTAAGAACCGCTGTTTAAAATCCACAAATGCTTCATGGAGCGCATTTTCTTTAATCGGCTTGAGAAGCACGTAATTTGCACCCGATTCCATAAAGGCGTCACTGGTTTCTTTCGCGGTGTCAGCAGTACACGCATAAATTGGCGTGCCTAGTTTTAGCTTTTGTCTGATCTCTTTGGTCGTTTCAATTCCACCAAGATGCGGAAGTTGGTTGTCCATCAGTATCAAATCGTAAGTATGATCTTTTAAGAATTCCATTGCTTCTAACCCATCTTTCGCCCAATCAACCTGCATTTTGTACTTGTTACAAAACGCTTTTAGAATGAATGCGTTAGTATGGTTATCCTCTACCAACAACACTTTGAGACTCTCTGCAAATAGTTCACCTGGCTTAACTCGCAAACTCGAATCAAGAGGGGTGAGTACTCGCTCACGATCTTTCACTGGCATTGTAATGACAAAAGTCGTTCCTAAGCCTTTCTGACTGCGGACTTGAACATCACCTTCCAGCATGTCGACGAGGCTCTTCACAATGGTCAGCCCTAAGCCACTGCCGCCGTATTCTCGAGTCGTTGTTGCTTCTTCTTGAACAAAAGGTTCGAACATTTGGTCGAGTTTGTCAGACTCGATGCCGATACCTGTATCCGAAATTTCCACGACCAGCACGCTATTGTCAGCGCCATAGAACTGCTCAAGTTCAGCATGCAAGCGCACGCTACCCGAGGGCGTAAACTTCACAGAATTACTGACTAGGTTGAATAAAATTTGGTTCAGACGAACTTGGTCAGTAAAGATTTCAACATTGGGATCTATTTTGTTTTCAATGACAAGGTTGACGCCTTTACTTTCACAAATAGGACGATAAATGTTTTCTAACGTTCGAATTGTATCAGTGAAAGAAAACGGGTGCTTTTGGATATTAAACTTACCCTGCTCAATCTTCGAAAAGTCCAAAATATCATTCAAAACAGCAAGTAAGTGCTCACCACTATGCCGAAGTACGTCAATTTGGTTATTCTGCTCTTCTGTTTCCACAGAGTCTTTTAGCAATTGAGCAACCCCTAAAATTCCATTGATTGGCGTTCGGATCTCATGGCTCATTTTAGCCAGAAAGTCGGCACGGGCTTGAGCAGATTTTTCTGCTTCTTTGCGCGCCAAGTTACTCTGTTTTTCCGCCTCAATAAGCGTGGTTATATCCTGACCTTGAACAATAATACCGCTAATATCTCCATCAACTCGAATCGGCGATAAGTTCCAGCGATATACTTTGTCTCCAATTGGCACATTAACGCCTGTCAACGTAGCTCCCTGAGCCGCCATGCGAAGGTGTGGCATCAACTTTTCTTTGAAACCTTTGAACACTGGGTGCATGGTTTCAACATCGTTTTCCATGACTAACTCTTTGCGTGCTGCCGGATTGATTTGGACAAGCACACCCGATTCAGACCACACCATAATAGGAGATAACGCAAAGTTAAACAGGTCGCGGAAAGAGCGCTTTTGTGCTTCAAGCTCTTCAAAAGTGTTTTCTAGTGTCGAACCAATATGATCGAATTCCTCAATATCTGACCCCTCAAAACGCTCAAATCCTTTTTCTTCACGAGCCGAGCGGGTATATGCCATCAGGGATCCTAACTCTTCAACTACTCGATTCTCGATCCATTCTTTAGTCATCAGCGCAATCATGACCATACCGATAACTGAGGCTAGCATTGCTAGCAGGTGTTGGATTTGCAATGTCACCACGCTCTGATTGTCTTGCACAGTAAGCAAGCACAAGTCAGTCTCGGCGGCATTTACCTCAATAGGGGTTTTGATGATCAATAATTGGTCAAGCTTGTGCTGGGACTCTCGTCGTTTGAGTACGTCAAATATTTGATAAGCCTCATCTCCTACTAATGAGCTTGCCAATGGTGTGTTGTTAGCGACCAACACAACATTGTCGACGTTGCCTTCATTTTTTAACCTTTCCATCAACCCAAAGTTATTATCTAAAACAACAACATTGTAAGAGTACCCCATCACTTCACCGGTTTTAGGTTGTAAAACGGGTACACGACGAAGTAACAGATGGCGAGTTCCCATCGGGGTCTGTGAGGGTAGATAATACCAGTTGTTGCTAAAGGTCACTTGACTGGCAAGTCGGCTAAGTATCAGGTTGTTGATGCCATAGAAATGCGCGTTGCCATCGTCCCAAATAATACCTTGATGATCGGTTAGGAAACGAAACTCTGGTGTATGGGAAGGATCACTCTGGTCAATACTCATGAAAAAGTAATTGAGTGCCTCTTCATCACGTTCTGTATAAAAATCCAATACAACATCACTTTTCGAATTGCTGTTGTGATGAATCTGAATCGCTGCAAAATGGCTATCAAAAATGTTCAGGATCAGGGCAGAGGTCTGCTGCTTGGTTCGGTCGACTTCCTGCCAAATAATCTGCTTCGAGAAGTAATAACTCTGAACAAAGATGCCTAGAATGATCGGAGCAAGTACGAGAATAATTATTTTGGTAATAAGCGTCGACAGTGAGCGACGCTTTCTTGTTTTTGATGTAGTTGTCATCAATTATCTGAGTATCTAAATGCACGTTTTCTTAATGCTTCAATTCTTTCTGGAGAGTCCGATTTGGTAACGACTTCAAAATCACCAGAGTAAACGGTGGGAACTGGCTTTCCTTCTAAATCCCACTTAATGGCCTCAGCCATTGCAATACCTGTATCATCGTTCATACGCATAACGGTAACGTCTAACTCCCCTTTAGAAAGCGCCTCTAACTCTGCTGAACCGCCGCCCCAACCATTGATCATGACATCATCACGACCTAACTCTTTAAGAGCGTCAACAGCACCTAATGCTACATCGGTAGAACACGCGTAAATGAAGTCAACGTTCGGATACTTCTCCAAACTGGCTTTTGCAGCTTCATACCCAGATTGCTTTGTTGCTTTGGTGTAGTAAGCAGATTGTAGTTCAAATTGATTATCGCGGTTCACTTGGTTGATAAAAGTGTTGCCTCTGATGTCACTAATGTAGCCCTCTGAGAAGTAGAGAACACTATAGTGGCTATGTTTAGGGAAACGCTTGCCAAACTCAACGGCCAATTCACGACTTCCTTCTGCGTGGTCGAAACCAACATAAAGAAACGGCTGATGATGTTCCCAATCCCTAACAGGTGTGGTGATATTTTGTAAAATTAACTTGGTTTTCTTTGAATCTAAGACATGCTCAACAAACTTACGATGTCTTGTGGTATCTAGAGTAAAGATCAAGTAATCGGAGTTGCTTTTCAGCGCCTCCATTAAAGACAAACTTTGCTGCTTTATATCTGCATTAGGACGAGTAAACACTTGATTTAGTTGATAGTCGATATCAAGCTTATCTAGGCGTTTTTCAAACGCATCAATGTTTCGAATCCAATAATCAGAGATCTGCTGCCCTGGATAAACAACAGAAATTTTCAGCGGACGCTTTTTGTCTTTTGCTACGGGTACAGGGGTTTCTCTTACCACTTCAGCCAACGCACTAGTTAACTGCTTCTGTTGTGGAAACTGGTCTAAAAACTCTTGATATGCCCAATACCCATTAAGAACTTGGGTGGCCTGCACATTCGGCGCAAAAGCGGCCATTGAAATCAGGGAGAATACTAACGCTTTTTTCATCTACTGCTCTTTTAGCTTTTTTATGAGCCTAATTCAGCTCTATTCATTACCTAGCCGAGTCATCCTATACTCTTGTAATCTACCTTCCTCTTAGTGCCTGTTTCAATAGTAAATTGGTTCTTGGTCTGAGTGGATGCAAATAAAGTACATTGAGTCGCTTCCTTTGTCTCGATAACGTAGAGACATTTCGCGCTTTTCATATTCAGGACCTTTAAACAGAACACCAGCCCATTATGCGTCAGTTTATTCCTACATGGTACTCCAAAAACAAAAAGAAACCGCCAATGTGACATAGGCGGTTTCCGTGTATCTTTGCGTAGCAAGGGCTTATCAGAGTGCCACTATCTCTAACATCATTTGTTGATGTTCGTCGACGACAATATTTGCTTTTGACATAACGAGCAGCTCTTTTTTCGCTTTAGTTAGTTGCTTAATATAGTACTCTGCTCGCATGGCAAGCGTCTTTGAGTCAAAATCCGATGACCATTCCAATACCAAAGGGCCTTTTCCCTTCAAAGCTTTCGCTCCTTTTCCGGTTTGGTGCTGATTGAATCTTCGTTCAACATCATTGGTAACACCACAATACAACGCGTTGCGGTTATTTCGTATCAGATAGACACTCCAACGCTGCGTTGTATTTTCCATCATGAAAGCAGTGACTCAACCTTAGCTTTTAATTCATCCAGCTCTTCTTTCAGCTGAGCGACTTCGAGCTCTAGCTGACTTACTCGATCGGAGCTCAAGCTTGCAGCAGACACAGGCGCTGCAAGTTCGGACGCATCAACATCACCACAGAACAAATGCATATAACGCGACTCCCGCTTACCAGCCTCACGTGGTAATTTGACCACTAATGGTCCTTTCTCTTCGCTTGCTAAATGCTCAAGGACCGTTTCCACTTCTTTTACATCATGAAATGTCGCGAGACGATTAGTACGAGTACGAATTTCCCCAGGTGTTTGAGCACCGCGCAAAAGCATACAGCATACAATGCCCTTCTCCTGCTCTGTCAGCTTTAAATCACCAAATTCCGTATTACAGAAACGGTGTTGATACTTGCTGACGCGGCTGTTGAACGCACTTTCGTCACTGACGAGCCTGCGCTCAATAAGAGCATCAACGGCATCGAGAACGTCTGACTCAGAGAGTGACATCACGGGATCACGGTTGCTTTTTTGATTACACGCGTTGGTTAATGCGTTTAGGCTGAGGGGGTAAAGATCTGGGGTAGTGACTTCTTTTTCGATCAAGCAACCAATAACTCGTGCTTCAATTGCCGTTAGCTCAACTTTCATAATGCATTTCCTTATTATTTTTGCATTTGACTTTGTACCTAAATCGCTTCGAAATCATACGCCATAAATTCACACAGCAGTGCAAGAAGCGTTAGCGGTTCAGGTGTTGGTGTCAGGCTAAAGCATAGCGTAAGACCTGACACCCCTTACGAATAGGGTCAGGTATCAATGCTCCGAGAGAATCGGCACTCTCGTCAAATTGCCATCTTGGTCGACCATCATTATTTTTGAACGATTAAGCTCAACTTCGATGATTTCGAGTTGCTCGCGTGCGTTGATATACGCCGTTTTTAACTTTTCAGCCACAGAGCGAGTGACTTGCTCATTATCTTGACTATTTACTTGCTCCGCAGTGTTACCAGAGTCCATATCAAGTTCATCATTTTGCATTCAATGGTGTTGATAATATAGTGAAGGCCACGTTATGACAATGAATCGATGGATTCTACGATGTTGGCCAAAACTCGAAGAAAGCAGCACGATTATATGGACACAGCGCAATTGGTTGAGAAATGTTCAACTCTGCATTGCTATTGATCTAAAGACTGTTATGCCACTGGATGTTGTGCTTTAATCGAGGAAGATATTCATAAAATTAGGAAAGAGAACTATGAGTAGCGTATTTGAAATCGTTAACCAAGCTCGTCGTAAAAACAAACTAAAACGTGAGCTTCTTGATAACGAGAAGAAAGTTCGTGATAACCGTAAACGTGTTGATCTTCTAGAAAACCTTCTAGACTACATCAAACCAGAAATGACTCACGATGAAATCGTCGCAATCATCAAAAATATGAAAGCAGACTATGAAGATCGTGTTGATGACCACATCATTAAAAGCGCTGAGATCTCTAAAGCACGTCGTGACATCAGCCGTCGCATTCGTGAGCTGACTGAAGAAGACAAGCAAACTAGCGGCAAAAAATAAACGCGTAAGCTAGATTTTCGAACCCCGAGCAAGAATATCTTCCTCGGGGTTTATTTTTGTCTCTAAACTAACCGCCGTGTACAATCAATCTAACTCTTATTCCTAACGCATTCAGCTTTCTATGTCTTCAACTACGACAAGTACACAACCAACGCTTGCAAAACAATTATTTACGATGACCTGGCCAATGCTATTTGGCGTTCTGTCTTTAATGAGCTTTCAGCTTGTGGATAGTGCGTTTATCGGTCAGCTCGGCGTTTTACCGTTAGCCGCTCAAGGTTTCACTCTGCCTTTGCAAATGGTCATTATCGGTATTCAAGTCGGTCTAGGGATCGCAACGACAGCGGTCATTTCTAAAGCTCTTGGGGCGAATGAAAGTCGGTATGCCAAACAACTTGGCGGATTGGTATTGATGATCGGCTCAATTGGTGTCGCTATTTTTGGCGGGCTAATTTGGCTTTTGCGCTACCCCATTTTAGCTCTATTAAGCGCTCCAGAATCTGTTATGCCGATAATCGACAGTTACTGGCCTTGGTGGTTATTAAGCTCATGGACTGGTGCAGTTTTGTATTTTTACTACAGTATCTGCCGAGCTAATGGCAATACAATGTTACCTGGCACAATGATGATGATAACCAGCGGCGTGAACCTTGTGCTCGATCCGCTATTTATTTTCACGTTTGACTTGGGTATTAACGGAGCGGCAATAGCAACCATCGTCGCTTTTGGGTTTGGTATTTTAGTCGTAGCTCCTCGCGTGAAGAAGAATCACTGGGCAACGACACAATGGCAAGATCTTAACGTAGCCAAAAGTGTTGCATCTATCGGTAACATTATGGGCCCTGCGATGATTAGCCAACTGCTGCCACCGTTGTCTTCCATGCTAGCAACAAAATTATTGGCAAGCTTTGGAACCGCAGCAGTCGCCGCTTGGGCGCTTGGTTCACGCTATGAGTTCTTTGCTATCGTTTCGGTCTTGGCGCTGACAATGTCTATGCCTCCAATGGTTGGACGCTTACTTGGGGCAAAGAACTATGAAGATATCCAAAGGCTCGTCAGTATTGCCGTAAAATTCATTCTAGGTTTCCAACTTTTGATTGCTGCCATTACATTTGCCGTCGCAAACCCACTCGCATTATTGATGACAAGTGATGTGCAAGTGGAGCAAGTCTTGGAAATGCATTTACTGATAGTGCCGATCAGTTTGGGTTCATTAGGGGTTTGTATGCTAATGGTTTCTCTTTGTAATGCATTAGGCAAATCTTACACCGCGCTCACTATTTCAGCGCTGCGCTTGTTTGTCTTTTTCCTACCGTGCTTGTGGGTTGGCGCTCAAATGGATGGAATCCGAGGTTTACTCTTAGGCGCTTGTATCGGCAACCTGTTAGCTGGTGTTTCCGCATACCTAACCTATCGCCAAACCATACGCAAACTCGCAGGCGCTCAAGCCAACGCACAACAATGAATAATCAGAACTAAGCCCCTGAAGTGGGGCTTTATCGTTTTGACGCCTTGTCTAAGTTGAAATGTTAGCTAGGCGAGTTTTAATTCACTAAAGAGCTCAAATAACTGGTTCGATTTATACGGCTTAGGTAAATAAGCATCCATGCCTGCCGCAAAACAGTTGTGGATGTCTTCTTCCAAAACACTCGCAGTGAGTGCGATAATCATTGTTTTTTCACGTCCTGCTTTCTTTTCCCAACGACGAATTTCTTTCGTCGCGGTCAGTCCATCCATCACGGGCATCATGCAGTCCATTAAAATTGCATCGAATTCTTCTCCCTTTGTGATGGCTTCTAACGCTTCTTGACCGTTGCTTGTTATCAAATAGTCATAACCTGCTTTATCCAGAAAAAAACTCGCTATTTTCTGGTTCATCAAATTATCCTCCGCAATTAAGATCCTCCGATGAGAGCGCGACGCTCGATATTCAGAGCTGACAACATTATTGGTGACATTGTCACTTGATATAGTCTTTTCAACCTTAGCTAAATCATCAATGACATGCTTAAATCGATTGCCAAGGAAAGGTAATGTGAGTACGGCATGTACTTTTTCTGCATTTTCGTAGGGAGTGGATAAATGATGCTGGCAAATAATCACACGGCGAAGATCGTAATTAAATGATAGATTATCCAAGATTTCATCGGTATTAGCGTCGTTACTGTGGCACAGAAATATGACATCAAAGTCATCATTTATCGCTTGCACTTCATTCACATTATTAACACCAAAGAGATTGATTTTCGCTAAGCGACACTCTTTTAATACTTGGTCGGCGTAGTCGTAATTTGAGCAGATCAAAAGCCCTTTATTAATCACCTCAGAACGCCAGCCAAACACCGGAATTGCTTCAACCTCAATCGAGAATTCAAAGCATGTGCCCACTCCTTTTGTAGATGTTGCTACGAGCTTGCCCCCCATCATCGACACAAGCTGACAACAAATTGCCAAACCCAACCCTGTGCCGCCAAATTGCCTCGACACTCCTTCATCTTCCTGAGTAAAGGGTTCAAAAATCGTGGTTAACTTATCTTGATCAATGCCTATTCCGGTATCTTCTACTTTAAACGTCAGCACTCCACGTTCTTTCTCAAGTAACTCTTCATAACTAACATCAACGCATACATGCCCACTTTCGGTAAACTTAACCGCATTCGATACCAGATTCGTAACTACCTGTTTGACACGATGATCATCGACCATCACGCGAATGGGGATATTTTCAGCTAAATTAATACCTAACTTTAGCTGTTTAGATGTTGCTTTGGATTGGAATAAAATCATCGACTGATACACGACTTCTCGGATATCCGCTTCTACTAATGACAGCTCCAATCGTCCAGACTCGATTTTAGAGAGATCCAATATATCGTTAAGTAAAGTAAGCAGTGTTTGAGATGAGGAGTCAATGTCATCAACAACTTCTTGTTGATGCGAAGACAACTCACTTTGAGAGAGTATTTCTGTCATGCCCATGATCCCGTTAAGGGGCGTGCGTATTTCATGTGACATGTTGGCAAGAAACACAGACTTTGCACGATTAGCCGATACTGCTGACTCTTTTGCATGCAGTATTTCTTCAGTTTGTCTCTGCATTTCTTCAACCA
Organism: Vibrio sp. Vb0598; assembly: GCF_033338935.1. Classification (NCBI taxonomy): domain Bacteria; kingdom Pseudomonadati; phylum Pseudomonadota; class Gammaproteobacteria; order Vibrionales; family Vibrionaceae; genus Vibrio; species Vibrio sp. Vb0598. Next base: position 318,397 of record NZ_JAWOTP010000001.1, on the reverse strand, counting down.
CTCGATTCACTTGCTGAGCAAAAATGGTCAGTTCATCACTTCCATCAACTTTGACTTTTGTTTGCTTCTCTTCGGAGTTGATCAACGCGTTTAAAGTATGAATGATCGCATCGAGTTTGCTGTTAACTCGGAACCAAGTACTAAATCCGAGCCAACAAAGCAGGATAACCACTAAGGCGACGCCAAAACTGATCATCGCTATATTGGCCTTTTGTTCATGAACCTGCGTGAGAAGCGACTGCTCAGTTTGTTTGGTGAACCCATCAATGAGCACTTGTAAGCGCTGCACACGAAAATCGAGTTCTTTTAAATACGCGGCGTAGTCACTTTGTGACATGTCTCCTGAGATTAATTGTCCGCGAGACGCCAAGTTTCTCTGATATCTCGGCGAAGTAAACAAGCCAAGCAATTTATCCACTTGCTCGTATGACCCACCTAAGTTTAAAAACGCATCCAAATTTTGCTGCTGTCGGTCTATCGCCTGATAAAACATACTTTGACTTAGCCGACTCTTAGGGTCTTGGACTAAACGGTTCGTCAGCCAAGCTTCTTTCTGTGTCCAAAAAGAGAGCTGAGCAAGGTAGGCAATAAAATTTTGCATGCGAATGCCATCGTCACTGCCATACCATTGATGATTTTGCAACAAAGAGCGCGACATATTTTGGAGCTGTTGAAATGCCCAATCACCCAGGTCGTCCATCTCACTCAATCTACCTGACAATACCCCCAGCATGGCTTCTTTCAGTTCATCAGCATACTCAGCAGTATTAGGGTTACTCACAAACTTTTGATGCAAAGAAGAAATAACTTCACCTTGTTCTTCAATATTAATGGCTGCAGAGACTTGAAGATCAGGCTGTCGGCGTACTTTCTCTATGGAGTAAATAAAGTGGGAGGCCTTGGATATCAATTGGAAACCTTGAATATTGCTAACCGTTTGATTGAGACGGCTCACGCGCAACGCATTATCAGAAAACTGCTGAACTGCAAATACCACTATTACCACAGCGGGTAATAGTGCGAGGAGTGCTAAGCGTGTTTTTATTGATAATCTCAACATCCATCAGCCTAATGGTTGATTTCATCCGTTTATTTAATATTAGACTAGTTTCTTACATTGAAAGGCATATACGACATTGTTACTTTCAAACAACATTCACCTACCCAGAATATGGTTATTGTGAGTATTTTATCATCGGCTAATGCAGTAGAAATTGTGATTTAAGTCATATTTTTTAATCTTAAAGTTGGATGCAAACAATAAAGTTTCACTCACAACTAAGAGTCGCATCACTTTTCAGGAAATCATCTATTGTATGTTTACCTATTGAGTTGCCTTATCGAGTCAAATCACACAAAAATGCAAAATATCCATTTTTGTCAACAAAACTAATTTGAAAGCAAACGTTATCATCGCAAAAAAAGTAAGTTACTTTCTAAATGTCAATACGTGAAAACCACTGCTTTAGTCACATTAATCCACCACTAACGTCCCCTTAAGTAGTGTTTTACACTGGATTTAATTTTCCTAGCAGAATAAGGACTCCGACCTTAGAATCCGCACACATAACTATTACAACCCGATTACATAACCCACCACACTCTTGCACGCTGCCGAAGAGGCAACAGCAGAGAGTATGGTTAGCCCCCAAACGTGAAAGGTTTAATACAACAATGAGTCCAGAGAAATATCTCCAAGACTGGCAAACTAGCCAAACGATTGCTGAATCTATTTCCCCTCTAATTGGTAAGCTATATCGTCAAAAAGGAATCGAAGTGGTTCTGTTTGGTAAAACGCTTATTAATGCTACTACTATAGACATTCTCAAAACTCATCGCGTTGCAAGACGTTATACCGGTAACCCACTTTCGCTTGAGCACACGATGCCTATTATTCAAGCGCTTTGTGAAATGAGCATTTCTTCATGCCGTGTCGATGTTGGCCAACTGGCAACTATGTACTGGAATGAACATGACGATACAAGCTCTCTAAACGATTTCCTTATCACTGCACTTGATGGCGCTCGCGACGCAGATTCTTCATTGAAAGCGCGTGATGTGGTTCTTTACGGGTTCGGTCGCATTGGTCGACTACTTACTCGCCTTCTCATTGAGAAAAGTGGTCCAGGTTACCCACTAAGACTACGTGCGATTGTGGTTCGTGGCGGTAAAAAAGGCGATTTGGAGAAGCGTGCTAGCTTGTTGCGTCGTGACTCAGTTCACGGTCAGTTCAACGGTAGCATTGTTATCGATGAAGAGCGTAAAGCACTGATCGTTAACGGCAACTACATCCAAATCATCTACGCAAATAACCCAAGCGAAGTGGATTACTCAGCTTTCGGTATCAATAACGCGCTAGTTGTTGATAACACAGGTGTTTGGCGTGATTCTGAAGGCCTGAGCCAACACTTAGCGTGTAAAGGCGCAGAGAAAGTACTGCTAACAGCACCAGGTAAAGGTGACATCAAAAACGTTGTATTCGGTGTAAATGAGTCGGTAATTAAAGAAGATGACACCATCATCTCTGCGGCAAGCTGTACAACAAATGCAATCACGCCAGTCCTTAAGGCTCTGAACGATAAATATGGTGTTCTTTCTGGCCATATTGAAACCGTGCACTCATACACAAACGACCAAAATTTGATCGACAACTTCCACTCTGGTGACCGTCGCGGACGTAGTGCTTCACTAAACATGGTTCTGACTTCAACAGGTGCGGCAAAAGCAGTTGCTAAAGCATTGCCAGAGCTTGCAGGCAAGCTAACAGGCAACGCGATTCGCGTACCGACACCAAACGTATCTATGGCAGTCGCTAATCTAAACTTAGGTGAAGACGTAGACCGTGATTCACTGAACGATTACTTGCGTGAAATGGCGTTGAACTCTGAGCTTTCGGCACAGATTGACTACACCGATTCAACAGAAATTGTATCAACTGACTTAGTTGGTTCTCGTCATGCAGGCGTCGTAGATGGTCAAGCGACTATCGCACAAGACAAGCGTTGTGTACTTTACATCTGGTACGACAACGAATTCGGTTACAGCTGCCAAGTTGTGCACTGTATGGAACAAATGATGGGTGTTCGTTACCAAACATTCCCTCGATAGGTGAACTTTGCTCCACAACGTTAACCACATAGCGTAGCGGACAATATCTCATATTTGTTCTAAATAATAAGCGCCATGCGCATTACTAATATTTTTCCCCGTTTATACGCCTGATCACCCTCAGGCGTTTTTTCGTTTCATTCATTTGACACTCTCCGGACAAAGTGAACGTCAGCATTCATGTTTTGTTCATGTTCACAGCATTAATCTGAGCACATAAATTACAGAGAGGTCATGATTATGAATCGGATTATTGTAACTGCACTAGCACTGATTACCGGCTTTTTTACGTTAATATTTAGCTTGATCATTGCGATTCCGTTGACCATCGCAGCATTAATTACCGGCAAGCGTATTGAAAAGCGCGTCAAGAAAATGCAGAGAGAAATGCACGAAGAGTATGAGTTTAATACAGGTAAAGCAGATGCGATTGAAGGTGAATTTGAAGAGGTTCGCCGGTAAGTAAATAAGATTTAGATGAGTTTCTCTCCCCCGACCGCTCCTGAGAAACTTCTTGCTTTCACCCTGTCCTTAAAATGGCAGGGTGCTTTTTTGAAAAGCACAATATTGAATAAGCACCTAGCGGTTTATTGCTTTATCTTTTTGTTGTAGGAGGCTGTGTAACCAGCCTCCCATAAATCACCATCGACACCAGAGTATGGGTTGGATTCTTTCGGAGCGCCGCTTAGGCAAGCATCTTTGCCTTCCTTCTTAATTTCATCGATGTGATTTAAAACAAAGTCAAAGTGTTTAGGATCAGCCTTTTGTAGTAACCCGTACAAAAGGCCAAAGCCAAGCATCGTAAATACAAACAGTTCAAAAAACACCCAAATGCTCTTTGTTGAAAAGAATATCCAGGCAACGCTGCAAACACTGGTCAAAATTACTACTAGAGCTAAATCTACTATTCTTTGCATATTGCTCTCACCTTCTAAACGGTCATGAAGTCTCTACCCCTTTCATAGGGTAAGTAAGAGGAAAGTCCGTTTTTATCCAATAAAGCACTCTCGACTTAATATGCGACACTGTTAGTATTAACGTTAAGTGGCTATCGTTCTCATTATAACAATGCGTTGGAAAGTAGCTTTCACAGCAAATGAGAATATGAACCAAAGTAACACTATTGATAATATTAATTTTAGCAACATTTAGCGTCAGAATTACGTAAATTGAGTAAGGGTTACTGAGAGTAGACAAAAAAGCAGCCACACGGGCTGCTTTTAGTATTTCTGTCTTGCGAGCTTGTCTATACCGTTACGACCACTCTAAGAGCCAGCAGCATGAGTACTACCCCTGACAAACGATCAATCAACACTGCCTTAGAGCGAATTCTGTCAACGACTTTAGAGCTCGATAGCACTAGGGTAATAAAGGTGTACCAAAGCCCATCCACAACAAACGGCGTGGCAACAATGATCATCTGATTACTCAAATCATTACCGAGCGCGACAAACTGACTGAATAATGCGATAAAAAACAAAGCAATTTTGGGACTTAAAATCGAGATAAAAAAGCCTTCTCGCGCAGACTGGATTACCGTTGTTTCCTCACCTGACTCCAACTTCGCAGCCACACCACCTTTTGAACGCAAAGCATTAAACCCTAAATACGCAAGATATGCCGCACCCACAAGGCTAATCGTCTTGAACAGCATCGGGCTTTGCTGCAAAACAACAGCGAGCCCAATCAAGGTAATAAACGCATATATACCAATGCCAAACGCATGAGCCCAAGCCGTAGCTAATCCATTGATACGTCCACCAGCCAACGAGTGCTTAGCGACAATAGCTAAGCTGGGACCTGGTGACATAGCCCCTAATAAACACACGGTAAAAAGTGATAACCAAACTGTTAGTGTCATAGGAATCTCCCCTCTTTGACGCTCACTCTATCAACGGAAGAGGTATAATTAGAAATCAAAGTTATTCATACTAATCATGACTTCAAGTCATGGCTAAACGGTGTACGTATTAGCGAATGGAATATTCAGAGATTTGCATTACTGAGCGAATCTCTTCTCGCACCCATTTATGCGCAGGATCCGTGTCGTATTTGGGGTGCCACATTAACCAATATTGATGAATAGGTGTTTCGAGTGGTAATGCTTTATGGGTTAAGTCCCAATGCTTAGCGAGGTTAACGGCAATATGTTCAGGAGCCACCATCAGGTGCTCACTTGCAACTAAGCGATTGATCGCAGCAGAGAAGAATGGAACCTTAAAGGTAACGTGGCGGGTGTGCCCTAGCTCTTTCAATGCTAAATCAGTGTAGGAATCTTTGTCTCCGCCGCCAGTCACTTTGATGTGTGAATATGAAATCAAGTCTTCAATACTGATCTGGTCCTGCTTTGCTAACGGATGAGAAGATTTCATCAAACAAACTGATGAATCCTCACCAATTTTAACGCTCGACACACTCTGTGGTTTTTCTGGATACATAGAAGACGCGATATGGATGCCCGTCTCATGAAGTTTATCAAGAAAGTTGGGTTGCCACAGTCGGTACGCCATATCTAACTGTGGCGCTTGTTCACCCAAGTGAGAGGCAATATCGGGCAATACGTATTGCGCCACGTAGTCACTAGAAGCAATAACAAGCTCACCTTGCCACTGCCGCGGCTCAAAAGGTTGGTCATCGAGTAAATGGTCAAACTCAGCCAGTAATGCATCAAGCTTTGATTTTAACGCTATTGCTCGTGGCGTTGGTATCAGTTGATTACCTTGACGAATAAGCAGTGGGTCACCACACAGATCGCGCAATTGTGCAAGCTGTCGACTGACGGCAGACTGCGTAATGTGCAAACGGTCTGCGGTCCGGCTGACATGACACTCCTCTAAAAGTACATGCAAGGATCTAAGTAGATTCAAATTAATGTTGTTTAACATATTCGCTCAGAAGGGTTTTCAACATGGCATCCATTCATGGTCACTTCACAAACAGGTTCCCAGTCGTGTTAAAGAATTCAGCTAAGACGGTATGAGTCATCAGGTTTCGAAGCTCTGGATATCGTTGAATTTGATCTCTGATTTCATTCAAGCGAGCCATCGTAGGCACTTCGACAAAAACCATCATGTCCGTCTCACCGCTGATCGCATGACACCATTTTACGCCATCAATTTTGTATAATTCGTCCGCGTATGATTCGCAATAATACGTAGAGGTTGATTTATCGAACTTTAAGGCAAAATAGGCGCAAATCGAATCCCCACCCGAAGGCGCAATTTCAGCGTGATACCCTAGAATCACTTTGTCATGCTCTAGCTTGCGAATACGGGCCGTTACCGCAGAACGAGAAAGGTTTACTTTATCCGCAATTTCAGTCACCGACAGCCGAGCGTTGTGCCTGAGCAGATCCACAATCTTATGATCAAACTTGTCCATACCGTTACCAAGCTTTCCTTATTTTTCTCATTCTATACCGATTCTAACTGCATAAGAAACCAACATTTTGTTGGAATTATTTAAAACAACCGTCATATTGACGGTTTAGTAAATCATTTTGTTATTAACATTTTGGATATGCTATTTGGCGGGCATGAGATGAGTGCTGTTATCCATTTCAACAGAAAATAGATAACACATTGAAATCAAATTCCCAACTTAAGTACTCAGCACATAAATAGCATCGCTTAAACACATAAAACGAAATAACCAGAAGCCACAAGCTTTTTCGTAATAAGCCTCATAACATTGGATGAATCAATTCGCATGGAAGAGCTCAAAAAAGACATCTCACTCACATCAGGTATCGCACAGTTATCCACCACATTAATGGGAACGGGGCTGTTTATGATCCCGGCTATCGCAGCAGGTATAGCTGGCCATTTTTCACTATGGGCTTGGATTTTATTGTTCATCGCGATTTGTCCTATTGCGCTGACTTTTGCTCAACTGGGTAAACGATACCCCAACGCGGGCGGAACAGCCTTTTTTGTACGCAAAGCCTTTAACGCCAAACTGGAAAGTAGTGTCGCTTGGCTATTTGTTAGTGTCATTCCGGTAGGGGTTCCGGCCGCGATTGCACTCGCCGCAGGCTTCCTACAACAAATATTGCCAGAACCTATTAGCAACAATCTGTTTGCACAAATTCTGACGGTAGTACTACTTGTGTTCGTCAACTTGATGGGCACAAAATCATCAGGTCATTTACAAACTCTTATTGCTTTGAGTGTCTTCGCACTTGTTGGCGCATTTTTATGGAAAGGCGACGTTAACAGCGCCGATCTTGTGATGCCCGCCATCACACAAGAGTCAATTTGGCCTATTACCGCAGCGTTAGGCGTGATGTTCTGGTGTTTTGTTGGCATAGAGGCTTTTGCCCATATGGGGGAAGAGTTCAAAAACCCTCAAAGAGATTTCCCTATTGCCATTGTGGTCGGTTGTTTTGTAGCAGGGGCTACCTATTGGGCATGCTCTGTCGTTATTTTAAAATTTGGCGCGTATGGTAACGCTCAATTTGATAACGCATCCATCCCCTGGCTTAGTGCCCAACTACTAGGCGATGGAGCCAAATGGATAATCAGCTTGATAGGTTTCTCCGCTTGTTTCGCGAGCGTTAACTTATACACACAGAGCCTAGCGCGAATGGTCTGGGCTCAAGCTCGTGAACATCGTCCTTCTAGTCCACTAGCCAAGATTTCACGTCGTGGTGTCCCTTTCTCAGCCACCATATTAGTTGGCGGCATATTATTGATATCTTGTGTGATAGGAACCCTATCACAGCTCGATCTGGAGTTTTTCCTAAAACTCGCAAACAGTGTATTCGTTCTGGTTTACATGTTGGCGATGTTAGCCGCTTTTAAATTGCTTCGAGGATTTGGTAAAGCGCTTGCGGGACTTTCTCTACTGCTTTGTACCGGTGTTTTTATATGTTTAGGCTGGTCAATGTTTTATGCACTTGGCATTTTTACTCTACTTTTACTGCCTTGGAAACAGTGGCGACATAAGCGACAAACACGTGTAGTTGAATAGTCATCGCTTCCCATTTCGAAATATGTGAGCTAAACGTTGGATACCAGCGTCTATGTTCTCTAACGCGATATTGCCGTAACCAAGCACGGCACCATGCCAGTGACGTGCTTGAAAATCTGGGTGTTCATAATAGCTCAAAGGTCGCAAGATGATCCCTTCATGCTCTGCTAGTTTTGTAAAACGCAGCTCATCCATACCGTCTTGCCATTTCAACGTAATATGAAGCCCCGCCGCTTGGCTAACGACGCAAACATGGTCGCCAAAATGCTGTTGAATGGATAAATGCATCTGTTCATGCTTAGTTTTGTACAGTCGACGCATTTTTCGAATATGACGTAATAACCCACCTTCAGTAATAAAATCTGCCAATGCTTCTTGTGTATGCGTCGGCGAATCACCACTTAACGCATCCTTAACCACTAAGCATTGCTCTACTAAACGTTCAGGAACTACAAGGTAGCCAAGCCGCAATCCGTTAAACATCACTTTACTGAAGGAACCCACATACAACACGCGATCATCTCTACCCATTTGAGCTGCTAGCCCCTGTAAACTGGTATAGGGACGATGAGCAAACTGAAATTCGCTGTCATAATCGTCCTCGATGATCCAACTTGATTGTTCGACCGCCCAGTTGATGATCTTTCCTCTTTGCTCGGTATTGAGTGTGGTGCCCATCGGATATTGATTACTTGGTGTAATATACAGCGCATCGGCATCGCTTGAGGTCACCGCTTCCACATCAAAACCTAATTTCTCTGTTACGAACAAAGGCTCAAATTGATAGTTTTGGAACTGAATCAACTTCCGCATTTGCGCGTAACCTGGTTGCTCCATCAGAACCTTATCACCTTGTTTGAGCACTACCATCGTCGCAATTGACAACGCTTGCTGCGCCCCAGAGGTAATAATAATGCGCTCTGGAGAACAATTCACTGAACGGCTTGATGCGAGGTAGTCAGCTAAAGCACAGCGCAATGCCCAACTACCCTGAATATCTTGATTCCCCAACAAGCAAGTACGAGACATATGGCGAGTGAGTAACTTTTGCCATTGCGCCATCGGAAATGCGTCCAAATCCGGTACACCCGGTGCAAATGCGCGGTTGATATCAAAGTGAACTTTCGGTGATGAGTCTCTCTGAACTGAACTAGGTTCAGGCAAGTACTGCTCTGGCAGTTCTACGGCAACATAAAAACCAGAACCTTTTTGGCTGTTCAAGTACCCTTCCGCCACTAACTGTTCGTAGGCAGAAATCACGGTATTCCTACTTAGATTAAGCTCTTGTGAAAGCTTCCGCGTAGAAGGCAGCTTCCCATTCTTCATCCACAGTCCTTGAACAATTTTCTTGCGAATAGCAAAAAACAACGCTTGCTGACGCGTTCCATCACTGTCTTTTAAATGCAGGTCACCGATATCAATCAAAGACAAACTGGATCCATCCATTAGTTAAAAGTGGCTCTCTTTAAACTACCAGTTAAACGCTACATTGCAATCAAAGAATGAGGATCAATCGCTCGTAATCGTGAGCAAACAAGGAGAGAAAATGCTATCCAACACCAATAGAACGGAAATTAAGAAAGGCGCACATAAAGCCGTCTCTGATGTTAGCAAACTGCACGCCATCATAGATGAAAGCCTAATCGCTCATATTGCGATAACCAACGAGTCAGGCCCTGTGGTCATCCCTATGCTGGCATGGCGTGTCGATGATTACGTGTATATCCATGGTGCCAACAACAGTCGACTGTTACGCTCACTCAAACAAGGAGTGCAAACGTGCTTAACCTTTACTTTGTTTGATGGTTGGGTATTGGCTCGAAGTGCGTTTCACCACAGTGCGCATTATCGCAGTGCTGTGGTCTTTGGCCAGTTTGAGGTGGTGGAAGATAACCAAGAGAAAGACAGGTTGCTGAATCACTTTATTGAACAGATCGCTCCGGGGAGAACAGAACAAGTCCGTTTGAGTAATGAAAAAGAACTCAAAGCCACCATGCTACTGCGTATCCCGCTCACGGAGGCATCAGTGAAAATCAGCAATTTTGGCGTCAACGACGATGCGGAAGACATGGACATCCCTGTTTGGGCAGGTGTCCTACCCTACCGAACCGTCGTAGGTCCACTGCAAGCTTGTGACGATTTGTATGAAGGTATCGCAGAGCCAGACTACCGCAGTGCCTACTCTAACCGTTGGCAGGAATAAGCACCGTAAAACGTGCACCGCCTAAGTGACTCTCGCCGACAGAAAGCTCCCACCCCAGTTGCCGCGCTGCACTGGTAGCGATGGCAAGCCCTAAACCAAAGCCTTTCATGTCGGCGTTGCGGCTTTTGTCTAAGCGCGAAAATGGCATAAATACTTCTTCTCGCATCGCCTCAGGGATGCCCGGACCATCGTCCTCAATATCGATGCTCCAGCAATCCGCTACCGTTCGAATCGTCACCTCAACACAGGACTCACCATAACGCTTGGCGTTTTGCAGTAAATTATCGAGGACAAGGTTACCCAAAGTAGGCTGAAAGTGAATCAATTGGTTCGCGAGTTCATTTTCTGCTCTCAACATGGCGGACTCTAAGCCTAGGTAATTCATGCGGCTTTTACACCAAAGTGGCAGTTCCATGGTTTCAACAGAATCGATCCATGAGTGGTTTTTCACACTCAAGCGAGACAGCATGACAATGTCGGACGTTAAGTCCGTCACGACATCAACGTATCGTTCAATATCGTCATGTAACTCTGCCTGCATTTCACCACTCGTGCGTCGAGCTAAATCCGTCGCTAGCTGAATACGACTCAGCGGAGTGCGCACTTCATGAGGAATAGCTTGAGTAAAGATGTGTGTTTGGCGTACTCGTCTCTCAATCTCTTCAGACATGCAGTTGAAGCCTTGGGCGAGCTCTTTCACGGGTTGCGAAAATTGCTTTAGATCGACTCGCGTATTCAACTCACCAGAACCAAATTGTTGTTGCGCAGCCGTTAGTTGCCGAATTTGGCGGTCAAGACGTCGTACAGGTATGTAAACCATAATGCCTAAACTGCATACAACAACCAAAAGTAGAGTAAGTATAAATACAATCTCAGAATCTTCATTCCAATCAACGTGTGGGCTAAAGAAATCCGTTTTTTCTTTGAAAACTAAACTCTTCGAAGTGTTAGGCAAAGGGAATACCGCAGCATAGGTACTGCCATCAATAAGATAAACAGGTATCCCCTGCATACGGTACAGCAGATTACAATCTCGACAAGGCGGTGATCCGTCCCAGTTTTCAACCAATGTTAAATCAAAGATAAAGAAATCTTGCTTGCCGTTTTCGGTTAACTTCTTGTAGAGAGAATCCGGAGTGCCTCGTTGCTCAATGTATTGATCGACAAAATAAGCACCGTCACTCAAAAAAACACCGACTTCTGTTTTGCGCATGTACTCTTCCCCCATAAAGAGAAACAAAGCAACAGTCAGCGCAAGGCCAGTTACTAACCCCACATATAGACGAGTAAACAGGGAAAACATGCGTCATTTACCTGTCAGCATGTAGCCGTGGTGACGTATGGTTTTAATGGTAGCCGTATGGATATGAGCCTTAGAGAATTTCTTCCTTAGTGAGGATATACGCATATCAATCGAACGATCAGTAATACAGTATTCAATGCCTCGGGCAAGACGGCAACATGATTCACGAGATACTGGCTTATCGACATTCAGCATCAGGAGCTCTAAAATTTCAAACTCAGAACTCGTTAAACCAATATCTTTTTGCAAATAAAATGCTTGGGAGCGACGAAGACAAAGACTAATGCCATATCGGCTCAGCTTTTCTTCTTCAACGATATCAACTTGACGACAATAGCGACGCAACGCTGCTTCAATACGGGCGAGCAAAATATTACCTTTTATCGGTTTGGTAAGGTAATCATCAGCACCGAACTTAAATAAGCTCACCTCGCTCATTTCATCATCGGTCGCAGTCAAAACAATGATAATACCATGATAAAACTTACGCGCCTCTTGGCATATTTCTGCGCCATTTTTTCCTGGTAACATCAAATCTAACAGCACTAGGTCCGGCTTGAGCCCCTTAATCGTTTCTAATGCATTTTGACCGTTATCGATGACAGTTACCGTATATCCTTCGGCTTCGAGGTACATTTTGGTTAATCGAGCAATCTCTGAGTCGTCTTCTACCAGTAAGATTGTATTACCCACCATGAATCATTTACTCCACCAATATGATGGAGGGAGTATATCGCTCGCCCTATACTGCGCAACCCACTTAAATGATAATTTTAATAAAAAGCAGGCTTACATACGCTTACAAACCATACATATACGATAATCCTAATCATTCTATACCCCTAAAACCATGCAATAACCTGAGGTTTTATTCATTATCAGAATATAGCTTCACAGAGAAAATAAAATTCGGAATAAAAATCCACTATGTTTTTAAATATATCGAATAATAGGTCTTACCAAAAAACAATATCAACATATATGACTTAGTTTGCTTATATAGACAGGACTTTATGTTGCTTCTAAGTTTCTTGCTCTAATAAAGTCTACGAGTAACATGAAATGAGATATTCCAAATTAACGCCTTTAGCCATATTTTGCGCGATAAGTCTAACTGCTTGTGGCGGCAGTGAATCTAATTCGAAACCATCGACAACGACACCTCCAACACCACCAATGCCAACATTGAGCACTGTCACAATCCCAACTGTCGTTTCTACAGAGTTTCCAGCCAAGTTAAAAGTGGCTGCTGATGCTGGCTTCACCCACTATGTGAAAATCTCCCTTTCCGAAGCAAACAACAACGATACATTTCACATTGTGGCTGTTGATGACGGTGCGAATAATGAAAAAATCTTTCGTGCAGCCAAAATCATCCAACACCTTCTCACAAACCAACCAGACTCTAAGTACGGTGCTGACAAGTCTCGTATCGCTAAGACATTAGCCGAGCGTGATGCCACACTAATGCTGACCGAAAACGATGAACAGAATGATGAGATGTTAACCAAAATCTTTATCAACGAACTGATTCGCCAAGATAAATTGAACGATGCAGTTACAAACTCGGGCTTAGCACACTCTTTTGATACGAGTTCTCTAGAAAAGTTTGTTGTAAGCATGATCGTACTTAACGAAGATGATATGGATACACTTGTCACATCTATCGCGTCAACATTAGTAACTAGTAAAGAAACACCAAACTGGCTAAGGAATAGCCAATCTTTAATGTATCGAGAACTGACAGTTGAAGGCGATTGCCATTACATGAGTAATTTTGCCGATTACTGCGCCAATCTTGGTAAAAAAGCCGAACGAGACGCCGCTTTTGAAGAAATTTTACACTTGGTCCAAGCGCAAGGTATTGCACCTAACACGGCGACTTCGGCACTGCAAAATGACATTCAAGCTCATGCGTTAAGCATCTATAACGATATTCAATCGGGCAAACCGACAGTGTGGCGCCCTACTCAGTATGACTGGGACGATTGGAAATCGGACGACTTCGATCCTGAAAGTGTGAAACAAACGGGCCCTTCATATTCTCACGAATATTTTGCTGCCGCTTTTGAAGCGTACATGGGCGTAGCAAAAGCAAACGGACATGGTTTAGATGGCTACCAAGCGTTAACGCGTGAAGAAATGCAAACCCAAGATCCACAAGCCGTTGATTGGATCAGTGGCTTATTCCACGGATACTTGCAATATACCGCGAATATCGACTCTGCGGGCGTCAAGCTCTACACAGAAAAGACAAATCCAGGCACAGTACCTACCTTCCGTATGGCTCCCAACAAAGACGGTTCGATAGAAGCGTACACCTACAAATCTCAGTGGCTAACAAAAGTGAAGATCATTGGCGACGACGCGATGAATGTGATCGGTAATGATCAAAACAATACTTTTGAAGGCAACAGCAAAGACAACAGCATTTATGGTGAAGGCGGTATCAACACCTATATCGTGCCACACAAACTGGCGGAATGTACTGTTATCAAAGCAAAGAGTGTTTCTGTTGAGTGCCCAAATACAGGCACTGACGAGTTGTACGACATTCAGAACATCCAATTCACCGACCAAACCCTAGATGTAACCAAGCTATAAACAATGAAAAACATGAAGAAACTTATTCTATTCGCTCCCTTGCTCCTTGCTGGTTGTGGTGGCCTAGCCGTCATGGATCGTACTGATGCCGTAAAAGCACAACCAGAAATGCTGATCAAAACCGACGGTGATTTTTGGGGATTCGGTGCAGATGGCCATTTTGATTTTGCTGGTAAGTACAAAGGCAAGTATTCACGCAGTGCTTCTAACTCAAGTTGGTTTAACCGTATCTCTTTCAAAGAAGGTTCAATGGGCGCAGAAGTGACTCGTATCGACAGCGGGGAAACTTGGCTTTTGAACTGCACCGGAGGCGGTATGTCGGTTAACTACATGGGCGTCGATTTTGGTGGGAATGATCCTTACACCTGTGACATTACTCAAGATGGTAAAAAAGTCGGTGAGTTTGCGATGGAGCCAAAATCCGCTCTCATCGACATCAGCTTTGAGAAGAAAGAGACAGGCGTAGTGCGTATTGGTAGCACCCACTTTACTGTAGAAACTGTACATACTAGTCCTGACGCCATGATGGCGGTAGACATTCCATTGGGGTATAGCTTTAAGGAAGGCACACAAGAAATTGCCGCTGTGCAGACGAACGGTACCATTGCGGTACAGATGCTCCCTGAACTTAGCGAACAAAAAAAGGATGTAATTGCCATCGGCGCTGTTGCAAGTGCACTAAGTTGGCGCCCTAAAAAATAGCCATTACATAAAACAACAACACACAAAAAAACAAAGCCCTCTACTTTTTTGAGGGCTTTTATTGCTTGTACTCATAGAGATAAGTGGAGCACTACTTCTCTAATCTTCCCGTATACTGCTTGGGCGTTAATCCACGATGTTTCTTAAACATACGATTGCAGCTCGCCACATTGGTGTAACCAAGGCGCGTGGCAATGTCATCAATACTCACGCGCTTACTCAACAAACCAGCTGCAATATTACTCAATACATAGCCAGAAACCGTCGAAAAATTGAGTCCTAATTTATGCAAACGACGTTGAAACTGCTGTTCAGATAAATCAAGCAGAGAAGAAACGCGCTCTAACGTTGGCAATCCATAATGGCTGCTGTAATTCACCACTTCATAAATCACTTTCAACTCATCTTCTGGGTCGGGCATATTAAGCAAATCATCCAAATCGGAAAAACTCATCGCTAGACGGTTGTCTTCTCGATGGCTCACTTGGCGAGAAGCTAGTCGGTCATCTCCCGGGATCCATATCTCTGTTTTTGGCTGACTCCATTCCACCTCGCAGCCGAAATATTCCCGGTATCGCTCAGTATTTTTTCTCGAGCCTGAAACCTTGACACGTAAAGGCTGGTAATCTTTGCCAAGAAATTCGCGTAACACCTTAATCATAAATACCGCACAGCGGATACTATCGTGCACCTTTACTGACGTTTCTATAAACGGGTTGTGGTAAGTCCATTTGATGATTTTACCCGACTGTTCGCCAGCAAAAAACGCCCCTGATTGTAGGTTGCTCACACCATAATTCACTCGCCGAATGGTACTGGCTAAATCATTGCCGGAGAATAACCAGCGTCCCACTGGCCCTAGCTTTTGCAGTTCAATACCTCGGCTGAGACTCAACACCACATCCGGGTCACCACTGGCTTGTTCAACACAACGATACCATTCCGCAACGGCTTTTAGCGGGATCAGTGTCATTGGGTTACGAAACACCGATGCTGGGATCCCTAACTCATCCGAGTCCAAATTGTATTTAGATAACGCGAGGTTATGCATGTTTAGAATGCCCATCGCGCGAATAAACCGAACCGTTTTCATAACCAATCACATCAAATTTAATCCTGTAGTGATTGAATCTGTCACAAAGAAAGCCGCAAATCAAATTCAGATCACAATACGCCAACAGTTTGATAGAGGAGCGTTTAATGAGTTTACTGAGTGTCCCATTTGTCGGTACAGGCGCAGATACAGCGTTACATGTTGTTGCTGCTGTCGTTTTAATCGCGAGTGTCGCGGGCGCGTGTTACGGCTTTTGGAAAATCCATGAATTACCTATCAATAAAGCACACAGCAAAGATCATCATCAGATAGGGCTCATCACTGCGCTGACCTGGATAGGGTTTGTCTGGCACTGGGTTTGGGTGCTAGCCGTGATCTTTGCATTTGTTGATATGGAAAAAGCCATCATCAATCTGCGTGATACATGGAAAAGTAAACCGCAAACAGAAACACAGCCAAAAGAGGAAGCATAATGTTAGAAGGTTTAGCGGTATGGGCACTCTTCATCTATCTGCTGCGTTTGGTTGGCATGCCTTGGAACAAAGCAACCAAATCGTTCGCTTATCTTGGCGGTTTGAGTTGGCTGATGTTCGTCTGGGTAGGTTTGATTAACTTCACCCCGATGGATTTATCCGGCGGTTCTGTCGTGCAGTCACCACACATCCAATTGCGTCCAGATTCAACCAATGTAAAAGGTAAAGTTGACCACATTTACATTGAGCCGAATCAGCAAGTTAAAGAAGGTCAGCTCATTTATGAACTTGACCCAACGCAATACAAAATCGCATTAAATCAAGCGAACGTATCCGCTGATTCTGCTCGCGTTGCATTAGCTACGGCAAAAGGCGACATTGAGATTGAAGAAGCTAACCACGAAGCGCTAGTGCAAGATCTAGAAACATCCAAGAGCCAGTTGGAAGCGGCCAAAGTTGACTACAAATTGCAGAAAAAAATGCTAGATCGTTATGTTGAGCAAAACCGAGTGGTGCAAAACACCATCACGGAAAGCGACATCGACAAACAATCGAGCACGGTAGATATGGCACGTCACAACGTGTTAACCCTTGAGTCTCAAATCAAGAAGAAACAAGTCGATATTTCCCGTGCAAAACTGGCGATTCATAAAGCGGAACTTGCAGTTGAAACCAAACAAGCCGAACTGCGCCAAGCTGAAGAGCAAATTGCAAAAGCGCAATGGGATTTGAATAGCACAAAAGTTCATGCCCCAACAGATGGCTTTGTCACCAACTTTATCCTGCGTGAAGGTCAGCGTGTATCGATGATGCCGCGTATCAACATGTACACTAACGAGAAGTATGTGCTGATGCGAGTGAACCACCAGGCGATTCGTAACATCAAACCGGGTCAGCCAGCGGAATTCTCTTCGTCCGTTTACCCAGGTAAGATCTTCTCAGCGACCGTCGAAGGCATTGTTGAAGCAACAGGTGAGTCACAAGGTAATCTACTGGGTTTCGATGATTCCGTACGTGTCACCACTGGAAAGAACTTACAGAACAAACACCACTTTGTTCGTCTTAAGATTGATGAGCCAGAAGGCTACGACATCCCTGTTGGCTCTGTTGGCCTCGCATGGGTCAGCGGTGAAAAACCGATAGGCTTCATGGCCTTCTTAGATGTGATTCGCGGGATCATCATCCGAATGAAGTCTCAACTGTACTTCTTCTACTCTATCTAAACTCGCAAACCGCCAGTTACGCTGGCGGTTTTCTTTTCATTTGTATCCAAACATATCCTTTTCCCGTATAACAATTAGTTAGTAAATAGCGGAGAAGATTCATGTCGGCAAAGGAAAGAAGCCTACCTACCCATCGCATCTCAAGATTCAGCAAGTTCGCTTCACTTGCTACCCGTGTCGCAGGCAATGTGATTGCAGAAGGCACGAAACAGATAGCCAAAGGCAACAAACCAAAAGCGAAAGACCTCTTGCTGACGCCACAGAACATCGCGCGCTTAACTGACCAACTTGCTCACCTGCGTGGCGCTGCAATGAAGCTTGGTCAAATGCTATCAATGGATGCTGGTGATGTTTTAGAACCTGAACTTGCCGATATTCTTTCCCGTCTTCGTTCCGACGCAGACCCAATGCCTGCAAAACAACTCAACGCAGTAATGGAAAGTTCGCTAGGAACGAATTGGAAAGCTGAGTTTCTGTCATTTAACTTCAAACCAATCGCCAGTGCATCAATAGGACAAGTGCACCAAGCCTACAGCGATGCGGGCGATAACCTAGCCGTCAAAGTGCAATATCCGGGCATACGGAAAAGTATCGATAGCGACGTCGACAATGTCGGTACACTGCTCAAGGTCGTTGGGTTGATTCCCGAGTCTGTCGACTACAAAGGATTGCTCGAAGAAGCGAAAAAGCAGCTACATGACGAGGCCGATTACGCACGAGAGGCACAATTTGCCATTCGTTATCATGACGCTTTGAAGGAGCACCCTCATTTTGTGGTGCCCAAGATTCATACTGAAAGTTGCTCAGACTCCGTTCTCGCGATGGAATTCATTGATGGCAGTCCGATTGAGCAAATCGAACATTATGATCAGAGTACGCGAGATTTTGTCATGCACAGCCTACTCGAATTACTGTTTCGAGAGCTGTTCGAATTTAAGATGGTACAAACCGACCCAAATTTCGCCAACTACTTATATATCGAAAACACTCGTCAAATCGGCTTGCTAGATTTCGGGGCCACTCGCGAGTACAGCGAGCGGTTCAGCACTGGTTATCGCCAAGCTTTCGCATCTGTCGTTAACAATGACGAACAAGGCTTGAATGATGCGCTTGAACAAATAGGCTTCTTCAGCCAAACCATCCTTCCAGACCAACGCCAAGCGATTCTCGATCTAGTGAAAATGGCATGTGAACCTATGTTGGTCGATGAGCCCTATGATTTCAAAGCCAGCGGCTTAGCACAAAAGCTTCGCGAGGCTGGCACCATTCTAAGCATGGAGCAAGAATACTGGCATACTCCACCAGCAGATGCCCTATTTTTACACAGAAAAATCGGCGGAATGTACTTGCTGGCAGCCCGTATTGGCGCAAAAGTGAACATTCGCCAATTGGTACAGCCATATCTCACCATCAACAGCAAATAGCCTATTGTTTTTCTGTTACTTTCAAGTACCTTGAGCAAGGTTAAGATGCATAGTTGTGCATCTCAATAACATGCCATACTTCCATAAAACGAATTAACTATCGGGGTACTCGGTGAGCAAGTTTCAAGATCTCTCCACTCTAATCCAGCAAATTGGCCAAGCCGAAGAAGCGGATCAAGTCGCAACGCTCAATGAATCTATTGAAGCGGGCCTCGAGCCCGGCGCGGTTGCCCTGATTCTAGAAGCATTTCCAATCGACGATCGTGTTCGCTTATGGCGAGCTTTACCACTAGAGCTACATATCGACGTGTTAACGGAAATGCGTGCGGACGTACGTTTCTCTATCATCAATGCGTTATCTGAAGTCGAGCTAAAGCTCACTCTCGCTAAACTCGACAACTTGTCGCTCATCGAATGGGCCGATTCGTTGCCAGAGTCGATCATCAACGAAGCGCTCTCGTTGATAGAAAAAGATGAATTGGAACTTTACGATCAAGCAAACGAGTATGCTGATGAAGAACTCGGCCACTGGGCTGAACGTAAGATCATCACCCTGCCCTTCAACATTACGATTGGGACAGCTAAGCAGTTAATGGAGCGCTATAGCTACGACACGCCTCAACAGGTGTATCTGATTAATCGTAATAAACAGTATCGTGGAACGGTCAACTACTTCGATATCTTACGTGGTGACCCCGATACTCGCTTAAAAACACTCGTTATTGAGGCTGTGACGGTTCTAGACAGTAAAATGATGCTTCCTGAAGCGGTAGAGGCATTAGAACACAGCACACTGCCCGCTCTCCCTGTAACTGATGCAGACCAAACACTGATCGGTGAAGTCGATTGGCAGTTTGCATTGAGTACACAGCGTGAAATCTACGAAGCACGTTTGATGGCCGGTACAGGTATGGATGAAGGCGATGACTTGTTTGCGCCAGTATTAAAAAGCTCGCAAAAGCGCGGTGTTTGGTTAGGCATCAATTTGCTTACTGCGATTTTGGCGTCTGTCACTATCGGACTATTTGAAGATGTAATTGCGCAGGTGGTGGCTTTGGCGGTGCTCATGCCAATTGTTGCATCCATGGGGGGCATTGCTGGCAGCCAAACGCTCACTCTAATGATTCGTGCGATGGCGCTTAATCAGATCACCCCAGGTAACCGTTTCAAGCTATTGAAAAATGAGTTGGGTATTGGCTCTCTGAACGGCATTGCTTGGGCGTTAATCATCGGCGGGCTCGCTGGATTGTGGTTTCAATCTCCGGTTCTAGGGGGAACCATCGCGCTCGCCATTATCGTCAATATTATTACCGCAGCTTTATTTGGTGTGCTGATTCCCATTATTCTGGATAAGTTTAAATTGGACCCCGCTTTGGCTGGCTCGGTGATTCTAACAACAGTGACAGATGTAGTTGGTTTTTTCGCCTTTTTAGGAACGGCGAGTTTAGTCATGCTTTAAAAGGTTCATTGTTTATTAATCAATCATTAGCATAATAGAGTCAAATTGCATAACGCAGTTGCAAATTGCAAACACACTCAAACTTTAAGCAACGCATGTCACAGAAACTACGTATTTTAGGGCATATTAAAGTTGGCACAGTAACTGCATTATATAAATCGACCCTTCTTAAGCCGAGGGTCACCTAGCCAACTGACGTTGTTAGTGAACTTGATTTTGTTCACATGTATATAAGCCAATCGCACTCTTTGCGGTTGGCTATTTTTTTATGTGGCTATTGCTCTCTTATCCTCTGACCGAGCTCGTTTGTACTTTTTTTGCCCACAACAGATTATTTACTGCTTATAAAATTCAAATATTAGCCCACTAAACCATTAGAAATGCCAGCTTCAACAAAAATAAATCACCTACATAAAATAAAACCTAGAAAACATACCCAAGAAAAGAACAAATAACGTCCAAACCAAAAACCTCATCATGAAAACGTTTTCTTTTCATAGAAATCGACTGAGCAATTCAGAGTTATAGATAAATTTAATCCATAAAAGCAAATAGAAATTCAAAACATTAATTTCACATAGAAAACCTGTCTATAAATCATAGAAAATACGTAAAAACAAACTTTCCACTTTTAGAATTTAAAAACCAAACCATTGTTATTAAAAGAAAAAATACACATAAAAACCAAGCAAACGTTTAAATTTCAATTTTATCATTGACTATTAAATTTACATCACGATAATACGCGCCGTTTGCCTGAAAATCAGGTGCTATAATTTAATATTTCAATGTGCGGAGGCAATAATGGCTGGAGACAATAACTACAGTCTTGGACCAGTTCCCAACACGGCCAGAAAAGGCGTGGCGTCACTAACCATGGTGATGTTAGGACTCACTTTTTTCTCCGCAAGTATGTGGACAGGGGGTTCTCTCGGTACTGGGCTCTCCTTTAATGATTTTTTCCTCGCTGTTCTCATCGGTAACCTAATCCTCGGTATTTACACTTCTTTCCTCGGTTACATCGGCGCTTCTACTGGTCTCTCTACCCACCTTCTTGCTCGTTTCTCTTTTGGTTCTAAAGGCTCTTGGCTTCCTTCCGCTCTTCTTGGCGGTACTCAAGTTGGGTGGTTTGGAGTTGGTGTCGCGATGTTTGCGATTCCGGTGCATAAAGCAACGGGCATCGATACCAACACGTTGATCCTTGTATCCGGTTTGCTCATGACCGCGACCGTTTACTTTGGAATCTCAGCACTGATGGTGCTGTCAGCAATCGCCGTTCCTGCCATTGCACTACTTGGCGGCTACTCTGTCATCGAGGCAGTAAAGAGCGTTGGCGGTATTGGCGAACTACAACAAGTTCAACCAACCGAGACACTCGATTTTTCAATAGCTCTCGCGATGGTTGTCGGCTCTTTTGTTAGTGCAGGTACATTAACGGCGGATTTCGTACGCTTTGGTAGAAAGCCGCGCAGCGCCGTGATGATCACCATGGTGGCATTTTTCATCGGTAACTCGTTAATGTTTATCTTTGGCGCGGCAGGTGCGTCGGTGACGGGTCAATCAGACATCTCTGAAGTGATGATTGCACAAGGTTTATTGATTCCTGCCATTATCGTACTTGGGTTAAATATTTGGACGACCAACGACAACGCGCTCTACGCATCGGGTCTTGGATTTTCTAACATCACGGGCTTACCAAGTAAATACATCTCAATGGCGAACGGTCTTGTTGGCACACTTTGCGCTCTCTGGCTCTACAATAACTTTGTTGGCTGGCTGACCTTCTTATCGTTGGCAATTCCACCGATTGGCGGTGTGATCATCGCTGACTTCTTCACGAACCGTAAACGCTACGCAAACTTTGAAGCCACCCAGTTCCAAAGCGTAAACTGGGCTGGCATTATCGCTGTAGCGATTGGCGTTGGTGCAGGACACTTCCTTCCTGGCGTAGTGCCGATTAACGCTGTACTTGGCGGTGCAATTAGCTTCCTGATTCTTAATCCTATTCTCAACAAAAAAGCACTGGCAACACAGCCAGCGTAAGGAACCATCATGACAACACTACTGATCAAAAACGTAACGCTAAAAGGACAAGAAGGTCTGCAGCAAATTTTGATTGAAGATGGTCAATTCAAGCGCATTGAAAGCAACGATGTGGAGCTTAGTCATAACGGTGACCTCATCGATGCTGAAGGCGGTATGGCGGTTGCGCCTTTCTGCGAGCCACACATTCACTTAGATACAACTCAAACCGCAGGTGAGCCAAGCTGGAACATCTCTGGCACATTGTTTGAGGGTATTGAACGTTGGGCTGAGCGCAAAGAAATGCTGTCGATTGAAGACGTGAAAGCGCGCGCAAAACAAACCTTAAAATGGCAGATAGCAAACGGCGTACAACACGTTCGTACCCACGTCGATGTTTCAGACCCTACCCTAATTGCCCTAAAAGCGATGGTAGAAGTGCGTGAAGAGATGAAAGAATGGGTAGATATCCAAATCGTCGCCTTCCCGCAGGAAGGAATTCTCTCTTACCCAAATGGCAAAGAGCTGCTAGAAGAAGCCGTCAAATTAGGTGCGGACGTGATTGGCGCGATTCCACACTTTGAATTCACACGCGAATATGGCATTGAATCGCTGCACTACGTATTCGAGTTAGCGCAAAAATACGACCGCCTGATCGACGTGCATTGTGATGAAATCGATGACGAACAATCTCGCTTCGTTGAAACACTGGCAGCATTAGCGCACAAGTTTGATATGGGGAATAAAGTCACGGCCAGTCACACCACAGCGATGGGTTCCTACAACGGTGCATACGCATCTCGCCTGTTCCGTTTATTACGCATGTCCGGTATCAACTTCGTGGCAAATCCATTGGTGAACATTCACTTACAAGGCCGTTTTGATGATTACCCAAAACGTCGCGGCGTAACACGAGTGAAAGAGATGCTGAATGCCAACATCAACGTCTGCTTTGGACACGATGATGTATTTGACCCTTGGTACCCACTAGGCACTGCAAACATGCTGCAAGTGCTGCATATGGGTCTGCACGTGTGCCAGGTGATGGGTTACGACCAAATCAACAACTCACTGGATCTGATCAGCACCAATTCAGCACGTACACTGAACATTCAAGATAAGCACGGCATTGAAGAAGGCAAACCTGGTAGTTTACTGATTCTTCCCGCAGAAAATGGTTTTGACGCAGTACGTCGCCAAGTGCCGGTTCGTTACTCTGTTCGTCACGGTAAAGTGATTGCAGAAACACAGCCTGCGACAACTCATATTCATCTTGAACAAGCAGAGCAAGTAACGTTCAAATGCTAAAAAGATCGGCGAAACGAAAAAGGCCTGATGACATCGTCAGGCCTTTTTTCTACTGGTAAACATCACTGCTCGCTCTGTCTATTCTTGTCTCATAAACCACTGAACACATTGAAAGGCCATATAAAACGGCTCAGTACCAAACGTTGCACAAGGTTCTGGTGGCTGAATCTCAATTACACCATCGCACTTGGAAATTATTCTAAGCGTTGGGCATACTTCTGACTTCATTTTAGTTGTAGATATGAACCATGACGTCATTAAGCCAGATAGAACCGCAATTTTTGGAATTTATGCAGCAAGAGATGCAAGTAGATGCAGCTCATGATCTTAAACACGTAAAACGCGTGGTCAAAACAGCGAAACAGCTCTGCAAAGAAGAAAATGCAGACATCGCGATTGTATTACCGGCTGCCTATTTGCATGATTGCTTTACTTACCCGAAAGATCACCCAAATCGCAAAGAGAGCTCAATCATCGCAGCCAAAAAAGCGGTCGCATTTTTAGAGAGTATCGATTATCCGCAGCAATATCATGATGCCATTGCTCATGCGATAGAGGCACACAGCTTTAGCGCAAACATCAGGCCAAATACGTTGGAAGCTAAAATCGTCCAAGATGCCGACCGTCTGGACGCTTTAGGCGCAATTGGCGTGACGCGATGCATTCAAGTCAGCACTCAATTTAACGCGCAACTTTACAACGACAGCGATATATTTGCCGAAGAACGTGAACTTAACGATAAACAATTCACTCTGGATCACTTTCAGACCAAGTTATTCAAAATCGCTGAAACTATGAACACAGAGTCAGCAAGACGCGAAGCGCAAAAACGCAAAACCTTTATGCAAACGTACCTAGAGCAGTTACACGACGAGGTAACAGCGTAAATGTCAGAAAGCTATACGTTAATTAAAGAGCTTAAACGCCAACTAAAGTTAGCTGGGCTGCATTATGCCGATGTTGCACAACACCTTGATTTAAGTGAAGGAAGCGTCAAACGTTTACTCGCTGAAGGTCAACACATTAGTCTTGAACGCTTAGAACGCATTTGCCAATTGATTGGTTTAGAAATGGCGGAACTGTTTAAGCTTGCGGCTGCGCACAATAAAGGTCTAGAGTCGCTAACGTTAGAGCAAGAAAAGCAGTTGGTTGATGATAAAGCCCTGCTACTCGTGGCAATCTGTGTTGTAAATGGCTATCAGTTTGAGCAAATCGTTCAGCAATACACCTTCAATGAATTTGAACTGGTGCAAAAGCTTGCTCATTTGGATCGTCTGAACATCATCGACTTGCAGCCAAATAACAAAATTCGTTTGCGTATATCTCCGACATTTAAGTGGCAGATGGGCGGCCCTATTCAACGGTTCTTCCAACAGCAAGTTCAAGACGCCTTTTTCCAAAGCTACTTTTCTGGTGAAGATGAAAAGTTCTCCATGGCGACAGGATTGATGAGTGTACCAACCAACAAGAAGCTACAACTGAAACTGCAAAAGGTCATCGATGAGTTTTATCAGGCTTGCCAAAGTGATAGCTCTCTCGATATGGACGAAAAACACGGCACCTCTCTGATTATTGCGATGCGTCGCTGGACGTTCCCTTTATTTGAACCATGGGAAAGAAAACTCACCAATAAGTCTCGCAATTAGTAACTCAATAAACAAATGGAAATAAAAGTAACGAATTTCGTTACTTTTGGTGGCATACAACGTCACTTGAAAGAGAAAGCTGGTTTAATCGTTCATTGAGCATAAAGTGCTCCCATCTCATTCGACTTTGTTTAATCGGAGCCAGCATGTTTTTCTCAAAACGCTTTTTTCCTTACTTTGTGACGCAATGCCTTGGCGCACTCAATGACAACATCTACAAAAACGTTCTGTTATTGATGGTGACATACAGCCAAATTGATAACCTACCAATATCCGTCAATCTATTCGTTAATTTGGCGGCAGGCTTATTCATCCTACCTTTCTTTCTATTCTCAGCGCATGCTGGTGCCGTCGCTGACAGCATGGACAAAGCCAAATTAATCCGACGTCTAAAGCTCATCGAACTAGCTATCATGTCTTGCGCAGCAACCGCTATTGCCACCCAAAGTGCCATGCTGATGCTGGTTCTGCTGTTTATGACAGGCACTCAATCGGCCTATTTTGGTCCCGTGAAATACGCCTTGCTACCACAAGCGCTCAAACCAAATGAGCTTGTTAAAGGAAATGCTTGGGTTGAAATGGGCACGTTCCTTTCGATTCTTATAGGTACGCTTAGCGCAGGCCTGCTGCTAGCCATTCCTAATGGTACCTTGATTGCTTCTTGTACCGTGATTGCCTTGTCTTTGCTCGGGTTTATGAGCAGTGTGAACATTCCAACGATGCCTAGCCAATCGAATGACAAAGCGAAATTTGAACCGATTTCTGGTTTAAAGAACACGTTAAAAGTGGCAAAAAAACAGAGAGGCATCTGGATGTCTATTCTTGCCATCAGTTGGTTCTGGTTCATGGGTGCGACTTACCTAACTCAATTCCCTAACTTCGCACGCGAACATTTGTTCGCAGATAGCACTGTCGTTTCTTTGCTGTTGGCATTGTTTTCCATTGGTATCGCTACAGGCTCTTGGTTGTGTGAAAAACTTTCTTTCAACCACGTTGAGCTTGGTATTTTGCCATTCGGTATCCTTGGACTGACAGTGTTTGGCGTCGACTTGCTATGGGCAGTCCCGAGTTATCCATCGCTTCCGGTGCACTTTTATGATGTGCAAAGCTTCGTTGCTGAATCCAAACATCTGCGCGTCATGATTGACCTGTTCCTTGTTGGTGTAAGCGGCGGTGTCTTTATTGTTCCTCTTTATGCGTTCATCCAATCGCGTTCAAACAAAGGGGAATGTGCACGTGCCATTGCTGCTAACAACATCATGAATGCGTTGTTTATGGTGGTGTCTGCTTTGGTTTCGATCGTTGTACTCAGCGTACTAGAGCTTTCTATTGTGGAACTGTTTGCCATGATGGCAATAGGTAACTTCTTCGTGGCGATCTATGTCTATCGCCAAGTACCGGAATTTACACAACGCTTTATCAGTTATTTACTCAGCCATTGTATGTATCGTGTGTCCGTAAAGGGGCGCCAACATATTCCTGAACAAGGCGCTGCGTTAATCGTGGCTAACCATGTTAGCTATGTCGATGCATTGATTTTGATGGGAACCTCTACTCGCCCGGTTCGTTTTGTGATGGACAAGTCCATCAGCGAGCTACCTGTTCTTAAATATGTATTCCGTCATGCCGGTGTTATCCCGATCTGTTCTCCACGTAAGTGTGCCGACACTTACCGACGAGCATTTGAGCAGATTGAACAAGCACTTAACGACGGTGAGGTTGTCTGTATCTTCCCTGAGGGTCGTTTAACGTCTAACGGTCAATTGGGTGAGTTTCGCCCTGGTGTAGAAAAAATCCTTGAACGTAACCCTGTTCCTGTCATCCCTATGGCGTTAAAAGGGCTTTGGGGTTCTTTTTTCAGCCACAAAGGCGGACATGCTCTCACAAAACGACCGACTCGTTTTTGGTCAAAAGTGGATGTTGTTATCGGTGAAGTGTTAAGTCCTGCGTCTTTAAATCGTCATCAATTGCAACAACAAGTACAGGATTTACTGGGCTGAGTCGCTTGCTACAGCAGTCAAACTTTGCAGCAAAACGTAAATATGCACCACAAAGCACAAGTAGTTTCTTGTCAATTAGAGTAGGATATCTACGACGTCATAAATCTAGGAGGTATTATGAAAATCATCATCTTACATGGTCTTTATATGCATGGGCTGGTCATGCAGCCTCTTAGCCAAAAGCTGAGAAAACTCGGATACGAAACACAAGTACTCAGCTATAACACTGTTGCTATCGATGAGTCTTCACTGTTTGATTCTATTGATCACTCGCTTAATCCACTGACCACAAACGTGCTCGTGGGACACAGCTTGGGAGGCTTGATGATTAAGCGCTATCTCGCCAACAGAAAACCGAGCACTAACTTAATCTCTCATGTTGTCGCTATCGGTTCGCCTCTTAAAGGCGCGTCCATAGTAGGTCGGATTCAAGATCTCGGATTGGGTGCAATTTTAGGCAATTCGCCACACCACGGATTAAACAAACATGATGACGCTTGGGATTTCCCTCAAAAACTCGGCAGTATCGCAGGAACGATGCCGATTGGCGCTCGCCCATTGTTGATCCGTAATGACAACACCATGTCGGACGGTACCGTTACCGTAGAAGAGACAAGACTGGACGGTATGCAAGATCATATCGAAGTGAAGCAAACGCATACGAGCCTGATTTACAACACCTTCGTGCCGCAGCAAATTGATTACTTTATTCGCACAGATTATTTCCGTCGATAGCACACTTTTCCATCATACAGATGGAATCGACTTTCCAAGCTATTCAGTTCGCAGTACTATCCTAGCTCCACTTCTTCACAACTTGGATGAAGTGGTACATTTTTAATTGTTCTCAGGGCGGGGCGAAATTCCCCACCGGCGGTATACTTTTTCAAGTGAGCCCGCGAGCGCTCGATTCGTCGAGGTCAGCAGATCTGGTGAGATGCCAGAGCCGACGGTTATAGTCCGGATGAAAGAGAATAAGAATACACCAGCATAGCGAGTCAGATCGTTAAGAATGCTGGTGCACTTCTTTTTGATCGTATTTTACGGCGATCTCTCATACCGCCCTGATTCTGGTGAAATTTAGGAGTTAACCATGAATCAGTCATCACTACTTGCCGAATTCGGCGACCCAATTACTCGCGTTGAAAACGCACTTATCGCTTTAAAAGAAGGCCGTGGCGTACTGCTTCTTGATGATGAAGATCGCGAAAACGAAGGCGATATCATTTATTCAGTCGAGCACCTCACTAACGAGCAAATGGCATTGATGATCCGCGAATGTAGCGGCATCGTTTGTTTGTGCTTAACAGATGCTCAAGCAGACAAACTGGAACTGCCTCCAATGGTGGTAAACAACAACAGCGCAAACCAAACCGCATTTACGGTTTCTATTGAAGCGAAAGTTGGTGTAACAACGGGTGTTTCAGCAGCAGACCGCGTAACGACCATTAAAACGGCGGCAAACCCGCACGCAAAACCGGAAGATCTTGCTCGCCCGGGTCACGTATTCCCTCTGCGCGCACGTCCAGGTGGTGTAATGACTCGCCGTGGTCACACAGAAGGTACGATTGATCTGATGCAAATGGCAGGGCTTCAACCCGCTGGCGTACTGTGTGAAGTGACCAATCCAGATGGCACGATGGCAAAGGCACCGGAGATCGTAGCATTCGGTCGCCTGCACAACATGCCGGTACTGACGATTGAAGACATGGTAATGTACCTGAACCAGTTCGAGTTGAAACTGGCATAGTCAGATCTCAGCTCTTGAAAAAGCCGCGCATTTGTGCGGCTTTTTTGATCGATCCTCTTTGCACTTAAGTAGTTATACTTATTGAAAACAAGGGGAACAACACCATGAAAGGATTACTGAACTTCGCCGCTCTCGTTAGCTTTCTCTCCATGAATTCGCTTGCTCTTGCATCTGAGTGCCCTGATATTCTTCAAGGTAAGCAAAGGTTGTTAAACTCAACGGAAGAAGTCGATCTATGCGAAAGCTTTAAGGGAAAGACACTACTAATCGTCAATACAGCAAGCCAGTGCGGCTTCACTCCTCAGTTTGAACAGTTAGAAACCCTCTATCAAACTTACAAAGACCAAAACTTCACCGTTATCGGTTTCCCGAGCAATGACTTTCGACAAGATAGAGGAAGCGAAACAAACACAGCGAAAGTCTGTTATCTCGATTACGGGGTAACCTTTCCAATGATGGCTCGCTCTTCAGTATTAGGTGTAGATGCGAACCCAGTCTTCAACCAGATTACTAACCAAGCAGGCATAAAACCAAAATGGAACTTCTACAAGTTTCTAATTAGCTCTGAAGGTAAAGTTATTGCTACTTTTCCAAGCTCCACATCACCGACAAGTACTACGCTTACCAATATGATAGAGCAACAATTATAAGGTGACGACCATGACAACACGCTCAACCATGCTACAACTCGGTTACTTAGGCCTGGTTCCATTTGTGTTTAGTTTAGGGCTGATTTTCACTGACATCTCACTCTTCAATTTAAGTGGTCAGCAATTTTTCATCGCATATAGCGCCGTTATATTAAGTTTTTTATCCGGCATCCTTTGGGGTAATGGCATTGAGCATTACTACCATCGCCTTAGCCGAAATGTATTAATTCTCAGCAACCTTTTTGTCTTACTGGCTTGGGGCGCATTACTGCAGGGCCACAAACATTACGCAGTCGCAACCCTACTCTTAGCAATTGGGTATCTTGCTGTTTGGTATGCAGAAAAGCTCGTGAGGAAAGTCGAACAAGACGCCGAGCCCAAGGGATATCAAGGAATGAGGAGCAAACTGACCTTCGGCGTAATCGTAATGCACGGATTGGCTTTAGTTTCATAACCTGGTCTGTCCAGTACTAAGATCACAAAAAAACGTCTTTTTATAAAACAATGTTCATTTCGTGAATGCACACATATTTTGAACACTGTTTTGTTTCATTTATGAATCAATCCACATATAAGTAATTCAAAGCATTCACAAAGGATATGAATATGTTTTTTCGCAAACTTTTGTTTAGCACTGCGATGATCAATGCAACGACAGGTTGCGTGTCTTACCAGGCACAACAAGCCGCCGCTCAAACAGTAAATAATACAGGTGCTGTGCTTACCAATGTGATTAAAACTACGATTGCTCAGCCATGTAATGTTGCAATCACTGCTGCTAGCTTGTTTTATCCGCATGCCATATTTATGACTAGTGTTCCGACTCAAGCATGTACAAGCGTTCTTAGATAATACGAGTGTGATAAGCATAAAAAATGGCGACTCTACCGTCGCCATTTTTAAGCATCAATGCTATTTACAGTTACAGCGTCAATAAGTAATTAACTAATTGATTGTACTCGTCGTAAGTACGAATTTCGTTGGCCAAAACAATGTATTTATTGTTCACAACCACACCCGGAACCCCTCTTAACGTGCTGGCAGAGAATTGCTTATCAAAACCTTTCTGCATTGAGTTTACGGCGAAACTGTTGTAAGCCGCATCAAACTTCTTACCTTCTACGCCATTATCAACGAAGAGTTGTTTCAGCTCAGCTTCGTCTTTTGGCGCTTGTCGCTTTTGATGAATTTGGGCAAACATGGCAGGAATCATTGTATCTTCAACCCCGAGCGACACCATCGTCGCGTAGGACTTGGCCATCGGAATCGCCATATCTCCGCCCATGAACCCCACATGTACCTTTTCAAACTTTGCCTCTTTTGGCAGAGCAGGTTTTAAACGCTCAATAAGCGACTCAAACTTGTAGCAATGTGGGCAATAAAAAGAAAAGAATTCCGTCACAACAGGTTTCGATGCTTTCTTAACATCCAGAACTTTGTAGTGCTTCCCTTCTTCAAATTGCGCTGCATGAGCGGTAAAAGTCAGTAAAAGTGCACTACATAAGGCAAGTAGTTTTTTCATTGTTTATTTCCTTGTGGCATTCAAATGCCAAATCATTTCATTTGGTAAAAAGGGGGGAAACCCCAAGTAATTTGAGATGAGGAATTAAACAATCGGAGGACGATAAAGCTTGGTGATCACTGTCACTACTTTTTCGACTAGAGGCCTATCAATCAAGGCAAGGCTATAAGGAAGAAGCAGTAAGTCGTTTTGAGATAAGTTGGCGGGAATTTTGACCATGCAGGAAGAGCTACAACTCGTGTGAGATTGTTGTGCCTTATTGATGGCTGACTCATCGTGATGTGATTCTACGCAGTCGTCATTGACGCCAAGTTGTTTGTGCAGAGCAGCCTGTTGAACAATAAGATCGCGTACTTCAATTGTTTTCATCGGAGCGGAAGCCTGCGCCACAGGAGCGACACTACTCAAAAGCATAGCAACTAAGCAAACTATCGCAGTCAACAATGTACGGTTAAACTTCAACATAGCTACATCAAGGAAAATGGTGATTTAAGATAATACATGATAACGGTTTGACTTCAAGATACGGACTCTCGGCTCGCTAACAAACTCTGTTCTTTGACCATTTTAGGCTAGTGAATTTTCTCTCTAACGATCCCTCAGTACACGAAACCAGCACAACGAACTATTCACCGTTCGGATACTCCCCTCATCAGATACCAGCAACAATTCGATAAAACTTGAAATCATTATGAAACACGAGTAATAGTTAGAACAGTTTTTGTACGAACAAGGAAAGATCAATGCTTAAAAAAAGATTCTTTAAGACAAAAGATGAAGTCGAAGTCACGTTCGAGCTAGATAAAGATCAGTGGGACTCTGTCCAAATTGCTGGAGACTTCAACAACTGGCAGCCAGAACCGATGAAATTAGTGAAGAAAAGTCGTCAGTTTAAATTTAAAACCCGCTTACCTAAAGCGCAGAATGTTCAGTTCCGTTACTTGCTCGATGATGCGAAGTGGGAAAATGACCCACAAGCTGATGCTTACGTTCCAAATGTTTTTGGCAGCGACAACAGCGTCGTGTGTACCACCGAATAAGCGGTAATTTCGCTTTAAGATTCCATACCTAGGCGCAAACGTTGCGCCTTTTTACATCTCCCGAAATGTGATTGGTGATTAGATTTAAATCATTAATTGGCAATTTTATCCAATTAACTCATCCGATAACCTTATTCTGAGAAAGCTTTATTTGAAATAATTCGTAAATTTGTTTAAGTTCCATTGATATTAAATATTGTATACATCACTTAAATGAACGCACAACAAATCAAACCATCTCTAATCATTGTGGAAGACGATCCCAAATTACAAACTATGTTGGGTGAGTATTTTGTTGAACAAGGTTTTCAGGTCAAATGTATCGACAATGGGACGGACGCACCCAATGCGATTATTGACACACAACCAGACGTGGTGCTGTTAGATTTGATGCTACCCGGGCAAGATGGTCTGAGTGTATGTCGTCAAATCCGAGAATGCTACAAAGGCAAAGTGTTGATGCTGACAGCAAGTGATGATGACTTCGATCATGTCGCCGCATTAGAAATAGGCGCAGATGACTTTGTTACTAAACCCATCAAACCTCGCGTATTGCTGGCTCGTATTCGCATGCTATTAAGAAGAAAAGAGGCGGCGCCTACCGAGTCCGAAAACGGCCTACAAATTGGTGTTCTGTGTTTAAACCGGTTGCGTAAATCGTGCGTAATGAACCAAGAAGAAATTGCGCTGACAGACGGCGAGTTCGATTTGTTGTGGGTTCTTGCTACGCATGCTGAAAAAACACTATCACGTGAGTGGCTGACCAAAACACTGCGTGGTATTGAATACGATGGCACAGACCGAACCATTGATAATCGCATAGTGACACTGAGAAAGAAGCTAGGCGATGCTTCTTGCTCACCACAAAAAATCATTACCGTTCGCGGCAAAGGCTACCTATTTATGCCTGATGCATGGAATGAATAATGAGACGGATTTATCTGGAAAGCTTTGTTGGCCTTATCATTCTGTTTATGGCTAGCTTGTGGGGATACGAGTTCTTAGTTTATGAGATCAACACAGATTATGACTACCTATTACAAGAGCATGAGGGTCAAGCTTTTCACGATCTGATCTATCCTATCTATAAAGAACACGGATTAGAATATACTCAACAACAGTTGGAACAATTTGCCACATCAAGCCATCGTTTGTTGGTGCCTCATACGCTTGAAGAGCTTCCAACAGACATCAAAAAGGCGTTTGAAAGTGATACCTCCGTTAACGTCGCTTACGATGAAGAAAGGGATATCTGGTTCCGCCTAGATGCGAGCACGCCTATCTTTAAAATGAGCGATAATCCGAATAGCCCTGTGGTTAAAGCAGCCAACTTTGATGACAATATCGTTTGGTTGTTCTTTTTAGCTGGATTTGCTCTGTATTGCATATTGTTGATCTGGTTCTTAAGCCGTCGGATTCGAGAGCTAGAGAGAGTGACCGTTGAGTTTGCCTCAGGTAACTTCAAGGCTCGAGCTAGTACCTCAAGCGCTAAGTCTGTTGGGACGTTAAACAAAAGCTTTAACACGATGGCCGATAAAGTATCTCGCTTGATCACTAGCAATAAAATGCTAACTAACGCCGTTGCACATGAATTGCGTACCCCAATCTTCCGCTTACAATGGCAAGCAGATTTGTTATCGGATTCAACCTTAACTGAACAACAGAAAAAGTATGTTTACAGTATCGTCGAAGACATTGACGAGATGGAAGAAATGGTTGAAGAATTGCTTTACTACGCAAAGATGGAGCGTCCTGACACAGCATTACAAACTCAAGAAGAAGTCGTCCTATTCAACTTAGTCAAAGAATTACGACAGAGATGGCAAAAAGAGACTACGCTCGCTATCTCGCTTCAAGAAGTAAACTCAGAAAACGTTCTCGCGTTTGCTGACCCAAAATTGTTAAAGCGAGCCTTAGATAACTTGCTGCGCAATGCAATGCGGTACGCGGATAAGCAGATTTTAGTAGAGATAAAACACGATCAGCACCGCTGCTTCATCAATGTTCATGATGATGGCATAGGTATTGAAGAAAAGCATTGGCCTCATCTATTCGAACCATTTTACAGCGCGGATGAATCTCGCAACAAAAAGACGAGCGGGTTTGGGCTCGGTTTGGCGATTGTCAGACAGATAATGGAGCTTCAACGTGGAGAAGTTTCGATTTGCCATAGCCCACTTGGAGGAGCTTGCTTCACACTTAGCCTCAAAAAATCAGACAGTTAACTTAACCTTCCTACCCCATTTACAGAAGACGACACTTCAATACACTCAAGCGACAGAGACCAACAATAAAACAGTGTACATTTAATCCATAAGATTCACACACTAAATGGATAGTACTCATGTATAAATCTTTTATCCTGATTATGGCGCTTACTTCTACGCTTACAGCTTGCGCCTACAACCAAAAACCTGTCGTCGACATGACCAATGTTGACCCTAGTACATATGAACAAGACTTTCTTTACTGCCAAGGCTATGCAGAAAATGTCGACAAATCAGAGGCAGCGAAATCTGAAGCCACTAATGGGGCAGTTACAGGCGCATTGATCGGCGCAGCTGCTGGCGCGCTAGAAGACGGATTAGGTGGAGCGGCTGTCGGTGCTGCTGCCGGCGGTGCTGTAGGAGCTGGAGCTGGTGCTTTGAGTGGAACAAATGATTCAACCAAAACCCAATCTCTCGTATTGCGTAAATGTCTCCAGAACAAAGGCTATACCGTCTACGATCTTGATTAAATAAGCACTTTTCTTAAATTATCGCGCGAAGGATTCTATTCACAAATGTTTCACGCTGTAACGATTAATCTCGTTACCTCTCTGGGATATGTGTTCCATCCCAATGCTTAAATAGTAAGGTCATATTTTGAAGCCAGGTAAAACAGGTATACGCCGTGTCATGGATGCGACCGGCTATTCATTTCAAGGATTGAAAGCCGCATGGACACACGAAGCCGCTTTTAGACAAGAATTGATTCTCGCCTTGGTGCTTTCCGTCTGTGCTTTTTTCCTTCCTGTCACCACATACGAAAGAGTGCTGATGATCAGTAGCCTGTTCTTGGTATTGATCGTCGAACTCATTAATTCCGCCGTAGAAGCGGTTGTCGACCGTGTTAGCGATGACTGGCACGAGCTCAGTGGTAGAGCCAAAGATATTGGCTCAGCAGCAGTATTTGTTGCGTTAACTCTTGCCCTTTTTATTTGGGCTTCGTTCTTGCTCTAATTTTTATTCAAGACACTCATTATGAAGACACATGATTTACAACAGAGAGGTATCTCTTACGTTACCTTTACTTTCCTGTTGGCGCTGTATTTCGCTCTCGTCGTAAATATCCCTATTTATAAAGAACTGATCGGCATCTTTACACACTTAGATAATGTCAAGATTGGATTTATTATCACAATACCAATTTTCTTTCTTGCCGCGCTCAATTTCCTTTTTAATTTATTTAGTTGGCCTTGGATCGGCAAGCCGTTCTTTATAATTTTAATCATTGTTTCAAGTATGGTGAGCTACGCAAGCTATAACTATGGCACACTTTTCGATTCTGGAATGATTGCCAATATTGTTGAAACCGATTCGAGCGAGGCGAGTTCTTACCTGAGTGCTCACTCTGTAATTTGGACGCTGATTATGGGAGTTATCCCAGCGATAATTGTCTTTAAGGTCAAGCTGCAATCTCAACGTCACCAATTACTGTACTTCTCTGTTACCAAATTAGTATCGATGCTGTCGTCGCTAGCTGTCATCGCCGTCATTGCCAGCGTGTACTATCAAGACTACGCATCTGTAGGGCGCAACAATAGCCACCTGAAAAAAATCATCATACCCACCCAGTTCGTTTACAGCGCGACCGGGTATGTGAAGGAGAAATATTTCACCACGCCAGAGCCATATCGAGAAATCGGCACAGATGCAAAGCAGTCAGATAGCGCCGTACAGCAAGCACAGCACAAACCAACACTACTGGTTTTTGTTGTAGGAGAAACCGCTAGAACGCAGAACTACCAACTCAATGGCTATACACGAGAGACAAACCCTTATACTAGTAAATTGGATGTTATCTCATTTCAAGACGTCGCATCTTGTGGCACCGCGACTGCTGTATCTGTGCCTTGTATGTTTTCACAGCTCACGCGAAACGAGTTTGAACGCACCAAAGCGGATAACCAGGACAATGCTCTCGATATAATGCTGCGCGCTGGGGTTGACCTCATTTGGAAAGAAAATGACGGTGGGGATAAAGAAGTAGCCCACAAGATCAAGAAGATTGAAGTGGATCGAAAGCAAGTAAGCCCTATGTGTAATGGCCAAACTTGTTACGACATGGCGCTATTAGATCATTTTGATCAGGAAGTCGCGGATATGCACGGTAACCGAGTGGTCGCCATGCACCTTATAGGAAGCCACGGTCCGACCTACTTTCAGCGTTACCCAAGAGACAACGCCTTCTTTAAACCAGACTGTCCACGTGCAGATATCGAAAACTGTAGCATCGAACAAATAGTGAACACATATGACAATACAATACGCTACACCGATCTTGTATTAGCAGAAACCATCAAAAAACTTAAAGCGTTAGAGTCTGAGTATAATACCGCGCTAATTTACATATCGGATCACGGTGAGTCACTAGGCGAAAACGGATTGTTCTTACATGGTATGCCTTATGGCCTTGCACCAGATTTCCAAAAACGCGTTCCTTTGATTATGTGGCTGTCTTCGGGCTTTAAACAAGCGAAGCAGATCAATACCGACTGTTTGTATAAACAAGCACAGAATGCAGGCCAATACTCACATGATAACGTGTTCCACTCTTTATTAGGCATTATGGATGTACAAACTCAAGCCTACGATAGCAAGTTAGATATATTCAAAGCCTGCCGAGCCGTTTCCTAAATCATTCAATAAAGCCTGGCTCAAAGTGTGAATCAGGCTTTTTCTAACAAGGTATTTAAACTCATCGCCGCGCCAAGCGTTATACTGACAGTCCGCGATCCATACATCGAGATAAGGACTAGGATGAAAATTGGTATTATTGGTCTAGGGGATATCGCTCAGAAAGCATACCTTCCTGTTATCACTCAGCTTCCAAATATCGAACTTGTATTTTGTACCCGCAACCCAAACACACTTGAGAGCCTGGCTAAGCAGTATCGAATCTCAGAGATCTGCCAAGACTACCAGCAACTTCTGCACTTTGGCGTCGATGCCGTCATGATTCATGCGGCAACAAGCGTACACCCTCAAATAGCGGCATTTTTTCTGCAGCATGGAATTCCAACCTTTGTCGACAAACCATTAGCGAACAGTGCTGATGACGTAGAAAAGCTGTACGACATTGCCGAAAAAGAGAGACAGCCACTCTATGTGGGCTTTAACCGTCGTCACATTCCACTTTACAACCAACATATGCCACAAGTGCAGCAAGGCAACATATCTGACTTAAAGTCGCTACGCTGGGAAAAGAACCGTCACCAACTACCGGGGGATGTTCGTACCTTTATATTTGATGATTTTATTCACCCATTAGACAGCGTTAACGTCACAGCCAAAGCCGATCTAAAAGATGCTTATGTAACTCATCAACTTGAAGGTGGTCAGTTGGCGCGTTTAGATATTCAGTGGCAACATGGAGATACTTTGCTCCACGCCTCGATGAATCGCCACTTCGGTATCACTACAGAGCGCGTTCAAGCTTGTTATGCAAACAAGGCAGTTGAGTTCGACTCCTTCGTTGAAGGCAAACTATGGCAAGCTAACCAAGAGCAAAAAATCAATTTGAAAGACTGGACGCCAATGCTGACGAGTAAAGGTTTCCATTCGATGTTGCTCGATTGGTTTGGCGTCGTTGAGTCTGGAAATATTGCTGATGAAGTAGTAACACGCAACATTGCTAGCCATCGATTGGCAGAGCAAATTTGTCAATATCTCGAGAAAGTTGTCTCTAGATAATGCGATTCTTGGCTATATGCTTGATTGAGTATTACGCTCTATACTAAAAAGACTTGCCTTAAGGAAGGCATTCATTCTCTGTTAAGACTACTGCGATTATTCTATCAATCAGGTGAATGAGGGCACAAAAGCACACATCGACAAAACAGACGGTTCAGATTTGTTTTACGGTGCTCTCAGGTATCTGAATCATCACATTCAAGAATAAAGGAAATAGAATGAGAACACTTGGTAACATCATTTGGTTTGTATTTGGTGGCGTATTTATGGGGTTGCTATGGTGGTTTTTTGGTATTTTGGCCTTTATTAGCATCATCGGAATACCTTGGGGGCGTGCGTGTATCGTTATGGGTAATTTTTCCTTTTTCCCATTCGGTAAAGAGGCCATCTCACGCGATGAATTGACCAATGAAATGGACATTGGTACGAGCCCGCTCGGCGTTATTGGTAACGTCCTTTGGTTTGTATTTGCAGGCCTTTGGTTAGCTATCGGTCACGTACTTTCTGCCGCAGCATGCTTTGTCACCATAATCGGCATTCCGTTTGCGCTCCAACACCTCAAGCTAGCGGTTATTTCACTCGCACCAATTGGTAAAACGGTTGTATCGTCAGAAGAAGCTGCAATGGCTCGATACAACATCAATCGTTAGCAAAAAGCTAATGCGCTTTCTATCCTCTGGGCAGTCATGCTCAGAGGGTAACGCCCGTCAAAAGTAAGCCTATAATCGCTATCGCATATTCAATAATGGCTGATTGTATATTCATACCGTCACCTTTACGTTGAAGTTTATCCTAGCTCAGCACTGCTTTACTTTTATAATTAATACGCCCAATCGAGTTCAAGATGCTAGACTCATAGCGTCGTCACTGACTCAAACTCCAAGAACGACGTAACGAAAAAGCGAGCTATCCTATGCTCGAAATATGGATTCTTTCCCCCTCGAAGTAGAGTTCAACAACAAAAAGACGAGCTATAATCATAGCCAAAATTAATGCTTTTCGACCTAAAATATCTCACATCAATCAAAGAAAGCTTCTAAGATTTTCTCTTTTTGAGTAAATATAGAGAGTTACAGTAGCGAAATTCTTCTCGGTAAAACTCCCCACTCAATCTCATGATCAGTTTTTTTAAAAAACAACAAAAATTCGTTGTTATCTAGAGTAATTATTTTATTTGTCGCAGAGCAATTCCATCAATATCATTTGCGACATCGGAGTGCTAGAGCATTGAACTTTTTAGCATTTATCACAGGTATAGAACGTAAAAAACCTTTTATTACTTATTTTTCTTTTTACATATGTTCTAACTCAACGTCTATTCAGACAGGAATATACCGTGGATAAATATCAAGCAGCTTATGCTAAACGTCTAGAGAAACTAAATGGGGATCCATCTCCTAAAACGATAGCCCGCCTTTCGGCTTGGGATGCGTTTTTTAACAAGGAGTACGAGCTCCAAGACTTGGAATACCAGCTA
Source organism: Vibrio sp. Vb0598 (assembly GCF_033338935.1). Classification (NCBI taxonomy): domain Bacteria; kingdom Pseudomonadati; phylum Pseudomonadota; class Gammaproteobacteria; order Vibrionales; family Vibrionaceae; genus Vibrio; species Vibrio sp. Vb0598. Next base: position 278,504 of record NZ_JAWOTP010000001.1, on the reverse strand, counting down.
TCGGACGCTGCGCACCAGCACTATGAACAGTCGCATGCGAAGAGCGACATTAGCTTCAAAGAATTCAAACGAGCGTTCTATAATGAATCCATCAAAATTTACAATTTAACTGATGGCGCTTCTATCCAGAAAGTATTCACCCCATTACTTTTGCTTACAACGCTCTGGATAGTGTTTGTATGCCTATTTAACAAGTGATCATCAAACTATTCCAACAACGATCAGTATGGGACTACAGGTATGGCTCTATGTAAGGGGGCTAATTCGCTCGGTCTCCTTCACTAAATTAGCGACTCAATTACCCGCAATTCCATAGGCTAAAAGTGACAAGGGCATCCGTTGATGCCCTTTTTATTCAAAGGAACGCAACCTAGACCTTTGGCCCACTTGGGTATAAAACCATTATGCGTTAGGCTGCACGCTATTATCCGATTGATAAAGAGTGGAGCGAAGTGATGGAAAAAGTAGGCTCTCGAGCATTGATTGTCGAAGGTGGAGCCATGCGAGGCGTATTTTCATGCGGCATACTCGATCATTTTCTTGCTAGCGAGTTCTCTCCATTTGATAGCTTTTGGGGAGTGTCTGCGGGTGCTAGCAACTTGGCTGCCTACTTAGCTAAAATGCCCGGACGTAACTTAAAAATCTACCTCGATTACAGCTTAAGAAAAGAATTTATCTCTCCATCTCAACTTCTACGTGGTGGTGATATGATGAACTTAGACTGGATGTGGAATGTCACCCTCGAAGAACTTGGCATCGATAAATCTGCGCTCAAAGCTGATTCACGACCTTTCTTTTTAGGCGTGACGCGTCAAGACAATGGGCAAGCGGAGTACCACCTTCCTGATGTCGACGACTTGGCAGAAACAATGAAAGCCAGCAGCGCACTGCCTGTACTTTACCGAAATGGCGTATCACTGAACGGAATTCAATACGTTGATGGTGGCGTCTCAGACGCACTTCCTGTTGCAGAAGCAATAAAGCGAGGAGCCAAAAAGATTATGGTTTTACGCAGTCAGCCCGCAAGCTATCAAAAGCCAAGAGGAAGATTCAGCGCCCTAACTAAGAGGATGTTGAAAGAAACGCCCGGATTAATTGAACCGATGTTGACACGTGAAGTTCGCTACAATCAGACCTTAGCGCTGATCAACAACCCTCCACCTGGTATCGAAATCATTCAAGTGTGTCCTCCTGAAACATTCAAGTTGAAACGGCTGAGTCGATCGCCAGCACCACTGCGTCATGCTTATGAGTTAGGAATTGAAGCAGGAAAGGAAGCCATCATACGTTGGAGTCAGAAGTAGAAAAAAGCCACGTGGATTAAACGTGGCTAACGCAAATTCGATGGCAGTGGATTATCGTATTTGCTTCTGGTCGAGCCCAATATTCAGGCTCAAAACTGTTTTAATTTGCTCGCTAACTGAAAAAGCGAGTAGGCTGTCAAAACTAGTAAGTTTCAAACAACCCAGAGTTGTAGTCTTGGATGGCTTGTTCTATCTCTCCCATGCTATTCATGACAAAAGGGCCATAATGCACCACGGGTTCATTAATTGGCTCACCAATAAAGATCAGTGCACCACTCTCTTTTTCGGCCTGCAATTCAACCCATTCACCTTTCGATAAAATGGCCATTTCACCTTGATTGATCTCACGACCTCTTAATTGAATACGACCTTTATAGACATAGAGCATCATGTTGTTATCTTGCTCCGTGTTCAAATTCAAAGCTTGACCACCCATCGCTCTCCAATCGGCTACCGTGGCAGCAACACCTGTCTCTGTTAGCGGCCCCTGAATTCGTTCGTTGTTTATAGTCATATGACCCGCAATCAAACGTACAACCCCCGTATTCGGAGTATCAAACTCAGTGATCGTTTCAGGTTGAAAGTCATGATATTGAGCTGGCTGCATCTTATTTTTCGCAGGCTGGTTAATCCAAATTTGGAAACCATGCAGTTCGCCTTCCTTCATAATAGGCATTTCGCTATGGATGACGCCTCTTCCTGCTGCCATCCACTGTGCACCACCGGAACGAAGCTCGCCAACATTATCCATATGATCACGATGCTGGAAATGACCTTTCAACATATAAGTAAGCGTCTCGATACCGCGGTGCGGATGCGGAGGGAAACCGCCGATATAATCAGCGCGGTCTTCTGATTTGAGTTCATCCATCATCAAAAATGGAGAAAAACTAGCATGATTGAAACCCGCTACTCGGCGAATTTTCACTCCATCACCATCAGCAGTAGGTTGCGCAGGAATAAGCTGACGAATTTCTCTGAATGTACTCATACTAGTTCTCCTAGTTTATCTTTGTGACCGCTTGCAAATCGCATGTTCAATCTATGGCTATCGATAAGGTTCTATTTTAGGTTGATGAGCTAAAATTATGAGCCATACTATTCGTTCTACTTATTCAACTTTTTCGAACAATACAATTTATCGAGTTAATAATGAGCACATTTAATTTATCTAAAATAAATGTAGCTATTTTCTAAACAAGGTGTATAGTGTGCCTTGGCTCTTAGAAGAGAGCTGTTAATGCAACATTTAGTTTAAGTTTCCTCTCAGTAAAATCTTGAATCCCCAATTCAGACACCTGCGTACAACTTCCTCTTGATTGAACATTCAATAGCTTAGAAAAGATCCACAAAACAAATCATAATTTTAATGTTTAATTCAAAGGTATTTTTATGTCTAAAGTAACTGGTTCAGTAAAATGGTTTAACGAAACTAAAGGCTTCGGTTTTCTATCTCAAGACAACGGCGGCCAAGATGTATTCGTACACTTTAACGCTATCGTTTCTGACGGTTTCAAAACACTGACTGAAGGTCAGAAAGTAAGCTTCAATGTAGAGCAAGGTAAAAAAGGTCCTCAAGCGACTGAAGTAACTCCTCTATAAGACTGCTTTTCTTGGTGTAGCATGCCCATGCTGCACCAAACCTCTCTCCTTCAAAAATATTCTTTCATCAATCACTCAGCCTAATTTTAGGCATTGCTTTGTGCTATCTAAAATAAACTGAATAGTACTGCTTAATTTATTATTTATAGGAAAAATCATGTCCTCAAAAAGAACTGGCCGTCAAAGGCATTGGTATCAATTACTTAACAAAGAGAAAATCACTAAAAAACAGGAGAATAAATGTTAGAAATTGAATTGAATTTAGAACAACCTCAAACCTCTTGGAACGCTAAAATACATCAATTAAATGGTGATATTTTACGAAGACACGTATTACCGAAACTTCTTTCTCATAGCTTCATGATCGATTTTGAATATTGTGAGAAAACGCAATCTGGAACTATTCTCTGTGATTCAGGTTCAAAGTTAGGAAGTTTTACTGTTAACTGATTCAGTTTTCATGCATTAATGGATAATGCAACTAATTTGGAAGGTATCCAATGGCTAGAAAAAGTAAGAAGCAGTCAGAAAAAGACAAAAAAGAGTCTGAACAAAACGCGGCGGCGGTAAAGCAGAAAACTCGACGCCGCATAGAAGACATTATGGAACAAAGAGAATTTGATAAGTTATTCGATCTATAAATGCTCTCTAGTGCTTTCTCTGCCTTTATCGTTGTGCAAGGTACCGCCACCTACCTTTGCTCAAACGAATCTCCACTCTTTTAGACTACTCTTCTAATTACACGTCCCTCTCACACACGCAAAAACAACTGGCTCCTCTATACTCAAGTGACTTGCAAATAGTCGTTTCGCTCACAGGAAACCCCGTGACTAATGACAGCTAGGTTATTTGCGTATAGCCAAAGCGATATTTTTGCGTATAATCCCTCTCGTTTGCTTCGTATAACCCCAATGATATGGTTTGGGGGTCTCTACCAGTTCCCGCAAAGTGCTGATTACGAAGAGTTGAGATCATCGTGGGTCTTACTCTTTGTGATAGCGTTCGATTTATTTCTATCTATACCTATTCTTAGAGTAACTGCATCCACAATACACATAAGGTGGAATATGAACGCATTTATTCAAGGTCTTCCAAAAGTAGAGCTGCACTTACATATCGAAGGTTCACTTGAGCCGGAACTCTTATTCAAATTAGCAAAACGAAACGGCATCGAGATCCCTTACTCTTCTCCGAGTGAACTACGCAGCGCATATCAGTTCACAGACTTACAATCATTTCTCGACCTCTATTACCAAGGAGCGGGAGTTCTGCGTACGGAGCAAGATTTTTACGATCTCACTTGGGAATACTTACTGCACTGTAAAGAAGACAACGTTATTCATACCGAAATCTTTTTTGACCCTCAAACACACACAGAACGCGGCATAGACTTTGACACCGTTATCAATGGAATCGCTCGCGCGCTAAAAGATGGTCACGAAAAACTTGGCATTACCTCGCAAATTATTGCGTGTTTTCTCCGTCACCTTCCAGAAGAGAGCGCCATAGAGACCCTACAGGCTATTCTGAAACACCGTGATAAGATCATTGGTGTTGGACTAGATTCTTCAGAACAAGGTCATCCGCCAGCTAAATTCAAGCGCGTATTTAAACAAGCAGTAGAAGAAGGCTTACTTACCGTTGCTCACGCAGGTGAAGAAGGCCCCGCACAAAATATTAGCGATGCAATTGAAATGCTTTACGTGAGCCGCGTGGATCACGGTGTTCGCTGTGTTGATGATGAAGCATTAGTTGAATCCTTAATCGAAAGCCAAATGCCACTGACAGTGTGTCCGTTATCGAATCTTAAGCTATGTGTATTCGACGATATGAAAGATCACAATATTGTGGATTTGCTACGAAAAGGTGTCGCCGTAACGATTAACTCAGACGATCCTGTGTACTTTGGTGGCTACATGACGGATAACTTTCTGGCCGTCAACAACGCACATCCAATGAGTAAGAGTGAACTTGCCCAATTTACAATGAACGCGATTGATGCCAGCTTTATCGATAACGAGTTAAAGGCGAAATATCGTCACCTTGTTAGCCAATACGTAAACCAGCACGAAGCGTTGCAATAAAGGCATCAGTGCCACGCCTTAGGTCAAACGCGTAGGTATTAAAACCCTACAAAGACTCTGTGGTTAACCGCATTTATAAACGCTAGACTGAGAAAGCTAAACTAGCACACAAAAAGGAATAGAATCATGATTCAACAAGGCCAAGCTCTACCAGTTGCAACTCTTAGTGAGTTGACTGCCGATGGTATGGTTAACCACGACGTTACAGAACTGTTTGCGAACAAGAAAGTCGTACTCTTTGCTGTACCTGGCGCATTCACCCCTACCTGTTCAGAAGCTCATCTACCAGGCTATGTGGTATTAGCTGATGAGCTAAAGGCAAAAGGTGTTGATTTAATTGCTTGCGTTTCTGTAAACGATGCATTTGTGATGCAAGCGTGGGGCGAAGCTCAAAACGCTTCTGAGATTCTGATGTTGGGTGATGGCGACGCTAGCTTTACTAAAGCATTAGGTCTTGAAATGGATACAGGCGGCTTTGGTGGTATTCGCTCACAACGTTACGCGATGATCATTGAAAACGGCACAGTGACTAAGCTTAACGTTGAAGAGCCAAAAGAGTTTGAAGCAAGCAAAGCAGAAACGATTTTAGCGGCGCTTTAAGCTTACTCCTAAATACAAAAACGGAAGCCATCGCTTCCGTTTTTTGTTGGCTAACGCATTCTCACAACACTCGTTTGTTGCTTACGCTGCATTTCCGCAAAAGTCAGCACAAACGGGGATGACTGCTTTACACGGCTTGGTAATGAAGAAAGCGCATTGTAGGCATCCTGTTTCGTTTTAAAATCACCAACAGTTACCGTATACCAACGCGTGCCTCGGCTGTTTTTCCAGTTAACCCAAACCGGATGCTTAGGATCGATATAGCGAATATAATCTTTCACATCTTTTTCTTGCTTTAGCGCGAGTACCTGCATCGTGTAATGGTTTGGGTTTAAATAACCATATGCATCCTGAGAGGTCATGACTCCAACACATTGGCCGCTATCGACCTCCTGCTGGTAAGGCATAGCGCAGCCCATGAGCGATAAAATCAATGTCAAAGATAAAATCTTGTGCACGTGTCACTCCATTCTTGTTCTAGTTTCTTTTCTCTCGCACCCAAAAACACAAAACGCTCTTGGTCAGGTAAAACACACCCTTACAAGAAGGCCTGCGTTTTAACGCAACGAGTATTCCAAAAACGTAAGGCGACCACGTTGGTCGCCTTAGTAAACTGATTTAATAGAAAATTAACAAGATAGAGTGATATAGACAGAAGTTCGCTACTGTTTAGAACCAGCTAGCGACCAATTGCTTAAACCAGTCTAAAATTCGCTTGAATAAACTGCCTTCCTCCACGGACTCCAATGCAACGAGATCGGCTTCATTTACGACCTTACCGTCGACTTTGTAAAGCACTTTACCAACCACTTGTTGCTCAGAAATTGGCGCAACTAAATCACCGTTGTATTCAACATCCGCTTGCAGATTTTTTACATCTCCTTTTGACAAAGTGAGATACACATCGTTAGCTACGCCGACAGTAAGCTCGTCTTTTTCGCCCATCCAAACTCGAGCTTTCGCAAGTTCCGCACCCGCCTCAGTCGGCATTACCGTATCGTAAAAGCGGAAGCCATAACTCAACAGCTGCTTGCTTTCTGATTCACGAACATTCTCACTCTTCGCTCCCATCACTACGGCAATCAAACGCATATCACCTTGTGTTGCAGAAGTCGCTAGACTATAACCCGCGCCGCTTGTATAACCAGTTTTCATGCCATCGACATTCATACTACGATCACGAAGCAAGCCATTACGGTTGTATTGAGTGATGCCATTGTAAGTAAACGAGGTTTCGCTATACAGCGGATAGATATCAGGTAAGTCACGAATAATCGCTTGGCCCAACTTGGCAATATCATAAGGTGTCGAATATAAACCGTCACTGTCTAGGCCGTGAGGGTTGGTGAATGCCGTGTTAGACAATTCAAGCTTGGCGGCCCAACTATTCATCAAACTCACAAACCCTGATTCACTTCCCGCAACATGCTCAGCAATAGCGACACTGGCATCGTTACCAGATTGAACAATCAGACCACGGTATAAGTCAGACAAAGAAACGGAAGTATTGACTTCAATAAACATTTTTGAAGAATCTGGGAAATTTTTTGCCCAAGCATTTCGGCTGATGACAACCTCATCATTCAACGTAATATTGCCTGTATTAATTTCTTGACCAGCTACATAAGCAGTCATCAACTTCGTTAAACTCGCGGGGTTTAAACGTTTGTGGGCATCACGTTCAACCAGTACTTTCCCCGTATGGAAGTCCATCAAAACATAACCACGAGAACTGAGTTCCGGCGCATTTGGCACAACTGAAGGCGCAGCATAAGCCAACGAGGATACAGCAGCGAACCCTGTAATTAACACTGTGTGTAATATAGTACTTTTTCTCATCATGACATCTTATCTTAGTAGCATTTAAGGCTTACAAACGGTACCCGATTGAATTCAAAGCGCGGGATTACCTAGTTAAAAAACGAGTATATTGAAACGGCGCTCAGTTACAGCCACCTTGTTACGATTGGTTACTTTTACTCAATGTTTGTCGAAAATAATGAGAGGTAGGTAGAGCTTTCGTCTTGAAGAATGAAACAGGAGCGAAAATAATTCCGTAACGCTATGTTTTTTGAGAGGGGAGAAAAAGCGCGCAAGTCAATTCAGGGAGTAAGTTGGTATAGGAAAAGTAATTGAGCTTTTATCCATATCTAAATAGGAAACAACAAAAACAATCAACAATAAGCCCAGCTAATTATTTACCAAGAAAACATATTGAAAACGCATCATAAAATCGTAATTAATTATCGATAAATTTAAAAACCTAATATTATAATTTATGTAAATTTCATTTATTATTAAACTGGAGAAAAATACAGCTTTCCTTTTTTAAAACTAAGAGACGATTTTTTCGATGTTTTTAGGTTTATCTCATCAGAGAACTTGGTATAACAGTGAGGGATAAGGCATCCGGACTTAGCGCGAAAGGATAACCCACTGTTATTTAAGTTCACACGCTGCTTTTTAATGACTAGAGACTTTAAACTGCGGTTACCTTCGGTTTGTGCGGCTATTCTTTGACGTATCCCAACCCAGTACGACTCAAACGACGACATCATACATATCCTCTTTCATGATATAAGCATTAATAATTAAACATCGCTAAAAGCTAAGCTTGTCTTAAATAAAAGTACTAGAAATTAATTTTATTTCTTCAAAATAAATCAACCCGCATATTCCACATAAATTTAGTGGTTATGTCAAATATTAATTATCATTAATTTTATTTATAATGGATATAAAATCAGTTTATAATTTTTAAATAATTTAATTATTAGAAAGCAGTATGACCAGTCCATATTTAACATGGAAATATGAGCTTTGTTTTGCATCATAATATATAAATACATTAAAGATTAATCTACGAACTAAATACTCTTCAAGAGGTGATATAAATTAGCATTTCGAGACTAAATGAGAATAAAAATAGCGCACCGTATATGGTGCGCTATAGATTTGATTAAGGTCACTGTATAAGCATAGATAAAACTAAACTCATTTGACGTAGCTAGGCCAAGATTGCTTATGGTTTAAGTTTCAATACTTTATCAATATCTTCTGCGCTGTGGCGCTCAGGTAACTGCTCCCATTCTTCACCCCATGAACGGTTCACAATTCGACCACGTTTTACCGCTTCACGCTCATCAATTACTTTTGCCCAACGCACAACGTTTTTGTAGCTTTCTACGTCTAAGAATTCAGCCGCATCGTAAGCACGACCCAACACAAGGTTGCCGTACCATGGCCATGTTGCGATATCAGCGATGCTGTACTCATCGCCACCTAGGAATTCATTGTTCGCAAGACGCTTGTCTAATACATCTAACTGACGTTTTGCTTCCATTGTAAAGCGGTTGATTGGGTACTCGAACTTCTCTGGTGCGTACGCGTAGAAGTGACCAAAACCACCGCCTAGATATGGCGCAGAACCTTGCAGCCAGAATAACCAGTTCATTACCTCAGCACGCTTAGCGCCTTCTTTTGGTAAGAAATGATCAAACTTCTCTGCTAGATAAAACAAGATGTTGCCAGATTCAAACACGTTCACTGGCTCAGAACCCGAACGGTCAACCAATGCCGGAATTTTAGAGTTTGGGTTAACAGCCACAAAGCCAGAGCCAAACTGGTCGCCATCGCCAATCTTAATCAGGTATGCATCGTATTCTGCTGCCGTTACGCCAGCCGCCAAAAGCTCTTCAAACATGATCGTCACTTTCTGACCATTTGGGGTACCCATTGAGTAAAGTTGGAATGGGTGCTCACCAACTGGAAGCTCTTGCTCATGACGTGCGCCAGAATCCGGACGGTTGATGCTCGCCCACTGACCGCCGTTTTCATTATCGTTTGTCCAAACTTTTGGTGGAATGTATTCGTTAGCCATTGTTTTCCCTTATTGTGTTTGAATGCATCTTCAAACTGACGGGTCTTACGCGCCAGCAAGCATTATTAACATCACCTCTTCGCCAACTGCGATTAGGCATACTCAAGATATTAGGTCGAATTCGCCAAATAAAAGTCCTGCAATCTCTTTTAGTTAGAACCTTTGGTTATGGGATTTTCTTTCACGCTATAAGTAAAAACGTCGCGATAATGTGAACTAGGTTCGAGATGCCAATAACGAAGAACAGATCAGATTCAACGGCCCATCCATCATCTCCGTCTGAATCAAACTCGTATCGTGGCAACAACTGATCGAGAAAGCGAACCCGTGTAGGTAATCTGCCAATAGATCCAAACTGTCTTTCTCCACTTGCGGAGACAGTGCCAAAGGCTGAACAATGATTTGATAGCGCTCGGTAAACACTTGAGCAGGGCCATACGATGTCATGCTCAGCATGGTTTGCAATAACCCGTTGTACTCACGCAGCAGTTCAATGTAGCTAACACACAAATTTTTGAGTTCGCCTTGCCAATCTTCATTCACTTTCGGTTGATAAATTTCCTCCACCAGCGATGTGGTCAACGCTTCAAGCAACGCATTCTTGTTTTTGAAGTAGTAATAGATCGCCATAGGATCCACATTTAATTGCGTCGCTAACGAGCGAATACTTGGTACCTTGCTATCCTTTTTCATCAATGACTTAGCTGTATCTAGGATGCTTTCTGCGCTTAACTGCGACTGCTTAGCGGCTGGTCTCCCGCGTTTCTTTTCGTTGACAGACATTTGATCTTCTCGATAAACTCACACTTATTCTACATTGTAGAATTAATTTTAAACCATACTTTAGCTTGGCTCAAGCATCACCATTTTGATGAGGTACTCATGGCAAATATCGTATTTATTGCAACCAGTCTGGACGGTTACATCGCAGATAAGCAGGGCAAACTCGACTGGCTACATTCAGTACCAAATCCAGACAACATTGATACTGGTTTCTTCTCACTGATGGAGCGTATTGATGGCTTGGTAATGGGGCGCAACACCCTAGATGTCGTACTGAGCTTTGATTGCGATTGGCCATACAGCAAACCTGTGTTTGTACTCAGCAATACCATGACAGAAGTGCCACAAGGCTACGAAGACAAAGTCTTTCTAGTAAAAGGCGAGCAAAAAGATGTGCTTGCGGAGCTAAACGCAAAAGGCTTTAACGATCTTTACATCGACGGCGGAGTGACGATTCAGAACTTCCTGAAAGAAGATCTTATCGATGAAATGGTGATCACGCGCTTCCCTATCCTACTTGGCGGCGGCGCACCTCTATTTGGGGATTTAGAACAACCGCTAAACTTCAAAGTCACCAAGAGTGAAGTTGTTTTGGATACTTTAGTTCAAACGACCTACGTGCGTGAAAGATAATCTACCTAGGTATTTTGAACAAAAAACGCCCTTCATGGAGATATGAAGGGCGTTTTTGATGCCTACTGAGGAGCTGTTATATCAAAAGGCTCGTATATCAAAAGGCACTCCGCTTGATATGACCAATTATAAAGATGACTCAAACAAGCCTGTAATACCTTTCAAAGGGAAAAGCCTTGCTTGCTCCAACCCTCTCAACGTTACCGTATTGAGGTCATCAATAAAGAAACGACTGGTCATCGTGTGTTTGCCGCCATTAATGAAAATCTCGATGACAGAATTGTCGATATACATCTCAATCGTCTGCTTAGCGTCCAATCTTGGTGCTTTTCGAATACCACCAAATTCTTCTGCGTACAAATGAGACATATGACGACGGTCCAGCATAAACTCGTGCTCTGTCGCACTAAAGACGATGTTGTCACCTTTGAGGTTACTCAGCTCAAGTTCAAAGCCATCGCCCTCAAGGTCTAGTTGGATCAAACAACTGGTGCTTTCCAGTGTATGGGATTGTGCAAAGACCACCTCTTCTTTTCTTAAATTCTTCAGCTCAGGGAGCGGAGTTTGAACAAGAAAACCATCTTTCAACGTTAGTTCTCTAGGAAGAGACAACATTCCTGCCCACTGGTGTGTGACCGATGGTGTATCGATTTCTGGCAACCCTATCCATGCAATAAGAATGCGACGCCCATTCTCATCTAAATAGGTTTGTGGGGCGTAGAAATCAAACCCATAATCTGGCTGCAAAATATCTTGGTGGTTTTCTAAAGTCATCGACTCTAGGTTCAACTGATCACCCACGATATATGCGACAGAATAGATGTTTTTGAAATCATAAGGATTACTACTGCTCACGCCCTGTGGAGAAAACAGCATCACCGATTGACCATTAATCTCAAAGAAATCAGGACACTCCCACATGTACCCAAGGTCAGAAAACTTGGTCTTAATTGGACCTTTATGCTGCCACGTTTTCAAATCTTTGCTTTGATAGAGCGCCATTGAACCATGCTCGGTTTTGGTTTGAGCACCCACCACCATCAAATAGTCGTCGCCTTTCTTCCAAACTTTTGGATCACGAAAGTGCTCCGTGTAATGTTCGTTCTCAATGACCACACCATGCTTTTCAATGTTGCCATCTGAATCCATGGTGGCAAAGCACTGTGTTGGAATTCGATTCCAGTTTTGGTCACGCTTATTACCAGTAAAAAACAGCAAAGCCTTGTTGTTTTCCACCAAAGCACCGCCCGAATAGACACCATGTGAATCGTAGTCTTGGTCGGGATGAAGACCCACACCATGATCAGTAAAATGGATGAAGTCTTTAGTAGAAAGGTGGTACCAATACTTCATTCCATGGACTGGTCCCACAGGCGTCCACTGGTAAAAGATGTGGTGCTCACCATTGAAATAGCACAACCCATTTGGGTCATTTAACAGCCCAAATCTAGGGGCGATATGAAAACTAGGAAAGCCTTTATCTTGCTGACGTGAAAGTGTCATTTCTTCGATATCACACTGAGGGATTTGCTCAAGTCGGCGATATCTTTGCTCTACAGTCCAACGGTTGTTTAAGCTCATAATTTTTCTCAACTGAAATTGGATCTGGAGATCATTGCCCAATAAATTGCAGCAATTCTGTCTGGGTCGGAAGCGCGGTCATTGCGCCTTTTTGCGTCGTCGCTAATGCACCACAGCCATTTGCCCATTGAATCGCAGAGCTAACAACAGGATGATTTTTCCAATCGTCATACCGAGACAGGCATGCCAGTAGCCCTCCGACAAAAGCATCACCCGCACCTGTGGTATCAATCGGACTAACGACTTGACCTGTGATCAGTTCACTCTGACTTTCAAAGACGCGCCAAACACCTTTCGCACCTTGCGTCACCAAGACCAAAGCAATATTCAAAGAGGCTATTTGTTTTAAACCTTGCGCCATCGATGTTGAGTCAGTTAAGAACAAAAGCTCTTCTTCAGAGAACTTAACCACATCGGCCATCGCTACAGCCTTCATCACGACAGCTTGGATTTCTGACTGGTCTTGCCACACTTCATCACGCAAGTTAGGGTCAAAGCTAATGAAACCACCAGCGGCTTTTGCTCTTTTGATCGCCTCAAATGTGCTGCTTCGACTTGGCTCATTTGCCAGTGAAATCGAGCAGACATGCAGCCAATCACCTTGCTTAAAGTTAGGGATGTCTTCAACAGACATAAACTGATCAGCGCTCGGTTTTACCATAAACGTAAAGCTGCGCTCACCTTGCTCGTCTAAATCCACCACCACTGTTGATGTTCTTTGCTCAGGATCTTTAACGAGAAACTCCGTGCTCACGCCCTCTTGATCGAGCGTTGATTGCATGAAGCGACCAAATGGGTCATCACCTACACGTCCAAAAAACGCACTCTTACCAGATAGACGAGCAATAGCTACGGCGACATTCGCTGGTGCACCACCGGGACATTTGAGTAAAGAAGTCTCAGATTCCGGTATTAGATCGACAACAGCATCACCAGTTACCCACACTTGATTCATCTTGCTTACCTTGAAATTAAAGCCCTGATAGTCCAACGTGTTGAACACCTTCACTACCAAGTAAAAATTGAAAAAGGCTAGCCAAGCCATTAGTGCTTGGCTAGCACCCCAAACATTTAGGAAAAGAAGTGGATTTTGGGGGACTCCACCCCTAAGGAGTTCAGATTAAGCCGCTGCTTTTCTACCAACTTTAGCGCGGTCACGCATACCAAGAACAATGGTGAGAACAAATGCGGTCAAGAACGCGATCACCATACCCGCGATGTAGTATCCAATCTTCTCTGGCGTAATAGAAATGATGCCTGGAAGACCTGCTGCACCCAATGCCTGAGCTTTCACATTAAACATTGTAATGAACGCGCTCGATAACGCCGCAGCGCAAACTGCCGCAATAAATGGGTAACGTAGTTTTAGATTAACACCAAACATGGCTGGCTCTGTAATACCCAGCAAACCCGTAACACCCGATGGAATCGCAATACCTTTCATCTTCTTATCTTTGCTCATCACGCCCACCGCCAACGCTGCCGCTCCTTGAGAAACGTTAGACATCGCCGCAATAGGAAAGATAAAGGTGCCGCCCGTCGTCGCAATATCCGCAAGAAGTTGAGTTTCAATCGCAATGAAGCTGTGATGCATACCAGTAATAACAAACGGAGCATAAATAAGACCAAATACCGCACCACCAACAAAGCCAGCTGTGTTGTATAGCCAGTTCAGACCATCACCTAATAGGAAACCGATATCACGCGTGAACGGACCGACGACAGTAAACGTTAGCAAACCCGCTATGAAAATCGCCAGTAATGGCGTTAAAAGGTTGTCTAAAACAGAAGGTATGACTTTACGTAAGCCTAGCTCAACCTTCGCAAGAATGAATGCCGATACCAAAACCGGTAACACCGAACCTTGGTAACCCACTTTTTGGATTTCAAAGCCAAGAATATTCCAAACCGGAATGTTGCCAGACACAGATGCGCCGCCGAATCCCCAACCATTCAGCAAGTCAGGGTGAACCATCAACATACCTAGCGCCGCCCCTAAATATGGGTTACCGCCAAACTTCTTACTGGCTGAAAATGCCAGCAGAATAGGCAGGTAAACAAACGGCGCGTTCGCAAACGTGTTGATCATGTTCGCCAAGTCTGTCAGTCCTGGGTTGGCATCAATCAAAGATTTGCCATCAATGAACAAGCCTTGAGCAGTCAATAGGTTATAGATACCCATCAACAAACCACCAGCGACGATTGCTGGAATGATTGGAACGAAAATATCAGACAGCCCTTTCACCGCGCGCTGAACAATGTTTTGTTTCTCTGCGCCAGCAGACGCAACGTCGTTGGTGGACATTTCACTCATCCCCGTCAACTTCGCCATTTCTGCATAAACTTGGTTTACGATGCCAGATCCAAAAATGATTTGGTACTGACCCGCAACTTTGAACTGCCCTTTTACTCCTTCAAGGCTATCAATCGCTTGTTCATCTATTTTTTGCTCATCTGCAACGGCAAGGCGTAAGCGTGTCGCACAATGCGCAAGTGCGGTGATGTTGCTTTTACCACCTAATAGAGTTAACAACTCTTTTGCTACTGCCGGATAATTCATTTCATACCCCATTGGATTATTATCTGAGCTTGCGAAATTTTCGGGAACGTTTGCAAAACAGATTTTTGCTCAATAAAACCAAATGATCAAAGATAAAGCAGAGAGAATGTGAGAATGATCGTCAAATTCTCTCCCTAAGAGCAGTATAGAAGGTTAGAATCGCTACTTATCAAAGAGCTTTTCATCTTCTCTTTGCAAACAATCCCAAAAACGAAAAACAGAATGGATAGGAACAATGGCGAGTCTGCATGATGTCGCCCGTCTGGCTGGCGTATCAAAATCAACAGTGTCACGGGTTATAAACGATGAATATGGCGTAAAAGAAGCGACAAAACTGAAGGTCCGCCAAGCAGTAGCGGAGTGTGGCTATGTGCCGAACCAAGTCGCTAAAGATCTAAAATCTCAAAAGACCAATCTGGTTGGTGTCATTGTTCCTCGGGTTTCCTCTCATGCCACATCCCAAGGTGTCGATGGATTAACCGATGTCCTTGAAAAAGCCGGGAAACATGTCTTACTTGCTAGCACTCACCAAGCCCACGAAAAAGAACTGGAATACATTCAGATCTTTAACCAAAAACGGGTTGAAGGGATCATTCTTTACGCCACCCACCTCGATTCCAAACTGGTAAAAGCAATTCAAAACTCAGCCGTTCCAGTTGTGCTCGTCGGTCAAGATGGTTCCATGTTTAATATTCCAAGCATCATTCATGATGACGCACGAGTAGGGTTTGAAGCGGGAAATAGACTGGTTGCAAAAGGTTGCCAAACCATGGGTTTTATTGGTGTGCAAGGTGACGATATCGCGGTAGATAAGCAACGCTCTGAAGGATTTGTTCAAGCGCTACAGCATCATGGTTTTGAGCTCGCCTTCCATGCTCGTGGTGACTTTACCATCGATTCTGGCTATTCATTGGCAAAACAACACTTAACAAAGAACCCTAAGCTAGATGGCTTGTTCTGTGCGACAGACCGTATTGCTATCGGTGCGATGAGAGCGATTCAAGAGCTCGGGTTAACACCGGGTAAAGACGTTTTAGTGCTAGGAGTTGGTGATGATGAGCTCGCATCAGTGTGCACCCCAACCTTATCAACATTTAACTATGCATTTGATAAAGCGGGTGAAAATGGTGCGAAACTGCTACTAGATAGAATTGCCAACAGAAGTTTTGAAATGAGTAAGATGGTACTAACCTTCAAAACAATTGAGCGTCAGTCCTGTTAATGAAAAAGCGCCAACTGAAATCAGTTGGCGCTTTTCTTATTACTCTTTGTCGGTTAGATCCCTTTAGAACCAAGTTTCCATTTGCAGTGCAAACAGAACTTCACCACCATCACCCATCGTTGCAGCACCCGCATCCTGGCTAATCGAGTAGCCATTCAAGTCTTCGCTCCAATCAACGTAGCTAACTGCAAAACGTAGCTCCGGACGGTCAAAGAAACCTGCAGCGGTAGACATCTTAAGCGTTGGTGCGATTGTCGCTTTGTAAAAACTGCCACTTGCTTTATCAATCGCATTGTCTAGGTCCATGTATTGGTATGAGCCTTCATAAACCATCTCAAAGTTCTGCGTAAACTCTTGCGCTAAGCGGATGTTGAACGATGCCCACGTAAATTCATCATTTTCAGCAAAGCGATCTTGGCTGTGTTCTGCTAGCAACGCAGGTGCTACACGCCAGTTGTCGCCGATGCGTGTTACACCATAGCTGAACAAGCGTACGGCTTTTGCGTCTTCTAACAAATCTCCGTTTGAACCGATGCCTTTAAGTTCCGCACCCAGTCCATCACCCATCAAAATACCGGTTTTAGAGAAGCCTTCACTCATGCCAAAGAAGTTATCGCCATGGTAAGCAAACATCGCATGTAAACCTTTGTCCGCTGCGCCTTCTACGCGATCATTGTTATCAGCAGACGTCATGCCGCTCAGCATCAATTGCCAATTACCGAAGCGGTTGTTCATTGTCGCGATATAGTTTTCAACATCTGTTGACGAGCTATCAATCTCACCAAAATCACGACCATAGATCGAGAAGTTTGCTTTCCACGAATCGCTCATTTGGACGTCATACACACCAGCACCAGTACCAGATAAGAAAACAATATCCGAGTCAAAGAAGTGAATGTCAAAGTTATCACGGTCAAATCGTTTACCAGCCCAAAACGTCGCGTCAGCAAAAGCTCTTGATTCAGAGAACATACTCAACTTGTTTAGCTCAGCATATACCTGACGAACGTTTAATTGACTCTCGCTCGCCGTCCATTCGTTATTGGTTTCCGTACTATCTGCCAACATGATTCGGAACAATGCGCTGGAACCATCATCTGCAAAACGTTTGTGAATAAGGTTTGCTTCCACATAATGATCATCCTCTACCCCTAATCGCCCAACTGGAGCGCCAATAGCACCAGCTGCCGTCATGTAAGGACCAGTACCCACTGCACCATTCAGATCGTCATTAATCAGTAGCCCGGAACGAGCGTAGCCATGAAACTCAAAGCTTGAGGCTTTCTCATTTGCTTCTGTGGATGCTTTTTCTGTCTGCTCAAGTCTATGTTCTAATTCATTAATTCGCTTTTCAAGAGCGTCAACATCTGTTGCTGCGAATGCAGGTGCAGTAACCAGTCCAAGCGCTACTGCCATCGTCAAAGTGTGTAGTTTCATTTCCATAGTCTCACGTAAATTTATACTTAGGCATGCTGCAAACGTTCCCAAGAAAAATCGCAAACTTATGGTGACTTTAAATGTCCATCTAAAGCCTGAATTTCAGAGCGCTCGTACTCAGAGCGTCTCTACTACTTATATCAATGAGGGCGATAATATATAAACTTTTCGGGAACGTTACCGTTAAGAGGCCATTTTGTTACTTCTATCACGTTCAATTGTGTTACTTACAGAAAAATCATTAACCAGCGCACATTTGAATAGCAATGAGAAAGAGGCATTGAAAGCCTTATTAACAGGTGGCATTGTGGCAAAGACGTTGGCTCAACGTCTTTTATAGATTGTCTTGTGGTTAGAGCGCACAAAAACTTCATAGAATCAGTGAGAGAATTTGGCTCCATGCATTTTAATATCTACAAAACTCATTTTTTGAACATAAATGAGTTTTGTAAAATCTAATAATCTTGCTCATGGTCACTTCGGCTTCGAAAAGCCACTCATTACCAAAAAGTAATCAAGCTAATGCATCTCAACGTTATTCTCTTCGACTAGTAAGTATTTAATTTGATGTTGAAAATCTGCCTCAATTATATCTTCTCGACCTTTGGACATAACGGTGTCGTAAACCATGTTTACATATTCATACGACAGATATTTATCAAAAACATGAACTATATCGTCGTTAATTAAAATTTCACCGTAACAAGCTAAGTCTTCATCAAACGTATTTTGGTAACAAGATATTTTAGAACTATCCCATCCAGAGTAAAATTCGACACTCTTGACATCGTCATACATCGCAATTACTAACTTTTCGATTCCAAGCTGTCCTTCAGCCTCAAACCTCGACTCAAAGTTAACATAACCGATAGCAATACCTTCATTAGAAGCTGAGTAATCTTTATTAACTCCGTAGTGGACTTGATTTTCTCTAAGTTTAGCATTGCCAATAGCTTTCCAAGTTAGGCGGTTCCCGTCAATATTTTCACCAAATGTAAGCTCTTCTTTGACCTCAATAATTTGGTTCGCTAGTTGGTAAGTTAAAGGCAGGTCAAGATCCGGAACGTTAGTGGCAAGACTTAGACCTTTCCTGCTATGTTTTTCGTAAATTACCTGATGCTTTCTTGGCTCGGAGTGAGAGCTTACAACTATCCATCCGCTTTCTTCAGTAGATGGGTTAGTTGATTCGGAGTTACAACCCAAAATAAGAAGAGTTGACGCGCTAAACAGTACAGTTTTTAAGTACATAGTGAGTATTCAAAGTTAATTATTTCTTGGCATTATCATTTAAATTAATACCATGGGCAACAAAATCATACTTTAATACCTCAACAGCTATTCTATTTCGAAGTTAATATTTTTGATTAGCTACATATCTAGGTTAATAACAGAGAACGATGTAAAAGTGAATTATGTGTACTCACTCTATACTTAATCATACAAGTCCGGCAGTGCGAAACGAATAAAGTGAAAGTGTCAAAAGCCCGAATAACATTCCTCAAACAAAAAAAGCCCTTTACATAAGTAAAAGGCATTTTTATTTTAGATTTTGATTAGCGAGCTATAATACCAACCCACCGTCAATCTTGAGCACTTGGCCTGTGATGTAGGCGCTCTTGTCTGAGGTTAGGAAAGAGACGCCATTGGCGATATCTTGAACTGAGCCCATGCGCCCTAATGGGGTTTTGCCTTCCATCATTTGAATGACTTTCTCTGGCAGGTTCTTGGTCATGTCGGTGGCGATAAAGCCTGGCGCGACACAGTTGACGCGTATCTGTGCACCCTTTCTTGAAAGTTCTTTCGCCCAGCCTTTGCTCATTGAGATGACGCCGCCTTTACTTGCGCCGTAGTTGCTCTGGCCGATATTACCATCCGTTCCCACTATAGAAGAAATGCTAACAATACTGCCTGTGCCCTGCTCTAGCATGACAGGAGCAACACGTTGGGTGAGTAAGAACACCGCTTTTAGGTTCACGTCGATCACGCTGTCCCAGTCTTGCTCTAACATATCTGGCAACAATGCATCTCGAGTGATGCCCGCGTTGTTAACCAGAGCATCGATTCTTCCGTGCTGCTCTACAACACTTTCTACTACTTCACTGACGGCTTCGGCATCACACAAGTTGACTTGATAACTGCTTAGCTGCGCCGACTGACTCCATTCCACGGGCGCTATATCTAGCCCGACAACATGGAATCCATCCTCCAGTAATTGTTCACAAATCGCTTGGCCAATACCACGAGCCGCACCAGTGACTACTGCTACTTTTTCCGGTTTCATCTTGGTCTTCCTTAAATGTTGAGATTACAAATTCGCTTGTATCCCTAGCGTTTTTTGTTTTTATGCCTAGTCGCGTTACAACTGCGCTTCTCATACGCAGGGTCTTTTATATCTTATAAAAACTATAGAAACAGTCTGGGAGTCGGATGTGAACTAATCAAGGCAACTTGATGACTATGGCAAGATCAACGTAAGAAAGTGTGTTGGAGGGCGCAAAGTTAAACGATTGGAGGACTTGGATAGAAAAGTATTGGTCTGATTACTCAAATACTACTTCATCAAACCAATATTACTTGTCTCTTAATCTCTTACAAAAGCTGGTTTTGTTATTTTCACCAGAAAAGGCTGAAGCAAGAGATTAAACAACATGCCAGCAATAAACAGGGTGATCACAATACTCGCACCACTCGGTAAGTCATAGCGAGCCGATGCGGCAATACCCGATAAGATCCCAACAATACCAATGCTGATACTAGCGACAAAGAATCGAGTTCCCTTCAATGCTGCCGCACATAAAGCTGGAATCACCAACAAAGCAAATTCTAAATAAATGCCGGTTAACTTGACCGTAATGGGCATCAGAATAGCAAAGATCAGATAAAAACCACTACCGCGCATAAACGCAGGTTTTAACCAAACTAATAGCAACATCGCAGTGGTAATGAGTGCCAAAGGCCAAACGTCTGCCCAAGTCGCCCATAACAGTTGCCCATTAAGAATGCCTTGAATAAAGTCTCCGCCGTGTGGGTCTTTGCTCACCAGCAGGATTGCCAGCGATGCAGACACGACAAACAAGCTGCCAATCATGGGCTCTAAATGCTGCTGGTATCGTTTCTCCATTAAGGCGATCAAACCGCAAAGCATCAAAGACATCACCCAAGGGCCAATCATTTCGCCAAAGAATGAGCCTGAGAACAGCGCGTATTGGCTCAACCAGTAGTGGCTTAGTGCTGCCCCCAATGCCGCGACTTGCGCCACCGCCAAATCTATAAAGATGATCTGACGATTAAGAACTTGTTGCCCCAGAACGATGTTGCCAACTAACGCAATTAAACCACACAAAACCGCAGGTAAAAGCCATGCATAATCAGCCATGGCTTAGATCTTCTCAGGAACGGGCGGCACTAACACATCCAGTAAATCATCAATGACCTGATCGTACATCTCATCCAAGCTTTCACTCTCAGAAACGGTCAATGGCAGTTGAATCACAGGTTTGTCAGTATGATCTTGCAACCAGTTCGCTGGACGCTGATCCTGATGAGAGGAGTAAACAATCGCATCAAAACTGTCAGCATCTAACTTGGTAAGTGATTGCAGGTGAGATGTGGTCGGTGAAATGCCCGGTTTAGGTTCGAGATCGGCAATCTGCTTCATTCCGAGCCAATCGTACAAATAACGATACGTCGCGTGATAACCGACAACTTGCTTACCCTTTAAAGCAGCCCCTTTCTCATTCCATTCTTTAAGCTTTTTACGCCAATGAGCACGAAACTTCATACCATTCACTTGGTAACTTTGTGCGTTGTCGGGATCAATCGCTTTTAGGCGCTCCGTGACTTTACGAGATAATGGAATCATGTCATTTGCCGCAAATTGAACATGTGGGTTACCGTGAGCGTGTATATCTCCCATGCTACGGTCAACGTGAGCATGAGTATCTAACATGCGCACGAAGTCCGTCGCGTAGATCATGCTCGGCGCACCATTTTGCACCGCCGCATTGCTGCTACGAACTTGCAGCATAGGTAACCACCCCACCTCTAGTTCTGCGCCCGAACACATTGCCATGTCCGCTTGGCGCATCTTCGCAATCAAAGAAGGGCGAGCTTGTACGTAATGTGGGTCTTGCTTGACCGTTGTCGCTGAATAAATACTGGCATCTGGCGCGTGGCTTTCAAGAAAGGCTTTCCATTCTGGCTCACAAACGAAAATGTTGAGAGCCAAAGCTGGCGAAGAGATGATGGCAGATCCTGCCGCCATCATCACCAAGCTGCATTTATTCAATGTTAGCTTAGAACGCATGAGCACCGTGCGCTCCAAATGTCATCACGTATTGCAGAGTGAATACGTTGTCTGTCTCACTGTCTTGGTTATCAATGCGAGTGTATTGCGCACGGATAGTACCGAAATGAGAAGAATCCCATGCGATCATCGCATCCATTTCTTTATCATTCAGCTCAGTAAAATGCATGTGGTCGCCGTGTGCATGACCATCGTAGCTTTCTGCTTCGCCGTAACGTAGACCTGCTGACCAGCTTGGGTTGAAGCGATAAACGCCCGAAACATAGTAGGCGCTTAAGTTGTCTGGTGACTCTGCATCGTTTTTATATTTACTGTCTACCACACCGTCTAGCAGCATGTATTCAGCCGATAGCGTGAAGTTGCTGTATTTGTAATTACCGTCTGGTGCCCATTTCCAAACAAAATCAGCCCCGTAAAGGTTCGCACCTGTCACTGCTGCGCCATGATGGTGATCGTGATCATGCTCTTCTTCATGACCGTGGTCGTGATCTTCGAATTCTTTAACCTTGCCGTTTTCGTTGCGCAGGTAACTTAAACCAAACTGCCAACTTGAAGATTCGGAGAAGTCATTCCCAAGCTTCAGCGTCGTGGTGTACACGCCAACTTCAGAACCATCTTCGACAGAAGACATTTTGCTACCACTAAGCGCTTCTACACCAAATTTTACGTAAAGGTCGGTTGGCAACACGATGTTTGCACGTACACCATCATCGTAGTAGTGCGAGCCAAGGAAAGTACGATAAGCAATTGGACGCTCGACAAAGCTATCGGTGTGCATGTGTTGGTTATTCAGATAACCAAAGTCAGATAGGAATCGGCCAGCGCGCACATTTACACCATATGGCAATGCCAAAGTTTCGATGAATGCCTCTTCAAGCTCTAATTCTGTCTCATCACCGTGACTTTCAAGAACCGCGGTCAATGCACCGTAAAACTTGTCGTCGATATTCGATGAGAAGTTTAATTCCGTATGGCCTAGACCAAAGCCTTCTTCGCGCTCAGAATTATGACGTTGGCCATCTTGGTAGTAGCCATCAACAACAACACCAATCTGTGGGTTCGATAGTGTGTCGGCAAAAACAGGGGATGCAAAAATGCTACCGATCACGAGAGACACCAATTTCTTATTCACTACTTTTTCCTTTTTGTTATGTTATAACATTTAATTTTGCGATGTTATAATATAACAATTCTCATTACACAAGCAGAAATTTAAATTAGGCTCCGATTTCATGTTCGTACTCAATCCATGAATTGGGCTATCAACAAATGAATCAATTGATGTTTTTTATACGTATACTAATGAGAATTAGTAATTAAATAAGTAACGGAATTTCAATATGTTGAATATGGATTTTGCAAAAAGAATCGTGATAGATACTGCTCAACAGGAATGGATCGCCAGCCCTTCCAAAGGTGTGTGGCGCAAACCTTTGGAACGAGAAGCCAAAGAATCAGGGCATACCACCAGCGTCGTTAAGTACGAGCCAAATTCGCAGTTTTCAACTCATCCTCACCCTCAAGGAGAAGAAGTATTGGTGCTCGAGGGAGTATTCTCTGACGAATACGGTGACTACCCTGCCGGCACTTACCTTCGTAACCCTCCAGGAAGTCAACACGCACCATTTAGCAAAGAAGGCTGTGTGATTTTAGTTAAACTAAATCAGTTCGAATCTGAGGATCTTGAAACAGTTCGCATTAATACAGACCAAGCGAGCTGGCAGAGTGGTGTCGGTGGGTTGCAAGTCATGCCTCTGCATCATTTTGAGCACGAACATGTCGCGTTGGTTAAATGGCCAAAAGGTGAGAAGTTTCAACCACACCGTCACTTTGGTGGTGAAGAAATTTTCGTATTGTCAGGAGAGTTTAGAGACGAGCTAGGTACCTATCCCGCTCTCTCTTGGATCCGAAGCCCACATATGAGCGAGCATTTTCCTTTTGTAGAGCAAGAAACGATCATTTGGGTAAAAACTGGTCACCTGCCGCTCCAAGCTCCTGCTCAGCACTCCTAATGTTTGCACACTTGGCATCGTCCATTGGAACTAAAATCGGCCCGCAATTCACGAGCCGATGATCATTTCGTCACTAAGAACCCATTATTCGCGAGTGGAGCCAGTCTTTGAGCTCAGCTCGGTTATGTTTTAACACGTTCATTTCGTGATCATCAATCGGGCTTCCTTGAAGTTCTAGTACGCGGATTTCCTTATCTAAAGCATTGTAGTTTTTGACGGTTTCAGCAAATGATGCATCGTTTTCGGTAAGCTGGGTAATGGTATCCAAATGTTCTGGGAATTCATGAGTTAATGAGTGATTTTCACCTAACATAGAGACCTCTTGGCTAGAGTTGTTGATGTATTTATCCGCTCATTTTTTGAGCGACACATTTCTAACCATAGCACTTCAAATAGCACAATATCGTCGATTTGAGCACACTTTTACTGAACTTCTTAGTCATGGTTTATCACTCTTTTAACCGCGCGACTCCGCTCGTTATTATTCTGTGTTTTATCAATAA
The DNA here is from genome assembly GCF_033338935.1 of Vibrio sp. Vb0598. Classification (NCBI taxonomy): domain Bacteria; kingdom Pseudomonadati; phylum Pseudomonadota; class Gammaproteobacteria; order Vibrionales; family Vibrionaceae; genus Vibrio; species Vibrio sp. Vb0598. Next base: position 253,997 of record NZ_JAWOTP010000001.1, on the reverse strand, counting down.
TCGACTACATTTAATACACTTCTCATAAAAAGGTACATCTAAATGAACAGCATGAAAATTGGCTTGATCAGTGCGTCAATAACAGTTGCGTTGATTGGCTGTAATTCAGACAGTGACTCTGTCAGCACAATGACTCCGGTTACCTTGTCTGTATCAGATGCCCCTATTGATGACGTATCAGAAGTGGTTATCGCATACAACAAAGTGGCATTTCTCCCTTTGGATGGTGGTACACCACAAGTTTTCGATGTGTATAAAACCGACGAAGACGGAAATTTCGCTGACGAAAATGGTAATCCTCTGCTCGATAATGAAGATCCAATACCATTAAGCGTTAACTTACTCGACTTCCAGGGCAGTGACGCTCAAGAGTTAGTGGACGACGAGCTGATACCCACTGGCAATTACAAACTCTGCGTGTTTGCGAATGATGGCGATCATCCGGATTATCCATCCTATGTTGTTGATGAAGCGACCGGCAATCAAATACCACTGACCGTAAAAGGTAATGGGGCTTGTCCGCAGGGGGTCGGAAAAGATCCGAATTCTGGGGTACTGTTCTTTAATAATACCTTCGCAGTCAACCCTGACAACAACGAATTTGTGGTGGAGTTTGACCTGCGCCGTGGCTTAAAAGACGGAACAGGCCAAAACGAAGGCTACAGCATTCAACGCACCTCCGTCACTTTAATTAACACGGTTACAACGGGTGAAATTCAGGGAGATATCGCAACATTAACCTACCAAAACTGCGAAACGGATACCCCAAGCGCAAATGGGTATGCACACGCGGTCTACCTATATGAAGGAAATATCGCCGAAGAGAACATGGGGCCATTTGCAGGCGCAGAAGGCCAAATAATGCCAATCGCAGCGGCGAACGTAGTGGAAGACATTGATGAAGCAAATTACGAATATGAATTTGGCTTTGTAGAGCCCGGTACGTACTCCGTCGGCTATACCTGTACCGCAAATGACGATTCTGTAGATGGTATTGTTGCAGGTGAAACCTTTAGCATTTATCAATCTACCAGCGGAATTAGCGTCTTTGTTGGTACCGATACAAACGCAAACTTTTAATCTCTCTAACACTGCAGACCCTGCATGGGTCTGCTTTTTTTGCTATTCCAACTGAGCACGGATTATGGTCTTTGTGACTTTTAAACCTCTTCCCAATAAGGTGGCGTGCCATAGTATTCAGCAAAGTAATCAATAAAGGCACGCACCTTAGGCGCAATTAAACGAGAGCTTGGGTACACAGCCCAAATCCCAGCATCCATCGCTAAAGGGTGATCTTCGAGTACTTCCACTAGCTGACCACTTTGTAATTCTTGATAAACACTCCAAACCGAGTTGATAGAAATACCTAACCCGTTTACCGTCGCGTCTCTCATCGCATCACCATTATCGGTTTTAAAACGACCAGAAGTTCTTACATTGAACATTCCATCTTTTGTATTGAATGACCAATTATTCATTCCAACTAAGTTAATACACTCATGATTCGTCAAGTCTTGGGGCTTGTTGGGTCTCCCAAATTGTTCAATATAATCTGGTGATGCAACGATAATACGACGATCTGGCGCAAGCTTTCTTGCGACCAATGAAGAATCTTTCAACTCAGCGACACGAATGGCGACATCAAAACCTCCCTCAACCAGATCCATAATGGAATCAGAAAATCGGCAGTCCACGGTTAACCCTGGGTAACGCGCCATAAAACCTTTTAATGCGGGCACAATATGCAAGCGACCAAAAGTTGCAGAGGCGGTTATACGTAATACTCCCGTTGGCGCGCTCTGCCCTGAGCCAACAGCTCCCCTTGCTGCCTCCACTGTTGCAAGGACCTCCTCCGCGTGAGGTAAAAAAGCCTGCCCCTCTTCAGTTAAGGAAACTTTGCGTGTGGTGCGATGAACTAAACGAACTCCTAAGCTGTCCTCAAGTTTGTTGATGTGCGCACTAGCGACAGCAGGAGAAAGTCCAAGCTCCTGACCAGCCATGCTGATGTTGTGTGTCGAAGCCAAACGGACAAATAGCTTTACATGATCGATGTTCATTTAATTTTCAATTATTTGTAAAAAATCATCATATAGAGCTTAGCATTTTATTCCTTACGGATAGTAAATAAAGACTCCAATTAGAAAAAGCTGATAGGCAGATAGAAGTCCAGCTCAAACGCCTCATCATGGCTAAGGAAATGGTTTTTATGATAGTGAACATAAGCGGGAGTAGAACGCTGCTTAAAGCCTGAATTCGGCAACCACTTCTCTAACACCATACTCAATTGAGGAAGAAGCTCTCCATATACCCCTGTTAAGCGAAAAACAGCATGCAAACCACCCGGAATCGTCATTTGATTCACGACACCGCGTACTTTGAGCGGCTTATCAATCGCCATACAAGCCACATAACGACACTTGTCGAGCTCAACCCAGGCGGGGTTGGAGTGATGCAAACCGTATTGAACCGAAAAGTCCCGATTCTCAGAGCTTGCCCACGCCTTCAAAATCAGCCACGCATTGCGAATGGAACGGCTATAACCCTCATGCCGCACATAAGCCGCAAAGCGTTGTGGAACCTCCATAATTTTAGGTTCTGGCAACTCGCGTTTAGCAACCCGATGATAACCCGCAGCCACTTCCGGATCTTTTAGATACGGCTTTTCTGCGACTTGTAAATCATGCTTTCGCCACGCGCCAGGAGACATAGCGAACGTTGCTTTAAATGCTCGGCTAAAAGAAGATACCGAGCTAAAGCCGCACTTGTTAGCAATGTCTAACACCGACGAGCTGGTATCAAACATCAGTTGATTGGCGGCGTATTCCATTCTTGTGCGACGGATATATTGATGGACAGACTCCCCTACCACATCTTTAAAAATACGATGGAAGTGCTGTTCAGAATAGGCTGCTACATCTGCTAGCTCTTTAGCCGATAAATCTCTGCTAATGTCCTGGTGAATGTAAAACAGCACGTCATTGATTCTGGAAACTTGTTGATGGCTCACGGAGTAAACTTTCGCTTAAATAGCATAAACAGACATGTTTAACAGCATAAATGGACACACCAAGCTTGGCAATTTACCTATACTATTTCTGACATAAAAAAAGACAATTACTAGAAGCACAGCACATGGAAATCGCACAGTCATTACAACAAACTAAGTCATCCTACATCCGAGAGATCCTCGCAGCAGCGAGCGATAAGAACGTTATTTCTCTTGCAGGTGGCTTGCCGGACGAAAAAACCTTCCCGATCGACTTAATGAAACCGACTCTCGAAAACCTCGCTAATATGCCAGAGGTGTTTCAATATGGCGCAACAGCAGGCTACGCCCCGCTACTTAACTTTTTGACCGATTATTACCAGCTGCCAGAATCTCATTTGGCGATGATCACAACGGGCTCTCAGCAAGGGCTAGATTTGATTGCGCGTGCGTACGTGAACCCGGGCGATAAAGTGGTGATGGAAGCACCGAGCTACCTTGGTGCTATGCAAGTATTCGGTCTAGTGCAAGCCAACATCGTGACCGTTTCACAAACCGAGTGTGGCCCAAACCTTGAAGAACTCGAACAATGCTTTGCCACGCAGCAACCAAAAATGTTCTACGCCGTACCCGATTTTCACAACCCAACGGGCGTATGCTGGGCGCTAGAGACTCGCCAAAAAGTTGCCGAGCTTTGTATACAATACGACGTAGCGTTCATTGAAGACGCACCATACCGCGAGCTGCGTTTTTCTGGTGAAGCGCTTCCACTGGTTTCGGACTTCTGCCCACAGCACTCCATCGTATTGCGCTCTTTCTCCAAAATAGCTTCACCAGGCTTGCGTATTGGTGTAGTTACGGGCAAAAGCAGCTACCTTGAGCCACTTATCAAAATTAAACAAGGTGCCGATCTGCACTCTAGTATTCCTATGCAAGCTTTGCTGCATGGCCTGCTGCAACATGACAACTTCGAAACGCACATTTCAACCATCTGTGCGCTTTACAAATCACGTTACGATGTCATGTTTGCTGAACTGCAAAAACAGCTGCCAGAAAGTTGCGTACTCAAACCCGTCGATGGTGGTATGTTCGTTTGGGTCGAAATTCCAGAATGCGACACCTTCGAACTGGCGAAAAACCTTCTCGCAAACTGGGTTGCTGTAGTGCCGAGCCCGGTCTTTTATCCAGAAGGTTCAAAGGTAAAAGCCGCTCTGCGTCTTAACTTTACCAATGCTACACCAGAAGAACTGACGACAGCTGTCTCTCGACTCGCGGATGTCCTCAACACGTTGTAATTGAGCGCGAGTGTAAGAACCTGCCTTTGAGATTCAAAAAAAGTCTCAAAGGCAGCATCAAAAAAGTTCCCCAAAAAATTTATATTTTTCCTTCAAATCAACTCTCTACAGTAAGTGCCTGTTTTCTCTTGAACCTCTCACTCATATAAAAATGAGAACTCAATCACGTATTTGATGGTTAGAAAAGTTACGTCTATCTTTCAGTCAAAGACATCAACTTCGCAGCGTTAATGCTCCAATTTCAGACACTTTATCAATCGTGGCTTAGCGGTTGATAAACGACTAAAAAAGCATCTGTGGGCAGACCCACTACGAAGGGTTGACCAGAACCATTCTGAATGTCGCGAGCCAATCTTTTGATTGGCAATTACGTCAGTGAATCGCACCAAATGACAGAGGGGTTATCAGGATGAATACTCGAACCACGACAGGACTCGTCACCATCGGCTGGTCCGTTACACTTTCACTTTTTACCGCATTCGCCGTGTATGCCAATACGTCGCCAAACTGTAGTGACGTATTAGCGGGCAACACAAGCGCCGCATCGCAAAAAATGATGGTTTTATTGGGCGAAGACATCACCAAATCCAACCGTATAACTACGGTGATTCCAGCCGAAAACAATCCATTTGTGACCGAAGAACTGGTTTCGGTTTCTAACGACGTATCGCCAAACGGTCGTCTTTCACAAAAGAGTTTGGAAGAGATTCGGAAAGTCCGCTCAAATCTAGAGAAAGCAGCACAGGAAGTAAGCCGATTACAAGGCACTTTTGAAGTGGCTTTCATCAGTTTGATTGATGGTTACTGCCAATTTTCTAATCATAAACGTACTCAACATGCCAAAATCGACTTTGACCATTTGGAAGGCCTCACTTTGTATTCAATCCCCGCTTTAATAGCAATGGTCGATCAGTCGTACTACATGGCAAAGAATCGAATCGCTAATGAGCAGAAACAGTTAAGCGACATTGAAAAAGAGAAACAGCGGCAGAAACAACAAGCAACTGCGGCAGCAGCCGCTCGTTACCAAGACGGTAACGTACTCGTAAGAGTCGAGAACTTTGATGGCGCTAATGTGACATTTTCCGTTACTAACATTGGATCACAAGGATCGTTACAACCAAATTTCAACACGTTTAATGCATATCGCACAGAAAGTGGAGAATTAATCTACAAGTCAGAATCTTTATTACACCTGGCGGATACTGCAGGTAACACACTTGAAACAATGGGTATCGCTGAGCTCTCATCACAAGGTGGAAGTGACATATCGATCTCTCCTGGAGAAACCCGAAAATTCGTTACTAGCATTGCTTCAGAAGTCGCGCCACATACGCAGTTGAGCTTAGAGTTTCCAGCCAAAGTGCTTAATACTGAGCGAGACTTTACATTGTCGTTTTCTGATACATCAGCGGTGGCGACAGCAAACGTCAATTAACGCAAGGTAGCCAGTATTTGTAGAGCGCATCAAAGACAGGCGAGCAGCGCCTGTCTTTCAATTATGATCAAGCCAATAGCTACTGTTTGCACTTGTAAGCATTTGCAAACATCGTCACTGACGTAGAAAAGCTCAACGGTTGATATAAGTACAAGGTATCTGCGCCTAAATCTGCCGCCTTGATGCGCATTTGGTTTAGCGTCCCCCAAACCATGTCTTTATCGGCGTGAAGCCAATAGTCGTAAAAGTGTCCTTCTGAGCCGATCACGGTACCCATTAGTTCACAGTTTTCAATCGCATTCACATTGTCCCAAAGCACCTGTACTTGCTCAGATTCTTGAGTTGGGAACGTCACACATCCCGTTAATGATGCCGCTAACGCGAGAGTCATCACTCGCTTTTTCATACTTATATCGCCAAAATTTTTCATAGATGGCAGATTTTATGAATGGCTGATGTGATGACTAGCAAAAACTTTTTATCGCGTGTTCAAGTAGAATTAATGGACAACGGAAAAGATCCAAAAGGTGATCATGCAGCTAGCGAGCAAAAACCTAATAATCACAGACCTAGCAATAAAGCTGTATCTGAGATACAACAGTAATGATTAAATAGCCGCGAGGGATAGAGTTTGGTTGCTAAAAATAAGCTAATTCGCTACACAGCTACGGAAGTCGCTGATGCATTTGACAAAGAAGATGAGCTCATTAAACAAGTTCAGTCCAACCAACTCTCGCAAGTGCTATTGCTTTGGCAAGTAAAAAGTCCAACGCTCGTGCTTCCCGCGGGTAAGAAATGGCCAGTGTCTAATGAGTTAGAACATGCGTTAAATACGTCTGGCTGGAAGCTCTTTTCTCGTAAAACCGGTGGTGCCCCAGTCCCTCAGGTGCCAGGTATTATCAATCTATCTCACATTTACCACTGGCCAGAAGGCGAGCCTTACAACATCAAAAAAGCGTATCTCGATTTATGTGCGATATTAACGGTTTTCTTTAAACAGCTCGGCGTGAAAGTGGATGTTCATGCTACGCCTTATTCCTACTGCGATGGCGAGTACAACCTCAACATTGGCGGGCAAAAAGTCGTGGGAACCGCGCAGCGTGTTTTACTTAAAAAAGGCGGCGGACAAGTGGTATTGTCACAAGCATGCATTCTGATTGATGCCGACGTCGAGAAGATTGTCGAACCAGTACGAATGTGTAATCAGCTTTGCGGTCACAGCGATGATATTCGTGGTGATGTCCACACACCGCTCTTCCATCATGTATCCGACCGCCCATCGGTAGATTCGCTCTTTCAGCAATTGACGAGTGCGTTTTTAACGCATGCAAAAGCGGAGTAATGAAAGGATCAAGCCTCCCCCTTGCTCCGAAAAGCATTCGATAAACTCAAACTGCATGCCGTGATAGCGATGTAAGAATGGGCATCGCCAACGTAAAACCATTCAATCGATCGATCAAACCAGTTATCAGTTTTGCCTGCCAAAAAGAAATGAGATCCAGTTCAAATATTTATCCATGACGGAATTAGTTGAAGCCTGCGCGTAAAAGCCTCAGAATGTCGCACTTTTCGTACCGATTTGTTTTCGGCGCGTTGTTATCTAACTCTACAATTGAGAATCATACATATGGGTTTTACCTCGTTAGGTCTATCTGCTCCAATCCTTAAAGCTATTCAAGAGAAAGGCTACGACACCCCTTCGCCAATTCAGGCAAAAGCAATTCCTGCTATTTTGGAAGGGAAAGACGTAATGGCAGCAGCGCAGACTGGTACAGGTAAAACTGCAGGCTTTACGCTACCGATTCTTGAGCGTTTATCGAATGGCCCTCGCGTTCGTGCTAACCAAGTTCGTGCACTTATCCTGACGCCAACGCGTGAACTTGCGGCTCAGGTGCAAGAAAACGTGTTTATGTACAGCCGTCACCTTCCACTAAGCAGTGCAGTTGTTTTTGGTGGTGTGAAGATCAACCCGCAAATGCAGCGTCTTCGCAAAGGTGCGGATGTGTTGGTAGCAACACCAGGCCGCCTGATGGATTTGTACAACCAAAATGCGGTGAAGTTCGACCAACTAGAAGTGCTGGTACTGGACGAAGCAGACCGCATGCTGGACATGGGCTTTATCCGCGATATTCGCAAAATCCTAGCCCTGCTACCAAAACAGCGTCAGAACCTACTTTTCTCGGCGACTTTCTCGGATGAAATCCGCGACCTTGCGAAAGGCTTGGTGAACAACCCGGTTGAGATTTCAGTGAACCCGGCGAACTCGACAGCGAGAACGGTTGAGCAAAGCATCTACCCAGCAGACGTGAAGAAGAAAGCACCGATGTTGGTTAAACTGATCAAAGACGGCGATTGGAAGCAAGTGCTGGTGTTTACGAAAACGAAACACGGCGCAAACCGTCTGGCGAAGTTCCTGATCGAACAAAATCTACCGGCTGCTGCCATCCACGGCAACAAGAGCCAAGGCGCACGTACCAAAGCACTGGCGGATTTCAAATCGGGTGAAATTCGTGTGTTGGTCGCGACGGACATTGCTGCGCGCGGTATCGATATTCCGCAATTACCGCAAGTGGTGAACTTTGAGCTACCTAAAGTGGCAGAAGACTACGTTCACCGTATTGGTCGTACTGGCCGCGCGGGCGAAGTAGGTAAAGCGATTTCACTCGTGTGTGCGCTAGAAGCATCTGAGTTGTTTGCGATTGAACGTTTGATTCAAGAAGTACTACCACGTAAAGAGCTGGAAGGTTTTGCGCCAACCAATGTGGTGCCAGAATCTAAACTGGATACTCGCCCAATCAAACCGAAAAAACCTAAGAAGCCGAAAAAACCAAAAGCGCCAAATGCTGCAAGTGAAAACGCCCCAGCAACCCATAAGAAATCAGGCAATGGTGCAAACAAACCTAAACGTCGCTTCAACGGCGGTAACAACGGCAACAAAAACAGCACCAACCAAGGCGGTGCGGGTAAGCCTAAAGGTAACCGTGAAGGCCAAGGTCGTGCACACAGCAAACCAGATGACCGTAAACCTAACGGCAACAAGCCAAATGACAATAAACCGAGTGGAAATAAACCAAACGGTAATAAGAGTGGCCACGCTGGTAAACCGTCTGGTAACCGCAAGCCAAACAATGCTAAGCCTGCAGGAAACAAACCGTCAGGTCAGCGCCGTAAACCTCGTCCGCAGGCTGCAAACTAATCTGTAAACGGCCACCGATAGCAAATACAACAAAGCCGCTGATAATCTCAGCGGCTTTGTTTTTCTTAGAACACAGTTTTCTAGAACACTGCTTTGTTAAAACAGCCTACATTAAAGGTGTGATTCGAATATCTGCGATTTGCGCTTCGTTCTTTTCACCCTCAATACCACCAGCGTAGATGTAGGTTTCATTCGATTTGAGGTAACTCATATTGAAGTGGTCCTTCAGCGCGATCTGATAGGTTTTCCCCTGCTCCAACGCTACTTCAATTGGCGTTGAGTAACGCATACCTTGGTTTTCACCAATATGGCCCATCTGCAAGTAACCTTGACCAACCACTTTACCTGCATCATCCAATACCTCTAACAGTTTCACGGTATTCGTGATGCCAGTATTAAGTTGCCCTAGGTTATTGTTGTACCAAGCATCGAACTGGTAAGTGCCCGTTACAGGGGCTGTAAACGACTCTGTACCTTTTACGATGCCACTGTCTTTACTCACCGTAACCACTGAGACATTATCTTTGAGTGGCTGATATTCGCCATCGAGTTTGATGCGGATCTCTTCACCGACACAAACTGGTTGGCTTGGGTTAGAACGGAAGCCTTTATCGTTAATGCTTTCAGCCAAATAACAAGCAAAACCTGTTGGCGTATCGGAATAAGATTGAGCAATCACGTTCTTTTGAATCAGCTCGCCATTGCGATACAAGTTCACGTTGTACTTGCTCGTCACGTCAATCGAAACCGAATTATCAACGCTTTTTACTACCAGTTTTGGCTCTTGCGGAGAATAAACGCGGCTATCTTCACTCACATACGGTTTCACACCAGAAACTAAAGTAATGCTGCTATCTACGTTCACTAGCGCGCCCAGTGTCACGTGGAAATGCCCCTCTTCGTCCATTGTGACATTTTCAACTGGGTAGTAGCCCGTTTCATCTTTGCTTACTTCAGGCAAATCAATGGTTACCGAATAGTTATTTCCTTTAAAGGCAAAGTTTTCCAACGTGATTTGTTCAGACTGAGCCAACAAGTTATTGCGCACCCAACTTGTGATAAATGGCTTCACTTCCAACTTACCCGTTTCGGTATGGATGCCGAATAGGGTCTCTACCACCATGTTCAAGTAGCCACCCACAGACCAAAGCTGACGCTGAGAGTTAATCACTGGGCCATCCAAGCTCTGGTCTTCGCCATGATCACTATGGATGATGAATGACTTACCAGAAAGCCACTCTAAGTTTTCCATGTTGGATAAATTAGTTGCCGTGCCACGAACCAACGATTGAATCGCATTGTTCGCCGCAGCCACGTTTTGTGTTTGATGCGCGGCGCGCAAGCTGTACGCGGTAACAAATGGCCAAATTGCGCGATTATGGTACACAGGCACGTCCGGTTGTTGAGGGAAGTAAACCGGCACGCCAAACTCACTGTGTGGGTAATTGGCCATGATTTGTTTCGCCTGCGCATCACTTGCCACGCCACTGATGATCGCCAACGCTTCGCCCAACATATCGTATTTGTCGACCGCAATGTCTTTGCCATTGTCAAACAAATAGCTTACGTACATACCGCGTTCGGCATTCCAAAACTGCTCGTTGATAGCGGTTTTTAACTGCTCAGCCCAATCGGTGTATTTGACCGCGCTGGTTGAGTCGTACTTCTCTGCCAACTTAGCCGCGAGATGAATCGCGCGGTAGTGAACCACGTTTGTCGATAACGCTTTGCTGCTCCCAATCGTATTGACATCGTTTGGCGTCCACGTTGAATACGTTTGCTCACGCCAATCGAGGAATGATTGTTCGCCAGTGTATAAACCAGATTTCGCATCAAAAGCCGCCAAGCGATCGGCTTCAAGTGTATTACTGATAGCGTTATATGCGCGCTCGGCAAACTGGTTGTACTCTTCCCCATTCAATGCCGAAAGTAAGCGTTCTGCACCAAGCGCCCAAGTCGTGCGGTCGGTACTGATTGGCCAGCTGCCGCCAGTGCCCGTATCTTGCACAATCTGCTCGCCATCATATTGCTGATCGGTCGTGTCGCGAAAAGCGGACAATTTGAAATTCAAACCATTTTGCACGCGAGTTGGATTCATCAATGCAAGCGAAAGGTCTGCTGCGTACGCCAAATCACGCGTCCATACGTAATGCCACTTCGCGCCCGTCTCAAAAACTTCCGCTTTGATTGGGTTGTTGTAGTTGTAATTGCCGTCTTTGATTTCAGAAACGGCAAGCTGGTCTAGCTCTTTCATCGTCAATGCAAACAACGCGTCAAACGCGACATCACCCGACACCACTCGCGGCCCTGTTTGCTCATTAATCACTAAGCCTTGGTCGAGCGCATCACGCAACTCTGTCGTCGTTGAAATACCAAATTCACGTAGCTCCGCTTTAGGATCTTTCACCGAGAAAATCACGGTATCACTCGAGTCATCGTAATTGGCGAACAGTTTCACTTCTTTGCTCTGATGCCCTTCATGCACCATTGCAGGGTCGAGAATCGCATCAGAGTAGTATTTTTCCGCTTCTTCTTGTGTTGCTTTCGTCACAGTCATTGTCGCGCGACTTTCATCGGCAAAGCTCACAGAAAACTTGTAATACCCTTTGTCTTCAAACGTGATCTCAGAGTTGCAATCATCGTTCATACACGCTTCATTCGTGTCTGGTTTTGGCAGGTACTCCTGAGCTTTATCGAACGCCGCGGGCTCCTCAAAGTAGGTGTATTGGATCTGCCAACCCGGATCAGCAATCTTGAACTGATTACTACCTCGAGCGACGCGCAGTACGGTTTCGTACTCGTTATTACCCAAATAGTTTAGCTTGGCATGCTCAGCCGTGCCCCAATCTCCATTTAAACCACGTAAATATAAGTCGGCTGAAATAATTGGTTTGTCGACCGGCACTGGCGCATCAGAAGAATCTGACCCACATCCAGCAAGACCAATACAAGACGCGACAGCAAGCGCAATAAAACTCGGTTTCATGTTCATCCCTTAGATTGTTGTTTTGGCGACAGTCTAAAGAACACCTTTTTGAGGGGAAAATAGGAAGTCAGGAGCGAGCTATAGATAACATCTATACGTCAAACCCCAACAGTGATGTAGATCTATGAAATGCGCATAATTTCAATCAAATGAGATTACAGATTTGTGATTTATAAATGAAATTGTGCAAAATACCCCTCGTTCTTAGAGGGGAAAGAAAATGGACAAATCTCTGCAGCAATTTTTACTGGTTGCACGCTGCCAAAGCATCAGCGCTGCGGCAAGAATGGCAGGGTTAAGCCAGCCAACGGTAACAAGCAATTTAAAGAAGCTGGAAGAGAATCTCGGCGTGACGCTGTTTGAACGTCACCCTAATGGCATGGTATTGACCGAATACGGACGCATCCTCTATCGCCATAGCAACGCGATGCAGCATGAATACAACCAAATGATGCAAAGCATTGATGAACGGAAACAATACCAAGTCGGAAAAATTAAAATGGGTACTGGCGATGCGTGGTGGCCGCTGTTCGTCAAAAAAGCACTCAATGAACATCTGAGCAAGCAGCCATCGGCATCTACGCACGTCGAATTTGGCAACCACTTAGGCTTGATGGATTCATTAATCAGCGAACAGATTGAATTCTTCATCGGCCACGAGATTGTCGGCTTGTCGTCTAAATGTGATGTTACGTTTATTCCGCTATTTCAAACGGTTGATGCCTATTTTGTTTCCCCAAACCACCCACTTCTAGGGAAAACCGTCACCGAAGATATGCTGCACGAATACCCCGCTCTTTCGGTCACTTATGACGCTAAGAAATTCGCTCACGTCATCGATAACCCAATCCCGAAGCAAAATGAACGCGAAAGGCAGCAACTGGATGACAGACCGACTTACGAAGTGGATTCTCTGCTCGCCAGTATTGATGTACTGAAAGAAAGCGTCGCGGTGATGTCTTATACCGGCCACCTCAAACCGTATTTGGAATCCTTTGGCTTACGATGCTTAACCATGGAAAACGAACCAAACCCTGGCACCGTCGGGATTTATCGCCACCGCCGAGAAACCTCTGAATCGCATCTAGATCTGATTGCTGGCATCACTCAGCGCGCTAAATTGCTCAACTAGAAAGTCCAAAAACAGGCGAACTCTTTTCGGTTGATATTGGCGGCTTTGATAAATGACATGTAGATCCGCTTCAGCGCCTTGCGAAAAGGCGCTGAAGTTTTTCATATACCCATCCAAAACCGTTACTAAACGTTGTTTTTTGAGGTCTTGCTGAATATCTAAAATCGATTTCAATGCAATCCCCGCACCGTCCAACGCCCATTGTCGAATCACTTCACCATCATCAGAAAATCGCTTTGGCGTGACCGTGATCGATTGGTGAGACTCTTCATCTTTAAAGTGCCACGTTTTTAATTCTTCATTGCTGCGCACCATGGCTAAGCAGCGATGATCCGCGAGATCTTGTGGACAGTTTGGGACACCTTGCTTCGACAAATAGTCAGGTGATGCGCACAGCACGCGTTGACTCGACGCCAGCCTGCGCGAAATGAGATTGCTGTCCGCTAACTCACCGTAACGAATCACTAAATCGAGCCCCGATTCAGCCAAGTTCGATAAATTGTCATTAAGATAAAGATAAGGCGTCACATCCGGATATTGCTCAGAAAAAGCCGACACCATAGGCGAAATAATTTGTTTGCCAATATCTCGTGGAGCTGAAATTTTCAACGTTCCGCGCACTTGCGAAATACCCGTTTGCAGTAAGTTTTCCGTCTCTTTCACGCTATCAATGATGTTCAGACAAGCTTGATGGTACATTGCCCCTGCGTCCGTGAGTGATACGTGGCGTGTGCTTCGGTTGAGCAGCTTTACGCCATAGCGTTCTTCTATCGCTTGCAGCCTTGCCGTTACCGTCGCCGGAGACAAACCTAACTCCCTTCCCGCCGCTGCCAGACCTTGATGTTTAACGATGTTGACAAACAACGTCATATCCGAAAACTTATCCATCTTCGCGCCCTTATTGTTTGGAAAAACTGAATAATTAATTCAGATATTACCCAATTATCAAATTAAGTCGAATCCATATACTGACCCTATCGACATTGTTTAGACCCAGAACATTATGTGACAGGGCAAAGTTAAACGCCGTAACGCTGTTCAACGCACAACAACACGCCCTGCCCAGCCAAGAGATAGGAAACAAAAAATGAAACTGTACATTTATGAACATTGCCCCTTTAGCGCCCGCGTCCGTTTTGTTGCAGGCATGCTGAATATTCAACTCGACGTCATCAACATTGCTTATGACGACGAGAGCACCACCACAAACATCATCGGCGCAAAACAAGTTCCTCTTTTGATCAAAGACGATGGTGAAGCCATGGCGGAAAGCTTAGACATCATCAACTACTTCCTTGAATTGGCATCTTCCAGCGAAAAAAGCCAACCCTCAACACCGGTTTTAGACTGGCAAAAACAAGCGTTTTTACCGCTACAAAAAGTCGGGTATCCGCGTTGGTCAAACATGACGTTACCGGAATTTGCAACAGAAACCGCTAAACAAGCATGGCGTGCAAAAAAAGAAACCGAAGCGTTAAATTTTGAAGCTTTGATTAACGATACACCTGCGATTGCGAAAGAAGTCGCCGCTTTGATAGAACAAACTAAACCCTTGCTCAACCTAAGTTCAGAAAAGCAAACGTCACTGGTTGATCAGGCCATTATGTTCTCCATTCTACGCGGCTTTTTCAGTGCGCCCGAAGTGCAATGGGATCCAGCCGTACTTCACTGGATGGCAACCGCTCGTAAAGCGACCAACGTGCCAGTACTTATCTAAGGAGCGCATCATGAAACAAAGAACAAATAAGCTGTTTGAACCAGCTCAACTGAAAGCGTTGTCACTACAAAACCGCATTGTCATGGCACCAATGACTCGCGCACGCACCACTCAGCCGGGCAACATCCCGAATGAGATGATGGCAACGTATTATCAACAGCGCGCTTCTGCCGGGCTGATCATTTCCGAAGCCACACAAATTTCGGACGATTCTCAAGGCTATTCGTTCACACCTGGCGTTTACACCGATGCGCAAGTGGCGGGCTGGCAAGGTGTGACCCAAGCGGTCAAATTACAAGGCGCAGCGATGTTTTGTCAGCTATGGCATGTGGGCAGAGTGTCTCACCCAACATTCCAAAATGGTGAACAGCCTATCGCACCATCTGCGCTCGCTCCGGTAGAGACGCAAGTTTGGATTGCAGATGAACAAGGCAACGGCAATATGGTCGATTGTGTTGAGCCACGCGCAATGACACAAGCGGATATCAACCGAGTTGTCGGTGATTTCGCGAACGCAGCCAAACGCGCTATTGAATCGGGTTTTGATGGTGTAGAAATCCACGGCGGGAATGGGTATCTGATCGATCAGTTCTTAAGAACCAACTCAAACCATCGAACAGACAACTACGGCGGTTCACGAGAAAATCGTATCCGTTTTCTTATCGAAGTGGTGGATGCAGTTATCGCCGCTGTTGGTGCGCATCGAGTTGGAGTGAGATTGGCACCATTCATTACGTTTAAAGATATGGACTGCCCAGATATCGTGCCGACGATCCTAGAGGCATCAAAACAGCTACAGGAGCGCGACATTGCCTACTTGCACTTGTCCGAGGCCGATTGGGCCGATGCACCAACGATTCCCGAGACGTTTCGAATCGAACTTAGAAAGCGCTTTCGCAACGCTATCATTGTCGCAGGTCGCTACAATCCTCAGCGAGCAGACGAAGTGTTAGAGAAAGGCTACGCGGATCTTGTCGCATTCGGACGACCATTCGTAGCAAACCCAGACTTAGTCTCTCGCTTGCAACATCACCATCCGTTGGCAGAACTCGATGGCTCAACGTTGTTTGGCGGAAACGAACGAGGCTACACCGATTACCCTGCTCTGCAACGGGAATGCGCAGAACAAGCCTAACAAAAAAAGCCCCAACCTAGCTGCTACGGTTGGGGCTGTCACCAAACTAAAATTGGTTTTAGCTAGCTTAATCTGGCTAAGAGTTAAATCACTTCTAACGCGCCGCTGCGCCAAGGTTCGATCACCACTTTGATGTGATCATTTGGCGTCATTAACTGTGTAAATGCGTCTTCGACACCGTCGATTCCCACTTTGGCGGTGAGCATTTTCTGCCAAGGCAACGTGTGTTCGGCAATCGCTTGTAGGCATTGCTCAAACTCGTGCGGTTGGTAGTAGTAAGAGAATCTCAAATCGAGCTCTTTTACCGTCGCGTACGCGTAGTTAATGATTGCGGGTGTAGTATGGATACCCGAGATGACGATTCGCGTTCGGGCAGGGGCGCGGCGCAGAAAATCGTCAATCAAAGTATGCTTGCCAACACACTCGTAAATGACCAGACGTGAGTTCATCGCGTACTGCTCACCAACGGCGATCTCGTCTTCCTTAGTCGGGTTGATCAATCGATTTGCGCCAAACTCACTAGCAAGTAGCAGCTTCTCTTCCTGAAGATCGACCGCAAGAATATTGCTGACGCCGCGTTGTTTGAGCGCTGCAATCACCGCCAGCCCTATAGGGCCGCAACCGACAACCAGCGCGGTTTCTTCCGTTTCGATTTCACTGCGATTGACCGCGTGCAAACCGACCGCCAGTGGTTCGGTCAATGCCGCCGCCTCAGACGGCATTTCGTCTGGGACAGGTAGCAATAACGCTTCATCAAGCAGGAAGTACTCAGAGTAAGCGCCATAAGTACCCGGAGTAACACCAACGCCCGCGCCATTTTGACTGAGCAACATCGGTACTGAGGTGACTCGGCTACCAACAGCCAACGTCTGTTGAGTGTCAGATCCGTATTCGACAATTTCCGCGCAGAACTCATGCCCCAACATCACTTGAGCGTGCTCACCGGCTTCATCAGGCATCAACCCGAGCTGGTGGAATACATCAAATACCTCATCCGCGTGTCGAGTAATGTGAAGGTCGGAGCCACAAATGCCACAAGCTAGACTACGAACCAACACTTGTCCCGCTGCAGGTTTGGGGATTTCGACTTGCTTCAGGCGGACACTACCATCCTGCATTACGATACTGTTCATCTGTTGCATGGGGTTACTCCGCTAGCTCATCGCTGAGGCCAGCAATCGCACCCGGTTTGATGTAGCGCGCGGTGAAGCCTTGTGCTTTCGCTGTTGCAATAACAACTTGCTCAATCCAACCCGCATCCATGATATTGATGAAGTTACCTTCTTCGTCAAAGTTAATGTTTGCACCTTGGATCACCATAAATCCGTCGGCACCGCCTGAGCTTTCAGGGCAGTGGAAGGTATGAATCGAACCGCCCGGCTCATATAAGTAGCTGCCAGCGGTTTGAACTTGGTCTGGATACTCGATGTAGTGCCAAGCGCCGCTCAGGGTATAGAAGTGCACCACACCAGTGTGGTAGTGCTTAGGCAGAGTGATACCCGGTTTGAATTTGGCGCGAACCACCCAAGTACCGTTTTCTGGGTCTAGAAACAACGGGTAAACATCAACACCCGGTAGCGCGTCTTTGATGATCGACTCTTCATTAGTATTAAGAGTTAATAAGAAATCTTGGTGCTGAATAACTTCTGGTAATGACATAACTTACATCCTCGCTATTGCTGTAATGTGGCGTACTCGCCTATCCCATAAGTGGGTACTTAAAATTCTCGAAACCGTCAGATGCGCTGATGGTACAACCGTTGATACAGTTGGCTTTCTCGCTGACCAGAAACGCCACCACATCAGCAATCTCTTCTGGTTGTGTGAAGTTTTGACGCATCTGTTCTTTGCGGATGTGGTTCCATAGGCCAATCTCTTCGTATTGCCTTAACATCGGAGTATCAACGCGTCCCGGAGCGACGGTGCAAACACGAATACCCAATGGTGCCAGTTCTAATGCAGCGCATTTGGTCATCATGTCGACCGCTGCTTTGCTGACGTTGTAGGTAAAAGTCATCTCAGACGCCATTCGTGCGTAAACAGACGATGTATTAAGAACTACGCCCGGTGTGCCTTGTGCTTGGAATTGTCGCCCAGCGGCGAGAATGCCGTAGTAGACACCATTTTGGTTGACCTTTGAGATCGGCTCAAAATCGGCAATTGGGTCGTGGTCAAGCAGAGGTTTCGGTGCGCCGATGCCCGCGTTGTTGATCATGATATCGAGCGAGCCAAACTGTTCGACCGCACACTTCACCATAGCTTCAACTTGTTGGTAATCGGTGACGTCCGCGACAAAGGTTCCCAACTGCTTTGAGTCAAAACTTGTGTACATTTGCAGTGATTGTTCTGAAATATCGACAGCAAGCACTTTGGCTCCTTGCTCTCTCAGCTTCGCAATGATGGCTTGGCCAATTCCACCAGCCGCCCCAGTCACAATGGCCGTTTTATTGATAAGTTCCATACTGCTTCTCATCCATGCGTTGTTGTTATCAAAATGTAACTTAAATCAACTAACTGATACTCACTTGACCTTTTGCGAAGTAAATTTGATATATTGCGATTTACAACTTATTAACATTTAAGAATCGAGACATGTATATCGTACGAAGTGGCGCTGCCGATAAATTTGATAGCTTGGTTTCAGAATTAGGTCAGAATCCGCAAGAGATAATGGCCGCTGTTGGCCTGTCTGCCGCGCAGTTTCGCGATCCCGATACCTATCTCGCCTACCCTAGGTTGGCTGAATTACTGGAAGAAGCGGCTGCTCGTTGTCAGCAACCGTTGTTTGGTGCGTTACTCGCCGAGCGCCAAAACCTGCAAAGTTTAGGCGATTTGCCGATGCTGGTTTCTCGCGCAGAAACGGTCGGTGATGCATTGGCGCGGGTGAATGATTTTCTCTATCTGCATTCGTCAGGCGTTACTCTCAACATGACGCCACAAGATGATTGGGTACGATTGTCGCTCAGTATTGATGTGCACAGCGAACGCGGTATCGCACAGTTGATGCAGTTGAGTGTATCGCATCTGGCGATGTTTATTGCCAGTCTGCTTGATATTGAAGCGAGCCACTTCTCTTTACACCTCACCCAACACGCAAGCTTCGAGGCAGAACAGAGCGAATTTGCCCAGCAGAACAAACTGCGTTTCGGTGATAAGTTTGACGGTATCCTACTTAAAGCGACTCTGCTCAACGCTAAGAACCACCAAGATGAAGACGCACTAGAGCGCCATTTTCAACAGCACCTCAAAGAGCTGCAAACCCGTTACCCCAACAATCTCAGTGACCAAGCGGCAAACATGATTGGTCGTTTGCTCTCAACCGGAGAATGCAGCGTTGAGCGCGTTGCAAGAGCATTGGACCTGCATCCGAGAATGCTGCAAAGCAAGCTGAAACAGCAGGGCACAAGTTATCGACAGCTATTGCAGCAAGTGCGTCAGGATTTCGCTGAGCAGCGTTTAAGTGAGAATATTCAGAGTATTACCGATATCGCGTTGCAATTGGGTTATGCCGAAACTGCGGTCTTCAGCCGCCACTTTCGTCGCTGGACGGGAAAATCGCCAAGGCAATGGCGACAAGAAAAAACTCAGTTACAAACGTTTAAGCCCATCAGTTAAAAGCATAAATAACCTATCGTTCAAACCAAAAAGTGTGAGGTGGGAGGGTTGGTATCGAGAATTTCAGCAATCACAGATAACCCGTGTTTGATGTAGCCTCGGTTTGTTTCTGCTCCCAAGCTGATTCGCACGTAAGGCATTGGCTGATTAGTATCGAGAACAAACGGTTTATATTCAGTGATCTGCACCCCTGAACGCTTAGCCGAAGCAACCAGATCATCGCTATTCCACTGCTCGGGTAGTCTCAACCAAATGTGCTGTCCATTCGGGTGCGAGCTATAAACATGCCCTTCTAAAGCGGCTTTTGCTATTCGCTGTCGCTTGGCAAACTCATTGACTTGAAAGCGAATAAGTCGATTTAACGTACCGTTTTCGATCCACAAATGAGCAACTTCAAATGGTAATGGAGTCGCAGACCAACTCGTTGCCGCTAAACGACCAATCGCGTGCTGCAAAAAATGACGTGGGACCGTCAGATAGCCAGTGCGCATGCCTGGCGCTACAACTTTGGTTAAACTGGTGACATAGAAAGCTTGTTCGGGTAACAATGTGGCAAGGGGTGGGACACGGTTAGGTTCTAGTGCTCCATACACGTCATCTTCAATTACATAGATGTCGTATTGCTGCGCAATATTCGCTATCGCCTCTCGGCGTTCAACATCCATATGCGCACTAGTCGGGTTAGCCATGCTCGGTGTGCAACACAATACCTTGATTGGTTTGTGTTTACATGCCCATTCAAATGCATCCGGCGTTATACCAAACTCATCCATTTCAAGTGGTTGCAACTTAAATCCAAGCATTCTCGAGCGAGAGATCAAGCCATGATCAACCAAGTGACCACAAGCAACTAAATCGCCGTGTTCAACAACTGTGCTTAAAGCCAACGTTAAACCATGGCATGCGCCATTTGTGAGTAATATTTGATCGGCACCCACATCCAACCCTTGGCTACTTAGAAATCGTGCTCCTGACTCAATATGATGAGGCTGACCTGTTACCGGCTTTGCTTTACTGATCAAACCACGATTGTTTGTTTGCCCAGCAATCTCCATTAACGCCTGATTAAAAAGCGTAATGTGGCGATCGGTCACCACTGGATGTGCAATCGACATATCAATTTCATCCGGCGTTTCTTTCATCTCTTGTGTCAGCATGAACTCCGTGTCCGTACTTTCATCCACAAAACCTGATTTGACAAAAGTACCATTCCCAACCCAAGACTCGATCGCCCCTTTTTTCTCTGCATAACCATATGCATGGCTCACCGTTTGTACGCTGACGCCAATTTGCTCTGCAAACTCACGATGTGTGGGTAATCGAGTCCCCGGTTTTAGATAACCATTGCGGACACATTCGACAAGATAGTTACCAATGGAGATGTATTTAGCGGTGCCTGGCCGAATGATCGGGTTCAAAGAAATTGTCATGACACAATATTTTAATTGATTCATTTTTAACGCTCATTGTAACTTCTGTTTAACAAATGGCGAACTTTAACTCACAAAACGAGGTGAAATGCACAAAAATAAACCACAATTGTAATGATTGACATGAAATGTATGGGTTAAACAAACATGTTAAATAGCATCGTTCAATCCAAATACAACCCCAGAGGTAAATTGCAATCATTTTTAACGCAGATCTGGCTAGCTGGTAGAAGGTAGAAATACCTCAGCGTCTCCGAAGGCCCATAAGGCGTCGGATTTCTAACAAGGAGAAAATATGAGAGGCGTTGCTTTGCATTTTACACTGGATGAGTTCCAGGATCGGTTAACGAAAGTTCGGCAATCGATGGAAGAAAGAGAATTGGATGTCCTTATCATTCATGACCCTTCTAACATGGCGTGGCTGACAGGCTATGATGGGTGGTCTTTTTACGTGCCACAATGTGTCGTTGTTGGTCCATCTGATGAACCTGTTTGGTTTGGACGCTGCCAAGATGCCAACGGAGCATACAGGACTGCGTATATGTCGGCAGAAAACATTACCTACTATCCAGACCATTATGTAATGAACCCGCCGTTACACCCGATGGATTTCCTAGTCGAAGCCGTACTGGCTCCGCGCCTTTGGGATCGTGGTCGTATCGGCGTAGAAAAAGATAACTATTACTTTAGCGCCACCGCTTACGAATCACTCACTACGCACCTACCGAATGCTCAACTTCTCGATGCAACCGGACTAGTCAACTGGTGCCGCGCCGTTAAATCCGATCAAGAACTGGCGTACATGTACCGTGCCGCTCGCATTGTTGAAAATATGCACCGCGTCGCGTTCGACATGATTGAACCCGGATTACCGAAACACCACCTTGTTGCCGAGATTAACCGCCAAGCCGTGCTCGGGCATGAAGACCACTTTGGCGATTACACCGCGATTGTGCCGCTTTTGCCATCAGGTTCTGATGCTTCCGCACCTCACCTGACTTGGGATGACAGACCCTTCAAGAAAGGCGAAGGGACGTTTTTTGAAATCGCAGGGGCGCACCGCCGTTACCATTGCCCACTCTCACGCACTATTTTTCTTGGCGAGCCTGACGACAAGTTCAAACGAGCCGACGAAGCCCTAACTTTAGGACTTGAAGCAGGCCTAAAAGTGGCAAAGCCCGGAAATACCTGCGCCGACATCGCCAATGCACTAAACCAGGTTCTCGATAAAGCGGGATTCTCACGCGAAGGCGCCCGTTGTGGCTATCCAATAGGTTTGAGCTACCCGCCAGATTGGGGGGAACGAACCATGAGTTTGCGAGACACCGATAAAACCATCTTGAGAGAAGGCATGACATTCCATTTTATGCCGGGGCTGTGGTTCAAAGATTGGGGGTTAGAAACAACGGAAAGTATCGTCATTACCCATGATGGAGCAAAAACGCTATGTGACTTTCCACGCCACTTATTTGTTAAACACTAATTTTTCAAACCTCAAGCTCTGTTGAGCTAGATCTGAGAACTAAAAGGACTTGATATGCAAAAAAGCTCGATCACAGCCACCATAGACTTTGACCGAGAAGGTGTACAGCACGGCTTTTTAACGCTGCCCTATTCACATGACGACTCCGCTTGGGGAAGTATTATGATACCTATCACCGTGATCAAAAATGGTCACGGACCAACCGCACTGCTTACTGGCGGTAATCACGGAGACGAATACGAAGGCATCACCAGCCTGCTAAAATTGACGAACTCGCTTCAAGCAGATCAAATCCAAGGTCGTGTCATTATTGTACCCATGATGAACTTACCTGCGGTACAAAATGCCTCACGTACGTCGTTTATCGATAAAGGGAATTTAAATCGCAGCTTTCCCGGTAACCCCATAGGCACAGTGACCGAGAAAATTGCGGATTATTTTACTCGTTACCTAGTTCCTAAGTGCGATTTTGCGTTAGACATTCACTCAGGTGGTAAAACGTTAGATATCGTGCCGTTCGCCGCTGCCCATCGTCTCGACAATCTCGATCAAGAAGAAGCCTGCTTATTAGGTGCAAAACTGTTTGGCGCACCTTACACCATGATCTTGCTCGAAATGGACGCCACCAGCCTGTATGACACTGCCGTGGAGTCTCAGGGAAAAATCTTTGTTACCACCGAACTAAGAGGAGGCGGAACCAGCACTCCAGAAACCATCGCTTATTCCGACCGTGGCATTCGCAACTTCTTACGCTTCTCAGGCAACTTGCCCGGTGACTACGAACAACCAACCCAACCAACTAAGTTATTAGATATGCCTGATGCAAGTTGTTATGTGCAAAGCCAGCACCACGGCATCACAGAATACTTATTTGATCTTGGCGATACCGTCAAAAAGGGAGATGTATTAGTGAGAATCTTCTCGACCGAGCGCACAGGTACCGCCCCCGTTGAGTACAAGTCACAGCGCAATGGTATTTTCGCGGCACGTCGTTTTCCTGCTATGGTGAATATCGGTGACACTATCGCAGTTATAGCCGAAGACTGCGGCGAGATAGGCTGATTGAAAAGCCAACTAAAGAAATCAAAACAAATGGCATACCAGAAGCAAACTGGAAAGCACCTTATAACAGCGACCAGTCATCAGCCTTTATGAAATGATTAGTATTCAACAGGGAGACTCATAATGCGCCTCGATCGCTACGACGTAAAAATTCTACAAATACTTCATGATAATGGTCGTATCACCAAATCTCACCTTGCCGAGGCCATCAACCTATCCGTGAGCCCTTGCTGGGAGCGCGTCAAAAAACTGGAAGAAGCAGGCATCATTGAAGGTTACGGAGCAAAAGTAAATACCGATATTTTGTTCAAACGAACGTCGGTTATGGTTGAAGTTACGCTCAAAGAACACAACGCCCAAGCGTTCAAACGCTTCGAGCAACTGGTTCAACATTCACCAGAAGTCACTGATTGCTATGCCACGGGCGGTGGTATCGATTACATCCTTAAAATTCAGTCAGAAGATATCGACCAATATCAGCGGCTTATCGACAACTGGTTAGACTCAGATGTGGGCATTGAGCGCTACTTTACTTACATTGTGACAAAAACAATCAAACGTGATGCGGGCACATTCGAAGTAAACCAAAACGCTTTGTTATAAAAGGGAAAATGCGTATCAGGCGTGAACAGAAAAAACACCATATTTAACGGCACTAAAAAGAAAGTTCTGACGTTTTAAACCTCGGTATCAGAAATTATTTCGGTCACTTCTCCATTACAGTTTCATTATGGACAACGATGCTGGGAGAAGGACTCATGGCAGCACTGCACAGCTTACACACTGAAGAATTAAAAGCCTCACACGACATGATGGCGATAATGAAAGACGTACGTTTGGTGAGAGGTTTAGCGTACGTGAATGGCAAATGGGTAAGTGGTGATCAATTTCATCCGGTGGATAATCCAGCAGATGGCACGGTCATCGGTTACATCACTAAGCTATCTCAGCAACAACTCTATCAAGCGATTGATGAAGCCGACCAAGCCTTTTGTCAATGGCGAAAAATGCAAGCAGAAGAGCGCGCTGAAATTCTCATGCGTTGGCACGACCTGATTCTAGAATCAAAGCAAGACCTTGCTCATTTGATGGTGATGGAGCAAGGAAAAACACTAGGTGATGCTGTAGGTGAGATTGACTACGGCGCATCCTTTGTTCGTTGGTTTGCCGAAGAAGCACGCCGCTGTTATGGCGAAACCATCCCAAGTCATATTCCGAATGCGCAGCTATCAACGGTGCGCGAGCCAATTGGTGTCGCAGCACTGATTACGCCATGGAACTTTCCTAATGCCATGATCACACGCAAAGCCGCTGCCGCACTAGCAATAGGCTGTCCGGTGATCATTAAGCCCGCCAGTGAAACGCCTTTTTCTGCGTTAGCGTTGGCAGAGTTAGCAGACCGAGCTGGCTTTCCACCTGGTGTATTTAACGTGATCACTGGCGATGCGGTGATGGTGTCACAAACCTTGTGTCACTCCGATAAAGTCAAAGCGCTCTCGTTCACAGGCTCAACTCGAGTAGGCAAACTATTGCTACGCGACGCGGCACAAACCGTGAAGAAGTGCAGTATGGAGCTCGGTGGTAACGCCCCTTTCATCGTGCTGCCAGATATGGATGTCGAGCAAGCAGCCAAAGCCGCCGTGGATGCGAAGTTTCAAACCGCAGGACAAGACTGCTTGGCCGCAAACCGTATTTTCGTCCCTGACGATAAGTACGAAGTGTTTTTGGAAGCGTTTGCCAAAGAAATGAGCCACATCGTTTTGGGCAATGGCTTAGACGAAAAAACCACCATGGGACCGCTTATTAATCGCACTGCGGTGGATAAAGCGCATGATTTGGTGCGTGACGCGCTCGACAAAGGCGCGCGATTGGTAGCGGGATACCACCAGCCCGTACCAGGCGAAAATTTCTTCGCGCCGACATTGCTAGCCGATGTAACCCCTGAAATGGCGGTGTATCGCGAAGAGAATTTTTGTCCTGTGGCAGGCGTATTGCCTTACCAAGACTTAGATACCGTGATTGAAATGAGCAACGACACTGAGTACGGCTTAGCTGCCTATGTTTATGGTCACGATATTCACCAAATTTGGCACTGCATGCGCGGTTTGGAGTTTGGCATGGTGAGCGTGAACTCCGTCAAAATGACAGGGCACCCTATCCCATTCGGCGGCGTGAAACAGTCTGGTCTTGGACGAGAAGGAAGCCGTCACGGATTTGAAGAATACAGTGAAATCAAATACTGCTGCTTAGGCGCTTTACCAACCGTCAGTGGCAGTTGAGACACGAAATATGGATATCCAATTATTCGAGGAGAAGGATCATGAGTAACAAAACCCAACAACTTTTAGAGATCGATCGTCAGAGAGTATTTCATGCCTCAACCCACCTAAAGCAGTATGCGGCCGGGGAGCTTTCGGGAAGAATTATCTCGAGCGGAAGCGGAATACGCATCACCGATTCAGAAGGCATCGAGCTGATAGACGGCTTTGCCGGGTTGTATTGTGTAAACATTGGCTATGGCAGGACCGAAATGGCCGATGCGATTTATGAGCAAGCCAAAGAACTGGCGTACTACCACACGTACGTCGGTCATACGAACGAAGCGCTCGTGACACTGTCAGATCGCATCATCAAAATGGCGCCTGAAGGCATGAGCAAAGTTTACTACGGCATGTCAGGCAGCGACGCGAACGAAACTCAACTTAAGTTGGTATGGTATTACAACAATGCTCGTGGTCTACCAGAGAAGAAAAAAATCATTTCGCGTGACCGCGGCTACCATGGTTCAAGTATCGCGTCCGGTTCAATGACAGGTTTGCCGCTGTTCCACGCCCATTTTGATTTACCACTTGAGCGTATCAAACACACCATCGCGCCATATTATTATCGCCGTGAAGACGAGAGTATGTCTGAGCTCGAATTCTCTCAATATTGCGCAGATCAACTCGAAGCGATGATCTTGGAAGAAGGCCCAGAAACGGTAGCAGCAATGATTGCAGAACCAGTGCTCGGTACTGGCGGTATTGTGCCACCACCAGCAGGGTACTGGCAGGCGATTCGCAAAGTGCTCGACAAATACGATGTACTCTTGATTGCGGATGAAGTGGTGTGTGGCTTTGGTCGCCTCGGCTCCGATTTTGGCTCACTGCACTACGACATGAAACCAGATCTCATCACGGTAGCGAAAGGGTTAACCTCAGCGTATCAACCGCTGTCTGGCGTGATCGTCGGTGAACGAGTTTGGAGTGTGCTAGAAAACGGCACCGACCAATGGGGCGCTATCGGACACGGTTATACCTACTCTGGTCACCCAATGGGAGCGGCAGCCGCGAACTGCAACCTCGATATCATTGAACGTGAAGGCTTAGTGCAAAACGCGGCCGAAGTCGGCGCTTACTTGCAGCAACGTATGGCAGAGACGTTTAACGATCATCCATTAGTCGGTGATACTCGTGGCGTTGGCTTGTTGCATGCGTTGGAGTTTTCTTCAGACAAGCTTCGCCGAGCACACTTTGATCCAAACTTGAAAGTAGGCCCGCAAATCGCGACGGCCTGTTTAGAGCAAGGCTTAATCGCTCGCGCTATGCCACATGGTGACATCCTCGGTTTTGCTCCACCGCTTATCGCGAATCGTAACGATATAGACACCATTGTCGACAAAGCGCATCAAGCGGTAAACAAAGTGATGGATAACCTCGTCACATCTAAACAGTGGCAGCCATAACCCACCTAGATTTCAGTAACGCTCGCGGGCTTTGGAGAAGGCCCGCTTTGCACTTTCCTTAAAGAGATAACAAGCCAACCAAACATTTTAGACCCATAGGAAGCACTATTATTTACTACAAGTGGCAATAGTGGGTAAAATGCCCAAAATTGCGCACTAACTGGATAAAACATGGCAAAACTTACCCTTCAAGAACAAATGCTGAAAGCTGGCTTAGTTAATGAAAAGAAACTAAAGAAAGCGAAGAAAGGCTCTAAAAAATCACGCGTTCAAGCACGCGAAGTAAAAGCGGCGGTTGAAGAGAATAAACGCCAACAGTTAGAGCGTGATAAACAATTGAGCGAGCAGCAAAATGCTGAGCGATTAAATAAAGAGATCAAAGCGCAGATCAATCAATTGATTGAGATGAACAAGATCGACTTAAAAGATGGCGACATCAAATACAACTTCACTCACGGTACGCTAGTGAAATCTCTTTATGTAGATTCACTTATCCGCGAGCAGTTGATCAAAGGTATTTTGGCAATCGCAATTGTTGGTGAAAGCTATGTTGTCATTCCACGTGGAGTAGCGAATAAAATTGCTCAGCGTGATGAGTCCGTCATCATCGAACAAAAAGAACCTGAATCGGACATTCCAGCAGAAGACGATCCATACGCAGATTTCGTCGTGCCTGACGATTTGATGTGGTAACAATAAATAATCGATGCATCAACTAAAAGAGCCGCTGATGTAACATCAGCGGCTCTTTTTATAGAAAAATAATCTACGGAGATGATGTGTTGTTATTGCTTACTTAGTAGCAAATTCGCACCTGATGCGGCTAAAAACAACGAACATCCGCGATTGAAACGTTTCGCCATTTTGGGGTTTGAAAACCAGTGTCTCAAGTACAAACCAAAGATGGCATAGATTGAAATGGCGACCATTTCTAATATCAAAAACGTGGAGCCAAGGGCAAAAAACTGCTCTTGAACGTTGGCATTGGCATCAACAAATTGCGGCAAGAATGCAGTAAAAATAAGAATCGCTTTCGGGTTGCCAGCAGCGAGCGTAAATTCTTGTTTCGCCAGTCCTGCGTAGTTGCGCGAATTGTCCAAGTCAGAGATCGGGCTGGACTCTGAGCGCCAAAGGTTGAACGCAATCCATAGTAGATACAGCGCCCCTACCAACTTTATTGCCAAAAATAGCATTTCTGACGTATACAAAATCACAGCCAGACCTGATGCAGACAACGCAATCATCGCTGAAAAAGCGGCAATTCTGCCTAAACTAGCCGTAAACGCGGCCCTAAAGCCGTAACAACGAGCATTATTCATTGCCAATAAATTGTTTGGGCCTGGAGCCATATTGAGAGCAAAGCAAGCAGGGATAAAAAAGAGAAGCTGCCAAATATCCATAATAAAATGGTCTTAGTGAGTGATTTTGATCGGTACCCTAACATCTGTTAATAAAGTGAGTAAACCACAAACCAATCTTAAAGCAACTCAGCATCAAATCGTGCCGTGCGAGCTTGAACCAACGTGCAGTTCGTTTCTGCCATCAACTCAGCTAAGGTGATGTTTGGGTTTTGTCTCACCAAACGTATCAACTTCACGTCCAAAGGTTCCAACTTGTCTTGGTGAGCGAGTAGAGCTTGCTCGATCTTGTTGATCGCAAAGCGCATCACCTCTGCCTCTTCGCTTTTAAGATGATCTAAAAACGCTTTTACATCCAAAGCCTCGCCTGAGATTTGCCAGTTACGAGATCGCCTAATTCGCTTAAGATCGCACTGTTTTTCTGCTGCGAGTGTTTTCGCTCGCTTGGCATGGTCGCCACCAATACGGTGAATCAAGGATGGGAGCGAAATCGTAATCTCCGTCTCTTTCATGGCTTTTTCTTTCATCGCCTTAGCCCTCAACCACCGACACATTCTCGCCAACCCAAGCCAACAACTGTTTTGCAGCTTTGGACAACACCTGATTTTGACGCACGATGTAGCCGAAATCAGTGTTTGGAAAACTTGGCAAAGGCGTAACTTCACGAGAAAGCTTTAATCTCGGATCGAGCGAGAAATCCGGCACAATAGCAGTCCCAAATCCCGCTTCCGCCCAGTCGATTTGTGCTTCCACACTGCCCACTTCCATCACGCGATGCTTAGGCAGATTTAGCTCAGGTAAAGACGCATCAATCAGCTCTCGGGTTCGAGTATCGTGCCCTAGCAGGATCAGCGTCTGGCTCTCTTTTCCATTGTCTTGCCACTCAAAAAAGTTATCGCCAAACGCACACCAGTGAATCTGCGTGAGAGGCGTAAAATGCAGCGGTTGACTCTCTTTTTGTGCGATAACAAAGCCGATATCGGCACGCGCACTTTTCACCAAATCCACCGCTTGAGAAGATGTGGTGTTGAACAATGCCAAGTCGATCCCCGGATATTCACTTTTGAATTGCTGAAATGGTTTGATAAGCAGTAAACGTGAAACAATATCGCTCGCCGCAATAGAAAGCGTCCCCTGCGTAAGATCGTTGATGGCATTGAGATCTGACTGACAAATTTGCAGCTCATTGAGCATCCGCTGCGCCGTAGCTAACAAACGCTTCCCCGCTTGCGTCAACTGCACGGGATTTCGCTCAATCAATTTCGTGCGCGTGGCTTGCTCCAACTGCTTGATATGCAAACTTACGTTCGGCTGTGTCATGTGCAGTTCCGTCGCTGTTTTACCAAAGTGTTTTACCTCTGCAAGAGTGACGAAGGTTCGCAGCCAGTTCAAATCTAACATTGCCAATTCCGATATGAGATTCTTATCAAGTTAATGAGTATAATTAATTTCTCTTATTATGGCGAACACCTTAAGATTTTTGCATCTGTTTTTGGAGATTAAATTATGTCGTCTATCGTTGTTGTGGGTGCAAACTGGGGTGATGAAGGCAAAGGCCGCATCGTTGACTTTTTGGCAGAGCAAGCTTCTGCAAGCATTCGTTTCCAAGGTGGTAACAACGCGGGTCACACCGTAGTTAACGACCTAGGTACGTTCAAGCTGCACCAGCTACCAAGTGGCGTTTTCAACCCTGACTGTTTGGCAGTGTTAGGTCCGGGTATGGTTATCAGCCCTGCGTTGCTGTCTCAGGAGATTGCGGAAGTTGAAGAAGCGGGCGTAAAAGTGAATATGTGCATCTCTGATCGCGCAACACTGTGTCTACCTCTACACGCACTAGAAGATACGCTAGAAGAACAACGTTTAGGCGACAAAGCATACGGTTCAACTCGCCAAGGTATTGCACCTGCGTACGGTGATCGCGTAATGAAGAAAGGCATCCTAGTTGGTTGGTTGAAGCAACCAGAAGTATTGGTTGAACGCCTTCAATTCATGATGGATTGGAAACTGCCGCAACTGCGTGCACTTTACCCGACGTTCGAGTTTGAACAAACCGCTGAAGAACTGGCGAACTGGCTGCTAGAAGTCTCTGCACCTTGGCGCGATTCAATTTGCAACGTAACGCTTCCTCTAAAAGAACTACAAGCGAAAGACAAAACTCTATTGTTCGAAGCGCAGCTTGGCGCGGGTCGTGACCTTGTTTACGGTGAGTACCCTTGGACAACATCTTCTAACGTTGTATCAATGTACGCGGGTATCGGTAGTGGCCTTCCGGCACTTCGTCCTGAACGCGTTATTGCGGTTGCAAAAGCCTTCAGCTCATCAGTGGGTACTGGTACGTTGATCACTGCAATGGAAGAGCAAGACGCTTTCCGCGAACTTGCTGGCGAGTTCGGTGCAACTACGGGTCGTCCACGCGACATGGGCTACTTCGACGCAGTCGCTACGAAGAATGGCGTTGAACTGCAAGCCGCAACTGAAATTGCACTAACGAAAGTAGACTGTTTGACTGGCCTTAACGATCTGAAAATCTGTGTTGGCTACGAAGGCGACCACAGCGAAAACCCAATCTGGCCTCAAACTGCCTCTCTTGCGCCAATCTACGAGAAGATGGAAAGCTGGAGCGAGGACATCACAGGTTGTCGTAAGTTTGAAGAGCTTCCAGTAGCAGCACAGAAATACGTTCTACGCATTGAGGAACTCATGGGCGTACCAGTAAAAATGGTGTCTGTGGGTCCTGGTCGTGAACAAATGATTATGCGATAAGATGTGAATTAACACATCATTGGCAAGCGGCTTTTATCTGTTCCGGGGTAAAGCCGCTTTTTTTTACACTGTAAACTTTGGAAAATTGCACGGCTAAATTCATGTTTAATAACCTCATCACGAGACTCCTACCTCCTTTATTTATAAATCAATAAATTATAGGACTTAACACGTTGTGCACGTTACTAGCACATCTCACTTGTTAAAGAAGCACGTCAATTAGGTTAACTGGTTGATTTGATATTCTTTAAGTGATCAGTTGATCACGATCTTCATCTGCAATTTGTTGAACTAGTACTCAAAAAATCTAACCCGCTGTTTTTAGGATAGATGAGTTCCCCAACATCCAACCTAACAGCAGGTGATTCCCATGACGAAAAATCTTTTCCGCCTCAGTACGATAACTCTCGGTTTATGCATCAGTTCGTTCTCTTTTGCGCAATCCGATCTTCCGAACATTAAAATCCTTGCCACTGGTGGCACCATAGCAGGCGCAGGTCAATCTGCAACAGAGTCAAACTACACAGCAGGTAAAGTCGGCGTTGAATCATTGATTTCTGCGGTGCCGAGTATGACCAACATTGCCGATATTTCTGGAGAGCAAGTGGTCAGTATCGGTTCACAAGATATGAATAATGATGTGTGGCTAAAATTATCGAAAAGAGTTAATGAGCTACTCGCTCAAGATGATGTTGACGGCATCGTCATTACTCATGGTACGGATACGTTAGAGGAAACCGCTTACTTCCTTGATCTGACCGTCAAGAGCAAAAAGCCTGTCGTGATCGTTGGTGCAATGCGTCCTTCCACCGCAATGAGTGCTGATGGACCAGTCAACTTATACAATGCAGTCGTAACAGTCACCGATGAAGATTCAGAAGGACGTGGCGTGCTAGTCGCAATGAATGACACGATTTTCGATGCGCGAGATGTGACAAAAACCAATACAACCTCCGTCAGCACTTTCCAGTCACCCAACTTTGGTGCTATCGGCTACATTCATAATAGCGATGCCAAATATCAACGAAGCCCAGAGCGTAAACATACGACAGAAACCCCATTCGATGTATCAAAGCTTACTAAGTTGCCTAAGGTCGGTATTGTTTATAACTATGCAAATGCCTCCAATTTGCCAGTGAAAGCCTTTGTGGATGCGAAGTTTGACGGCATCGTAAGTGCTGGTGTCGGTAATGGTAACTTGTACCACGCTGTGTTTGATGAGCTAGAGAAAGCGAGTAAAGATGGCGTTGTTGTTGTAAGAAGCTCCCGAACGCCTAGCGGCTCAACCACTTTGGATGCTGAAATTGATGACGAAAAATACGGCTTTGTTGCCGCTGGTACATTGAACCCACAAAAAGCACGTATCTTACTGATGCTGTCACTGACTCAGACCAAAAACTATCAAGACATCCAAAAGATGTTCCAATACTATTAATTCTGTCTAAGGTTCATTCGATAGAGGAGGTACACACCTTACCTCCTCTTACACATAGCGACATGAGCGTCTCTTGTTAGCCAAACAAGCGACGCTTCATTCCTGCTTTTTCCAGAATACGCGTAGTAATTTCCTCAACAGACAGAGAGGACGTATTGATATATGGGATCGCCTCTCTTCTAAACAAAGCCTCAACAGTGTCTAGCTCCAGCTTGCACTGCTCTGTGCTAGCGTAATCACTTCCAGACAAACGATTCTCACGGATTTCAGTCAAACGTTCAGGGTCGATAGTGAGCCCGAACAACTTATGACGATGGATCTCAAACTCAGGTAACAAACGCATCATCTTCACATCTTCCGCAATAAACGGATAGTTCACAACACGTAAACCAAATTGCATCGCCATATACAAGCTAGTCGGCGTTTTTCCACTACGCGACACGCCAAGTAAGATGATATCAGCTTGCTCCAACCCTTTTAGTGTGATGCCATCATCATGCGCCAATGTGTATTCAATAGCCGCAATACGGTCAAAATAGGTGTCGGAATCTTTCCCCACGCTGCGAGAACGCTGCAACTTAGGCTTTGGTGCCATCTGAATGTCGTCTTGCACTTTCTGCACAATACTCTCCAAAACATCGTAACTGTATGCCGGCGCTTCAAGCAGCATTTCACGTACTTCTGGAACGACAATTGAGAAAAAGACCAGAGGTTTGACGCCATTGCGCTGGTAGGAAGTTTCAATTTCTTTGACTACGTCAGTAGCTTTGTCCTGGCTTTCTACAAACGGAAAGGTTTTTTCGTTAGGAATGAACGGAAATTGACCGAGAACAACATGCCCTAATGTCTCACATGTTATCGCCGTACCGTCAGAAACATAGAACACATCACGACTTTGGTTATTTATTTGCATTTCTGTTTAATTTTTCAAAATCTTTTGAGTAGGATGGTACACATAATATTAATAAATCAGTTTGGCTTTCAGTTAGGTTCACCACAGCTTTAAAAATTCTTTTGAATTTTTTTCAGCCAGAACGTAATCGTTTGCCTTTGATATCAATCTAAATGAAGCAATGTATGGTCAACGTGTAATAACAGCCAACATGCGATTGTTTAGATCGATTTAAGTCCCCCTACTAAGCTGCAATGTTTCTGGAGAAAGACATGCAAAAGAACACCCTCTGGTTCAATGGCCTATCCATGGATGATGTCGACAAAGTCGGCGGTAAGAATGCTTCACTTGGCGAAATGGTTTCTAACCTAGCAAACGCAGGCGTTTCTGTACCAAATGGTTTTGCGACAACCTCATACGCGTTTAACCAATTCCTTGACCACGAAGGTTTGGATGAGCGTATTCACCAATTACTCGATGAACTAGACGTTGAAGATGTAGAAGCTCTGCGTAAGACAGGTGCAAACATTCGTCAATGGGTATTAGAGGCCCCTTTCCCTGCGGACCTTGAACAAGAAATTCGTGAAAATTACCAAGAACTGATCGAAGGCAATCCTGAGCTTTCAGTCGCAGTTCGTTCATCTGCTACGGCAGAAGACCTACCTGATGCTTCTTTTGCTGGTCAGCAAGAAACGTTTTTGAACGTGAAAGGCATCGACGCAGTACTAGAAGCAACTAAGCACGTTTACGCTTCTCTATTTAACGACCGTGCGATTTCTTACCGCGTTCACCAAGGGTTCGACCACCGTGGCATCTCGCTATCTGCGGGTATCCAACGTATGGTGCGTTCAGATAAAGCCTCGTCGGGTGTTATGTTTACACTAGACACTGAATCGGGTTTCGACCAAGTTGTCTTCATCACCTCTTCATGGGGTCTAGGCGAGATGGTCGTTCAAGGTGCAGTAAACCCTGACGAGTTCTACGTTCACAAGCCAATGCTTGAAGCAGGCGAACACCCAATCGTTAAGAAAACATTTGGTTCTAAGTTGATCAAAATGATCTACTCAGATAACCAAGAAATCGGCAAACAAGTTGATATCGTTGATACTCCTGATGAAGAGCTCAACACGTTCTCATTGAACGACGACGAGATCAAAGAGCTCGCAAAGCAAGCAATGATCATCGAAAAGCACTATCAGCGTCCAATGGACATTGAATGGGCAAAAGATGGCATTGATGGCAAGCTGTACATTGTTCAAGCACGTCCTGAAACCGTATGTTCGCAAACGGAACAAAATGTGATTGAGCGCTACGAGCTACAAAACAAAGCGGATGTTTTGGTTGAAGGTCGTGCAATCGGTCAGCGCATCGGTAAAGGCGTGGTTCGCTTGGTTGACTCTCTGGACCAAATGTCTTTAGTCCAAGAAGGTGACGTGCTAGTTACAGACATGACTGACCCAGACTGGGAACCAGTGATGAAAAAAGCATCTGCAATCGTAACCAACCGTGGTGGCCGTACGTGTCACGCTGCCATCATCGCTCGTGAGCTTGGTATTCCTGCAATCGTTGGCTGTGGCGATGCGACAAGCAAGTTAACCGATGGTGCAACCGTGACCGTATCTTGTTCAGAAGGTGAAACGGGCTACGTTTACCAAGGTGAACTTGAGTTTGATGTAAAACGCTCTTCTGTTGATGAACTGCCACTGCTACCAACAAAAGTGATGATGAACGTGGGTAACCCTGATCGCGCATTTGACTTCGCACAAATTCCAAATGAAGGTGTTGGTCTTGCGCGTCTTGAATTCATCATCAATAAGATGATTGGTATCCACCCGAAAGCATTACTTAACTTTGATGCACAAAGCGATGAGCTAAAAGCAGAAATCACTCAGCGTATTCGTGGTTACAAAGATCCTATCGATTTCTACGTAAGCAAACTGACAGAAGGTATCGCAACCATTGCTGCGGCATTTTGGCCGAAACGCGTTATTGTTCGTATGTCTGACTTTAAGTCTAACGAATACAGCAACTTGGTTGGCGGTAAAGCATACGAACCGCATGAAGAAAACCCAATGCTTGGCTTCCGTGGCGCGTCTCGTTACATTTCTCCAGTGTTTGAAGACTGCTTCGAGCTAGAAACTCAAGCAATTAAACGCGTTCGTAACGAAATGGGTCTGAAAAACGTTGAAATCATGATCCCATTTGTGCGTACACCAAGCGAAGCAGCATCAGTGATTGATTTGCTAGCGAAGTTTGATCTGCGCCGTGGCGATCAGGGTCTTAAAGTCATCATGATGTGCGAACTGCCATCCAACGCGGTCCTTGCCGATGAGTTCTTGAAGTACTTTGATGGCTTCTCGATTGGCTCAAACGACATGACTCAGCTAACGCTTGGACTTGATCGTGACTCTGGCGATGTTGCACATCTATTTGATGAGCGCAACCCAGCGGTTAAGGTGATGCTTCAGATGGCGATTGATGCGGCAACAAAAGCAGGCAAATACGTTGGTATTTGTGGTCAAGGCCCATCAGACCACGACGACTTAGCGGAATGGCTAATGGATCAAGGTATTAGCTCTGTATCACTAAACCCAGATACG
Source organism: Vibrio sp. Vb0598 (assembly GCF_033338935.1). Taxonomy (NCBI): domain Bacteria; kingdom Pseudomonadati; phylum Pseudomonadota; class Gammaproteobacteria; order Vibrionales; family Vibrionaceae; genus Vibrio; species Vibrio sp. Vb0598. The sequence goes on along the minus strand of NZ_JAWOTP010000001.1, from coordinate 217,750 downwards.
GTTATCGATACTTGGTTAAAACTCGGTAAAGTTAGCAGCAAGTAACACACGATAAACTCTAGCCCTCACACTCCACTTGTGAGGGCTTTGTTATTCACACGTCATTTCACAATCAGTTCGTGATTCCTCTCTCAAGTTCGTCATTTAGTCAATTTCATTATCAAAGTCTGATGACCTAAAATGAATGGTATATCGATAACTCCAGAGAGAATTTGATGAAAAAGCCTATCGCACTCCTTACTACATTGATGCTCCTGGCATCCCCTGCTTATGCCGATTGGGATGAAATTTCCAATAAAATGTCTGAGCTTGGCGACGCAGTTTCTGATACTGCACAAGATGCTTGGGACGACACCAAAGCGTTTTCAAAACAAGCGTGGCAAGATTTCACGAACTGGTCCGAGGAAGCGATCAATACCGCAGGCGAATGGACAGAAGCCAGCATCGAGAAAAGCAAAGAATGGATAGATGCTGCCGACAAAAAAATTGATGAGCTGATGGAAGGCGATACGCCAGAAGAAGCTCGCCAAGCCGTGGACTTAATGGCAGATAGCGCTTTGCTCAAGTTATTTAATGAAAAGCCGGAGGCAAAAGCTATTTACGACAACGCGTACGGCTACGCGGTCTTTGATTCTCGTAAATTATCTTTGCTGTTTCACACCAACTCAGGGTCAGGAGTCGCAGTGAATAAGGAAACAGAAGAACGCACTTATATGAATATGTTTGGTTTGGGCGTTGCACTTGGGGCTGGCGGCAAATTTTACCAACAAGTGGTTCTGTTTGAGAGCAAAGAAGACTTTGATACGTTCGTCAACGAAGGATGGGAGGCCACAAGTGAAGCCTCTGCTGTTGCGGGCGAAGATTCAGAGCAACTTTCAAAACAATTTAACAGCGGCGTCGCCGTCTATCAGTTGAACGCTAAAGGTTTGCTCATCGATGCTAACGTGTCTGGTTCTAAATATTGGGTTAACGAAGAGCTCACTAACTCGCAGTAATGCATAGCAACTAATCGCTTAAATAAAACCGTTGTTATGCACCCTTATCAATAAGTTAACGGGGATATGATTCCTCAAAACTGAGCACTTACGCAACTTTCTCTATGGAAGTCACCAGAAGATGGCGACTTCCCTTTCTCGTTGGATTGCTTTTGGTTATGCTTGCGCAAAACCACCTGCAATTCGGTATCCCATGCCTAACAATAACTTTAATAATCTGCTAGCAGAAGCAATTTCTGCTCTTAACACGCCTAACTTTACTCCTAAACTTATGCGTGTCATTCGCACTCTTTTTCATTTTGATTGCGCAGTTATTTTAGGTTACCGAGAAGGTAAACATCCTATTTATCTCTACGACTCAATTGAGAACGAGCGAGAGTTACTTTTTCAACGCTACCTTACTGACTCATTTCAAAATGACCCTTTTTTTCTCAAACTAAACGAAACAAAGCAACAAGGCGTATTTACGCTCAAAGACGTGGCGCGTAAAGGCGTTGATTTTACTTCCTACTGCGAACAGTTCTACCATCAGACCGGGTGGAAAGACGAACTGAGCATGCTAGTCGAAGTTGAATCTGGCCGTTGGGTCATGCTGTACTTCGGGTATATGAATGATGGAAAATACTTTTCTCAGCAACAAATCAATAAGCTAAAGCCCTATTTCCCGATAATTCAGTCGCTTTGTCAGCAGCATTGGAAACAAACGGAATTTACCTTTTCTGAGCCTGTTTTTGCACAGAGTGCTTATTCTGGCAGTATGCGATTAGCCATTGAGCAAGCTTTAGCAACGTTTGGCGTAGAATCACTCACCCGTCGCGAACAAGAGGTGGCTTCGCTTCTCGCTCAAGGGTTTGACACCAAAGAAATTGCCGCGCGGTTACACTTAGTTCAAGGCACGGTCAAAAATCATCGAAAGCGAATTTACTCGCAATTAAATGTGTCTTCATTGAGTGAGTTATTCCAGCTTTTCCTCAATCACCTCATTCTCCATTCAAGATAAAAAACTGTCCCTTAAGGGATATATCGAGAAAAGGTGTCGCGTTTTAGTCTAAATGTAACAACCACTAAGACAGACAAAAAGAATGACGACACCATTACTGCAAGATTTACAAGATCGTGGCTTGATTGCACAAGCCAGCGATTTGGAAGAAATTCAGACACTTCTCTCACAGCCACAAACCGTTTACTGCGGCTTCGATCCTACAGCTGGCAGCTTGCATATCGGCCACCTCGTGCCTTTGATTATGCTTAAGCGCTTTCAAGATGCCGGACACCAAGCTGTTGCCTTGATTGGCGGTGCAACGGGCATGATTGGCGACCCAAGCTTTAAAGCGACTGAGCGCAGTCTGAACTCAGAGGAAATCGTCTCAGGCTGGGTTAACGATCTTTCTAATCAAATTCAGCAGTTGATGAATCACCAACTGACCAAGCCGATGATCATGGTGAACAACGCTGACTGGATGAAAGCGATCAATGTGATCGACTTCTTCCGCGATGTGGGTAAGCACTTCTCGATCAATACTATGGTCAACCGAGAATCGGTAAAACAACGCCTGCAACGACCTGACCAAGGTATCTCCTTCACCGAATTTAGCTACGCCCTATTGCAATCGTACGATTTTGCCGAGCTAAACCGTCGATACGGTTGCCGTTTGCAAATCGGTGGCAATGACCAATGGGGAAACATCGTCAGCGGGATCGATTTAACTCGCCGTCAAAATGGTGAGCAAGTATTTGGCTTAACTCTGCCGCTGATCACCAAATCCGATGGCACCAAATTTGGCAAAACTGAAGGTGGTGCAGTATGGCTAGATCCTAGCAAGACCTCTCCTTACGCGTTCTACCAGTTCTGGCTTGGCGCAGAAGACGCCGACGTTTACCACTTCCTGCGTTACTACACGTTCTTGAGCTGCGAAGAAATTGCCAGCATTGAAGCGCAAGACCAAGCAAGCCAAAGCAAGCCACAAGCACAACGTATCCTCGCTGAGGAAATGACGCGATTTGTTCATGGCGAAGAAGGCCTAGCTAGCGCCGAGCGCATCACTCAAGCTTTATTCAGCGGTAATGTGCAACAACTGAGTTTGGGTGAATTAAAACAATTGGAGTTGGATGGTTTACCAAGCATTGAGAGCGCACAGCAAGATTTGGTTGAGCTGTTGATTGAGTCGGGCTTAGCAAGTTCGAAGCGTGTTGCACGCGAACACATCAGCAACAACGCCATCAGTGTAAACGGTGAAAAAGTGGCGGCTGATAACCCGAGTTTAAGCTTCCCACTGTTTGATCAATATTGGTTACTGCAACGCGGTAAAAAGCACTTCTGCCTCGTAAAGCGTGCCGCGTAGCAACACTCGCAGTACAAAAACTATAAAAAAATTCCCCTCACCACTTTCGTGATGAGGGGAATCCAAATTTGAACGATTTTAAGCCTAACAATAGGCAAAGACGTTGCTTATTGCGTTCTTAAACGTTGCCAGTACTTTTCGTAAATCGCTAACGTTTCTGCGCCAACATCATTAATAAACTCGCCTTTTTTCAAGTCTTCTGATGAAGGGAAAATAGTACGGTTGTTTTTCAACTCTTCTGGCAATTTGTCACGCCCAGCGTTCGTTGCCGACGCATAACCCAAACTGGTCACGATTTCCGCTTGGTTCTCTGATTGGTACATGAAGTTAATAAATTTATGCGCCAATGCTTTGTTTTTACTGCCAGACGGAATAGTGAAGTTGTCCATCCACAATACCGCGCCCTCTTCCGGCATCACGAACTTCAGCTCAGGCATTTCAACCTGTCCTTGGAATGCGTTGCCGTTCCATTGCATGCCGACCGATGTTTCACCGGACACGTAAGGGACTTGCGGCGCATCTGAGTTGTACAGTAATACGTTGTTTTTCAGCGCGACTAGAGAATCAAAAGCCTGCTCGATTTCTGCTTCGTCTTTTGTGTTCACGCTATGGCCATTTTTCTTCAGCGCCATACCGAACACATCGCGAACGTCATCAATCAGCATGACTTGTTGTTCGTATTGAGACTCCCATAAGTCTGCCCATTTGGTCACTGGTTGCTCAACCATGGATTCGTTGTAGCTGATCCCGGTAATGCCCCAAATATAAGGCAGCGAGTAATCATTTTTAGGATCGTGCGCTTGGCCAAGTAAACCGTCCATTGTGTCTTGCATGTTTGGCACTTGAGCGTGATCTATTTTCGAAAGCAGCCCTTCTCGCCCCATTTTTTCAATGAAGTACGCAGAAGCAAAAACCACATCGTAGCCAGAACCTTTTAGCAATTTTAGCTTGGTGTACATTGATTCATTATTCTCAAAAGTCGAATAATTAATCGTAATGCCTTCTTGTTTTTCAAACGCTTTTAACGATGCTTCCGGCAAATAGCCACCCCATGCATAAACGTTCAACGTTTTGCTATCTGCATGAGCAAACATGCTGAGCACAAGAGCACTCAGCCCCAATCCTTTGATGATTAATTTCATGGTATGCAATCCAACCAGTCCAGCGACGCGCTGGGATTCGGGTGCATAATTAGGTAATTGTTACCCAATTGAAAGAAAATTTAATTAATCTTTAACAGCAAAAATATTTATCGAATTTATAAAATTAACGCATGTTTTTAATAGCGACTGTGCATACCAAAATGATGAGACATTCCATCTTCCATTCGGCCACCTTTCCAGCCACCAGAACCGAGTAAATTAAGCACATCTTGAGCGGTATAATCGACACCAGCGAAGAAGTCATGCGCCACGTCTGAGCGTATTGCTTGCAACTCTGGTTGGTTTTCCAAATCAAGATCTTGCGGATCCGCATATAATGCCAACGCAATTTTTTGTTGGCACGCGCTTAACTCGCTGGTGCTCGTCTTTACCTGACCAACCGAAAAGTAGTCACGACTGCCGTATCCCACCACCAATCTGGTACTCATTAGTTTAATCACTTTCTTAATGCGGCGACGTTGTATAAATCTCAACATGTTTTGTTATTCCTGTATTAAGTTGGCTATGTCGTATTCTTTTGTTCGAATTAAAACACTCTGTTTTATCCGCGAAATTTCTCTAGCGCTTTTCGCGATGATCGGTTGTATAATACGATTCTGAAATATTTTGTTACGTTACCTCGGTAACCCCTGAGACTGCAACATGAACAACAGCAGATGGGTCGGCTTTATAGGCGGCACGATTGTCTTACTTAGTACCTTTATCCTCTTCGGATCTTCCGTCCACGCTGCTTGGTACCGAATCCCTGCGGAAGCCATTCATGGTATCGCCTTCACTTTGGCTTTTGGTTTAGGGTTAAACAGCCTGCTGGCGTACGCGACGGCAGTGATTACTCTTGCTGCACTATTCTACATTGGCTTTGTCGTTAGCTATCGGGTCCATCAGAAACTTAAATAGTCTTCTGTCTCAACCTGAGCTTAATAACGGATACTTGGTAACTAAAAAGGGAGCAAACGCTCCCTTTTTAGTTATCAGCATATAGATGTTCTATGCCCGCTTTAATCATTAAGGTGGCATACCCTCAACGACTGCTGCATACCTGAAACATCATCACCTAAATACTCAACCGTCATTGGAACGTTGACCAACAGAGTAAAACTGGAGTCACTGAATCTTCCATCAGCATCACTCTCCAAATGAACAAAAAACGCAGGCTTATCCGCAATCAATGTAATTTTCCTCCCTTCAATAGAGACACCTATATTGGCTTTCGCTATCGGCAAGGTTTTTAGCTCGTGAGTACTAAACCATGTGTTGCTTATTCTGTCTTCACCGATTTGCGCTTCAACATACAAGAAGCCTGACGTAAGTTCGTCCTTCTCGATCGATTCATCCAATTGCCACAAAATCGTATTGCTGTCTGCTATGACTGTTTGTTCTAAGCTCCAACATTGCTTTTCTTCCCCTTGCCAATCTACCCACTTAAGCAGTGTGTTGACGCTTGCGGACTCTTTGGCATCATTGAGCAAATGTAGGCTCAACTTGCCTGTATGCTCGGAAAATACCAAATACTGTGGCGCAAAAAATCGCTTCGCATGGTAGTGCAACTGCTTCCATCGACCACTGTATTCCAAACTAGACCAAGAACTGACAGGCCAGTTATCGTTGAGTTGCCAGTACAGCATGCCGCGACAAACTGGAGAAATGGCACGCCAATGATCGCATGCAGTTTTGATCGCGATTGCCTGCTGAACTTGACTTAAATACAGCATGCTCTCGAATCCAGAGGGAAAACGAAAATAGCGCGTGAACATCTCTGTGATAATACTATTACCTCGAGGGTTCTTCTGATGTTGTTCGAAAGTTGGGGATGTAATATTCCAGTCTTGCTCAGGGACAAACCGCTTAACTTCAGCAAAAGATGGCCAAGATTGAAAACCAAACTCAGAGCAAAAACGAGGATTCACGTCAAGGTAGGCACTGAATGATTTTCCTGAATGCCAAACGTCCCAAAAGTGCATATCGCCTTTACTATCATCATGCCACGCATCACCGAAATCCAGTTCACCATTACATGGGGAACTTGGCCAGAAACGGCGAGTGCTATCTTGCTCGGTAATCTCCTTCTCAATCTTGCGGTTGAGGCGATCGTAGTTAACCGTGTATTTGACTTTACTGCGCTTAGATTCGTCATACCAACCAATAGCTCCAATCACTTCATTGTCACCACACCAAAGTGCGATTGATGGGTGCTCCTTGAGCCTCGGGATTTGGAATCTAAGTTCTTCTTCTACCTCTTTTAAAAACTCGTCGTTTGATGGGTACAACGAGCAGGCGAACATCATGTCTTGCCACACCAACAAGCCAAGTTCATCACAAAGGTTATAAAAGATTTCACTCTCGTACTGACCACCGCCCCATACGCGAATCATGTTCATGTTGGCGTCAACCGCACTTTGCAAAAGGTTGCGATAACGTGTTTCGCACTCTCGCCCCGGCATTGCGTCAATAGGGATCCAGTTGGCACCTTTAGCATTAATCGGTACGCCATTGACGATAAATTCCATTGCAGAGCCGTGCTCATCAGCTTGATTATTTAGAGTTAGCTGACGCAAACCAATGTTGTGCGTTAACTTTTGCTCTCTGCAAGAAATGGTAATGGGATAGAGATACGCTTCGCCATAACCCGATGGCCACCAGCGTTGAGGCTCCAAAATGTGGAACTGGCAATGATAGTGACCACTTCCTTTTGTTTGAATACATTGACGCTCACCATTAAATTCAACCATCATTTCATGGCGTTGACTGTCCGTTTCCACTTCAACTACTACATCAAGAAACACACTCCCATCGGCTTGCCATTGCTGCTCTGTCGAGAAGCCTTTGAGCCAAAGCTCATTCACAATGTCGATTTGAATGGGGTCGTAAATACCCGATACCATCAAGCAAATGCCCCAGTCCCATCCGGAATGGCATTGTGTTTTTCGGATCAAGTTCATGTGTGGAATTTGGTTGTTGCCCATTGCCGATGGAATAGGAAATGGCAGTTTTTTTGCTCTTGCGATACCTTCTAAATCCGCCCGAGCAAACTCAACCCGAATCGTGTTAGTACCTTGCTTTAAATGCGGTTTAATATCCACACGTTGCTGGGTAAACATGTTGCTGCAAGTTAGTGCTAGCTCACCATTAACATAGAAGGTTGCCAATGTATCGACACGAGTTAGCGTCATCCAAATTTGCTTGGCAGACAACGTAAACGCGTCGACTTCAAACTCACGTGAGATATGCCACTCACACTCTTCAATCCATCGAACTTTGTTTTCATTATCGGCAAAATAAGGATCTGGAATCTGCTCTGCTTGTAAAAGCGCCGACACATTATCGCCCGGAATAAACATTGGAATTTCAAGATCGGGACGCTGTGGCGAGGTAAGCATCCACTGCCCGTTAAGTTCGAAGTGAGCCATTGAGTTAAACCTTAGCTTGGGAAAAACATGTTTTCTCAATGTAATCCTGATAATTCCATGCAAAAACAAGGGAAATGTTAATTACATACGAAATGCGGTGCATTTCACGTAAAAACTCTTTCTTTTGATCTCTACCCAAAAATCAGCAACTTGGCTAACCTGTTAAAAATTAATCGAAATCTAAGGTTATATTTGCAACTTCGACATGTTAACATCATCGGCTTTTTGAACATCCTCACACTTTTCGTTGAAACGATGTGAGGGGAAATGCACGGCTTCATAGCCCTAAAAAGCGAAGTAATTATGTCAAATATGACGAATGCCGCCTCCCACACAGCGCCTATTCAGGATGCTGACTATTCTGCTATTCATCCCCCATCTTTACTCAAGCGCCTCGAACTCACCAATCCTGTCTTTTGGTTAAGTGGTAGCTTCCTCACTCTATTCGTTTTACTTGCTCTAACGAATACCGACTCTCTAACCGCAATGGTTAACACCGGCTTCGGCTTTGCTACTAAATATTTCGGAGCTTACTGGCAAGTACTGCTTCTTCTGAATTTCCTAATTGGTTTGGCTCTTGCGTTTGGTCGCACTGGTTATGTGCGCCTAGGTGGTCTAGCGAAACCTGATATTGATAACTTTAAGTGGTTGTCAATCGTACTCTGTACTCTACTTGCAGGTGGTGGTGTGTTCTGGGCCGCTGCTGAGCCTATCGCGCACTTTGTGACTGCTCCGCCTCTATACGGGGAAGCCTCACCGAAAACTGCCGCAATCAATGCCCTATCTCAGTCTTTTATGCACTGGGGCTTCTTAGCTTGGGCGATCCTTGGTGGTCTATCTTCCATTGTCTTAATGCACTTGCATTACGATAAAGGCCTGCCTCTTAAGCCGCGTACTCTGCTTTACCCTGTTTTTGGTGATAAAGCCATTAAAGGCTGGATTGGTGATGTTGCTGACGCATGTAGCATCATTGCAGTAGCAGCAGGAACCATCGGTCCTATCGGCTTCTTAGGTTTACAAATTAGCTACGCGCTAAACTCATTGTTTGGCCTGCCAGATACGTTCGTAACGCAAAGCATGGTTATCATGGCGGCGATCCTGATGTATACCCTTTCCGCACTGAGCGGTTTGAGCAAGGGTATTCAAATCGTCAGTCGTTACAACATCATTTTGTCTGTACTATTAATTGGTTACATCCTGTTCTTCGGGCCGACAAGCTTTATCGTTGATGGCTACGTGCAAGGCGTTGGTCGTATGGTGGATAACTTCTTCCCTATGGCACTTTACCGTGGTGATACAGGCTGGCTAAGTTGGTGGACAGTATTCTTCTGGGGTTGGTTTATCGGTTATGGCCCAATGATGGCGATCTTTATTGCTCGTATCTCTCGTGGTCGTACAATTCGCCAATTAATCATGTCTATTAGCATCGCGGCACCGCTGATTACTTGCTTCTGGTTTAGTATCGTTGGTGGCAGTGGCCTTGCGTTTGAACTTGATAACCCTGGTTTGATTTCATCTGCGTTTGAAGGCTTTAACTTGCCTGCAGCACTGCTAGCGATTACTGGTGAATTACCTTACCCAATGATCATTTCGGTTCTGTTCCTGATCTTAACGACAACATTTATCGTGACGACGGGTGACTCGATGACTTACACAATCAGTGTAGTGATGACGGGCTCAACAGAACCAAACGCAGTGATTCGCTCGTTCTGGGGTCTGATTATGGGTATTGTCGCTATTGCGCTTATCTCAATGGGCTCTGGTGGTATTTCTGCACTGCAGTCTTTCATTGTAATTACTGCCGTGCCTGTGTCTTTCATTTTGCTGCCAAGCATTTGGAAAGCACCCGGCATTGCAAGCAGAATGGCAAAAGAGCAAGGCCTCGTTTAAACCGCCTCTCTAACCAATATGCGAAAAAGAGCCCTTCATTGGGCTCTTTTTAATTCTGCGCTTTATCCTACGCTATCAATGCGAATCATCACTGCGTCTGGACGCCAATACTCGAATTCGCAGTCCATTAATTTGCCATCTTGTTTGTAGTTTACCCGCCGAATTTTCAGAACGGGTTGTCCTTCAGCTAGGTTCAACGCCTTAGCGACATGAGCAGGAGCTGACGTGGGAATCACATCAAAACGAGAGCGCTTTGTCTCGTAACCATACTTCTCACGATAAATGCCCGTCAGGGATATGGTGAGGTTCTCAGACAATATACCCTCAAACAGTGCCGCTTTGAGCACGTTCTCAACAAACAATACCGCTCGCCCATCAATAAAACGTAACCGTTCAATCACATAAATTGGGGTAATTCGCTCAACCTCTAACGATTTGGCATACTCACCTGCGGCCATTTCACTTCGCACGTTGAGTAGCTTAGTTTCTGCAATACGATGCTGCTCTCGAATCATCTGATGGAAGTGAGAACGAGACAACGGGTTGTAACAGATACGCTCAGGAGATACATACCAACCCCGGCGCTCTTCTCGATAAATAAGACCTTCAGTTTCTAAAGACACCAACGCATCTTTGATAGTGATTCGAGTTGTAGAAAACAGCTCACTGAGCTCTCTCTCTGACGGCAGTTTTTGTCCTTCCGACATGATGCCGGAAAGAATCTGCTGTTTTAAGCTGCTTCTAATTTTTCCTAATTGGGTACCAAATTGTCCGGTGCCTGTCGCTCTCATTCTGATCTAGTCCAAGGATAATTTGACGAATAACATAAGGCGTTTACGTAACAAAAATATGACATTAATCAACAGAACACATACTGAACGTATGAAATATAAGTGCCATATAAAATCAGCAAAACTGTCAAATTACTTGCGCTAAATCGTCACATTCCATCCATAGCATACAAAGCGAACTTACTGACCTAGTCCAGAAGGATGGAGACAATGAAAACTTTGCTAAGTCGTTCAATTACCGCACCAGCGGCAATCATTGCGGTAACGCTCTCTACGCCAACAGTAGCGAAAGAAGCCGATATTGAATCTTTGGTAGTAGCAGCACAAAAAGAAGGGGCGGTTTACAGTGTGGGTATGCCTGACAGTTGGGCAAACTGGAAAGACACTTGGGCTGATTTAAAGTCAAATTACAACCTTAAGCACCAAGACACGGATATGAGCTCGGCTCAAGAAATCGCAAAATTCGAAGCTGAGAAGAAAAACGCGACCGCAGACATTGGTGACGTAGGCTTTGCCTTCGCACGTGTAGCGGTTAAAAAAGGCGTCACTCAGCCATATAAACCAACAACTTGGAATGACATCCCAGATTGGGCAAAAGACGAAGATGGTCATTGGGCACTTGCTTACACTGGCACTATTTCTTTTATCTCCAACAATAACCTCGTAAAAGACGCGCCAAAAACGTGGGATGACCTATTAAAAGGTGACTACAAAGTGACCGTAGGTGACGTAGGCGTAGCAGCACAGGCAAACAACGCGGTTCTCGCCGCAGCGTTCGCCAACGGTGGGGACGAATCCAACCTCAAGCCTGCGCTCAAATTCTTTTCTGAACTCGCGAAGCAAGGTCGTCTTTCATTTACCGATCCGAACATCGCCAACCTAGAAAAAGGCGAAGTGGAAGTGGCGATCATGTGGGACTTCAATGCATTGAACTACCGCGACAAAATTGACCGCGACCGCTTTACAGTGAGCATTCCTCAAGATGGCTCTGTGATTTCTGGTTATACAACCATAATCAATAAATACGCGAAGAACCCTAATGCAGCAAAGCTTGCTCGTGAATACATCTTCAGCGATCAAGGGCAAATCAACTTAGCAGAAGGTTATGCGCGTCCAATCCGCACCAACATCACGCTGCCTCAAGCAGTGCAAGACAAGCTAATTGCTAATGACCAATACAGCAATGTTCACCCAGTGACTGACTTCTCAGCTTGGGAAAAGTCCGCACGTAAGCTGCCACGTCAATGGCAAGAAAGTGTCTTAATCCACCAGCAATAAGAGTAAGTCGTTATGAGCAATAAGGTCATCCTTGTTGTTCTAGATGGACTGAACTATCAGGTAGCCCGTGATTGCATGGGCTACCTCAATGGTCTTCTAGAACAAAGTCGTTCCCAACAAGAAACTCGCGCAACGCTTTATCCTGTGCAGTGTGAGCTGCCCTCTATGTCTCGCCCACTTTATGAGTGCATTTTAACGGGCGTTCGCCCTGTAGAAAGCGGCATCGTAAACAACAATATCGTTCGTCTATCCAAACACGATTCCATTTTCAGTTTGGCAAAAGCCCAAGGAAAAGTGACCGCTGCGGCTGCCTACCACTGGGTAAGTGAGCTTTATAATCGCGCGCCATTTGAACCTGTTCGCGATCGTTTCACGCATGATGAAACCCTGAATATCCAGCACGGCTGCTTTTACCATTGGGATCATTATCCTGATGAAGCCTTGTTCCTGGACGCAGAGTATTTACGTCGAAACTATCAACCTGATTTCTTATTGATCCATCCGATGAATATCGACGATACAGGACATAAGTTTGGCCTAGACTCTCGCCAATACCGCAATTGTGCGCGAGGTGCAGACATTATTCTTTCCAACTACATCGATCAATGGCTTGCTGATGGGTATCAAATCATTGTGACCAGCGATCATGGCATGAACAACGATCTTTCTCACGGTGGGATTTTACCTGAAGAACGAGAAGTTCCCCTGTTTGTGATTGGTGATAAGTTTACCCATCAAGATTGTCATATTAAGCAAACTGATATTTGTGGCACCGTTTGTCAATTGCTAAACCTTGACCACACGAAGCCATACACTCAGGAATTGTTAGCACTATGAGCAGTTCAGTCCTCTCCCCAAGCTCCAGCGAATCACGCTCAAATTTGGCAAGTACTTGGTTAAAGCGCTTTAAGCCAGCCATTTGGTTGGTGCCTTTCGCGCTGTTTTTCTACCTATTTCAACTCGCACCGATGATTTGGGTGCTGTTAAACAGCTTTATCTACGATGGCGAGTTTGCCTTCGATAACTACATTGAAGTGCTCGACTCCGCCTTTATGATGCAGGCGTTTGGCAACAGTTTGTGGTTAGCTATATGGTCGAGCATTTTTGGCTTAGCCATTGCGACTCTGTTGGTCTCTTCTCTGCGCAGAGTCGATTCTAAAGTCCGCGACGGTGTGATTGCGTTTACGAACATGAGCAGCAACTTTGCAGGCGTACCTCTGTCATTCGCTTTTATTATTATTTTGGGCACCAATGGGGCGATTACCCTTTTGCTCAAGCAGTATGGCTTACTCGGTGATTTCGACCTTTATGGTAAATGGGGCCTGCTGGCCATTTACATCTACTTCCAAATCCCGCTGGCGGTGTTGTTGCTCTACCCTGCGTTCGACGCGTTGAGTGATGATTGGCAAGCAGCAGCTGCGCTACTGGGAGCCAAAACATCACAGTATTGGGCGAAAATCGCGCTGCCAGTGCTCTCACCAGCCTTATTCGGTACCTTTATTATCTTAATAGCCAACGCAATTGGCGCATATGCGAGTGTTTATGCGCTGACCTCCGGTAACTATAACGTCATCACAATTCGAATTGCGAGTCTGGTATCGGGAGACCTGTTCCTTGAACCTAATCTCGCCGCTGCAATTTCGGTGATTCTAATGGCGTTACTTGCCTTTATCACAGTGATTAACCAATGGCTCATTTCGAAAAGCTATGCAGGTAGGAAGTAGTCATGAACAACGTTAATAATCGATTCCATAAAACGGTGGTTTATTCCATTGTTGGGATCATGCTCATCCCGATTTTAGCGACCTTTGTCTATTCGCTTTCATCACGCTGGGGCGCCACGGTGCTTCCAGATGGTTTCACTTTTGATTGGTACGTTAAATTGCTGACCGACCCACGCTTTTTGCAAGCGTTTGGGCGTTCGCTGTTTATTTGTATTGCTTCGCTAACCCTCAGTGTGCTTCTGGTTCTGCCAGCGATATTCGTGGTGTTTTACTACTTTCCGAAGCTCGATAAGCTCATGAACGTATTGATTTTGCTACCATTCGCTGTACCACCAGTGGTGTCCTCCGTCGGCTTGCTTCAACTTTATGCTGACAGTGAAATCTCCCTTATCGGTACTCCTTGGATTCTAGTAGGTACTTACTTCACCATCGCGTTACCGTTCATGTATCGTGCGATTTCTAATAGCTTCGAAGCAATTAACCTTAACGATTTAATGGACGCTGCACACTTGCTAGGGGCAAGCACAACCAAAGCGTTTTTGATGGTCATTTTACCTAACCTCAAAAAAGGACTGATGGCATCGCTTTTCCTTTCATTTTCATTTCTATTGGGAGAGTTTGTGTTCGCCAATATTTTAGTCGGCACACGTTATGAAACCCTGCAAATCTACTTGTATAACATGCGTCAGACGAGCGGCCACTTTACGTCTGCCTTAGTGATGACCTACTTCCTATTTATTTTTTTACTGACTTGGTTGGCAAGTCGTTTCAGCCGAGGAGTCAAACAATGAGCTACGTAACAGCGAAAAATCTGACTAAACGTTTTGGTGATAACACCGTATTTGAGGACATTCACTTTAACATCGAGCAAGGTGAATTCATTACGCTTTTGGGCCCTAGCGGTTGTGGTAAATCGACACTACTTCGCAGCCTTGCTGGGCTTAACCCTGTCGATGGAGGCGAGATTTGGGTAAACGGAGAAGATATCACGCATCAAGTCCCGCAAGAGCGTGGTATTGGGATGGTCTTTCAATCGTATGCGCTGTTTCCCAATATGACCGTCGAAGGCAACATTGCATTTGGCTTAAAAATGAAAAAGCTTGCGAATGATGATATTCGACGTGAAGTGGCTAAAGTCATCAAACTGGTGGATCTGGCAGGTAAAGAAAAACACTATCCGCATCAACTTTCTGGCGGTCAGCGCCAGCGTGTCGCACTCGCTCGAGCGTTGGTGGTGAAACCTCGCATATTATTGCTTGATGAGCCACTTTCTGCGCTTGATGCCAAAATCCGCAAACACCTTCGTCAGCAAATCCGAGACATTCAGAAAGAGATGAATCTCACCACTATCTTCGTAACTCATGACCAAGAAGAGGCGATGATTATGTCTGATCGTATCTTCCTAATGAGTAAAGGGGAAATTGTTCAAGCAGGAACACCTGAAGAAATCTATACTCATCCTGCTAACGAGTTTGTGGCCGGTTTCATGGGGCACTACAACCTTGTAGAGGCCAATAAAGCCAAGCAACTCTTCAACATTGATACCGAATGGAAAGTGGCGATTCGCCCAGAGTCTATATATGTAAAAGAGCAAGGTCGTCAATATGATAGCCACATCTCAGCGCCACAAGTAGGTACGATCACCAACCACCAGCTTCTAGGTAATGTTATTCGCTATCAAGTGAACGTTGAAGAGTGTGAGCTCACTGTTGACTTACTTAACCGCTCTTCAGAACGCTTACTAGCGAATGGCAGCCAACTAGAACTACTCTTTAACCTAAACGAAATTCAACCAGTGAGAGCCTAAACATGTCCAAACCTTTGTATGTTTTTGATATGGATGAAACCCTAATAAACGCTGACTGCGCAATGATTTGGAACGAGTTTATGGTTGAGAAAGGCATCGCGACTGATCCTTTATTTATTATGGAAGATCAGCGTCTAATGGCCTTGTACTCTGAAGGCAAAATGGACATGGAAGATTACCTAGCGTTCTCCATGAAGCCACTAGAAAACATGCCGATTGAAGAAGTAAACGCCTTGGTTGAAGAATGTGTTGAAAGCCATATTTTGCCTAAACAGTTCCCTCAAGCCAAAACCCTGATTGAGCAACTGTCTCGTGATGGTATAGATATGGTTATCATCTCTGCCAGCGTCACTTTTTTGGTGGAAGCCGTTGGTCGCCGTCTTAATATTCCAACCGCACTCGGAATTGATTTAATCGAGAAAAACAACCGTTATACTGCTGAAATCGACGGTATCCCGAGTTATCGTGAAGGCAAAGTCACGCGATTAAAACAGTGGCTAGAAAATCAGCCTGAGCCTTATTCCGAAATCCATTTCTATACCGATTCAATCAACGATTTACCGCTTTGTGAATACGCGAACTACGCTTATCTGGTAAATCCATGCCCACAACTAAAAGAACACGCCAACAGACCGAATTGGAGTGTGTTAAGTTGGGGGTGATATAGCCTCACAAGACCGTTCTTCCTAAGTAAATACTTTTCTATTTGTTCAAAGAGCAGTTCTTTCTGCTCTTTTTTACTTCTCTTCATCACAAATTAATCACTTGATTAAATACTGATTAATTTTTCACATGTCGCATGAGAAATCAGCGTCTTATAATTAATCAAATGTTTAATATTTTGAGAGAAGATTGTGACGGAAGCGCATCGAAGGGCGGGAAGACCCACAGATAATATCGACGCACGGGAAAAACTGATTTTCCACGCGCGCGAACTCTTCACCATTATGGCTTATGACAAGGTCTCTACTCGCCTAGTCGCGCAGAAAGCAGGCGTGAACGTTGCGATGATTCGCTACTACTTTGGCAACAAAGAAGGCTTGTTCGAGACCATGTTGCGCGAAACACTGTCACCGATGCAAAAGCAGATGCAGACGTTGGTATCCAACAGTAACGAGCAAAACTTTCTCGATCTAATGCGTACCTACTACCGCGAAATGATCAAGGTACCACAGTTCCCACGCTTAGTTGCCCAAGTTATGCATATGCCCCCATCGGAAACCCAACGCAAACTGCTCGAAAAAGTCTTCGCAGATATCAGCAAGCCAATGCAAGGCGTGATCTTTGATAAGTTGATTGACAGTGGCGTTTTACGAAAAGACGCCGACCCTCAACTTTGTCGCGTCTCTTACATCAGCTTGATGGTGTTTCCTTTTATGGCACCACCAGCACTGCTCGCCATTCATGGCATTGAACTTTCTGAAGCCTTCTTGAACCGATTATTCGAACACAACATACAACTGATGAAACATGGATTTTTAGACTCGGGCGACCAATATGAAGATAAATAAAAAGCTGCTGTTCTTTCCTGCTCTTGCGGTGGGGGTCGTCATTCTGTTTTTGGCGATTAGCCTCAAACCAGATTTGCCCGTAAAACCCGCTGGAGATCGTGCACGGTTGGTCGAGACGATTCCACTTGAGCTGAAAGCGATTGCACCTGTTGCTATTGGCTTTGGTAAAATCGCACCGAAAGTTGAATGGAAAGCGATAGCCGAAGTGACCGGTAAAGTGGTTTACCGTCATCCGCAACTGGAAAAAGGACAAGTGCTGCAAGCAGGAACGGAAATCTTGCGAATCGACCCACTCGATTACGAGTTGAAACTGGTTCAAGCTCAAGCCGATCTCAAATCTGCTCAAACCTCTCTGGCTAAGCTGAACCAAGAAGAAGCGAATCTCAAAAGCACACTCAAGATAGAAGCCAACCGTCTGGTTATCGCCAACAAAGAGTTAGACCGTAAACAAAACCTACGTAAGAAAGGCTTAACCTCGCAATCGGATGTAGATCAGCAAGAGCAAAGCGCGCTCTCTCAACGTAAGTTAGTACTGGATATGGAAAATCAAATTGGTTTGATGCCGGATGAGAAACGAGTCGCGGAAGCCCTAGTTAAAGTTAATGCATCAAAAGTGGATGAGGCCGAACGCTCGCTTGATAAGACCATCATCACGCTTCCTTACGATTTGCGTATTGCCGACGTAGAAATTGAGAAAAAGCAAGTGGTTAACCTCCAACAAACCATGGTGACAGGACATGGTATTGATGTCATGGAAGTGGAAGCTCAACTATCCATTCATGACATGCAAACTTTGGCAGCGAGCATCGGTGAGTTTGTCCGCGATGAATCTGGTATTCCACAACCTGATATGAATGCGATTCATGCCAACATTGAACTCAGCAGCGGTAACCTCTCTGCAAGCTGGCCTGCGAAAGTTGCACGCATCAGTGAAACGGTTGATCCAAGCCAAGCGACTGCCGGTGTGATTCTGGAAATTGAACAAGACTACCGTGCATTAAACCCAACGTCTGCGCCTCCATTGGTGAACGGCATGTTTGTGCGTGCCTTGATTGAGGGACAAGAGAACCCGAGTTGGGTCATCCCAGAGCGTGCGCTTCATGGCGATAAGATTTACCTGATGGGCGATGACAATCGTCTGCAAGTCGTGACGGTTGAAGTGTTATATCGCCGCAATAACCAAGTGGTGATCGATGGTGAACTAGAGCAAGGTCAGAAGCTGATCATCAACGATTTGTTACCTGCGATTAACGGCATGCTATTGAAAGAGTCACCTGAACAGTCAGAAGCCACTGTTGAGGAGTCTGATTCATGATCCGATTCTTCGCCAAGCACCCAACGGCAGCCAACTTGCTGATGCTAACGCTGCTGATATTGGGGATTTCTTCACTTTCCACGATTAAGCGTGAAACCTTTCCTGAGTTTGATCCGCCCTACATCCTCGCTGGTGTGGTTTACCCTGGCGCTTCCCCGCAAGAAGTCGAAGAGAGTATCTGTGTCCGAATGGAAGATGCTGTTGATGGCCTTGCTAACATTGAAGAAACGCAATGTGAAGCGATTGAAGGCTCTGCGCGTCTTATCTTAAAACTGAATGAAGAAGCCGACATCGGGCGCATGCTGGTCGACGTTCAAACTCAGATCAACTCGATTAATGACTTCCCACAAGAGATTGAATCCCCCGTTGTACAAGAGTTGGATTGGAATGAGCCAGTTGTGGATGTCGCGATCACTGCAGACACCACATGGCCAGAGCTAAAAGCCTATGCAGAACAACTTAAACGCACATTAAAGCTCGATTATGATGTGTCTTTGGTTGAAGTTGCAGGCTTCTCTGACCACCAATACCGAGTAGAGTTGGACACTCAAGCCATTCGACAACTTGGCTTAAGTGTTGGCGATATTGCTGAGCAGATTGGTCGTCAGAACGTCAAGTTGCCAAGTGGTAATGTCGAGACACCAGATAAGAACTTTCTGATCCGCTTTGATGAACGACGTGTGACGCCGGAAGAGCTTGAGACTATCGTCGTGGGCTCTGGTACAAATGGCTCAATCATCCGTCTAAGAGATATTGCGACGATTACCGACCGGTTTGAATTGGACGAACAGAAAGTCCTCTTCGATGGTCACCCTTCTGCCCTACTAAAAGTCAGCAAAAACAAAGAAGATGACGCACTGCGTATCAAGGAACGGGTTGCTCAATTTGTAGAAGAACAACAAGCTATCGCGCCAGACGGTGTGATGCTACAAATGACCAATGACCTTTCATCCGTACTTTGGGATCGCCTGACCATGATGGTCAAAAACGGTTGGCAAGGTATCATTCTGGTTTTCGCCACCATGTGGTTGTTCTTTAGTTTTCGCTATTCCTTTTGGGTCGCAGCTGGTTTACCCGTTGCCTTCTTAGGTGGGTTATTTTTGATGGCGCAACTTGGCCTGTCCATCAACATCATGTCTTTAGTCGGGCTACTCATGGCCATCGGTATCATGATGGATGATGCCATCGTTATTGCCGAATCGATTGCCGCTCACCTCGACCGAGGAGAAGAGATCGATGATGCCGTTATCAAAGGAGTGAAAAAGGTACTGCCAGGGGTCATCTCTTCCTTTTTAACTACGGTGTGTATTTTCGGTAGCTTGTTATTTTTGCAAGGTGAAATGGGTGCGGTACTTAAAGCGGTTCCTCAAGTTCTGATCCTCGTACTGAGTTTAAGTTTGGTGGAAGCCTTCTTGATCCTACCTAACCACCTTTCTCATTCACTGCATAAACAAAAGCAAGAGCGAAAGACACCGAAGTTTAAACAAAAGCTGCTCGCTTCTTTTGAAAACTTCCGTAACACCACCTTGGTCAACGCAGTAGATAAAGTGGTCGAGTATCGCTATGCCTTTATGGGTGGCGTGGTTGCCTTGCTTCTTATCTCCGCGGCCACGTTAGTAGGTGGTTTACTCAAGTTCCAACCCTTCCCTGAATTGGATGGCGACATTGCAGAAGCGCGTATTATTCTTCCTCCGGGTTCTTCTCTGTCTCAAACGGAAGCTGTCGTCGATAAGATCGTCGCTTCCGCTCAAAAGCTAGATAAAGAATGGACAGAAAAAGTGGAAGACGGCAATCCATTGGTTCTGCACATCACCAGTCAATTCAATGCTAACGCCGACGCGAATGAATCTGGCCCTCACATTGCCACGGTACGTCTGGATTTGCTGGGCGCCGAGAGTCGTAACACACTCATCGATGAATTTATCGACGCATGGCGTGAAGACATTGGTGAACTTGCGGATCCTATCTCACTGGTATTTAAACAACCGACCATGGGGCCAGGTGGCCGGGCGATTGAGATTCGAGCGAAGCATGATGATCTGGATGCACTCAAAGCAGCCTCTATCGACATTCAGCAATACTTGAATGAATTTGACGGTGTCCATGGCGTATTAGATGACATGCGCATGGGTAAAGAAGAAGTCTTGGTTAAACTTCGTCCTGGGGCGGAAGCTTATGGTATTAACGGTCAGCTCATTGCCAATCAATTGCGCGCGGCTTTCTTTGGCCAAACCGCAGACGAGATCCAAGTTGGGGTAGAAAACATTTCCATCGAAGTTCGCCTCAATAAAGCGCAAGCTGGTGACTTACAGCAATTGGCAAACTTCCCAATAATCTTGTCCGATGGTAATCAAATCCCACTCGCGACCATTGCAACTTTGGATTTCCAGCGTAATTACGTAAGAATCCAGCGCATTGATGGCTTGCGCACTGTAAGCGTATTCGGCGATATCGACAATACGAAAGCCAACTCAACCGCCATTATTCGTCAGTTCCAACAGGATGAAGCACCAAAGCTTATGCAAAAGTATCCTGGTCTTCGCTTTGATTTTGAAGGTGAAGCCAAAGATACCGCTGAAACTGGCGCATCAATGGGTAAAGGCTTCTTGCTTGGTTTGTTTGGCGTGTTTGCGATTCTGAGTTACCAATTCCGCAGTTATTTGGAACCATTCGTCGTCATGCTTGCGATTCCCCTCGCTTTTATTGGCGTGGTATGGGGACACATCCTACTCGGTCACTCATTAAGTATGCCAAGTATGATGGGCTTCGTCTCATTAGCAGGGATTGTGGTGAATGACTCGATTCTGTTAGTTCAGTACATACGCCATCATGTGGATGAAGGGGATAATGTGCATGACTCAGTAGTCAAAGCCAGTCGGGAACGCTTTAGAGCAGTATTCCTAACATCAATGACCACTGCAGCAGGTTTGCTTCCGTTACTGACTGAAACCAGTTTGCAAGCACAGGTTATTCAACCACTGGTTATCTCCATCGTGTTTGGTATTTTCGCATCCACTCTGCTGGTGTTGTTTATGATCCCTGCTGCGTATGCCATTTTAGCTGACTTCGGTCTAGTCCATAAGCACGAAGAAATCTAAAACGACTGATAAGTAAACTTATCAAAATGAACAAGAGCGGCTTAGGTCGCTTTTTGTTCAATACCAACACGTTAAAAAACACACAATCACTTAACAAACAGAGGGTTATTGTGTCTCATTAAGTGTGAATATGAACAGTTAAGGATTAAGTATGTTGAGTTTTATATAACCAAATCAAATAACCAACACAAGATTTATAATATGTTTTATTGTCAAAAACGGCATTTCACAGAGTAAAAATACACGTAGGCAACACATTCACAATTTAAACTCACGATAATGAAAACATTGATTGAAGAATTAACATTTTAACAATCATTACAACAATGTTAACTTTAGCCTCGTTGGTCGCGCTGGTGGTAAGCCTCTCACCAAGCCTATTGTCAGTTTTATATGGACGTTCGACCACCTCCAAAATGAATAGACACCCAATTTGGTGCCCTTTTTTCGCCCGTGAAAGCATTCTTCGCGGGCTTTTTTCTTTAAGTTAAGTATGAACGCTCTGGATCAACTTTTTTGCCAACCTTTCGGATTTGGAGGTAGTATGCGAATCAATAAGCGGAGACAGTACTAGCAACTCTAAAACGTTTTTTTCAAAGATTTCATCCGCGTGTCTTACCCAATCTAAAAACTTTTTTTGAGCAAACATAGGCTCGATTTCATATAAAAATTCAATACTAAAGTAAAACTCATTTTTGATAGGCAAATTGTACACTCTTCGATAGTCTTTTTTATACTCCAAATTTCCTTCTACATATTTTGAAAATGTATTTTCACCAATCTTGATATCTTGGCATTTGATTGGAGGATAACCACGAAGAAACTCTCCTACAAGGAATTCTTCTTTCGCTCTCTTTTTTTCTTCGTTTATCGGGTCCATTCCCCAACGATGATTTGCGTAAGAAATGGCATCATTCATCAACTCTGTATGATCACCTTTTCGAGAGCCGTCAGGTGACTCTACAGCATGATAAAAATCCACGTACTCTTTCTCTATAAATGAAGATAGTTCATTAACACTAGTAATATATTTATCTGAAGATTTAATCCTTAACCGAATATATAAACCACCTTGTTTATTGATTGGTAATAGTGGATTTATTATTTTATTTTGAAAAGAGAAATAAATCGTGGCCAATTTTATAAACTTTTCATGCCGCTCTACTTTTGAATCAATATTGAACCGTTGTAATTCAATAAAATCTTGGTATACATGACCTTCATATATATTGTTCGGGCATTCAAATGATAGTACTAAGTCATCTATCTGGAATACATTATGTAACAAGTGTACAAAATCTGGTTTCCCTCTAAACCCATCTTTAAAGATTTTTATAAAATCCATATTTCTATCTCTTGTTATTTAAATATTTATTGATATTTGTGGTAAGCTCTATACTAAATCCATTGGCTTTATATGCACCATGAGCACAAAGGTAAATAGACATCCAATTTGATTCATTTTTCTCTCATGGCTACATACTTTGCTAGCTTTTCTTGACACTGACGCTGTGTTACTCAGCCTTAGTTTTTTCGTTCAATCCCTTTACTGCTTTGGCTGTATACGAGTCGATGAGCGGAGACAAATCCAGTAATTCCAATACTTTTTTTTCAAAGGTTTCATCCGCACTTCTCACCCAATCTAAAAACTTCTGCTTAGCAAACATCGATTCGTACTTATACCAAAACTCGATGCTCAGGTAGAATTCATTTTTTATGGGTAAATTGTATACTCTTCGTAATTCACTCTTATACTTAAGATTACCTTCTGAGTATTTTGAGTATTTGTTTTTTCCAACTTCAACTATCTCACACTTTATTGGTGGATAACCACTTAAGAAACCTCTAATTAAATATTCTTCTTTTTCTCTTTTTCGGTCTTCACTTTCTGGAATTTCTCCCCATTGTTTATTCGCACGCTTAGTCAATTCTTTCATCAAGTCTGTATGATACCCCCTCATAGAGCCTTCACTTTGCTCCGGGGCATGATAAAAATCATAATATTCTCTCTCTAAAAATGAGGACAATTGACTAATATTATCAATATCTTCTCCAGTAGATTTAACCCGTAGCCTAATATATAATCCACCTTGTTTGTTAATAGGAAGCAAAGGGTTTAATATTTTCTTCTGAAACAAAAAATATACCGTAGCTAACTTTACAAACCTTTCATGCCTCTCTATTTTTGATTCAACATCGAACTGTTCTAAATTAACAAGATCCTGGTATACATGTCCTTCATATATGTTGTTCGGACACTCAAATGACAGCACTAAGTCATCTATCTGGAACGCATTATGTAATAAGTCAGAGAAACCCGGCTTTCCTCTAAAACCATCTTTACACATTTTAATAAAACTCATATGTCTATCTCTTACTCTTCAAATATGCATCAATACCTTTAAACGAGAGCCTGCAATATGAGTTCTAATTCAAGTAAAGGTAAGCCACATACTAAGGTATTATGAAGGTCAAAAAGGAGATCGGATCTTTTCTAAATTTTAAATATCTAACATCACCTCCACTTTACTGAAATCTACACTTTTGAAAGTTACATCCGCTCCATCCAGCAATAGCTCATCAAACACGCCAACTATTGATAATAAGCTTGAGGATCTGATCTCCACCCATGAAATGAGAAACAAAAAAGCCAGCCTTAAAAGGCTGGCAAGTAGAGCAACAAGGTCAGTGCTTACTGCTAACTAACACCGAACTCGTATTGGATTCATTTTCGTCTGTTAGTCTCTTTTATCGGCGTTTATGACTTGCTTGCTTTCTCTTTGTGGCACGTTACCTTTACTAACTGTTCTTGCTCATCTTTAATGTTTTTCACGATACGCTCATCACGTGCGTGAATGGCATCCATGTTCATTTGCTGAATATCTGCTATAGCTTCATGTTTCATTTCAGAAAAGTCCTGACGTAAATCTGAGCTCCACTCCTCTTTGTCTAAAGTGTTAGCAGCAGCGATTGGTGATGACATTACAGCAATAAGACTTAGAGTAGATAGAAATACGCTTTTCATAATAAGCTCCTTGAGGATTAGCAGTTAATTTTAATTACAATTCATATATTGCACATACGATGCCAACTTTTATTTTGTTATTTTTCAACAACTTAAATTAAACCTCATATTCAACGTTATCTTCGTCTGGTAAATTTCGCTAACCAAGTGTCAAATTAACCATGCGAATTTAAAACATTAGAAACATACATATTAGAAATGCTTTGTCAGGCAGTTTTCTCATCAGATAATTACGTAACTGCCCACTAAAAAATCACTTTGAATCAAAATGCGGAAACAAAAAAGCAGCCCGAAGGCTGCTCCTAATCGTTAACATCAAGCTTGTTAACTCGATACGCTTGCTTCAACGCTCGACGTCACTGGCGACTTTCTGAAACGATTAATCAAACGATGGATAAACCTCTTAATCGATCTGAAAATATTTTTAATATCTTCAAGCATTAAATACAAACAAGGCACCAACACTAAAGTCAGAACCGTTGCGTACAACACCGCAAAGCCCAAAGCGACAGCCATCGGTATGACAAAACGCGCCTGCAAACTCGTTTCAAACATTATCGGCAATACACCCGCAAACGTCGTTATTGAGGTGAGCGTGATAGCTCGAAAACGAGCACAACCCGCCTCAACAACCGCTTGTTTGATGTTCATACCCTTTTCTCTCACTTGGTTTACGTAATCTGTCATAACCAGAGAGTCGTTGATAACCACGCCAGCAGCGGCGATCAAACCAAATGTCGACATCATACTGATGTCTAAACCTAGCCAGAAATGGCCCCAAATCGCCCCCGTCAGACTAAACGGAATGACGGACATTACAATCAAAGGTTGGGTATAACTTTTTAACGGTACAGCTAACAAGATGTAGACGATGATCATGCCTGCAATAAAGAACAAAATCTGTTCATTACGCTGCGCAGCCTGCTCTTCAATATCACCGCCCAATTCTGTTTTCACAGTTGGGAAGGCTTGCTTCATGTCCGGTAAGATATTGTCGTCAATGACCTTCACGATTTCTTGAGGTTCAACCAATTCTTCGTCTATGGAACCATAAACATAAACGGTTTGATACCCGCCTTCACGTCGAATGCTACTCACGCCCGGCTGCTCGTTGATCTTCACCACATCACCTAGCATGACCTTCTTACCTGCTGGTGTGGTAATCACAGCGTAACGCAATGATGAGAATGCTTCACGCGTCAGTTGCGGGTAACGCACCATAACTTTAATTTCTTCACCATCACGAATAATGCGCTGTGCTTCGCCACCATAAAAGCTGCCACCAACTTGCTCTGCGATCATGGTGAGATCCAGACCGAGATCGTACGCTACAGGCGCAAGAGACAGGAGTACTTCTTTGCTTCCAGAATCAATAGAAGATGAAATATCATATAACCCTTCTTCCTGCTGTAAACGCTCTATCAAGTAACGCCCAGCCTCGTTGAGCTCATTGATGTTAGAACCAAACAACAAGTAGCCAAACTCATCCCTGTCACCACCACCCGCACTCTGCTCGCGGATTTTGATGCTCTTCATACCTGGAATAACAGGCATAGCTTCACGCCAACGTCGAGCCAGTTCAAATGTATTGAACGGGCGTAACTCTTCATCAACCAGAGGTACTAATACACGACCTTCGGTGCGGCTTCTGTTGTACGACAGCACATCACGAATCATTCCTTGACCATGTTCTGCAATGGTCTCAGATTCGATCTTTTGCATGACACGTTCAATAGTCTTGAGTGCACTGATTGTCTGCTCACTTGAAACGGTATCATTCATTTCAATAGTGATCGCAGGATAGTCAGTCGGCACTTTAGGGTTAGGGATCACCCGAACATAATTCGCGTTGATCAAAGCCGCGCTGATCAGCAGTAAACCACAGAACACCGCAAACACTGTCCAGCGCCAATGGGTGCATGTTGTTACAAAGTTCCGATATGGACCATTTACAAAACCAAAAAAACGTTGGTTAAATCGGTCACGCCAACCACCTGGTTTAACTGGCTTAAAATGAGTATGCGCAAGGTGTGCAGGAAGGATCAGCTTCGATTCAATCAAACTGAAGATCAAACAAAGAATCACGACCCCCGCGATACCATAAAAGAAGGCACTATCAATACCGCTAGACAACAAGAAAGGGGCAAACACCGCAATTGTGGTTAACACACCGAAAGTGGCTGGTGTGGCAACACGTTTTACACCACGAACCACGTTTTCGACGCCACCGCCTTTTTCTTCAATTTCGCTGTAAGCGCTCTCTCCCATCACGATGGCGTCATCAACTACAATACCGAGCACCATAATGAAGGCAAAAAGAGACACGATGTTTACCGTGATTCCTAATGCAGGCATCATCATTACGGCACCGAGAAAACAGACAGGTAGCCCAATCATTACCCACATAGCCAAGCGGAAACGTAGGAAAATGGTCAGCATAATCGCGACTAATGCAGCGCCTTGCAGCAAGTTTTTCAACATCATGTCGAGACGCCCATTTAAATAATAAGTCGTATCAACTAAGACTTTGAGCTTAACATCCTGCGGTAATGTCTTGTTTTTTGCTTCAATATAATTACGAACGGACTGCGCAACAGGGATAATGTTCTGGTCACGAGTTGCTTCAACAGACATGTAGATCGCATTCTGACCTGAGTATTCAAAGTAGCGCTCTTCTTCCGTAAAGCCATCTTTTATTGTGGCAATATCTTGCAGTAACACCTTCGCACCATTTGCGCCAAGCTTTACAGGAATATTTCTAAACTCATCACCACGGTAGTATTGGTTTTCAATCCTTACTGCAATCATCCCTGAGTTTGTTTTTACTTCGCCCGCAGAAAAGTTGGCTGAGTAACGGCTGATCGCGCTGCTGATATCGCTCAACGTCAGGTCGTATTTACGAAGAACAAGTGGGTCAACTTCAATCGCTATTTCTTCTTCTGGCGCACTCAGATACACCAGCATGACGTTTTCTAACTGAAGTAATTCATCTTCGATTTGCTTAGCAAGCGGTTTAAGCTCCTCGAGCGGTCGATCCCCAACTAACCCCATTTCAATTACATCTTGGCGCCATTCAACTTGGTAGACATTGATTGGTTCCATACCCGCTGGTAAGTTAGACAAGGTATCAATACGTTGGTTTACATCATCTAAGACACGCTTGATATCGGCATTAACGTCTACCTCGATGGAAACATACGCGCTACCTCTAGAGGCCGTTGAGACTGCTTTTTTAATCCCGGTGACGTCTTTAATCGATTCCTCGACCTTAACGAGAATACTCTCTTCTATCTCTTGAGGAGAAGCGCCAGGATAAGTCGCACGAACATCAATGTAGTTCACCTCAATATTCGGAAACATCTGCCTTTGAATAAAGAGAAAGCTCACCACACCCATGATAATGATGAACACCATCAAAAGGTTGGCAGCGACGGGATTATTCGCAAAATAGGCAATTAAGCCCTTTTGTTTAGTATCTTCCATGACATACTCCTACTTACTGTACGACGGTTTCGGAGTCGTCACTCTTTTTTGCGATTTGTACCGCCATGCCTTTTTGAGGGTACTCGGGCAAGGTCAGTACCAACTTATCACTTTGCTCTAAACCTTCGCCCACCAGCAAAAACTCACCTTCTGCTCTCAAAACCGTGACAGTTCTGGGTTGAAGTTGATTATCGCCATTCACCACCCACACGGTACGGTTTTTAACTAATTCCTGTGGTAAGCGATAGATATGCTTAAGTTCCTTACCAGTGAAGCTCACTTCAACGTAGGAGCCGAATTTAATTGGAGGCTGCTGGTTATCGACACCGTATGGGTCCGCGATTTGAATGACCATGTTAATCATTCGGGTAGCGCTATCAATCATGCCTAGATCACGAACTACTCGACCTTCTCTAGTGGTAGAAAACACACCTTGCTGCGTCACTGTCGCAGTGAGTTCACCAATGGATTCGGGTAAAAATGCACTATCAAAACCGGCAATGGGTACGTGCACCTCTGCCACTTCGATGTTGTTTAACGTGGCAACTCGAGAACCAGATGTAACAAATTGACCAACACCAATATCACGCTCAACAACCAGCGCATCGTAAGGTGCAACGACTTTGCAATTTTCTAACTCTCTTTTTGCTCGTTTGAGTGCCGCTTGAGCCGACTTCACTTGCGCTTGTGCGCTCAAAACGTGAGGCTTGCGTAAATACAGATCCGTCACTTGCTTATCGCTCAGTCTCTTTGCCTGACGCTTTGCCACTTCGGCTTTCGCTTGTTCCTCAATCAAGTTTGCGCGTGCACTAGCTAAATCGGCTTCAGCTTGTAAAACCGACGCTTCATAGTTGTCGCTTTCAATTGTGAAAAGAACCTCTCCTCGTTTCACGATGCCACCCGTTACAAAATTCGGGTGCCAACTTATCACTTCACCACTGACTTGCGCGGAAAGGTGTGTTTTTTCAAAAGGGACTAATTCACCGTGACTGGTAATCACCACTTTGTGATCAGTAGGAAAAAGAGAAGAAGCCTGAACAGTAGGTTCTGTAATTGCATCTTTGGTTGACTCTTTTTCCGGCGCAGTTGCGGCAATTGCAGCATATCCTGCATAAGAGCCTCCAACGACGACGAAGGGTAAAAGCCAACGTAATATGGGTTTTGCTAACATCGAAAATCCTTTTTTATTGTTGTTTTCAACACCACACTTTTATTCAGTCCATTGCTCCCGGTAAGCATGGTGATGAGAGAATTGAATTTGAATAAACATCAAAGCGGCGCTTGCCTAGTCTTTTAAGCAGCGAACTAGATAGTTATTGCCAATTCAAAGTTAATAAAATTAACAAAAAATTAACCAACTGCGCAAGTTGCTCTGACTTAACTTTTATTCTAAATAGCAAATGACATGCCAAGCATTTATTTATTAAAAATCATATGGTTATATAAAAACCATTATTTTATCCAGTGTGCTATTGGTCATAATCACCAGATATTAGTGATTATGACCAATACGGCCATAATGATAATTAAAATAAATGATTATCTGCGCTCTAAAAGTTGAACTTAGTGCAGGCTCTATAGCAATTCATTGATTAATCGCTCGTTATCAAACGGTTCTGGGTGCATGTGGCGTCAGCTTAAGTCTATAATTTGGAGTAGGTAACACTCTGTAAGACAAGGAAATGTGCTTTGTTACAAACGCTCGCCAAGTTGCTCTTCCCCTCGCTGCTCACTATTTTATCGGCATGCTCATCCGTATCGTTGAATGACGCCAGTGAAAAGTCCACCAGCTTTCAGCTCGGTTATCAAAAGGATTCTGTTCTTGCGCAGTACTTTGAAGCTTACGGGAGAGACCCTAAGTCCATAACTGGCTTTGCACCGTTAAATCAGGGACACGATGCCCTTCTTGCTCGAACCTCTTTGATCGAGTCCGCCCAGAAAAGCCTTGATCTTCAATACTATATTTACCGTGGTGACGAAACGAGTCAGCTAATAACGTGGCGCTTGTATGAAGCGGCAAAGCGTGGTGTTCGAGTAAGGCTGTTGCTTGACGATATGCAAAAGCGAAACGACGATGTGATGGCTGCCCTCAATGCACATCCTAATATAGAAATCCGCTTATTTAACCCGCATCAGTATCGCGACTCCCGTTGGTTCGCTCTTGCTAGCGATTTTGAACGCCTTAATCGTCGTATGCACAATAAGTCTCTGATTGCAGACAGTGTTTCCGCCATTGTCGGAGGTAGAAATATCGGCAATGAATACTTCTCTTTTGAATCGCAAGTTGAGTTTGGTGATTTTGATCTTCTGCTCTATGGTGAGGCGGTACAACAAACTGCCGATCAGTTCGACCTCTACTGGAATAGCGCCTATTCGATACCAATGGAATGGATTACACCGAATTCACAGCAAATTACCGACCAAGCGATTCAAAAGCAGGTCAATAAACTCCGGTTAGAGGAAAAGTTTTCAACCGGCCGCTATGACTTCACTCAACTGGATATGTACCAAGATCTAAAACAAGGCAAACTCAAGCTCTACTGGGGAGAAGCGAAAGTATGGTTTGACCTGCCCGATAAAGTCGCGACCCGAGAGAGCCAACTTATTGATAATTTAACGGAACTGGTTAAAAGTGTTGAGGATTCATTTGTGCTCATTTCTCCCTATTTCGTTCCAACTGAAACAGGTACTCAAGCATTAAGTAACGCGGCCAAGCGAGGCGTTGATATTACGATTGTGACCAATAGCCTCGCGTCTAACGATGTGTTTGCCGTGCATGGTTGGTACGCAAAATATCGAAAAGATCTACTCGAAGCTGGAATCAAGCTTTGGGAAGTAAAAGCGAGCGCGAAACTCAAAAGTAAGTGGAGCCTCACGGGGAGTAGCAGAGCAAGTTTACACGCTAAAGCAATGACGATTGATAACAAAACACTTTTCGTTGGTTCGATGAACTGGGACCCACGTTCGGCCGCTTTGAATACCGAAATGGCCGTTGTTATCGAACAGCCAGAATATGTGCAAATGTTTCTAGAACAACTGCCGAATCAACTGTCGAGTAACGCCTACGCCTTAACTCTGCGCGACGGGGACATTGTCTGGACCGACGTAAAAACAGGCGAAGAATACGACTCCGAACCAGAAGCAGGAGTATGGCGAAAAATGGGCGCTTGGTTCTCCGGAATATTACCGATTGAAGATCAGCTATAACAGCTGCCAATACTGCAAACCTCCCCAGTCAAGCAAAACAAAATGGACGCTAGTTTTGGGCAGGGGACACAACCAACATAAGGAAGTTCAATGCCAGCGCAATGGAATGAATACTATCAGAAAATTTTAAGCCAACCTCACCGCCCAAACGTGGAAAATGCCCTGAACCTACTTAAGATAGAAGGCAAAGTCGCTCTCGATATTGGCTGCGGAATAGGTCGAGACAGCCACTTTCTCCTCGAACAGGGATTTAAGGTTCACGCATGTGATAGCAATGAAAATGCAGTAAAAACTTGTTTAACACGCTTTGAAGGTAATAAACGATTTTCGGTTTCGCAGTGCTGTTTTACTGAATTTAATTACCCTAAGTGCAGCTTGGTTATCGCAAATGCCAGTTTGTTCTTTTGCCCTGACACAGGCTTCAAACAAGTCTGGACAAAAATAGACAGCGCATTACAACCGGGCGGTATCTTCTCCGGCGATTTCTTGGGAGTGAAAGACTCCTGGGTTACCTCCGAAATGCACCCAAACATTACCGCATTAACAAAAAAGGAAGTGGAAAGCTTATTCGAAGGTTACGACCTCATTTCATTGCATGAAAGAGATGAAGACGGGACCACTGTAGTCGGAAGCCAAAAACATTGGCACATGTTTAGTGTGACCGCTCGAAAGCGCTAAAAATGGTCTCTCAGTAAAGAAAGCAGCACTTCAAATCAGTGCTGCTATCAGAGATTAATTGACGGGATACACCACTTCAAAACGCTCTAAAACCAGCGTACGTTTCTCATGCCAAGCGATGTTCAACTCATCGCATTCAGCTTTAAAAAATGCAGTATGAGCATCACGCCACCAGTTTAAGGTTCTATCACCTTCGCCTTCTGCGAAGGCAAACTCTGCGGTTACATCCTCATATTTGCATGTACTTACGTCAGTAATTCGTATCACGCAAACCGGGTCCCCATCCCAATTCGTCACTACTTGTAAATGACCGACTTGGGGCATGATTTCACCATGCTCTCGATACCAAAGCTCCAAACTGCACGATGCAGTTTTCTGTCCAATACGAACCAAATCTGCGCATACATTCGCGTTGTATTCATCGGCACAATAATAGTCAGCACTGACTGATGGTACAGCTTCCCTTTGTTCTGGTGATAATAATTCTAGGAATTGTTCTAAGTAATCCTTAGCTCGCGCGTCCATGCTCACTCCATTAATCATAAATTCGCAAGGAGGATAAAAGATATCACAACAAATAACCATCAGGAACAAACTGAAAAACAACAAGAATATGACTTCTACGAAGACGACTGTTATTTCTTTTGTAATAACTTTGCTAAACGTTTGTGCTATTTGCTATTGTTGCATGGTCTATCTGTACTCTTCTCGTGAAAGGACGTTATATGCGCTTATTTATTGGTATTTTTTTCTCGCTGATACTTGCCTTGCCAACAATGGCATCGGAGGAAAAGTATTCAGAATCGGATCTGTTAGATAGACCATTAATGGAACGCTATATTTTAGATGAACTAAAAGCGCTGCGTCAGGACTATCAAAGCCTAGAAAAGCGAATGATCACAGAGATCACCGATCGCGAGCTAACGGTCGCAGATAAATCGTTGAACTATGCCAACGTGACCGTTACATACTTCTTCTACATCATTGCTGGTGTCGCATCGCTGATTGCCTTTGTCGGATGGCAATCTCTGCGCGAGTTTAAACACAACACCAAAGAGATGGCTGATAAACGATTGGAGAAGATCGCCCAAGAATACGAGAAAAAGTTTGTCGCCCTTGAGCGAGATTTAAAACGCAAAACTCGCATTATCAGCGAAAACAACAAAGAGATTGAGAAAATCAACGAGATCCATAACTTATGGCTACGTGCACAAAGCTCTCAAACTCCAGAACAACGTATTGAGATCTATGATGAAATCTTATTAATTCGTCCAGGTGATTTAGAAGCGTTGACTTACAAAGCCGACGCAGCGATGGAAATCAACGAATACCATTGGGCACTTAGCATTTGTAACCGCGTACTTGAAGTCGATTACACCAACGGCCCTGCACTGTATCAACGCGCGTGTGCATACTCTCGCCTTGGTATCGAAGAGCAAGCTATTGAAGACTTGGAACGCGCAATTGAATACAGCCCATCCATTCGTGATTTACTTGCCGAAGAACGAGACCTCGAATTGCTGCACGGTAATGAGCGTTTTGAAAAGCTCTTACATCTAGCAAGCGAATAATGGAATAAACAGCATGAGCAGCCACTTTAATCTAGAAGACGCTAGCCAAGTATTGGTTGGCGCTTTTGCCCTAGCAGTCCCGATCTCATTTTCGGAGGAAGCGTGGCGATTGGGTGAGAGCCTACCAATGGCAAACTTGCTCATGCTGTTAAGTCTTTCTGTCATTTTCCTCAGTTTTTTCGCGTATCAAAGCGTGTTTCAAAGCCACATCAAGAATCGCGTATCCATCTTTATTTTTCGTGTGGTTATCGCGTACCTCATTGCGGCAGTTGTGGTAGCGTTAGTTCTTTTCTGTCTTGATAAGCTGCCACTCATGAATGAGCCTTTGGTTGCGATAAAGCGCGTTATCGTCATCACAATGCCTGCTTCGATGGGCGCGATCGTAGTCGACAGTTTCGACAAAGAATAGAGATAATCGCTACTCTTCTTCTAACGTTAAGTTCGACCCCGAGTGGTCTTTCCCTAATACATCTTCTGGGTTTCGCAGTGCGCAGGTTTCTAACGACAAGCACCCGCAGCCAATGCATCCGCCTAAATCGTTTTGCAACGCTTTAAGTTTTTGAATCTTTTGTTCTAACTGTTCATGCCAATGGCTTGCCATTTCTTCCCATTGCGCTTTGTTAGGGGCTTGGTGTTTCGGCAGTTCATCTAACGCATGTTTAATTTCTTCTAACGACAACCCAACTTGCTGCGCTGCTTTGATCACCGCAACACGGCGCAACACACTGCGATGGTAGCGACGCTGATTACCTTGATTTCTCCAACTCGAAATCAGTCCTTTTTGCTCGTAAAAATGTAGGGCAGATACTTTCACTCCAGAACGTTTTGCCACTTCTCCTACGCTGATTTCCATCCTTGACTCCCTGTATATCAATTTTGTTAAAAAAACGCTTTACCTCAAGTTTACTTGAGGTTTTAAAGTTGCACCATCTTAATTAACGCTAAACCCCGGCGAGCTCAAGATAATGTGTTCAGCGCGAACGACTTGGTTGTTAAACACAAGACAGTTGGACATCAACCTTTTGAAATACATCGGGAGTTAGAGGCAAACATAATGAAAAATAAAACTCAGCCGTACTTAGCTGGCCGCTTCTTCGACAGTATCTCCTCTGGCTTATTCATGATGGCGCTGCCATGGGTCATGCTTTCCGAACCTAACATGGGTACATTCGTCGCTTTAGTTTCTCTGAGCTGCACCGCGATTTCTTTTCTAGCAACGCCTTTCTTTTCCACTTTAATTGACCGACATTCACGCAAAGTACTACTCGTGCTCAATCAATGGATTCAATCGGGTATGGCTTTGGTGGTGTTCATTGCTTATTGGTTAGGGTTTGAGTCACACTGGTTACTGGCTTTTGCACAATTGGTGTATTGGGTTTCGAGTAATTTTGCATGGACGACCAACAACGCCTTCACCCAAGAAAATTATCAGCACCATGAGTATGCGAAAATTTCGGGTCAGCAAGAAATTGTAATGCAATCCACAACCCTCGGAGCTGGCGCGTTGGGTATTGTTTTGCTTGAAATGTGGGGTATGAAAGAGTTTGCTTTGTTTGCGGCCAGCGCCTCTGCGTTAGCAGCGATGTTCTATATTCTGACGCCTTATACCCAACAATTAAGGGCATCAAAATCCGTTGCTTTCATCGCGCAACTCAAAGAGAGCAAACAAATATTCCGTCTCGAACCTCGATTTTATGGCTTTATTCTGCTCTCTTGCCTCTCTTATCCTGCATTGACGTATTTGAGCAAACTGGTGCCGATTTGGTTTTCTGAACAAGGCATCTCTGGCGATTGGTTTGCAGGGTTCAACATCAGTTTTGGCCTCGGCTCGTTGCTAACCGGCTTTATTGTCACCAAAGTGCTAAGCCGTGCCTCCCATAGCCACATTATGTTCGCTTCGATGGTTATGGTCTCTTTTGCGCTTATCGGTATGAGTTTTGCGATGAGCCCGCTGACCATCTTATTGTTTACGGCGCTGTTTGGCGTATTTAACGCGCTAAATCGCATTGCGAGAGTCAACTGGATGCATCATACCGTAGCGGTTCATCAACGAGGTCGCGTCGATGGCGGCATCAGCATGTTTGCCACCACCATTCAATCTCTCAGTTACGTGTTAATCGCGATGTTAAGTCATTACGAGCTAACACAATACGGTTTTGCAATAGCAGCTGTTGTCATGGTGTTAGCAGTGGTTTTGATGGGATTACTCAGCCGAGACGTCGAGCCGTTTAACGACCTGCCCCTTCATGCAGCAGCAAAGTGAAGCATAGAAGTTGAGAAGTTGAGAAGTTGAGAAGTTGAGAAATTGAAAAAGCGAGATAAGAAGGCAACCAACATCGTCTTCCTATTTTTTACGCCAGCACTTTTGCCTCTATCGCTTATCAGCAAGGTTGGGTATTCTGAGGTGACCAACATGAGCAGGGGGAAATCGCAGTGAACTTAAGGCAATTAGAGGTCTTTTACGCCATTATGCAAGCAGGAACGGTGTCAGGCGCGGCTCGCTTACTGCACGTTTCCCAACCTAATGTCACTCGAGTTCTCGCCCATACAGAACAACAACTGAGCTTCGCTTTATTTGAGCGTGTAAAAGGTCGCCTCGTTCCCACTCAAGAAGCCAAAGCCTTATTGCCAGAGGCTGAAAAAGTCTATCAACAACTCGGACAATTTCGCTCTCTGACCAACAAAGTCAAACAGGGAACTCAACATTTACGAGTCGGTGCCCCGCCTGTTTTGGCCGCGCACTTGTTAGCGCCGACTGTCGCGTTGTTGTCGAAAGAGCACGGCATCTCCTTTGAGCTATTAACGGCCAATCGCGATGAGCTGTGCTCAGGATTACTGAAACATGAACTGGATGTCGCCATTGCGTTCGGTGAAGAAACACCACCAGCGATCATGGGGCACGTGTTATTGAAAGAAAACTTAGCACTGATCGCTCCTAAAAGCGCAGCGATACCCGCAGAAAAAACCGTCATTTTAGAAGAACTCATCAGTCACGATTTACCCATTATCGGTTTAGATAGCCGAGACCCTCTGGGCTTGCTGTTACATCAAACCTTGTCAGCGCGTGACGAGCATTATCAACATGCCATTACCGTCCGCAGCTACTCCGCGGCGGCTGAACTGGTGAAAAACGAAGCAGGATTCGCGATTGTAGACCCTTGGACTGCAAAACAATATCGCCAAGATAATGCCGTTTCCGTGCATGCTTTGGAGCCAAATATGTCCTTCTCTGTCTCTATTTTATTCGCAGAGCACACACCTCAATCCATTGCGACAAAGCAATTTATCACCGCTCTAAAACAACAGATGGTTTAAAGGTATAACCTGAAGTTATACCTGCCTAACAAATAAGCATTCGGTTTCCTAAATCAGTCTGGCTAAATTAATGAGCAATAACGATGACGAAGGGAACCATCATGCAAATTGCTCAACCTTACCTACTTTTTCTTGGCGATGTAACCGATCCACTTGCAGCAAAAACCGCGCGTGGCATTTACCAATGGCGACCTGAGATTTGCCTTGGCCAAATCCGCCTGACGCCAGAAACCGTATCGCTTGGTTTAACCGACATGACAATACAACAAGCGCAGCAGCAAGGAGCAAAAACGCTGGTGCTCGGCACGGCAAATCCAGGAGGCGTCATTCCCGAAGCTTGGCAAGCAACCTTACTTGAAGCGGCAGAGATGGGATTTGAAATTGCATCGGGCATGCATCAACGTTTGGCGGAATTTTCTCCTCTTGCCGATCTAGAACAACGCGGATTAACCAAACTGTATGATGTTCGCCATTATGATGCCCCGCTCAAGGTCGGCAATGGCAAAGCTCGTGCAGGCAAGCGAGTACTTACTGTAGGAACAGATTGCTCCGTTGGCAAAATGTACTCTGCCCTCGCCATTGAGCACACATTAAAGCGTAAAAACTGTCGCGCAGAGTTCAAAGCAACGGGTCAAACTGGAATTCTCATCGCAGGCAGTGGCATTTCAATTGATGCCGTAGTTGCCGATTTTATCTCCGGCGCAGTAGAAACGATCAGCCCTGAGTTCACCGATCACGATTGGGACATCATCGAAGGGCAAGGTTCGTTATTTAACCCTTCGTTTGCTGGCGTAAGTTTGGGCTTACTTCACGGCGCACAAGCTGACGCTCTGATACTGTGCCATGAGATTGGTCGCCCGCACATCCGCAACTTACCACATGCGAGCTTGCCAACCATTGAACAAACGATAGAAGCGAATCTGGCCGCTGCTCGCCTAACAAATCCAAACGCTCAATTAGTGGGTATTTGCTTAAACACTTCGGCGCTCAGCGAAGAAGATGCTGCCCAGTTATGCCAGGATTGGAGCGACAAATACCAAGTGCCCGTCACCGACCCTGTACGTTTTGGCGTTGATGCGGTTGCAGATAGGCTTCTTACGATTTAAGAAACATTTACGGTTTAGAAAATAACTGCGGTTTAGGGGAAACTAGTGAGATGAAAATTCATGTAGAACCTGTCACGATTGCCATGGCGACACCATTTCGCATCTCTCGCGGCAGTCGGACAGAGTGCCACGTAGTCCGAGTGACAATTGAACATCGAGGCATGACCGCCCAAGGTGAATGCACGCCATACCCTCGTTATGGTGAATCGGTTGAGTCGGTGATTAAGGCGATTTCTCACGCCGCACATGAACTGCAAAGTTTGTATGCCAAAGGCGAAGCTGATGTCATGGCTCTCAAAAGCAAGCTTCAATCGTTATTGCCCGCAGGGGCGGCAAGAAATGCATTGGATTGCGCCCTTTGGCATCTTCACGCGCTTTTGAGCCACAAGCAGCAGGTTCACGACCTCTTTACGTTACCTGAGGCGGTTGTGACGGCGATGACGGTTTCTATCGACACGCCGCAAGCGATGGCCAAACAGGCGCAAGCTTACCTTAGCCAAGGCGCAAAACTGCTTAAGGTAAAACTGGATGGTGAACACGTACTTGATCGCGTTGCAGCAGTACGCGATGCCGCGCCGCACGCGCAAATTGTTTTAGATGCGAATGAAGCATGGCAAAGCCTCGATCTCGCGACGGTATTTGCTCAACTCGAACCGTTAGACATCACCATGATCGAACAACCGTTGCCACAAGACTGCGATGACGTACTCGCCAGCATTCCACACCCCATTCCACTTTGCGCCGATGAAAGTTGTCACACCAGAGAGCAATTGCATCAGTTGGTTGGCAAATATGAAATGGTGAATATTAAGCTAGATAAAACTGGCGGGCTCACTGAAGCACTATTATTAGCCGACGACGCCCAAAAACTCGGTTTTAGCCTCATGTCCGGTTGTATGTTGGGGACGTCGCTGGCGATGCGAGCCGCGTTACCTATTGCAGCTCAGGCGAGCGTTGTCGATCTTGATGGCCCGGTGTTACTAGGACAAGATGTAACGCCAAGCTTGGTTTATCGCGACGGCGAAATCGTTCTTTCCAAATAGCCTAAACAATCCAGAGGTTTTGCTCCAAAAGTCAGAACCTCTGAGTTTATGATCTCGATTAAAAAACAATCAGCCCCATCATGAAATAAGTCACATAAATTATATGGTTATTGAGGCATGCTAAGATTCCAGTAGTCCAAGAAGGTGGTCTTATGCATCGAGTCATCCGGAAAATGACGTGGAAAACGAATAGGCGGTAATCCCGCCCTACTCCAATGCAGTGCGTGGGTTTCTATAACAACCCACTTCCTAGCAATTCGTAGGTTTTTCACGCCATCTTGCAAGGAGGCTCTATGCCTATCAATAAAATACGCAATATCGCTTTTATCGGTCAAACCGGGACCGGTAAAACCACACTGATAGAAAAACTGCTCTTCACCTGCGATGCCACCCACCATTTAGGCAGCGTAGAAAAAGGCGATACCGTTACCGACTTCGACCCTCAATCCATCCAATATCAACACAGTATTGAAGCAACGCCAGTCGCACTGCGCTGGAATAAACACCGGCTCAATATCATCGACACTCCGGGACAAAACGAGTTACTTGGCCGTACTATCAGCGTTTTTCCTGCCGTTGAAACATCTGCCCTTGTCATCGACCCTCAAACCCCACTTAACCAAACTTCCGATCGCTTATTCACCTTTGCAAAAGAGCAGCAAAAATGTCAGATGATCATCATCAATAAGCTCGATAACCACGGTAGTCAGTTAGAAAGATTGATGGAGAACATCGTTGAGCATTTTGGTGACCACTGCTTGCCGATCAACTTACCTTCGACTGACGGGGAATCTGTAGTTGACTGCTATTTCGAACCAGAATTGGGACGAGAAACCTTACTTACGACGGTAGATGAAGCTCATGAGACCTTGATTGACCAAGTTATCGAAGTCGATGAAGAACTAATGGAACTGTATCTGGAACAAGGCTCTGAACTCACCGCAGAGCAACTGCATGATCCGTTTGAAGAAGCACTGAGAACTGGACATGTGATTCCGGTCTGTTTTGTCTCAGCACAAACCGGCGCGGGCGTCGAGCTTCTGCTTCGTACCTTGGCGGAGATCATGCCCATGCCAAACGAGGGTAACCCTCCTCTACTGGAAAAGAACGGCAAAAAAATCAAAGTAAATTGCGAAACCTTAGAGCACACCGTCGCACACGTGTACAAAGTCAGCGTCGACCCATATATGGGAAAACTTGCCTACTTACGTGTGTATCAGGGTGAAATCAATGCGGGCAGCCAGCTTTATATCGGCGAAAGCAACAAGGCATTTAAAGTTGGGCACTTATATCAACTGCAGGGCAAAGATAGAACCGAGATCCCTCGCGCGCTTGCAGGCGACTTCTGCGTTTTAGCCAAAGTGGATGATCTCGAATTCGATTCAATCGTTCATGACTCTCACGAAGAAGATGGTGTTCAACTCAAAACGTTGGATCTTCCTGACTCCATGTATTCTTTGTGCTTGAAACCTCTTAAGCGTGGAGATGAGCAAAAATTAGGAGATGTGCTGAATAAAATCGCCAGTGAAGACCCTTCTCTGCGCATCGAACATCGCGCTCGCACCAACGAAACCATCATCAGCGGCCAAGGAGAGTTTCACCTCAAAGTCGCATTAGAAAAGATGGCGAACGTGTACAAACTGGACGTCGAAACCTGCCAACCAAGCGTCGAATACTTTGAAACCATCACCAAACCTGCCGAAGGGCATTATCGACACAAAAAACAAAGTGGCGGTGCAGGCCAGTTTGGTGAAGTGCAATTGAAGGTTCGTCCACTCGAACGTGGTGCCGGATTTAAGTTCATCAACAAAGTGGTGGGTGGCACCATTCCAACCGCGCTCATTCCTGCTGTTGAAAAAGGTATTTTGCAAGCGTTAGAGGAAGGCGCGATTTCTGGCAACCCAATTAAGGATGTGGAAGTCACCGTTTATGACGGTAAATATCACTCCGTCGATTCAAAAGAAATTGCGTTTGTCATCGCAGGTAAGAAAGCGTTTTTAAATGCGATTAACAACGCCGATCCTATTGTGCTAGAACCCATTGTCCAGATGGAACTGCACATCCCAACCGCGAATGTTGGCGATGTTTCTGGTGATTTATCTGGAAACCGAGGCTTAATCGAAGGCTCCGAGCCAATAGACAGCAGCTTCACTTTACTCAGAGCCAAGTCACCAGTAAATGAGCTGCAAGATTACGCTCGTCGATTGCGCTCCATCACGGGTGGTGAAGGCAGTTTTAGTATGACTTTAAGCCATTACGAGCCCGCGCCACCAGCAGTGCAAAAACAGGTCTGCCAAGGCAGTGCACAACAAGGTTAATTCCCTACGATTCAAATCAATCACATAAACAAAAAAGCGCCCTCATTTTGAGGGCGCTTTTAGGTAAAAGAAAAATTATTTATCGAGAGACAAACCTATCTGACTGATTTTGCTTTCAAACTCTTCGATGCTGTTCGCTTTGTAAGTCGGAGCACCGTTAAAGTAGCGCGGTTTCTCTGGCAGCATCGCATTTTTCAGCTCTTGTTCTTGATCGATATTGTCATGGTAAACCGTTACACGATTTGGAATATCCTGCTTCATTACAGCCATTTTTGGTTCTCCTTTATTAAGACGAATAGTAAGCGTAGAACGAATTTATCGGAGTACAGACGAGACTGTGTAAAATTTAGACACTCACAACAAAATCATATTTAAACAGTTGCATTTAATATTTTTGAGGCACTTTGTCGTGGCTATTGGCAAACGTGAGTGCAGCGATTAAGGTGAGCTCTCTCTACATGAAGACAGGAAGTCCGGTGTCGCAACAAGAACTCAACCAAATGGGCAGTGCCAAGGTTTTTCTCATCGAAAAAGATGGCGTCCAAGTAATAGAAAAACGTAACCCTACTCAAATAGAAGTGGCGTTTTATCAACGCTATGCCGAGCAGTTTAACGCGCTTGGAATACACGTACCGCGCTTGATTCAACTCGACGACCAGAAAAACGTTCTGTACATTGAATACGTTCCCCACGCAGTCGAGCAAGCATTCTTACTTGAAGATGATCGAGTCATTGAACAACTCGTCAAACTGCACCGACTTCCACCAACATCAGATGGTGTTTATCACCGCCACCAGTGGACACCACAAGCGACTCAACAAGCACTCACTACACTTAAACTGGGCTCAGAGACAGAACAGTTCTTCCACCAGCTACAACAACGATCGGCGCACCTTTTCGATGGGCAGAACTTGATCTCCGGAGACACCAATGCAGGAAACTGGGGACAGCGCCAAAATGGCGAGCTGGTGCTGTTCGACTGGGAGCGCTTTTCTACAGGGCATGTCGCGATAGATTTAGCGCCGCTCATCGAGGGCATGGGCATATTTGATGATTACTTGAACGTAGCAGACAAATATATAAAGTGCGCAGAGAAAGGTGAAACAACAGAATTGGCGCGCGATATCGGACTAGCAAAAGCGTGGATCGTTGTCGAGGTAGTCAACATACTGGTCTCCAGAGAGAATCCGCAGACCAGCAAGTATTTGGACTGGTTTCGGCAAACCTTGCCGCAATGGGCCAAAAGCCTTAGCGCTCAGGTGATGAGTTAGGCTCTGAGATTTGATATAAACGCCTTTCAGGTTCTGCGCATGAGGTTTCGCAGTTGCATACTTTATCAACACCGACGTTGTTTAAACCGCCGCAACTTCCTTGAATGCGCTTGTTGTGAAAAATGACGCCAAGTGACATCAACAAAATGATTGCGAGAAAACCAAGAAAGGTAAATAACCAAACCATATTAACCTGCCTTATTAGCCATCGACTCTAGCTTAAGTATAGCAGGGCTAGATGTTGCTTTGAGTAGCGCCTTAGGTCTTGCCAACAAGGAGGGTTTTGATTTTTGGCCACCACAACCACAGGAGCCGCAGCCGCCTTTTTGTTTGTGAACACTTTTCTTATGATTGTTTGATGGACGTCCTTGAGAGGGCTCAATCAAAGGCTCTCTTGGAACCGCAAGCACATCTTCCAAGGAACTACGAGTAGACAGCCTAAATACTGGCGTGCCACTGCTAAGTAGCTTTGCCAATACACGTTCACCAATATTTCGCACAAGAACAGCATCCACATTGTACCCTTGTAGGGACTGGATCAACTGAGACTTCGCATTGCAACCCGCTTGTGGCATAGAAGCAATGTTCGCTAAGTTTTTTAGCATACCGTCAGTATCAGAATAAATAGCGATGTATGGTGCTTTTACAAAGTGGTTTGCCACCCGCTCACCATCATTAGGAATAGCATAAA
The DNA here is from genome assembly GCF_033338935.1 of Vibrio sp. Vb0598. Classification (NCBI taxonomy): domain Bacteria; kingdom Pseudomonadati; phylum Pseudomonadota; class Gammaproteobacteria; order Vibrionales; family Vibrionaceae; genus Vibrio; species Vibrio sp. Vb0598. The sequence goes on along the minus strand of NZ_JAWOTP010000001.1, from coordinate 174,721 downwards.
TCATAAGTTTGACTCCTCATTCGGAAAAACTAATGCATGACCTTCAACTAAACTTTTTGCGACTTTCAATCTTGCACTTTTTACTGTGTTACCAAAAGTTTGTCTAGAAACGCCCATCTGCTCCGCAGCTTGCTGCTGGCTAAGCCCCTCTAAGTCGGCTAAACGTAGCGCTTCTAACTCTTCTGGTAATATGGCGACTTGCTCCAACTGATTAAATGGAATGCCATTGGGCTTAAAGCAGTGGTGAGCCGCACGTCCGCATATTCGTCTTTCTATCTTTGGTCTTGCCATCATTGTCCCTCAAAAACACAGAGTCAAATTACGCCTTAAACTGGCATATGCCAATAACATTTTTAGCATATGCCAATAAACTAAGTTTGCAAAAATCAACACGACAAATACGTAATACATCAGCATTAATTAGACATCTAATAATTTAGGAATTTTGATGACAAACGAACAAAAAGATCAATTCTAATTAACCGGATAATAAAAACGTTAGTTTGCGCAGATTTTTCATACAAATACACGCTAATGTGTTCATTTTATTGAAGAAGAAAAACTATAATCCAAGCAAATCATTAGTTTGAACACTAATGATTGTTTTATTTAAAAGGATGTATACCTAAGGAACGAAAAAGAGAAGTTTGACGACATTGGCCTGAGCTTAAAGGGTAATACTTTCGATACAGAACCTGTCGAACGACCATTACTTGGCCTAGGTGCCCTACTCTTCTTGCCAAATTAAGTTTCTTGAGAGCGCTTAGGTATATCAGAAAAAGGAAGTACATATGTCTGACTCAAATTGGCTCAGCGAATTCCCGGAAATGGATGCCTCTGATCTCAGGGCGATTCGCAAAACACTCGACGGCGCCTATAGAGATTTCTCTCGCGAGTATGGTGAACTCATTGAGTCTCTGTTTGATCCGCTCCTTGCTTTTCTTGTCTGGTTTGAAAAACTTCTGATTTCTACACCTTGGTTCATTATTTTAGGTGTCTGCACCACTCTCGTTTATGCCGCCAGCCGCTCTTGGAAACTGGCCGCTGCATGTTTTGGTTCGCTGATTCTGATTGGCTATTTTGGAATGTGGGAAGACACTATGCGCACGCTCAGTATCATCACTGTATGTACTATGCTTGCCATAGCACTTGGTATCCCTATCGGCATCGCTATGGCGCGCTCTAATCGCATTCAGTCGGTGGTAACACCATTACTCGACGTCATGCAAACCATGCCGGCATTTGTGTATCTCATTCCAGTTGTGATGTTATTGGGCATCGGGAAAATTCCTGGCCTTATCGCAGTAGTGATCTACGCGATTCCACCGGTTATTCGTTTAACCAATTTGGGCATTCGTCTAGTTGATAAAGAAGTATTGGAAGCCGCAACCGCATTTGGTGCCAGCACTCGGCAACGGCTTTTTGGGGTTCAGCTTCCGCTTGCAATGCCAACCATCATGGCGGGAATTAACCAAACGATCATGATGGCACTGTCAATGGTGGTCATCGCATCAATGATTGGGGTAAAAGGTTTAGGTCAGCCTGTTCTAAAGTCTATTACCAATCAATATTTCACTCTTGGTCTTCTCAATGGTTTAGCCATTGTCGCCCTAGCAATCCTTTTTGACCGTGCTTCACAAGCGTATGCGAAACGCACTCAAGCTCATTTAGGAGACTCAAAACATGACTAGTCCACTTATCGAAATCAGCGGTCTGTATAAAATCTTCGGCCCCAAACCCAATAGCGTGATTGAGCGCGTTAAGTTGGGACATAGTAAAGAGCAGGTTTTAGCGGAAACGGGCCACACGGTCGGACTAAAAGACATCAACCTGCAAATTCAAAAGGGTGAAATTTTTGTCATTATGGGATTATCCGGTTCTGGAAAATCCACCATGATTCGCCACTTCAACCGATTAATCGATCCAACCATGGGGCAGATTTTGGTAGAAGGGGTGGATGTCATGCAACTTTCTAACAAAGAGCTTGAACAGTTTCGCCGTCACAAGATGTCTATGGTGTTCCAACGCTTTGGCTTGCTGCCTCATCGCACTGTTATCGACAACATCGCATATGGTTTAGAAGTTCAGGGAATAAATAAAGAGGCGCGCTTAGAAAAAGCAAATGAATGGTTAGAAACCGTTGGACTGACGGGTTATGAGCACCAGTATCCTGCTCAACTATCGGGTGGACAGCAACAGCGTGTGGGCCTTGCACGGGCACTGGCTACCGACGCCGAAATACTGTTGATGGACGAGGCTTTCTCAGCATTGGACCCTCTGATTCGGAGCGAAATGCAAGATCAGTTGGTAGAGCTGCAACAGAAGCTGCACAAAACCATTATTTTCATTACTCATGATTTAGATGAAGCGCTTCGACTTGGCGATCGCATCGCGATACTTAAAGACGGTGAACTTGTCCAACAAGGTTCACCGCACGAAATCTTACTGCATCCTGCCGATGAGTACGTTGAAGCCTTTGTAAAAGACGTCAATAGAGCGCGAGCACTGACGGTCGAAACGCTGATGCAGCCACCTTCGTACTGTGTTCGCGCTGAAACCATTGAAGATGCGCTGAGTGAAATGAAACGTGTTAAACGTGATTATGCCTACCATGAGACCAATGCAGGCTATCAAGGCGTGATAACACAGCAAGGATTGCTAAACGCAGCGAAGTTAACTCACCTATCAGATTGGCGTGATGATATCTATGAAGAGGTGCCTATCATCTCTCCACATTTAGCCATTGAGCAAGTGCTGACTGAAGTCATGTCGTGTGAATATTCACTGCCCGTCATCGATAAGCACGGCAATTTGAAAGGCGAATTAAATCGTCAGGTTATTGCGGAGCTGTTTTCTGATCAACGAAGCACAAAACGGGGCACTTCACGCTCAAGCTTCAATAACGTTTCTTAGATGATGTTGATAATACAACTCACAATAATGTGGGCTGTTATCAATTAACTCGCTCCCACTCCCCTTTTTAGATATTTATCTGTGGGCTCAAGCTTGATACCCAAAGCAACATTTACATTGTTCTGATTTTCCTGACAATTTCATGCTCATATCCGGTTTTATTGACATAGTTAGATCATTCTATTGCTTTTTGATGACGCAAATCCTCGATAAATGTCTACTATTACTCTCATACAAAATCTTGATTTAAAGAGGGATAAAATGAAAAAGACAATGTTGGCACTAACAGGCGCGGTAATCATTCTTGCAGGCTGTCAAGATGAGAAACCTGCCGAAACAAGCGCAGTTGAAGTACCTCAGGCAACGGAAACTGAAGTCACCACCAGTGCAGACGTTACGACTGAGACAATTGACACGTTACCAGTAGAAGAAGAACAGGTAATTACTGAAGAGACATTTGTAGACTCTGAACACAACGCACAAAGTGCTCTGGACTGGAACGGCACCTACAAAGGAACACTACCTTGCGCGGATTGTGCTGGTATCGATATGACCATCACACTAAATCAAGATGGCACTTACGTACTTGAAGAAAGCTACCAAGACAAAGAAGACGGTCAATCAAAATCTGAAGGTCAATTCACTTGGGACGCTAATGGCAGCATCGTAACGTTGACAAATGAAGATGCACCAAACCAATACTTTGTTGGTGAAAACGTACTTATGAAGCTAGACATGAATGGCGAAAAAGTAACGGGTGACCTAGCACCACTATACAACTTAACGAAACAGTAAGAAGTTAGTATCAATACCTGATAAATACTCCAAATCCGAGCCACCCCAGCTCGGATTTTTTCGCTGTTTTAACGAAAGCTATTCCAGCAACCTTTCTATTCTGAAGCAACATTCTGCTTCTTACCCTGATTGTTCATTACATTTCCATACGCTTTGCCGATAGATGCTTACAACGTCATTTTGTACAGTGTTCAAAACAAAACAGAACAACTCGGAAAAATGATGAAAAAAACATTAATTGCACTACTTACTCTGACAGCTGCTGGCTCAGCTTTCGCTGGCGATACTTACATTCGTAACGGTAACATCTACAACAACGAAGGCGGTTGGAACGTAGAAGCTGGTGTGGCTCAAGGCAGCGATCTTTTCAAAGATCAAAAGCATAATACAGCACCAATTCTCAACGGTGGTTACCATGGTGACGACTTTAATGCCGACCTAAGTGGCATTAACTACCGCTTCTTCGGTAACACCAATGAGTTAATCAACATGAGTGCCTACCTTGTAGGTAGCGGTGTAATGCGCGACGGTGATACCGCGAAAAGCCTGAAAGGCACAGATAAACGCCGCTTCGCCGTCGATCTAGGTTTAAACGCAGACTTTACACTGGATCAAAACAACGTCATTTCTACGTACCTTCAGCACGATATCAGTGGTGCTTACAAAGGTTACTTAGCGGGCGCGACTTACTTCCACATCATGAAATTCGGTAGTGTTGATTTTGTTCCTTTTGCTAACCTAACTTATCAAAGTGAAGACTACGTAGATTACTACTTTGGTGTGAAACAACGCGAAGCAAACGCAAACCGCAAAGCATACAAAGGTGATTCAACGGTAAGCTATGGTGTGGGCTACAAACTTGTTATGCCGATCAACGACAACTGGCAAGTAAGCCAAATGACACAATACACGCGCCTAGGCAGCGGTATCAGCGACTCTTCTATCGTTGATAGTGCAAACCAATGGGTTGTTGGCGCAAGTGTGTCGTACAACTTCTAATCCGACACGCCCTTATAAAGCCATCATTTCGATGGCTTTATGCGTTGGACATTTGCATCATCTTGCACACAGACGTTAGTGTGAATGAGCAATCCATAACCTATGTAAGTCGCTATAGCCTGTATTCTTCACCTGCACACCTCGCACTTGCTGTGTTTTTGTCACTTCTTCGTAGCCAACAAACAAAGGCAAATATAGGTACTGATCGCGCAGCGCTTTCTCTAGGTTTAATAAAGACTGTAGCGAGTGATCATCTGCCATCGCTCTGCGAACCTTTTCTCTATGGCTTAACATCTGGCTTTGATCAAAACTAAAACGCAGTCCAGTTGCTATCGACAGCCATTCGAAGATGCCATATTCAAATGGTGCTTCCATGACTTCCTCAATGAAGAGCAAGTCTGCTTGGTGAGACACTACCTCAGGAAAACTAATGTCATCAATAACGACGATCTCCAACTCCAATCCCGTTGCACGAATCACACTGTGCAACCATTCGGAATGACGAATTAAACTCGGAATCGTCCAGACAGGTTCAGCTAATACCACTTTACCTTTCAGTTTAGGTATCACAACACCATCTGTTATTGATAAATCTTGCTCGTGAGTCTCTAACTGAATGCTGTCAACGGCACTTGGCGCATCATAAATTCGCTTTTGCACATGGATGTAATCAGCGAGTTGATACCAAGTTTCTTTTGTGAGTTGGGATTCCGCGCGTTCGCGGTAGGTCACATATGAAAATGCGCTAATTTTTTCCACTTCAACGTGATCGGAGCTTTGGTTAAAGCTCAACATATTTAAGGTTTTAACATCACCATGAGACAGCGTTATTTGATCTAACAATGCGCGTGCTGAAAAATACTCTTTGTGCGCTTCAAGAGTCATACTCTCCTGGTTCCAGCCGCTGATTTTAAATGGCCCAGTCCCTATGTGGTAGGAATAACTAGAACCGAAAGAGACGACATCTCGACACAGAATAGACGCATGAGGAGTTGCTAGCATGTATGGAAACAACTTGTTCGGATGCTTCAATATGATTTTTAAGCAGTTAGATGTTTCTGCAACCACGCTATCAATGCATTGCCAGAGCTCGTGAACTGGTCCTTTTATCTCCCTAAGTCTTTCTATACTCCAAACCACATCCTGTATGTTAAGGGGTTCGCCATCATGGCGATATATGCCTGGCCGCAACCATAACGTCATTACCTTGCCTTCCATTTTCCATTCGTGTGCTAACGATGGCTCGATACCACCATTGGAATTTTGGGTCAGCAATACGTCATAAACGCTTTTCGCGACGTGTAATTCAGTGTGACGGTAAGTATTCGCAGGGTCGATTTTGGATACCCAAGGGTAAGAAGAAATCAAAATAGCGTTATTTGATTCATTCAATCGATTCACTTTTTCAGATGCGATAGTTAGTGCTCTAACCGCGGTTTGACCGAACCAATCAATAAGTTTCGTTATTGAGTTCATTCTTCCTCTGCCAAGCTCCTCAACCAAAAACTCGGTCATCGCTTGTTGGAGGGAAATATTAATACTGAGACGGCTAGCGTTACTTCGGCCAATCGCAGGTTGCCAATCGACCCAATCGTAAGTGGCAAGCTTTTTCATCACAATAGAAACATTGCGCCTCGACGTGCAAATCACCGCTTCTAGCTCAGAAAGCGTAACAAGGTGATACTGGTGAGGTTCAAAGTGCTTTAACAGTAGATCCAGATACCTAAGATTGACATCGTTCACAAAGATTCCTAAGAGTTATTCCAAAGCAAAAAAAATAGCACAGGACGCTTAGCAACTAAACTTCCTGTGCTATATCTAAACAAATTCAAAGCTTGGACTCAGCTCGACCAACAGAAGTCAAAAACGTTTACTAAGCCAAGAGGTAACTTGAATAAGTATTCTTAGAAACGGTAGCTCATACCTACAGAGAACACATTGATGTCTGCATCAACCGTTACTTTTTCATTGCCAAATTTCGCAATGTCTAGCTCAGGCATCATGTATTCCCATTCAACTTGTAGAGCAAAGTTTTCAGTAATAGCGAACTCTGCGCCTAAACCGTACATGCCTGTTACAGTGCTGTCAGAAATGGTGGTATGGCCTGCGCTACCGTCAATCACAGAGTTGCTAATTTTGAATTCAGCATTGAAGTAAGAAAGACCAGCTTTAGCAAAAAGGTTGAAACGATCGCCAATCGGTAGAGTCGCTTTTGGCTGAATCGATAGATACTTCATGTCACCAACAGTAACAACTTTGCCGTCTAAAGCATCGTAGCCACCAATGGCTGCTTCTAGAGAAATGTATTCGTTGAATTTGTAACCACCGAATACTTTGCCTGAAAGGCTTGAGTCATCTTCAAGTTTAAGTTTAGTGCTAGCGTTAGTACCACCACCATTGATAGAGCCATTAACATCACCAAACGATGCTTGACCTACAGATGCACCAACGTAAGGAGCTGCGTTTGCAACAGAACATGTTGCTAGAAGGGCTGTCATTAGCCATGTTTTTTTAAACATTGTATTTCACTGCCTGTTAATTATTGAGGTTGTGTTTTGCCCATCCTTAAGCATGCCATGCTGTCCATTTCACTTGGTTTCAAAACCAAGTGGATGTTAATGAATAAAAACTCAATAAAACATGAAATATTTAGACACAACTTTGCCACTTTCTTTCTTAATTTTGACAATTTAGTCATTTCACAAGCATTGCTGCTTCAACCAGTTAGTGAGCTTGATGATTTCCGCTTGCTTGGCTCGACTCTTTTTATGAATAAAATAAAAGCTGTCTCCGGTTTCCAATCCATGAGAAGGGATGTACACCAAATCGTGCGCTTTATCTCTTTCATTGAGCATAAAATCATTCGCAAATGCGATGCCTTGGTCATAACGCGCCGCCTCTATTGCCAACAACATATGACTAAAATGTTGAACATCGACATCTTTCGGCAAGGTGTAACCGCCCGCTCTGCACCACTCAGCCCAGTCTTTTCCTCTCTCACGATAAATTGAGTCTGTCGACAAAATAGGGTATCGCCAAAGCGCTTCTGGAATCGGTTGATCTTGCAACTCTTTCCAAATTTTATGGCTGCAGACCGGATACAGCGTCTCCGCGTATAACTTTACCGACATGTAGTTTCGCTTTGGCTTTTCTACCGTGATGAAACAATCGCCAACGCTGTCTGTCTGTTCAGGATCACCAACGACCATATTGAGTGTCAGATCGATTTCTGGATGTAAGCGCTTAAAATCAGACAAACGCGGAATAAGCCACTTTACGGCAAGCGAGCTATAAATCGCCAACCGTATGCTGCCTTTGTCCCCTTCTCGCACCTTTTGGCTGGCCATCGCAATTGAGCTAATTGCTGGGCTAATATCCTCTAAATAGCGGGTGCCCGTATCGGACAAAGAGAGCTTTCTGCCTTGACGGATAAATAATGATTCACCCAAATAATCTTCTAATAATCGTATCTGGTGGCTAACGGCACTTTGCGTCACATTGAGTTCTTCAGCAGCAAGCGAAAAGCTAGAGTTTCTGGCAACAGATTCAAAACAGTGAACAGCTCTGAGTGGTGGCAATTTCATTATCTAAAAATCTCATACTTAAACTAATAAATATCACTTCACTTCATCCTATGACATCACCTACTCTTTGGCAAAGAAAGAGGAGAGGAAAAAGTGAAAGTTACATCGGTCGGAGCAGCGATGCTGCTATTAATTGTTGGAAATCTCATTGCGGTGCTTTCGGACTCTTTAATTAAAAGTGTCGGAAATGAAGTGCCTATTTTTCAATTTGTCTTTTTCCGACAAATATCAGCGGTGCTTTTCCTGCTGCCAGTCTACCTGCTAACAAAAAATGCGCCTTTTCTTGAAGGGTTTAAGTGGCATGCTGTTCGCGCTCACGTATGGTTACTTGGTGCAATATTCATGGTTTTGGCGATCTCATCTTTACCGCTCGCAACTGCGAACGCGATCTTTTACGCCGCGCCATTGATCATGTTGCCACTTGCAGCAATCTTTTTTGGAGAACAGTTGTCTAAGCAATCGGTCGCTGCAGCGATAATGGGCTTTGCCGGTGTATTGGTCATCATTCGTCCAGACCAAATCGATTGGGCAGCCATTTCAGCTTTAGTTGTTGCAATTACTTTAGCAATCAATAACTTGCTCATTCGAAAACTGCCAAAAAATCAGTCTGTGATGCAAACGTTATTGATGACAAACTTGGCAGGTATTCCAGTAGCCTTCTTGCTTGTTCTGATCGAAGCAGAACCTTGGGACTGGAGTGCTTTCCCTGTTGCTGCTGGCTCAAGTTTGTTCATCATGATTTATGCAGCAACATGTGTCATCGCTTACCGCTCGATCGATAGCAACAAAATTGCGAGCGCTGAATACAGTGGCTTAATTGGTGCCGTGTTTGTGGGATTGATTTGGTTTGGAGAAGTGCCAGATATATTTATGGCAATAGGAACCATTATGATTGTTGTGCCTCTGGTTTGGCTTTCTAAACGAGAGCGTCGCAAGAAAAAGTTGCAAGAGCAACAAGAAGCGCACGTTACTTAAAGTTGTGCTCTAGCCCAAAGACTAAAAAACCGAGCCGTAAGTGCTCGGTTTTTTTATGTGGCTCTAATCGTTTTTTACGTAAGCGACTACGTGAGATAAAAACTGCCTTGCAAAGCGATCATTAAACCGGATGCGATATTCATGCTCGGCTTCCGACACTAGACGCCAGCCTTCAGCAAAGTATTCTTTGATATCATCAACCGCCTCTTCTTTATTTTTGATGTGTTTCGCGTTCCACTGATAAGTGCAAGAGACAACGATCAGCCCACCCACCTTGGTGGTTTTTTTTAGAGCATTGATCACGCTAAGTGGCGACTCACATTGATCAATCACATTTAAACATACGACTAAATCAAAGCGAGATTGGAGAGTATCAAGCTCAAAAGGCTGGTTAATTAGCGTCAAATCAACATGAGCACATTTCTGTACGATATCTCTATTCTCTACCTCTAAAGTGTTTAAGGTGTTCACATCGTGAAGGTAAGTAAGCTCGACGCGTTGTTCTTCTATTAATAGTTGCTTCAAGCCATCCATTAACCTATTTGAAGGCTCCACAAGCGTCGCTTCTCTAAGGTTAGGTAAGCGTTGCACTAACTCATAATAATTTCTTCCCAGCGCCGCCCCAACCTCAAGTAGGGAATACGGCTGAACGCTGCTTTCGATTACCGCCTGCGCAATAAAATCAGCAACTTGGGAGCAGTGAGGTGATGACAAAAAAGAAAGTGGGACTTGTTTTGAGCGACTGGTTATCATCTCAATCTGTTGATCCTCAATGAACTTGTCGAACCATTGCGCTTCGAAATAACCAGCCAGACCGTGCTCGGCCAGGTAAAAATCTTCCATGTTTTTTCCGTTCGTACTTTAAGAAAAGTGATTGTATCGAACGCGGAAATTAACGGGTATTTCTGGCCGCACATTCCAATAGGAAAACAGATGAAAACGCCGCTTGTGTGAAAAAGCCCTTTCATCTCAAAGATAAAAGGGCTTGTTAATCGCTTCGGTTAAGTCGCTAACTATTGTGGTAGAACAACGTTACCATCTTGAATTGGGAACGTTTTTGTCGCTGGCTTGCTCGCCAAACGAACCGTCGTTGGTGCACCTGAAACTTCGTAAGTGACGTCGTAACCCACTACTTTATCAGATGTCGTATATTCTGTATGACACTGTTTTTTCGTCGTTGTTACTACATCACCTTTTTGCACATTCTCCTGGATCTTACGACCTGTCAGTGCACCAGCAATCGTACCAGCTGCAGTTGCAATCACTTTACCTGAGCCACCACCGATTTGGTTGCCCAGCGCTGCTCCAGCTGCTGCGCCACCAACCGTACCAATAATTTTATTGTCATCCGCAGGGGCAACTTGCTCGGTTACTACCACGTCTTTACATACTTGGTGCGGCTTTTTCACCGTTTCAGTCACCGCTTCAACCAAAGTAATGTTTGCTTGAGTTGGAGCTGGTGGCGTTTTGTCTTTACAGCCTGCTAGTACAGCAACAACTGCCGTTGCAATTGCGATAGATTTCATATTCATGATTTACATCCCAGTATGGTTTGCTTTGATGAGCGTTATGGTAAATCGCAAAAGGGAAATCACATCAGACGAAAACAAACCCTCTGTTATTAACAAGTAAAGAAACACTGTTTTATAAGAGGTACGTCAAGAAACACTCAGCAGAATGTCAACAGAGCTAAAACTGTATCACTACTGATTATGATTGGGCTGGACTAGTCTATGAGATTTATTTTTAAGCCAAGCTCAAAAATAGTTCGTCATCCGTTAAATACTTATGACGGTGGCTTAGATTACGCACGTGCATAAACATAAAATCAGGGAAACCAGGCGCTATAATGTTATTTGGTTCCCAGCATACACCGCCAACAAACACATATCGCCCCTGCTTGTCATCTTCGTGAAGGGGGTTATTAAGAGGAGAAGAAAACTCTGCTCGGCAACCTTCAACCACACAAACAATTTGTCCTTTAAAAAGGCCAATCACGCGCTTTACAAGATTTGCCTTGATACCACACCTCCATGCTTGGCGAGTGGCCATCTCATAGCCATATTTTCGGATCGCTTTCTTTTGCAAATGTACTACTAGGTTCATTTTGACTCCTGATTCAAGCAACTACGTGAAGCCCAAAGTCATAAAAGCAGATAGACGTCTATACCCGAGTGAGCTCATGGTACGTGGGAATAAACTACGTGATTAGACTGAGTTTAGTGTCGGATGAGATACACCGTCCACGATGCTGTAACGTATCGATTTACACCAATCAAAGGCAGATAACACATCAACTTTTGAGTGCTTTCCTGCGCTGTATCTGGTTACTTCTGTATATTACTATAACGAAATCACCCTCCACGTTTACCTATATAAATTTGTCGTAACGATAGAGGGTGCTTATCATGGAGAGAGGATAACGCCTACGCGTCGATGAGATAATTTTGACCTTCAGTTTCTAAACGATCAATCATTTTACGACACTCATTTAAATCAAGAGGTTGTTCAAAGCGGCGCTTGAGATTCATCAAAAAGAAGATATCTTCACACATGGCTTTCTCAGGTTCGTCACTGATTTTGGCGACCGGTGAACCATTGCACGTGACCATTTTTATCACGATAGAAAGTGGCTGGTAGGCTTCACCATCTTTATTGACATAATCACCCATATCATTGGCAAGAAAAGTACCGATACCAAAACTCACCTGAATACGTCCTTGGAAATACTCGCAAATATCTAACGCTTGTTCGAAGTTAAGTCCGTCGGTAAACACCAGTGTTTTTGTTAATGGGTCTATATTCAGCGACTGGTAGTGTGCAATCATTTTTTCACCCCAGCTATAAGGGCAACCACTATCGTGACGTACACCGAAGTACGCGTTACTTAGTTCTTCATCAAAGTCTTTAAGGAAAGCATCGATACCAATCGTATCGGTTAACGCAATACCTAGTGCACCATTAAACATTTTTTGCCAACGTTGCAACGCCACTTTTTGCGAATCTCGCACATTCACCAGAGCTTGGTGTCCCATAAACCATTCATGAGCAACGGTGCCGATAGGCGTCAAGTTTAGCTCTTTTGCTAAGTGATAGTTACTTGTTCCTGTCAAACATTCCGGCACTTCCTGGCACAAATATTCCAGCATAGTGCGCTGAGCTTGGAAGGAAAAACGTCGACGCGTCGACATGTCAGAAAATTTAAAGTTAGTGATTTTACGACGTTTTAGTTCCGACTTTAGGTGCCGAACTTTCTCTTCTAAAACAGTGGTAAATTGCGCAACAGGGATATCTGACCAACGCTGACGGCTACGAACTTCAGACACGATACTCATGATGATCGTTTCGTACAAGATGGTATCTCGCCACAAACCGTTAATGGTAATTCTTAACTGGCTTGAGCCATCAGCCATGGCTTTATTATGGAAAGAGACATCACTTTGTGGGTTGAAACGGAAATGGCGCAGTGCATCAACAAAGTCAGGATTCAGGTAAGGCGCGACACGCTTAATATATTCAATTTCTTCTTGCGTAAATTGAATATCTTGCAGTTTAAGGACTTCGGCTTTTACCTCAGGCAAAAGCTCAGAGAGGTCTTCCTCACTGCGCACGATAAACTTATATGACACCATCGCATCAGGGTAAAGCGCTGTTACAGCACTCATCATATTGACTTTGTAGACATCGAAATCCAAAGCGCTTTGAATGATGCGGGAAGAAAATAGTTTGGTGGTCATTAGGTGCCCTTCTACATGCCCTTCCTGGGTATATAACTTTTTGTTACTAACTAATTTGCGTAAACAATAAACACCCATCTATAGTTTGTCAACTTTTGTTACTAACCACTCATTTTTATAAGGTTTTTTTGTCTAGAATTCGAGCAAGCATTGTGAATAAGTCAGAGTCATCCTTAAATTTATGCTCAAACCGTATTACGAACACTACCAAAAACGTTTCTAACAACTCGTTACTTACCCATTGATTGACCACTTGTTATGCGCTAGATTACTTACAAATCAATATTAGGACCCAACCATGATCGTATCTGTCGACATTATTCCATTCAGGCTATCTGGCTGTGCCGATAAGGGATTGGAAGTGTTGTTGATTAAACGTTCAAATCCAAATCGGCCATACCATGGAGTCTGGGCACTACCGGGCGGATTTGTCTTTGATAAAGACTTAACCAGTGAAGGCGGACGCCCGGCCGATGAAAACTTTGAAGCGGCGCGTCGCCGAATTTGCCGTGAGAAAATCCATACCTACCCTCGCCATTTTAGCGAAGCGTTTATCGACGGTGATCCAAAGCGCGATCCAGAAGACTGGAGCTTAAACATTACGCACTACGCCTTAGTCGATCGTAACAATGTAGAGCAAATAAATAATGCAGGTGTACCGGAATGCCAACTTAAATGGTTTTCGCTACAGGCTATTCTCAATGGAGAAGAAACCCTCGCATTTGATCATCAAAAAACCATTGAAAAAGCGTGGCAAAAGCTTCGTGCATCCATTGAATACACATCGGTTCTTTTGTTTGCATTAGACAAAGAGTTTTTGGTTGCGGACATCATTTCTGCTTATCAAGAGTTTGGTATTGATATCAGCCGAATGACGATTAAGCGCCGCTTGATAGATTCAGGCGTACTAAAACCCACTAATAAAGTCGCTTCAACCAACAAAGGCAAAGGTGGAAAACCCGCAATGGTATATACGCTGACTAGCGACGAAGTAACCTTTTTTCAAAACTGTTTGCGTGGATAAACGCAGACAATCAGACAGACAAGGAGTCTGCCATGACTGTTCGAGTAAACTATCAAACTACAGCAGTGATCGACGTTGATCCAGAGAAAGGCTTTAGTGAGTTATGTCCAAATGAACTGCCCGTTGCAGGTGCGTTGGAAATCGTACCGGAGCTTCTGAGTAATCATGCCAAAGGCCGATTAAAACTGGTCAGTCGTGACTTACACCCACCAAAAGCAAAGTGGGATGCAGAATCGCCATCCAATATGCTTGAGCCCGTTGGTTTACCGAATGTGGATATAAAGTGGAACCGTCACTGTGTGCTTGGCACAACAGGTTCTGAGCTGCTAGATGGTTTACCACCCGTGTTGGACTACGATTTTCAAGTTAATAAAGGCATGGATCCTGATGCGCACCCTTACGGTATTTTTTTCCATGATATTGCCGACACTAAAACGACAGGTGCGCATGAATTTCTAAAGTTCAACGGGATTGATACCTTAGTTATCGGTGGCCTTGCCTTGGACTTTTGCGTGAAAAAATCCGTCATGCAAGCGCTGGAACTTGGCTACAATGTGGTAGTTAATCTTGCTTCAACTCGAGCGGTGCTGCCTGATAATGTAGAGAATGTGCTGACAGAGCTCAGAGATAATGGCGCATTATTTGTCGAAAAAGCGGACGACATCATCGTAGAAAAGTTCGCTTAGAAACGATAGTAACCGAGAAGGATTTCACCATGCATCAACATGAAAAATTGAATTACGTTGAATTTGGTTCCACTAATGTCAGTGCGACCAAACAATTTTTTGAGCGTGCTTTTGACTGGAGCTTTACCGATTATGGTCCAGAATATTCTGCATTTTCAGGACAAGGGTTGGATGGCGGATTCTTCAAATCTGAGTTTATAAACCAAACCGCAAATGGTGGCGCACTTTTAGTATTTTATAGCTCAGACATTCAGGCCACTCAGACAAAAGTAGAGCAGCATGGTGGAAAAATTATCCGCCCTATTTTCGAATTCCCCGGCGGCTGTCGATTCCACTTCACTGAACCGAGTGGAAATGAATTCGCAGTATGGTCAGAGAGCCATTAAGTGATCACAAATCAACAACACACCATCAACGTGAGCCCAAGCTAGCCAGATCCGGAACTGGCATTACATTTCTGGTTGACCTCATCCTTGGTTTAATTCACTGTTAGCGCAACAATTAATCGATGAGGCGCTAGACCTCGACCAAGGATGTCAAATGACTGCCGTCAGTTTTTTTCGCTTACTCTGCCTCGCTGCTATTTGGGGTGGCTCGTTTCTGTTTATGCGAGTCGCCGCCAACACATTCGGGCCGGCTTACTTAATCGAATTTCGAGTTACATTTGCCGCCGTCGCTTTGTTATTGATCGCCGTATATTTGAAGAAGAAACTCACGTTAACTGCGCATACTAAACACTTCTTTATTATTGGCTTATTCAATAGCGCAGTTCCATTTTTACTCTTTGCGTACGCAGCCCAGACACTGAATGCATCAACTTTAGCAATATTGAACTCAACCGCCCCAATATGGGGAGCACTAGTTGGCTTTGTTTGGTACCGCAGCCCACTCACAGCGAAATCTGTTCTCGGTATGCTAATAGGCATTGGAGGCGTTGCAGTCTTGGTCGGCTTAGATACTTCAACCATAGGTGAAGAAGCCATGCTCCCTATTGCCGCCAGTTTGATGGCTTCTTTCAGCTATGGCATTGCTACCAACTACACTAAAAATGCGCCACAAGTACCAGCTTTTGACAATGCTCACGGCAGCATGTGGGCGGCGGTTATTTGGGTACTGCCGCTGCTACCATTCTTACCAATGCGTGCAGAACCAAGTCATTTCGAATGGAGCTCTGTTGTCACGCTCGGCGTTGTATGCACAGGGTTCGCTTATTTGCTCTATTTCCGCTTAGTTTCTGATATCGGCCCAGCGTCAGCACTGACTGTCACTTTTCTTGTTCCTGTTTTTGGTATCTTATGGGGCTACTTGGTGCTAGATGAGCCCGTCGGCTCTAACACCATCATAGGAACAATTCTAGTGCTTAGCGGCACTATGCTAGTCACCGGTTTCTCCCCAACAGCAATGCTCGCGAAGCGAAAACAAAGCGTTGCTTAATCAGCCTAATATAACTTCCACACCTCGCTTTTTGATTTGTTCAAGGTCGCTTTTCGGAGCGGCTTTGTCAGTCAGCAGCACTGATATTTCGTCAGTCTTACCAATTGATGAGGGATAAATTTGCCCAAATTTACTAGAATCCGTTAGAACAATATTGCGCCTTTTTTTCGCAATGATGGTTTCTGCGATCTCAGCACGCATCATGTCGCGGCTAGTAAAGCCAGTGTCTTGATGGAAGCCGTCAATACCCAAGAAGGCTGTGCTGAAATGAATGTTCTCAATACACAACTTAGTCAGCGGTCCGACCAAGCTCTCGCCTTGGTGCTGATACACGCCACCAAGCAAGATAATGTTGGCAGAAGTGTTACGGATGAGATGGGCGATATACGCCGATGGCGTAATGATGGTCACATCGCCGCGCTCAGCCAAAGTCCGAGCCAACAACGCATTGGCACTGCCCCCTTCAATCAGCACTGTCTCATTCGATGCGACCAAATCCGCAGCTTGGTTTGCGAGCGATTGTTTAATATCGAAACGAACTTCCAGGCGGGCATCAATGTCATCACTTTGCAACGCGGTAGCTGCGCCGTGAACGCGCTTTAGGTAGCCCTGTTGCTCCAGAAAGTTCAAATCCTGTCTGATGGTCACGCCCGACACGCCAATGATGTCAGAAAGCTCCGTGACTTGAACGCGTTTACGGTCGTTCACTAATTGCAGAATTTCATTTTGTCTTGGGTTCACAGATTCGCTCCTTATTGATGAGCTTACAGTATACTCACCTGATGTTTCATATGAAAAGAACTTGAAAGTAAAAAGGAAAAAGCACGTGGTCTGATTAGCCAAGCTGCACCTTGCGAATATCGCTCCCATCAACAGATAATAGGGCAACGAAAATGGGATGGAAGAAGAGGGGTTAGCTCCCTACATCCCAACAACGGTAAAGACTAGGATAAAAGTGATGGAAGAAATTTACTTCGCTGGCGGCTGCCTTTGGGGCGTGCAAGAATTTATGCGCCACCTTCCGGGCGTAATCAACACAGAAGCAGGGCGAGCAAATGGCACAACGGATAACACTCAATCCGAATACGATGGCTACGCAGAGTGCGTGAAAACCCAGTTCGACCCTGAGCAAGTTTCGGTTGAAACTTTAATGGGGTATTTGTTTGAGATAATCGACCCTTACAGCGTTAACAAGCAAGGTGAAGACGTAGGTAAGAAGTACCGTACTGGTGTTTATAGCCAAAACGAACAGCATCTCACCATCGCGAAAGCGTTTATCGCAGCGCGACCGGACGCCGACAAGATCGCCGTAGAAGTACTGCCACTTACAAATTATGTGCCAAGTGATGATGAGCACCAAGACAGACTCACAAACTTTCCGAATGATTACTGCCACATCCCATTAGATTTACTACATAAATACAGGGATAACTCGTAACCATTCAGTCAGCATCGCTTTAAAAGGCAAGATGCATATCAGTTTAAATCGATGCCTTCCACTAATGACAATGTCATTTCTGCCGCCGATATTTCCTTACAACCCGACGAGTTTTGTCCGCACCACAACGGTGTGAATTCATCTCGGTTTTGCTTTTCCATAAGCGCTCTTAGTTGAGCCATTTCAATGGAGGCGTATGGGAATTTCGGCGCAAACTCACTGATGTAGCCTAGCTCCGACATCGCGCGATTCACAATGCCTCTCGCTGGTCGGCCCGAGAAAACATTGGTCACAGCGGTATGTTGCGCGCGTTCACTGGCAATGGCATATCGATGTAAAGACGATGTTTTCGCCTCATCACACAACAAATAGGCGCTGCCAACTTGAACGGCACTCGCTCCTAATCTCAACGCGGCTTCCACCCCACTTCTATCAGCGATTCCGCCTGCAGCAATAACAGGCAAATTCACCCGTTTGGCGATTTGTGGTAATAACGCCATCAAACTTAATTGAGTAGTTAAATCATCCGATAAAAACATACCTCGGTGTCCACCAGCCTCCAAGCCTTGGGCGATAATACCGTCAACGCCTTTTGCTTCTAGCCAAAGTGCTTCGTCCACCGTAGTCGCTGACGAAAGGATCTTCCCTCCCCACCCTCTAATTCGAGCTAACAGATCATCGTCTGGCAAACCAAAGTGGAAACTGATCACTGGCGGTGCAAATGGTTCAATCGCATCAGCAATATCATAATTGAAAGGCATCCTTGTCGGAGCGTTTGGCTGAGCCTGAACGGTTGCATCAACCTCGGAAAAATACGGTTGCAGCGTTTTTTGCCACTCTTCGTGCTTGTTGGCGTCATACTCCGGCATTTCATGGCAAAAGAAATTGAGGTTAAACGGTCGGTTAGTTGCCTGCTTGATAAGTTGAAGTTCTTTTACGATGGCGTCTTTGTTCAGCATTCCACAAGGTAACGAGCCAAGCCCGCCAACATTACTGACGGCTATGGTCATTTGGCTGTCTTGCACACCGGCCATTGGCGCTTGAATAATCGGTAACTCTGTTCCCAAAAGTGTATTAAATACCTTGTTTATCATGCTCTTTCCTTGAAAACTTAACCTTTACCTGTGATGGATCTGCGCCATCGTTATCCAGACTAGACTTTCACATGATTAACCGCTTATAAAGTTAAAGTGATGCATTTGTGCGCTATGCACTTTTGATAGAAATGACAAAGGGAGCCTATGGCTCCCTTAATATGCTGAATAACAAGAATCAAAGTGACTATCGTACGACATCTGATTCAAGCTCTAGCTCTGCTACAGACAGCATGGCAAACTCTTCCTCGGCGGTTGCTGCCACCAGTTTGTTGCGGCTGTATAACCCATAATAAACACCACCGATAAGAAACAATCCCATTGTCATGAAAAAGGCTGAGGGATCAAAAGCATAAACACCTGTCATTGCGATCAAAGAAAGCACCAGAGAAATACTCGACGTAATTATCCCACCAGGCGTTTTATATGGACGAGTTAATTCCGGCTGTTTAATTCGCAATAAAATATGGCTCAAGGACATTAATGCGTACGATACAGTCGCACCGACAACAGCCATCGCCAAGATTAAGTCCCCCTCACCCGTAAGTGAAACCAAGAACCCAAAAACGCCCGGAACCAAAAGCGCACGAGAAGGCACTTTTTTGTCACTGGTTAATGACAAAGTTTGCGGTAAATAACCCGCGCGGGAAAGCGCAAACACCAAGCGACTGTAACCATAAATGATTGAAAAGAAAGAAGCGATAAGGCCAGCCAATCCAAGTAAGTTCACGGCCATTGCTACCGTTGAATTGCCCGTAAGCTTTAGGGCGTCAACTAATGGCACCGCGCTATCGCCTATGACCTTTGAGCCAACCGCACCAGCCAAAAGGACGACTACGAGAGTTGCGGTTAGCAATAAAAACAGCATCGCACCAATGATGCCTTTGGGAACATCTTTTGCCGGATTTTTTGCCTCCTCTGCCGCTAAAGGCACACCTTCAACCGCAAGAAACAACCACATTGCAAATGGCAACGCAGCCCATACGCCATACCACCCAAACGGCAAGATTTCTGTTGCCTGAGCCGTCGCCGGAGCAATATCGAATAAGTTATTAACGTCAAAGTGACCAATAAGCACAGCAGCAGTAATGAGAATAGCTAGCACAGCCAAACCGCTGATGACCATCATTACTTTGAGAGCTTCGCCAACCCCTGCCATATGAATAGCGATAAAGACGGCGTAGAAAAGTGCGTAAACAACAGGGCCATCGATACCAACCAATTCATTCACTGCTGAGCCAATAAAAATCACTATCGCAGCAGGCGCGAGCGCATATTCAATCAAAACTGATAAGCCAGTGAAAAAGCCACCTGTCGGCCCCATCGCCTGTCTTGCGAAGCTGTAACCACCACCCGCAGCAGGAATAGCCGCAGACATTTCAGCTAAAGACAATACTAGCGTGAAATACATTACTGCCATCGCGATAGCAGCAATAAGAAAGCCTCCCCATCCTGCTTGAGCGATACCAAAGTTCCAACCGGCGAAGTCACCAGATATAACATACGAGACACCTAAGCCAGCAAGTAAGATCCAACCTGCGGTGCCTCTTTTTAGCTGCCTTTTGGCCAAGTACTCCTGATGTTTAGACATAGTAAATCCTTCTACTTTGATGAAATTAAAAAGTTGTCGCTGTGTTTATCTTCAACACTTGCGCCACTTGGCTCATTGATATCGGAGCGATCTTTCAGATTCACTCCTGACAGTTGGAATTTTCGAGCCTCCTTGAGCAAGTAAAATGCGCGTTCACAGGCATCGTCATAGTTGAGCCCCTGAGGGCGCACATTGGAAATGCAGTTTCTTTGGGAATCTTTAGAGCCTCGTTTAGCCCCCCAAGTGAGATACATACCCATGCTATCCGGAGAAGTTAGACCGGGTCTCTCTCCAATTAAAACCAGCACGGCCTTGGCGTTAAAACATTCACCAACATCATCCCCTACCGCTACTCTTCCTTGCTTTACGATTGTGATAGGTGCGAATTTCCATTGATGTTCATCATCAGCGCTTAAAAGAGAAATCAATCGAGTAACAACAGGCACGGCATGGTTTTGAATTGCGACGGAAGAAAGTCCATCAGCAATAACAATCGCAAGATCAATGTCAGTGTTATGCTCATTTGCTATCAAGTTGAGCGTTTGCCAAGAAGATTCATCGAGTTGCCTTCCTAAATCGGGCCTTTGCAGGTACATAAGCCGATCACTTACTCGGCTGCTCACTACCACTGGAGGCTCTAAGGTATTTTCAAGAATCGAGTAAGAGTCCGACAAACCAGCAACGAGAGACTCAATATTCAAACTGCAATGCACTGCATCCATAGCTTGGGCATGATCCAGCTGAAATGAGAGTAACTCGTTGGTTGGTACACTGTTCCCGCTACGACCCAGAGCGATCCGAGCAGAGGTGAAGTCACGTAACTTGCCCCACGGGTTGTATGTGACAACTTCAGACTCATCTTGTGGGGACTGAGCAATGGTGATTACTTTACCCATGAGAATACCCCTTATTCAGTTGGTTAATTGCTCCCGAAAACGAGCGAGAGATTTGCTCACTTAACCGAACGTCTTGCACGCTCTCGAAAATCTGCATCTCCATTAACCATTGTTCGAACTCTGGTGCTGGCTTCAAACCGAGTACTTTTCTTGCGTAAAGGGCATCGTGAAATGAGGTAGTTTGATAATTGAGCATGATGTCATCAGACCCTGGAATACCCATGATGAACGAGCACTCGGCCACACCTAATAGTGTCAGCAAGTTATCCATGTCATTCTGATCGGCATAGGCATGATTGGTGTAACAGATATCGCAACCCATAGGTAAACCAAGCAACTTCCCACAGAAATGATCTTCAAGCCCAGCACGAATAATTTGCTTGCCATCAAACAGATACTCAGGGCCAATAAACCCAACGACAGTATTAACCAACAAAGGATCGAACTGTTTCGCGACAGCATAAGCGCGGGCTTCACAAGTCTGTTGATCGACCCCATGAAATGCATTCGCAGACAGCGCTGTACCTTGTCCGGTCTCAAAATACATCACATTGTTTCCTACACTGCCTCGATTCAAAGACAACGCGGCTTCATGGGCCTCTTTCAAAATCGACAAGTCGATTCCGAAGGTATCATTCGTCCCTTGCGTGCCGCCTATCGACTGAAAAACGAGATCGACTGGTGCACCCATTTCAATGGCTTCGATCGTGTTCGTGACATGAGTTAACACACAAGACTGAGTCGGTATTTGATAGTGTTGAATCACCTCATCCATTAAGTTCATTAACTTGATAGCTTGAGGCACATTATCTGTTGCCGGATTGATACCGATAACCGCGTCGCCATTTCCGTACATCAGACCATCAAAAATGGTCGCTGCGATACCGTTGAGAGAATCAGTGGGATGATTCGGCTGTAAGCGAGTAGACAGGCGACTCGGCAAGCCTATCGTATTCCGAAAAGCCGTGACAACTTGGCATTTTTTAGCAACGAGAATCAAATCCTGGTTGCGCATAATCTTACTGACTGCGGCCACCATTTCTGGTGTTAAACCTTGACGAATTTTAGCCAACGTTTCACCATCGGCTTCTTCACTCAGCAGCCAATTTCGAAAATCTCCAACCGTCAAGTGCTCAATCGGCTTAAAGGCTTCAAGGTCATGCGTATCGATAATTAGGCGAGTGATATCGTCGCTTTCGTATGGAATAACCGCCTCGTTAAGAAAAGTTTTAAGTGGTAACTCAGACAGCGCCATTTGTGCGACTACACGTTCTGCCGCTGACTGAGCACAAACCCCGGCTAACGCATCGCCTGAGCGCTCCGGTGTCGCTTTCGCCATCAAGTCAGCTAATGACTTAAAGGTATAGACTTTACTTCCTTGTTGCCGACGATAAGTTGCCGTCATTGCTCTTCCTCTTCACTATTTGGTTCGCTTTTTGCTGAACTATCAATAAGCTTTAAGAAAGTATTGCCAAATGTGTTCCGTAGCGTTATCAAAAACTGGCAACATTTATAAACCAATAATAAACAATGAGTTATGTAAATACTGCTCCAACATAACTCACAAAAAAGGAATGAGCATCACAAGGATGAGTAACCAAATGCCCCAAACTGCACCAATGCTGTGCATCCATCACACTAAGGATGCAAACCAACAAGCTGCGAGTCTGATAAACTGGCAACAGGAATATGACCAACTCAGCGATGGTCGATTTTTAGGTCAAATTCGAGAACGACGATTTCCCAATTTCCATGTGTTTCGTGAAGACAGTAACCGCTCGCTAAGACAGCAATGCAGGGTTGAAGAGGGAGGTATTTGGTTGGGTTTGAGTGCGGAAAATAAGCCGCTACACCTAAATCACAGTCAGTTTAATTCACGCCAACTTTTGCTTAGGCAAGGTGGCGCTGATTTTGAGTTAATGACACCGGAGCAGTTTTCTATCTATGGAATAGTGCTCGACAAAAACTTCGTTCACATCATAGAAAATCAACTTGAGCTTGGGAGTATCCAAAACAACACATTACACTTAACGGGTTTGACGGAAAAACACATTCAACAACTTAAATACTACTTAGGCACGTTACTTGGTTCCGCCGAGCCAAGATGGTCTGAAACCACACATCAAGCAATCTTAAAAGATATTGTGCTGGAGTTGTTCTCACTCAGTTCACTGCACACGAGCCATCCGATATCAAGCTCTCATCGTCAACACGTGATGCACCGTATAAAACAACAGCTACAGGATCTAGACTACCGTACACCGATAACCGTCAGTGAACTGTGTGACGCAGTACACGTCAGTCGTCGCACACTACAGTACACCTTTGAACATTGCTGTAATACTTCCCCAAAGCAGTTCATACATCGAATGCGCCTGAATCAAGTACGTAGAGTGCTACAAAGCCCTGAAGATAATCGAACAATTGCAGAAATTGCTTTTGACTTTGGTTTTTTCCATCTCGGGCAGTTCAGTCAAAGCTACAAGCGGCTATTTGGTGAGACGCCAACTGAAACGAGAAAATGGGAGTCCAGCAAATAAAATGACAGGCAGTATATTCTTTCAGATCCTGCGTTGGGGCCATGTTATGCAGTCGCAATGATTTGCTGAAACTTAGCATGAAACTCTTCAAGTGCCGCTTCAACATCCGGTTCTGCACGGCTCAAGTGCGAGATTAACGTCATAAAATAGCAGTCAAAAATCAGCGGTATTTTTCCCTCAAGGACGGAGCTTCCGTTTACAGATTGAAACAAAGCTTGGTTAAACGACTGATAATAATCCAAATCCCAAATCACTTCTTTCAACAAAGCTCGGCTCAGCTCAACGTTCGCAAAATAGTAGCGATAGTATTTCTCCGTCAGCGCCAAACCAATGTCGATATCGGTTTTACCTTCCACACTGACTAGCGTTTCTTGGCTGATCTGTTGCAGTTGCGCCAGCATCCCTTCGCGCAAAATCGACAGTTTAGTCGGGAAATGGCTAAACACTGTGCCATCGGCTACTCCTGCTTCTCTCGCTATCTGCCTTGTGGTCGTCATGTCATAGCCATTTTGAGCAAAAGATGCCCATGCGGCTTTTAGAATTTTATCTCTGGTTTGTTGTCGCTTCGTCATTGATGTGTCTGCTTAATGAGCCTGAAAGGATCATACCTTGCGTGGTTGAGATTGACAAATTGAGCGCGCTCATTTATAAAATTGAGCATGCTCATTTTATATAAAAACAAAAGGAATCGCTCATGTACGTATTAAACAAACTAGGCCAAGGATTGATTTTCTTCCCGACCATCTTCTGCTTTTCGTATATTTTAAGACCGATATTAATGGTCATCCTTATTCCAGGAGGACTCGCACTTTTGGCGTTAATCGGTGGCGCAGAAGTCAGAGCGGAACTCAAAGCCATGCTGCTTGAGGAGTTTTTTGGCGTTAGCCCATCGCACACCACCTCGAAAAGGGCGTGAGTGCGCTACAAACGTTGGCAAGGCTAAGTAAAAAAGAAAACGCGCAGATATCGAGATCTCAATACCTGCGCGTAGATGCGGTGAAAATAAGACTGGCTTTAGTCAGTATTCATGTTCTGGCCAATTCGCCATAAAACGCCACTAGGGTCAAACAAACAACATTCGCGTATGCCCCAAGGTTGCTCGACTAGCTCTGTCAAACGCGAACCAAATTCCTCATGACCCACTTTGGATAAGTGCTGATGCCAACTTTCTGCGTCTTCTACGAGCAAGTGCATCATGAAGTTATTGCCGTGTTCTGGCTCATAAAAATTCTGTAAAAGAAACGCGCAGCTACCTTGAGAGAAGTATGCTACATCACCGAAGTCCGACGCCATTTCAAAGCCAATCGCCTCATAAAAGCGTTTTGATAGCGCGTAATCTTTCGCCGGAACAAATGATTTGATTTCAACAATATTGAGGTTTTCCATTTCCAATTTCCTAAGCCTTTTTCCATAAAACTGACTGACGTAATCTCGCTCTATGCCTTCTATTCGCCTTGCGTAATCTGCTGTGATGACAGTGGCACACACTCTGCCATTTGCGTTTGTAACCACGTGATAAATTTATGTTCGAGTTCTGTACGCTTTTTATCTTGACTCAATAAAACGTAATTGCAACTTGATGGAGAAAACCCAAATGGTGCGACCAAATTACCACGCTTAATATCGTCCATGACAAAAGGATACGATCCCATTGCGACGCCTAAGCCATCCACTGCGGCTTGTATGCAAAAATAAAAATGCGCGAATGATTGCTGAGTGTTGCCGTTGAAAGTTTCACAACGTGTTGATTGCTGCCAATCCGCCCAAGCATTCGGTCTGGTTTGGCTATTCAACAATCGAGCTGCTTTCAAATTGTCTTTAATGGATTGCCAATACTCAGGAGAAAATACCGGCCCCACCCACTCTTCCACAAGAATGGTTTTGTCGTAATCGTGATGCTGCGCAAAATCGTCTCGACGAATCGCCATCGAAAGCCCAGTTGATCCTAATGTTACCGGGCCACCAGCCGTCGACAAACGAACATCAGCACGGTGTTCATCATTAAACGCGGCCAACCTTGGCATCAACCAGCGCATGGTTAATGTCGGTTCACAAGACACTTCAAGATGCTGATGCTTCTCTTGAATAAGCGTATTCACGCCTGTTTCTAGCGTTTGGAATGCCGTTTCTGTGTATGTCTTGAGTAATTCGCCTTCCGCCGTCAACACGACTTTCCTGCCCTCTTTGAAGAACAAAGGTTGAGACAGATATTGCTCAAGTTGCTTGATCTGCTTACTCACGGCTCCGTGAGTAATGTTCAGTTTGTCAGCCGCTTCAGTGTAGCTTGAAGAACTCGCCGCAACGTGGAAGACATAAAAAGATTTCAGGTGACGCATCTGTGAGTTTTTCTCACCAATATGGGAATGTTTTTCGATTATAGTCAGTAATAAAGACGCCTACAATTTCGCTACATCCCAGACTTCATCATTCAAACAGGAAATCGATATGGAATTTGTAACTCTTGCGTTATTAGGTGTGCTTATTGTCATTAGCCCTGGCGCAGACTTTGTTTTGGTATTAAGAAATAGCTTAAATCAAGGACGAAAAGCAGGCGTATACAGTGCGATTGGTATCAGCATGGCGATAAGCATCCACATCGCTTACTCCATGCTGGGGATCAGTTACTTAATTTCACAAAATGAATGGTTGTTTAATCTCGTGCGCTATCTTGGGGCCGCTTATCTTGTCTACCTTGGGATTAAAGGAATATTCTCCTCGCAACCTGCATCAAACTCAGAAACCGTTCAACAGAGCGAGTATTCAATGTGGCGATTTTTCATGCAGGGGTTTCTGTGTAATTTACTCAATCCCAAGACGATGCTGTTTTTTCTGAGTATTTTTAGCCAAGTGATTTCTCCCGACTCTAGTCAGCAACACATCGCCTTGTTCTACGGGATTTATATGATTGCGCTGCATGGTATTTGGTTTTCTATCGTTGCTGTTTTATTCACGTCACCCCAGCTACAAGCTTTCTTGTTGAAGATTAAGCATCGACTCAATCAAGCATGTGGGGCGGGATTAATCATTTTCGGCGCGATGCTGGGCTTAAAAGTGTAGTACGCTTGCGGTCCGATTACCCCAGTTCAAATTGATCATTGAACAAGTGGCTGTAATCAAATAAAAATCTGCATTATCAATACCTTAAATTAGAAAAAACAGCCAACGTGCGCTGGCTGTTTCGATACAGTTAATGGATGACCCGAGCGTCCCCTTTAAATAACTGAGACAGATCGATAGTGAATATCGTCACCGTCGGACGTTTAGGCAGAGCATTTTCGATCGAAAACTCTGGCCCAGCTGGAACGAGGGGGAAGTGAATAGCAGTCGGCCACGTTGACGAAGCTTCATTACCGCCCGGCTCAGATATTGAGAAAGAAAACTCAGGTAAACGGGTCATAACACTTACCTCAAATGACTGATTAGCGGGCTCAAGCGAGCCCGCTTAGGTTTTGCAATGTTATTGTTATTTTAACGCTTACTTAATCACTAACGGTTGATGACGTTAGATATCAAGTTCTTTGTCTTCAACGTGGTTGGTGATCATCGCTTCAGTGGTGATCATCAAGCCAGCAACAGACGCTGCGAATTGAAGCGCTGAACGTGTTACTTTCGCAGGGTCCAAGATGCCCATTTCGATCATGTTGCCGTATTCACCTGTTGCAGCGTTGTAACCGTAATCGGCATCACCCGCTTTGACAGCGTTCGCCACAACAGAAGCTTCGTCACCTGCGTTAGTTGCGATTTGACGAAGAGGCTCTTCCATTGCACGTAACGCAACTCGGATACCCACGTTTTGGTCATCATTGTCGCCTTTTAGATTCGCCAATTCTTTCGCGATCTTAGTTAGGGCAACACCACCACCAGCAACAATACCTTCTTCAACCGCTGCGCGAGTAGCGTGTAGTGCATCGTCCACGCGATCTTTCTTCTCTTTCATCTCAACTTCGGTTGCAGCGCCGATCTTGATCACCGCTACGCCGCCAGAAAGCTTCGCAACACGTTGTTGAAGCTTGTCTTTATCGTATTGAGAGGTGGTTGTTTCGATTTGTTTTTCAATCGAAGCCACACGATCAGCAATCGCGCTTGCTTCTGCTGCGCCACCCACAATGGTTGTTGTGTCTTTGGTGATGGTCACTTTCTTCGCACTACCTAGTTGCTCTAACGTTGCTTTTTCGAGCTCTAGGCCGATTTCTTCAGAGATGACCGTACCAGCAGTTAGTACCGCAATGTCTTCCATCATCGCTTTACGGTTGTCACCAAAGCCAGGCGCTTTCACCGCGGTCGCACGCACGATGCCGCGCATGTTGTTCACAACCAATGTCGCTAGCGCTTCACCTTCGATGTCTTCAGCAATGATCAATAGCGAGCGAGAAGATTTCGCCACTTCTTCTAGTACAGGCAATAGCTCGCGGATGCTGCTGACTTTTTTGTCCACCAATAGGATGTAAGGGTTGTCTAGCTCGACGCTGCCATTTTCTTGGTTAGTGATGAAGTATGGCGACAAGTAACCGCGGTCAAATTGCATACCTTCAACCACAGACAATTCGTTGTTTAGACCTTGGCCTTCTTCAACCGTAATCACGCCATTGCGACCCACTTTCTCCATCGCTTCTGCAATGATTTCACCGATCGCGCGATCGCTGTTTGCAGAAATGCTACCCACTTGGGTGATAGATTCTTTGTCGCTGCATGGCTTAGACATTTCACGTAGTTTCTCAACCGCCGCTTCAGTGGCTTTGTCGATACCACGTTTTAGGTCCATTGGGTTCATGCCAGAGGCTACCGCTTTAAGACCTTCATTGATGAAAGATTGCGCCAGTACGGTAGCGGTCGTTGTACCGTCCCCCGCTTCATCATTCGCTTTGGACGCCACTTGTTTCACCATTTGTGCGCCCATGTTTTCGAACTTATCTTTCAGTTCGATTTCTTTCGCTACAGACACGCCATCTTTGGTGATGGTTGGCGCGCCGTAAGATTTATCAAGCACAACGTTGCGGCCTTTCGGGCCTAGTGTCACTTTTACTGCGTCCGCCAGTAAGTTCACACCTTTCAGCATTTTTTGACGTGCGTCATTAGCAAATAATACGTCTTTTGCAGCCATGGTTATCTCCTCAAAAAACTACTACAAAAATAATTACTCAACGATTGCTAACACATCAGATTCGGACAGAATTAAGTATTCTGCGCCGTCAATTTTCTCGGTTTTCACGCCGTAACCGTCATTGAAAATGATTTGGTCGCCCACTTTGACTTCCATCGCAGCGCGTTCGCCATTTTCAAGACGTTTACCTAAACCAACAGCAATGACTTTCCCGCGGTTTGATTTTTTCACCGACTGAGAAGTTAAAACGATTCCCCCTTCAGATTTATTTTCCACCTCTTGTCTTTCAACAATTAGCTTGTCATTTAAAGGACGAATTTTCATTTTTAAGTGCCTCCTACTTGGAACCAAAAATAAAAGACAAAATAAACATCAAGATGGATTTGCGAGTCGACAGCTCGCTTTCGATGAAAATAATAAGGTCGAAAAATGAGAGTTCAAGAGGTGAATTTGATAAAAATTTTTTATTAAATTAAATAAAATTTTCTATCGAATTATCGCATTCACAACCACTTAGCATCTCTTTATGATGGAAAATGTGCTCAATCAAATCTAGAGTGGTTACGTACTCTTAAAAAGGATAATCAAACAATGAAAAAGGCCGTATCTCTATTTCTTGCAACGTTATGCGTTGGCTTCCTCTCACCCAACGTGTCAGCTTCTGAACGCGCTGAACAAGGTTGGCAATTGATTGACGAGGGCGCGATGATTGTCGATGTGCGCACGCCGCAAGAGTTTTCTGAAGGGCATTTGGATAATGCCGTCAACTTCCCTTTATCTGAACTTGATAAACATTTTCAAGACGTCGATAAAGATCAAGCTATCGTGTTGTACTGTCGCAGTGGTAACCGCTCTGGCAAAGCGTATCAATACTTACAATCGCAAGGCTTTACGAATCTGCACAATGCAGGTGGCTTTGAAGAACTACAAGACGCCAAATAGTCGTCTCCATTCTAATATACAAAGTAAAAGCACAGAGCGCGTCGCAAGCGTATTGTAACGCGCTCTGTTTCTAAATACTTATCTACAACAACTCTATTTTGGCCCTGCATCAAATTGAGTCAGGTTATCCGATATCTCGAGCCACGGCGCTTTCGACGCGACAAAAATATGGAAATCAGGCTTGTGAGAAGGTGTGTCATCCAAGATACCAAGGCGAATATTGACGATCCCATTGTTCTTTTTCGAATACAGACTTGATCCGCAGTGGCGACAAAAGCATAGCATGGTATTTTCGCTTTTCTGATAAGTTTGAATATCTTCTTTCCCTTGGATAATAAGCAGTTTATCCAACGCAATACCACCGGCAGATGAATAGTCAGAACCTGTGAACTTGCGGCATTCAGAGCAATGGCAATTTCCCATGTACTTAAATTCATCTGCCACTTCCAACTTTACCTTGCCGCACAGACATGAGCCTTTTAGTACTTCCATTTGAATTCCTTTTTGTTATGAATCTAATTGAATTAGATGGCTATCTCGACACCATGCCACTGCAATACGAAAAATTAAAGACAGGCAATACAGGTTTTCAAAAATGAAACGAAAATGTAAAACATTCCATTCAGAGGGAAGTGCGCTCGACACGTGAAAAATCGAGCTATTTTAGATACAAAAACACCAAGCAATAACGCTTGGTGTTTACCTCACAGAATGTCGCCTCAGAAAAGGCGCTTTCCGCTGTGCTTAAAAAATGCAGTGTTTAGTAAAGCTGGTCGCTTCGTTTGCAGTCCAGTCACCTTTCGGCTTATCTTTCAGGTTTTCACACCATTGCTCGCTGCCGACACCATCTTGCAGAACACAATGCTTTGCAAAGTCTACCGCGTTGTCTGCTGTCCATTCTGTTTTTGGCTTATCGCGCATGTCGTTACACCAGCCTTCAGTGCCCACTTCATCACTACAAGCGGTCAAAGCAGAAGCCGCCAACATCAGCATGACTAGTTTTTTCATAAATTTAAGGTTCCAGTTGCAAACAATAGTAAAATTAAACTCAATCTCTTCAACACATGCCCATTCAAGTGTCTGAATAAAGGCGTCACTAGCTGAAGTGACTTTTGTATCAACTATAACGAAATTATCAGTCTACGTGTTAAGACACCGAAAAATTATTGAGCGACTCTGTGTAAAGCGCGCCATTCTAAAAGCTATAGGCAGCGCGCTTTTGTTAGCTCACCAACCTTAAAAGAGCCAGTACCAAAGCACGCTAAACGCAGCTCTAATGCCATTTGTTCAAAGTGATCGACGACAGACTGCGTGCTGATCGTCGCAGCTTTTAATACCGCACCAGCTTGCCCAATGAGATTAGCACCCAAATGAATGGCTTTCGCCGCTTCAAGTCCGTTATGAACACCTCCCGAGGCGATCAAGGGTAATGTAGGACGCAGTGCGCGGATTTGAGCCAAACATGTTGCTGTAGGGACACCCCAATCGCGGAAAAGCTCGGCTGCACGCTGCATTTTCGGATTATCTTGGCAATACCCTTCAACCGCACTCCAGCTTGTGCCACCCGCGCCCGCAACGTCAATTGCATCCACACCAGCATCAATTAATCGCTGCGCAACGTGTCCGCTAATACCAAAACCGACTTCTTTGATAATGATAGGAACCTTCACGCGAGATTTAAGCATCTCAATTGCCTGGAAAACACCAACCCAATTGTGGTCGCCATTTTTCTGAAACGCTTCCTGCATTGGATTAACGTGCACAAACAAGGCATCGGCTTGAATCGCCTCAACCGCACGTTGCGCATTATCGAGTTTACCTTTATCGAGCAATTGAGCGGCTCCAAGATTGGAATACAATGGTACTTCTTTCGCCAACTCACGAATGGTTTTACCCAAGCCCGAATGCTGACTTTCTTCTAAGCTAATCCGTTGCGAGCCCACACCCATGGCAATACCTAATTCACTTGCTGCTTCAGCTAGACGACAATTGATCGTTTCTGCGTCTTTTGCTCCGCCAGTCATCGAGCTAATCAAAAACGGTAGCGCTAATTGATGACCAAGAAACTCTGTCGATAAATCGATCGCGTGAAAGTCACATTCTGGCAGCGCACAGTGTTCAAACTCGACAGACTCAAAACCCGCCGTTTTATGCTTCATGCTCATATCATGATGTAAAACAGCATCTAGGTGTAAATCTTTTCGGTTAGTTTGCGGAGCCATAATGTCACCCTAAAGTAAAACAGTCGCGCAGTATTGCGATCCTTATCAGTAACGTCAATGCGAATTTTGTGAATTTGCCGGATTACTTTTCCGAAACGAGTAATGAATCTCGACTGCCCCTGACATTATAAGAAAAGAAACTCGCTTTCCGTTTTAAACAAGCCGGCAAGTTTCTCTTCAAATTGAGATAATCAGCGTACGATACCCATGATGAAAATGGATCACATTGCTCTGTAGTTTACTTTACGCTGTCCGACAGAATTAGCGACACAACAGTGCTTGTCGTCGTTGGTTCAAACTGTTCGGGATCATCACAGAATTGAATTTTTCCTTTTTCTTCTACATGGAACAGCGGTACAACTGAACTACCTTTGTGATGCGCTAAATAATCTTGATACGTGAAGTTATCGCTCAATTTCGTGTGTTTAACCTCTGCACCACGACTTAACATACTGGCTAGCTGGGTATAGCTTACATTGCCGCCCATCAGCAATTTACCATGGTACTCCTGAGCCACGGAGTGCTTCTCGCTGCCATTGCCGTTGGTTTTCACTTTTTGTAAGCAGTGAACTTTATCTTCCCCAAACTCGTCGACGAATTGCATGCAAGCCATAATGTTGAAATGCTGATCGGGCGTTAATGCAACCACTTGTCCAACTCCTATCAAGTTCAAGTTGTCGTCCGCGTGACTAGAAATAGGGTTGCCGTAATAGTAATCCAATCCCAACATACGAACCTGACTGATGTACTCCCAGTTTGAGTCAGTCATTAATACGCGGCGGTCATAACGCGCCAGCGCCTGCCCTATTTCTCTTGCTACTCGGTTAGCACCAATCAACAAGAAGCCGCGTGGTGCTGGCTCTGCAACGCCCAACGTCAGCGCTACAGGACGTGCCGTCGCACTTTGTAACACGACCGTTCCTATAATCACCATGAAGGTCATAGGGACCAGTAAAATCGCTTCATCAATGCCGTATTCGGTCAATTTGATCGCGAAAAGAGACGAAATCGAAGCAGCAACAATACCGCGCGGTGCAACCCAAGACAAAAACAGCTTATCTTTAAGACGCAAGTTGCTGCGGAAGGTTGAAAGAAAAATCGATAACGGACGCGACACTAACTGCATAAATACAAACAACAATAACGCACCGCTACCTAGCGCAGCAAAATCATCCAGACTGATTCGAGCCGCAAGGAAGATGAACAATCCGGTGATCAGTAAAATGGTTAAATGCTCTTTAAAGTGCAGAATTTGCTGAATATTGATGTCTTTAGCGTTTGCGAGCCACATACCCATTACGGTGACGGTTAGTAACCCAGCTTCAGACTCAATGTGGTTAGAGACCGAAAATACACCTAGAACCACCATCAAAACCGCAAATGGCTGCAAATATTCCGGTAGCCAAGAGCGACGCATGATCGTCGCAACTGCATAGCCTGAGGCCGCACCTAGCATGACACCGACAGCAATGATCGTCCCAAACACTTCGACGCTATTTATCGCGCTGTGAGATACGATAAACTCGTAAACCATCACAACAAAAAGCGCACCGAGCGGGTCAATCAAAATCCCTTCCCATCGCAAAATGTTAGCAAGCGTACTGTTAGGTCTTACGGTTCGTAGAAGTGGCACGATGACCGTCGGCCCTGTTACTACGGTTAAGCTGCCGAACAACATGGCAAGCTCCCAAGTAAAGCCGAGGAAATAGTGTGTTGCGATACTGGTCGCCGCCCACGAAATGATCGCCCCGATGGAAACAATGCTCCATACCGAACCACTCACGCCACGAATTTCTTTAAAATTTAAGGTCAAACTGCCTTCAAATAAAATCACTGCCACCGCCAAAGAGACCAACGGAAAGAGCAAATAACCTAATATCTCATCAGGATTTAACCACTGCATAAATGGCCCGACGATCAGCCCTGCCAACAACAAAAATAAAATCGCTGGCAAACGCAATCGCCAAGCTAACCATTGGCAACCTAAACCAATAACCCCAACCGCTGACAGCACCAGCGCTTCATTACCCACTTGCATCAATAATTACCTGTTTTTGTCTTTTTTCGCGTGAATGCGCTATACCCGAATACATTCAGCCTTACGGTCAAATAGAAACAACCGAACGTGCAAATCAAACGACTGACCTTCGATGACATCGCTACGAAACGCACATGTTTGAAGTCCTTTGGCGATCGCATCAGAACTATGAATATAGTTGACCCCCAATGACTTAACGACTCATTTTTGTTCATCAGGTCTTAAAGTGGCACACAAGTGTGCGACTTTGTCGAATTCATCATTACGCATTGAGTTTCATTATGTAGAATGATTTCTGAAGAAAGCGCGGAACCTAGCACTATATGAGGCTAAGGCATAGAGCATGAACTAAGCTTTAGCGTAAGTGCTCAAAGTTAAGAATCGTGGGTCACGCGACGTACGCAAGGAGAAATGGATTGTACGTAATACTAGCACTGTTCATGGCGTGTCTCGCCATCCTCATCGGAGTGAAAGCCGCCAACCGAGCTGCACTTTTAGAAAAAGAACTAACCAAACTTCGTGAGGAAGTCACATCACTACGAGCCAGTGTCCATGGGGGCACAAACCAACAAGCGCACCAACAATCCAGCATCGAAAAAGACACACCATCTGTAGCGACGTCACCTCACATAGAATCACCACAGAAAAATGTCTCATCCTCTGGGGAACATGATCCAGCTGCCAACCTAGACTTGGACCAGAGCGCTGCGAATCAAGGGTACGCCCAGACAAGAGAAGTGCAACTGGATGTTTTTAGTCAAGAAAATGAGTCATTCCTTCAGAGTAAAGTTCAGAGCCTGCTTAGCAACATTCAAGAAAATTGGTTGGTTTGGGTAGGCGCATTGGCCATGCTGATCGGTGGAGGTTATCTCGTACAGGTGATTGGTAGTCACATCCAGTTTTCGCCATTTATGCGAGTGTCCTTTGCCTTTGTGATCTCATTACTTATGGTGCTTGTTGGCGAGTGGTTTCACCGTAAAGAACAACAGAATCCGCAACGGGCAGCACGAGCCCAAGGCTTTACGTATGTTCCTGCTGCTGTTACCGGTACGGGATTAACGGGCATTTACTGCACCGTCATTTTTGCCTTTGTGGTTTATCAAATGCTAACGCCGAGTATCTCGTTGATCATTTTGGCTTCAGCGGCATTTTTCAGTTTAGCATTATCATTGCGACAAGGGCCGTTAATGGCCGTGCTTGGCTTAATTGGTGGCTACACAGCACCACTATGGATTGGAGGTAATGAACCCAACTACTTTTTGTTAGCCGGATACATCTGCGCGATTTCGTTCGCGGCGACCTTATTGATGCAAAAAGTGCGTAGGGCATGGATTACGCCAAGTATCGCGATTCCACATGTCATTTGGATGTTGCTGTTGATTGAGAGTGTACCAACAGAACGGTTGTTCTCGTGGCTCGCGATTTATCTCTCCATCACTTTGTATCTCATTTTCGCGGTTCCGAGAATGGGTTGGATGCTCAATCCTCGCTTTCGTCACTATCAAAGCAAGTGGACAAACTCGCCGACCGCTACCGCTCTCGCAACTGCTTTATTGACCTTTTCTGCCGTCACCAGAATGCCGGAGCTGAACACTCTACAAATGGCGTACTGTTATACGCTGCTTGTTGCGATCATCTGGCTACCAGCACTTCGTACAGGCTGGTCATTACGTGTATTTTTGCCATCTATTCTCGTCTCAGCAACCGCGCTGATTGTTCTTACCATCGCTTTTGATGCGCTGTATATGTTAGAGCGAGAAGCTAGCATTCTATTCGCATTGGCGGTGAGTATTGCACTGATCGGCTATCGAACATATTGCCAATCACTTAGTGACCGTTCGCAACTCAGTGGGCTGCTTCTGCTGGTACTGGCTCCCGCGATGAGCTTAATTACGTTGCTTTATGTTGACGAATTTATGCAAGGCTACCTGTGGTATTGGACTACCTTCTGCGCATTGATGGCCACTTACTATGTTGTGCTTGGTCAGCGTGCACGTTCGTTGGCATTAGAATGCTCTGCCGTTATGCATGCTTTAATCGTAGGTATCGCTTTTGTTTGGTTGAGCGATACTTGGTTAACAACAGCAATCTCAATACAAGTTGCGATAATGGCCTTACAGGCTCAAGTCGGGTTATTTCGACCTGCGAGTTGGGCGATTAAAGTGGCAATGGGAATACTGGTTATCCGACTCACGCTGCTACCTTTCATACCCGAATGGCAACCGGTAGAAGCCGGGCATTGGGCTTGGGTTCTTGTGAGTTATATGCCTTCTCTCTTCATCTTGTCTTATGCTCGTTCAACACT
The DNA here is from genome assembly GCF_033338935.1 of Vibrio sp. Vb0598. Lineage (NCBI taxonomy): Bacteria > Pseudomonadati > Pseudomonadota > Gammaproteobacteria > Vibrionales > Vibrionaceae > Vibrio > Vibrio sp. Vb0598. The sequence continues at coordinate 138,407 of NZ_JAWOTP010000001.1, read as the reverse complement.
AAAACAAGTGGACCGAGAACTGACCAACTGGTTTGAAGGGGCGTTTTTACATGTATTCTTAATGGCATTGTTCACCCAAACTAACTACTGGTTAACGGGGCAATATGGTTACTTGGGGCACATCGACTTCACAAGTGCGGCAGTCTTTGCCAATCAAGCATTAGTTATGGGTTTGGTATACAGCTACCGCAGCCAATTTGCGCAACGCTTAAGCCGTATCTACGAAATCTATAGTTACTTGCTTTGGTGCGCGTTCGCTATATTGATTATTTTGCTTAATACGGCAGAATCGCCGTTGGTGACTGATAACGTCTCGGCACAAGCACTTCCCATCTTTAACATGCTGAGTATCGGCTGGCTGTTACCAGCTTGCATCCTGCTTATCGCAACGTTTAAGCGCTGGAATACGTTGCAAGTTCATCGATTTGCGATTGCTAGTCTAGGCTTTTTACTTGCAGCCATTTGGTTGGGGATGTCTATCCGTCAATTCTGGCAAACCACATCGATGATGCTGTATCAGCCAACCAGCATGGCAGAGTTGTTCAGTTATTCAGTGGCTGGCTTGCTCGTAGGTGGATTGCTGACTTGGCGCGGCGTGACCCAACAGGGGCTGATGATGCAGCGTGTCGGTCTAGTGGTCCTTGCCGGTGTCGCACTGAAAGTATTCTTATGGGATGTGAGCTCTCTGGATGGGTTCTGGCGAGCGATAAGCTTCTTAGGCTTAGGTGCGTCTTTGATAGCACTTGGATGGCTATTCCAGAAATTGAATCGTTCGGTGGCAAAAGCACTCGAGCCCTAGACGAGTCGAAGAGAGATTCCCGACAGTGCGCTGTTTTCGTTATTGGGGGACGATAACAGTGTAAAGCCGGGAATCATTGGAGTGTTCGTTACTTCAGTAAAGCGACCACAGTATGACGACGCACGTTTGCTTGCGCATTCAATGCCTGAAAAGTCGAAGTAAACTCGCCAGACTTTTGCATGAATCCATCCAGTTTTGCATTCACCTCATTGACTGAAAGCTGTGCGGTTTTGGTTTGGATAGAACGCATTTGAGTATTCAGTTCACCATGAAAAGCTTTCGCTTCCTGCAAGCTCGTTTGAACTTGTTTCAGATGCTGATTTACTTTGGCAATCGTCTGCTTGATGCCGTCGCGTGAGCCTAGATCAAACCCGAGCTCCGCAATACCATCTGGCTCAGACTTTAAGTTCAAAACGTTAGGCTGTCCCGCAGGGAATCGGTGCCCTTCCCCCGTTACCATCACCTTTTGCTGCATTTGTTGATAAGCGTTGTCTCTGGCTTCAAATAAAATGCTGCCATCATCGGCTAATGAGGCTCGCATTCCTAACGCAATCAAGCTGCGATCCAGCATTTTGACCGTTCGCTCACCGTCTGATTGTCCATCAAACTGAATCATCACCGCTTGACCTTGAGGAAAATCCAAACGGATTTGCTCGGCCTTGTCGCTTAAGCGATGAACATTCAAACCTGGAATAGAAAAGCGACGAATATCCGCTTTATCCAGTTTTAAGTGCAGTTCGTTATTTAGGACTTTCTGGCCATCGAAACGTGCTTGCTCAACGACTTTTTGGATGGTGGCTTTAGAGCGAACCAATGTATCCTGCAAACCAGGAACATTTTGTACGCCTTGATTAATAGCTTGCGTCAAACCACGTTTAATTTGCGTGAGCTCTTTGCCAATCACCTGCAGCGATTTGGACGCGATCTGAACCGCCGTGGCTTGCTGCTGACCCTGCGTAAGCTGAATACCAGATACAGAGTAGGCTGACGCAGTGTCAGCCTGAATTTGCGCCGGGCGCGGTTTAATTGCCGTACTTGAGTCTGCAGAACGGGTCGGCATGATAGAGGCTTGTTCTTGTCCACCTAAGCGTATGCTATGGGGTCTAACCTCTACTGTACTCATTACCATAAAAAGAACTTCCTAACCTTATAAACGGTCAAACAGCGACAAACCATCGATCTTCACATAGCTTGCTTGCGTTGCTTGCAAAGCGGCCATGTAATTACTCAATCGTACCGACGCTTCACCATAGTCCAGAGCAGAGAGGTCTCCAGATACTTTGTCAACGAACAGCTTGTTTTCACTGTGCGCGCCACCAACAAGATCTAAGTTGTTGTGTCGACCACCAATCTCAGTCATGGTCCCTAGTACGTTTGAAAAAGTATCGTCGATAGCGCTGATACTCGCCTCAACTTCAGCTCTGAAGTTGGCGGTAGGGCTCTCAAACTCTTTGATCAGCGCATCAATTTGGTTAAGCACGTTATGGCCTCCCCCAAGGTCCAATATTTCTTTTGCAGTCATATTGGAATCCATCGTGACACCTTTAGCAATTGTTACTACGCGCTTGTCACTATTACCTTCAATTACGTAGCTGCCGCTCGCTTTACTTACAGCCGCAGTATCCGTTTTAGTACCAGAGAAAAGGTAGTGCCCTTCTTCATCCTGCGCGTTAAAAGACGACTCAATAGAGTCACGGTAACTCTTAAGCTCTGTAATCATACCGCCACGACTTTCGTCAGTAAGAGAGCCGTTCGCACCCCAAAGCGCGATGTCTCGCATGCTTTTTAAGCTTTCTTTGATCGAATCTAAATGGGTTTCTTGACTCGATAGCGTCGTTTTTACGTTTTCAATGTTGTTTTTGTACTGAGCAATCGCACTGGTTTCTCGGTCTAAGTTAAGCAACTTGATCGAAGCCATTGGATCATCAGACAGCTTGGTTAAGCGCTTGCCAGTAGACATCTGTTGCAGAGCTTCGCCTAATCCCGCGCTATTGCTCTGCAAGCTGTGCAACATCATTTGACTAAATTGATTGTCACTAATTCGCATCTAAACTTTCCTCTTAGAATAACTGCAGAATAGAATCGAGCAGTTGATTTGCTGTGCTGATCACTTTCATGTTGGCATTGTGCGCATTAGCAAACATCATTAGGTTAGCCGCTTCTTCATCGCTGTTTACGGAACTAACATTATCGCGAGCTGCGTGCGCTTGCTTGTTCATGGCTAACTTCGCTTGATAATCAGCATTAGCTTGGCGTGCTTTAATTGCGGTTTGACCCACCATTGAACTAAAGGCATCGTTCAAGCTTACTGAACCGTAACCTGATACCGCCACTGGCTTGTTGCTTAACTCGATCAATGATTGCAACGCATCTGCGTTACCAGGTGTTCCATCACTTGAGAACGCAAGCTCATCTGGAGTTAGCTTGGTAATATCCAAACTGGCTGCAGGGTTTGCTGGGTCATAGCTGAACAAAGGTTTACCTGGGTTGCCATTTAAGTCTTTGCCAGTTGCAAGCACGGCGTTGTATTCATCCGCGAGAGCTTTCGCCATGTCATTCAGAGCCAATTGGTTTGGTTTCAACACTTCGGTTTGATAGTCATTAATCGCACCTAATTTGCCACCAAGCGAGTCACCAATCGCAAAACTTTGATTCGAGAACGTGACGTGTAAGTCCGCCAAGTAAGGATCACTCGGGTCAGGAATGGCTTCCAGTTTGCCATGGTCCGTACCCATCACAAGCGGTTGACCAGAGGTTAGTGTGACCTGAACACTGCCGTCATGCTGCTGTGTTGTTTTGATTTCAATGGTTTGAGATAACTCACCGATTAACCTATCTCGTTCATCCATTAACTGTGATGGGTTACCACCTGTACCTTGCATCTCTACCAGTTGCTTGTTCACCTTCGCGATATTTTCCATAAGGCTATTCGCGTGGTTAAGCGCCGCATTACGTTGGTCGCTCATGTCTTTATGTTGATTGTATAAAGACTCGGTAAGCGTATTAAAACGGCGGGCCAAAGCTTCAGATTCGTTAATGATCTGCTGGCGGTAAGGTATGGATTCCGGCTTAACAGTCGCATCGTTAAGCGCAGCGTTTAGCGAGTCCAAGCCAGCCGATATACTGAAACCATCGGCACCAAGCGTATTCTCCAGCTGACTCATGTTACTGGTGTATCCAGATGCGTATGCCGCCATACTGTTAGTCGACCACGTTTGCTTAATCAGAAATTGATCAGTAACGCGGCGAATGCTAGTGACTTCTACCCCTAAACCTGGACTTAAGCGATTGGCTTTACCATCATCGACAGACGCCATCAACGCTTGTTGACGACTGTAACCCACGGTATTCACGTTTGCCACGTTTTGCGCGGTTACGTCTAGGGCCACACGGTTCGCGCCTAAACCTGAAAGGGCAATATTAACTAGGTTCATTTACAGCTCCATTTTTCTGATCAACGGCTGAGAAAACGCGGTAGTCATACCGGCCTCACCGAATACCTGTTTAACAGAGGCGACGGCTTGAGAAGCGGTATTAAATAGGCTTGAATTCTTCTCAACCTCTTTAGAATCTACTTGTGAGTTAGATTCAGAATTCGAACCTTTACCATCGTTAGCGGATGAGATGTTGCGCGCAGCATCGAAAGCAACCTCACGCATAGACGGGCTCAGCTGCTGGATGAGCATATTGGCAATGCCTGAGCTCTGTTTCTTTGCTAGTTCCATCGCCAGCTGACCGTCATACATATCACGGAATACCCCTTGTTGCTGACTGGCGAACGGGCTGTCTTTATCAGCAAGAGCATCACTACTGCTGCGCATTTGGCGTAACACCATTTGTAGGAACATTGCCTCAAATTGACCTGCGACGACTTCAAGTGCGCCTTCTTGATCACGACTATGCTTGATGTTAGCCAATGCACTATTGTCGTGATAAAGCATCGAATTTAACTGAGTTTGTTCATTGGTACTGTCTAGCTTCATCCTTAACTCCTTATATCACGACCAATTCAGCGTTCAATGCACCCGCTTCACTCAAAGCTTGCAGGATAGACATCAAGTCTGTAGGCGTGGCACCTAAACTATTTACCGCATTAACTATGGTGTTAAGTTCCGTGCCTGGAGGCCAAATCACCATCTGAGCGAGATCTTCATTCACATCAAGGTCCGTTTGGTTAACGACTTTCGTATCGCCATTTGCAAACGCATTAGGCTGACTAACTTGTTGTGATTCAGAAATTCGCACGGTCAAGTTACCGTGACTTACTGCTGCTTCACTCACTTTGACACTCTTACCGATCACTACGGTGCCAGTGCGAGAGTTAAAGACAATACGAGCAGGTTTACGGCCTTCAACGACGCTCATTTCTTCAAGCATCGACATCATGACGACACGCTGCTGTGTATCTTTTGGTGCACGCATATCAATGCGCGCTTTATTGATCGCAACTGCAACGTTAGGTCCAAAAGTGTTGTTAATTTCACGCGCAATATTTTTTGCTGTAGTGAAGCTAGGCTTGCGCAGGTTTAGGGTGATTTCATCACGTTGGTTGAAATCGGTTTTGATTTCTCTCTCTAAAGTCGCACCATTCGGAACGCGACCCGCCGTTGGTGTGTTCACTTCTACTTTGGAGCCACTTCGCCCCTCTGCAGATAAGCCGCCCACAACCACGTTACCTTGCGCAATCGCGTACACTTCGCCATCAATACCACGTAAAGGCGTTAGCAATAACGTACCACCGCGAAGGCTCTTTGCATCACCGATTGAAGACACAACCACATCCAACGTTTGTCCTGGGCCTGCCATTGGGTCAACGGACGCTGTCACACTCACAGAAGCCACATTTCGTAGCTTAGGGTTCATACTGTCATCAATTTGAACCCCAAACTGACGTAGCATGTTGGTAATAGATTGAGAGGTAAATTTCACTTGGTTTCGGTCACCTTGGCCGGCTAAGCCAACTACCAAACCATAACCAACCAGTTGGTTTTCTCGAATGCCGCGAACATCGACCAAGTCCATGATCGGAATTTCCGCTTCAGCACGTGAAGTGCCTGGTAGTCCCAAGGTCAACACCAATAGGAGAGACATAAAGAAAGATTGCATTGTCTTCATTAGAAAGGTACCCATGGGCTGTTGAAGAACTGAGTTAGCCACCCGGCTGCGTTGCTGTCAGCTAGCGCTCCGCGACCTGCGTAGGTAATTCTTGCATCAGCAATTCGTTGAGAAGAAACTTGGTTACTGCGGTTAATATCATCCACACGGACGATACCGGTTAGACGAATAAACTCGTCGCCTTGATTCAGACGAAGCCATTTTTCACCGCTGATACGCAATACGCCATTAGGTAATACTTCGTGTACCGTTACCGTAATGGCACCTTGAAGCTTGTTGCCTTGTGAACTTGATGCACTGCCATCGAAGTTACGTTTGCCATCCACGCTAACCCCTAACTCATCGATAGTTTTCGTGCCTATGGTCGGCGCCACAAAGTTAATTGCTGAACTTTTACCGAACTTAGTACCCGCATTTTTACTCGATGAGGTTTCTTCTGATAATTGAACCGTTAATACATCGCCAACTCGGTAAGCACGACGATCCTGGAACAGAGTCATCGTGTATTGGTGACGATAAAGGCTACCAGATTGGGTTTCCGGCAGCGTGTAATCGAGCGTTGGTGGTGCATATTCCTCAGCATTCGGCTCAGGCGGAATAAATTCCTGACGGCCAGCACATCCCACCAGCAACACGGCGGCTACTGCCCAACTCTTAGAAAGCCATTTCATTGCTTTTTCCTTCATCATCACCAATTTCATACTTACATTGATTGCGAAACAAACTTCAGCATGTCATCTGCAGCAGAGACCACTTTCGCATTCATCTCATACGCACGTTGAGTGGTGATCATGTCGACCATCTCTTCTACTACTTGTACGTTTGACCCTTCCAGTGCACCTTGCTTGATAATGCCGGCGCCATCAGCTCCTGCAATCAGCTCATCAGCTGGACCGCTGGCTTCCGTTTCACGGAATAAGTTGCCACCCATGGCCTCTAAGCCGGCTGGATTGATGAATTTTGCAAGTGTAATTTGACCAAGCTGCTGAGGTGTTGGATCGTCTGCTGTTGTTGTAGTCACTGTGCCATCAACACCCACAGAGAAAGAGACCGCATTGTCAGGGATCTGGATTTGAGGCTCTAAAGGCAGGCCCTGACTGTTCACCATTAAGCCTTCTGAGTTTCGATGGAACTGACCATTACGTGTATACATGATCTGTCCGTCCGAGTTTTCTATTTGGAAGAAACCCTGACCCATTACAGCAAGATCCAACTCTTGCGTTGTGTTTTGGGTATTACCTTGCGTGAACACTTTTTGTGTGCCAACAACGCGAACACCGCTACCTAGCTGAATACCACTTGGTAGTTCGTTAACTTGGTCTACTTGTGCGCCTGGTTGACGCTGAATGCTGTAGAAAAGATCTTCAAATACGACTCGGTCACGCTTAAAGCCAACCGTGTTTACGTTTGCTAGGTTGTTAGAAATGGCAGTCATCTTCGTGTCTTGCGCTGCCATGCCTGTCTTACTTACCCATAATGCTGAATGCATTTTTTACTCCTTGCGGGGCGAGACTTAGCTCGCCGCCATTAATTTGTTACCAGCTTTTGCTAAAGTTTCCGCCGTTTTCATCATGCGAACTTGCATTTCAAAGTTGCGCGTCAGCGACATCACACTAACCAATTCATCAATAGCAGATACGTTACTGCCCTCAATGTGCTCAGGAGAGAGTTGCACGGTTTCATCTGCCGCGAATGGCACGCCATCTACGCTGTGCAGCAAGCTATCGCTCTCTTTTTGCAGTTGATTAATTTCCGGTTTAACCAACTTCAAAGTGCCTGCCACAATTTCTGCGCCGCCACCTGGTGGGATCACTGAGACTTGACCACGCTCGCTGATTTCAATCTTTTGATAATCCGGCACAACCAAAGGACCATTGTCACCGAGGACAGGGAACCCATTGATTGTTAGAGCGCCAAAAGTATCGACCTGAATATTGCCTGCACGGGTGTAAGCTTCGTTACCTGCTGGGGTTTCTACAGAGAGATACCCCTCACCCATAACCGCAACGTCCAACGGACGTCCTGTTTTCACAATATCGCCAGCGTCGAAACGTGTTGAGGCAGAGTTGGTCACAACCATAGTGCGACCATCAAAACCTGGGCCTTGCATCTCTACACTACGCACACGCTCCATATCCGCTCGAAAACCCGCAGTATCAGCATTTGATAAGTTGTTTGAACGAACGTGCTGCGCTTTAAGAACTCGGCTGGCACCCGACGTTGCCGTAAATAACAAACTATCCATGCAAAACTCCCATTACACCGCGTTAAACAAAGCTTGAGTAAGCTTGTCGCTGGTAGAAATTGTCTTTGCGTTTGCTTGGTAGTTGCGTTGTGCAGTCATTAGAGCAACAAGCTCGCTGGTTAAGTCAACGTTAGAACCTTCTAATGCACCCGGAGTTAGGTCACCCATCGTACCTGAACCCGGAACACCCATAATTGGAGCACCTGAGCTAAAGCTTTGAGTCCATGATGTTCCACTCACTTTCGCTAAGCCTTGTGTGTTTGCAAAATCAGCAAGAACAACCTGACCTTGTAGCTGTGATTGGCCGTTAGTGTAAGTCGCGTAAACCATGCCGTTACCTTCAACGCGTACACCTGCAAGTTCACCTGATGTGTAACCGTTAGGGCTATTAGTACTTACGCCAAAAGCTGCACCAAATTGCGTGCTGCCTTTCAGGTTAATGTCTACACTCATCGCGTTCGCGCCTGCTGCAGGGAATGAAACATTAAACGGCGCAGTTGGTGCTGAAAGCGAGCCGTCTTTACCAAACGTTACAGGCACAGTTGCTACTGGCGTCGTACCGCCATCTACTTGAACGTTTACTTCCCACGAGTTAGAAGCAGTCTTAGTAAAGTACTGAGTTACCGTGTGCGAGTTACCCAGTGAGTCGTAGACTTTTGTTGTGTAAGACGAGTTAAATGAGCTTGGATCTTTTGGATTGAATGGCGTTACGGCTTTATCAATAACAGACGCGCTTGCGTCGAAGTTCGCAACAAAATCTAAGCTGTCTGTTGCTTTAGCATTCAGTGAGGAAGTCGATACCTGAATATTACCCACAGAACCTGTCATTAGGTTGTTGTTGCTATCGACACTGTAACCTTGAAGCTTTGCACCGCTGTTAGCCGTAACAAAGTTGTTCTTATCCGTTGAGAACACACCTGAACGTGTGTACAACATTTGACCCATATTATCTTTAGTAACAAAAAAGCCACCGCCATTAATAGCTAGGTCCATCGCACGGCCAGTTCCTGTGATACTGCCGTCTTTGTCGAAGTTCTGTGAAATTGACGCGACTTCCACACCACCAGGTTGCATGCCATTGTATACAGCGGAGAATTCTGTGCGGCCACCTTTAAAACCATACGTTGATGCGTTGGCAATGTTGTGACTGATTGTGTTTAGCTCTGTGTTGGTCGCGTCCAGACCACTTAGTGCGATGTTAAAACTCATAAATAGACCTCTGATTTCCGTATTTGGTTAAGCACCAAACTGAGTGATTTGATAGAAAGGAACGTTGCCAACGCCATGGACATTGACTAATGCTGCGCCACCGGTATTAGGAATGCGCACTTGCTCAACAGTGCCTGCCATCAGCACATTTGGACTTGCTTGCCCTTCTTGCACTTCTACGGCCACTGAGTATTTGCCTGGTTTAAGACCAAGTTCTTCAGGATTAATTGAAAAGTCGACGTCACCTTTGCCGTGAGCACCTAGTGGCACTTTAGTTGATTGACCAAATTCATCTTTAACAACTAACGTGACTTGGTTTGAGCTATGAGCGAGTTCGATTTTTCCGTTTTGTACGTCTTCACCAAGCTGAAATTCATCCGCATTGACGTAAACCGTTTGCCCAACAAGGCCCGCTGTTGATAGCACTTGCATGTTGTCCAGTAACACCATGCTCTGTTGCATTGTCTTAGACATATTCTCGGTACTTTGTACCTGCGAGAACTGAGCCAATTGACCAACGTATTCCGTACCATCAAGGGGATTAAGTGGGTCTTGGTTTTGAATTTGAGCCACCATCAAAGAAATAAACTCATTCTCCAATGAAGAAGCGCTGTTCATGTCTTTAGGGTTTGGTGAGATACCGTTGCTGTCTTTTGCTTTTGTATTTACTGGAGCGTCAGACGATAAAGGGGTGTATTGTGCAATACTCATTAGCTGCCCTGCCCTAATCTAAGCAGACCTTGCTGCATACTTTTTACATTGGCTAATACTTCAACATTCGTTTCGAAGCTGCGTGTTGCGGACATCATGTCTGCCATTTCAGCAACTACATCAATATCTGGGTAAAACACATAGCCTTCATCATTAGCCAGTGGGTTGTTCGGCTCAAAACGCTTCTCTGCATCTCCAGCATTTTTAACAACGTCAACAATGCGAACTTCTGCATTGGGATAAGCTCCATTTTCTGTTGTCATTTGCGTTTTTTGGTACACAGTCGCAAATACTGGCTTAAGCGCTTTATAAGCATCTTCTGGATTTGCAGATACTGCATCTGCGTTTGCTAGGTTACTGGCTACCGTATTAAGACGCACAGTTTGTGCTGTCATCGCGGAACCAGTGATCGAGTAAATATCAGTGAATGACATAATTAACGTCCCTCAATCGCTTTCGCTAAGCCATTAAATTTCATGTTGAGAAACGTCAGGCTAGTTTGAAAGTCCATGTTGTTTTGCGTGAATTTTGCTTGTTCAACACCAAGCTCTACGGTGTTGCCATTTTTGCTATTCTGGTAAGGCACCGAGTATTGGGCCTGAACCTGGAACTTTGGCACCGGTTTGTTCACACCACCTGCCGTTACTTGGTTCATTACGGTGGTGAAACTTAGGTCTTTCGCCAAATACCCAGGGGTGTCAACATTTGCTAGGTTACTGGCGAGGACTTTGGTACGCTGAACGCGAAAATTAAGTGCCTCTGGATGTACTCCTAAAGCATTTTCAAATGTGATCGCCATGCATCTTCCTTACAGTTGGCTCGAATACGCCAACATACAAACAAGATACGTGCCATAAAAAATAGCCATATATATCAATGATTTACAAACAAGGATGGAAGCCAGACTTCCGGTTCTCGGAAAGCATTAAAAACAAGAGGAAAGTGTCTACTTCCTCAACAATAATGCTGACGTTACTCGCTTTGACATCAGAACAAGCATTCGCCAACACCAATGACAAAACCCTAAGCGTTGAAGAGATAAGGTCCGTTGTAGCAACGGATTTCGAACAAGAGGTGGATCGCGTAGCGCTCTCCAATCAGTGGGGGGAGTACAAACTAGACTTCGACATGTGGGTGCCCGGTTCAGCCAATCACTTGCCAGAATGTGAATCTCCTTTAGTTATCACAGGTCGTGACAACAACACGTTGCCAGTCGGTAACCTCAAGCGCTCAGTCAGCTGCGACAATATCGCATCACCATGGCGAATTAACGTTACGATAAAGTCTTCGCTGACTCTGCCTGTTTTGGTCGCGACAACCACGGTTGGCCGAAATGAAGTCGTAGCGGCTAAACACATAAAGCTTGAAACTCGAACCATCTCTCGCCAAGACGATTTTTATACTCGCCCCGAGCAAGCAGTAGGCTTAGAAACCTCGCGTCGTTTGCGGGCTGGACAAGTGGTTAATCCATCCAATTTGTCGGCCCCACCTCTAATCGAGAAAGGCAATGAAGTCATAGTCATTGCGAGCAAAAATGGATTTAGTGCCAGCACAAAAGGAGTCGCCTTAGAAGATGGAGCGAAAGGGCAACAAATTGACGTGGAAAACCCAAGTTCGGGCAAGGTCATAAGAGCAGTCGTAACTGGATTAAACCAGGTTCATACTCAATTTTGATTTTTTGACTCGGGGTAACATTTTTTAATTTTGGCTCTCGTCAGTAACACTGAACTTCGAGTACAAAAAAAATATTTAATGTTTATCACATTCTAACCGCCTACTTAATTTAGAACATGATGATGAGGACCACAGCATGAAAATCGACAAAGTCGCGGGCGGTCATGTCCCACAAACAAAATTACAGCAAGCAAGCAAACAGCCTGTCGACGTCGTCGAACAGAGCAAAGTACACGAGCCTGCATTTCAAGCGAATACCGTAGCGATAGATCGCGCTCAAGCTGAAATGGCATCACTACCTGATGTTGATATGGAAAAAGTAGAACAAGTACGCAACGCATTAGCGCGTGGTGAACTTAGCCTAGATACAAAAGTGCTATCCAAGGCAATCATGCAGTTCCATACAGGTCACGAGTAATAAAACGCTAGGAAGACATCATGGCAAGCGCAGTATCGCAGCGAATTCAACAATTTGTTCGCTCTATATCTGAGGATATTAAGCTTTATCAACAACTGCTTCCTTTGCTTCAGCAGCAAAAGGTATTGTACTTAAAGTTTGATGGAGAGGCACTGAACGACAATGTTCAGAAACAAATGCCGATACTCAATAAACTCAGCCGCTCCGCCAATGACAGAAGCCAGTGTATGCGAGCGCTGGGGTTAGCGTGTAATGACGCCAGCGTAAAACGAATTTTCAATGCTTTGCCTGCCCAAATAGGTATGCAAGCTAGAAAACAATGGGCGCTATTGGAAACGTTGGTAAGTCAGTGCCAACAATACAATCAGAGCAATGGCCACAGCTCTGCGGCGTTCCATGAGTTGGTCAGTCAACTCAAACAACCTGTGCAACACACTTATGAAGATAAATCGTTCTAAACGATGTTCGTCTTGCCTACAGATTCAGTCGCCATCTCGGCTGAGTACTGTAGGCCTTTTTATTTTTATTGCCTTTCTGTCCTACCTTCCAATCACATGCCAGGCAAAACCAAATGCTGTCGATATTCAAACGCAGTATCAAGTATTAGCACCATACAAACCACAAATTGCCAAGCGTCTCGATTCATCCAAACCGGTAATTAACCACATTTTCAAACAGCTTCAAAACCACTCATTACCAAATAGCCTAGCCTTAGTACCAATGTTAGAATCTTCTTACAACCCCAAAGCCGTTTCTCACGCTAACGCCGCCGGACTTTGGCAATTGATACCAACCACAGCGAAACGATTCGGATTAACGATAAATACAAAACAAGACGATCGCTTTGACACAGAAGCTAGCACAACGGCCGCGCTCAAGTACCTGGCGTTTTTATACAACAAATTCGATCAAAATATGGCTCTGACCTTAGCTGCATACAATGCCGGAGAAGGACGCGTTGCACGTGCTATTCAGCAAGCAGGAAGTCGAGATTTCCAACAACTCACGCTGCCTAACGAGACTCGCCAATACGTCAGCCGCTTCTATGCATTGGAAAAGTTGATAGATATCGGTCAGTTACAATCCTCATCATTTCAACCTTTACTCTTGTTTGCTCCAGACGCTCCTATGATTTCACAACCGCTGGTCGACTTTAGCCGACTGCCTCCGCTAGTTAATTTGTGATAAAAGCTACGACAGCGCTCAATGTCAGAGAAACGTAAAATTACAAGATCCTGTTCGGCGAATTTGAAAACTCGTGATCTCTATGCAAACGTGTGCAAAAAAGTTGAGGTAAGGTATCTCAAAGATAAGAAAGAGTAGTGGTTTACTAAAAAGCGCCCCAATTACGCTTGGCAATTGGGTAGATATGCGTCACATTGTGTTTGCAAAAAAACATGAAAACCAATGGTCAGACCTAATAATTATTTACACACTAAATGTAAAACAGCTATTGTTTTCATAGTTCGAAACAAATCTAACATATCAAGATGACGCTTCGCTTGCGCGTCTGGAATAAGTCCGGGTTCCGGGGGGGAGTCCGGACTTTTTTATTGCTCTAAAATCTTTGCCCACAATAGAGCCAACAGAAGCTAAGTCGTAATGATGCAAACTAGCTGTTTATAGTAATTCTTTAGAAATCAACTGAAGTAAAAACGTTTCGCGCTCAATGCTCATGCCTTTTTTCGGGCTTTCTGCCATCGTTTTTTCATTGTGTGCAATTGCTTCGTGTATGTTCATCCATACCGGGCGCATTCCATTTTTAACTTCGTAATCTTCATACGCCGTTTCGCCTAGCTCACGTTCGATTTTACATGTATAACAATACGACACCATGTGCATCACGTCAGCGTCATCCTTGTACCACGGACGAAACTCCTCAAAGATTCCGAAAGGCTTAATACCATGTATATTTTGGGCGCCCGTTTCTTCCTCTAATTCACGGACTAATCCAGCAATGACATCTTCACCATCATCAATACCACCGCCTGGTAGCGTGTAGTCATGGTAACGTTCTGTATAGAGCAACAGCACATCTTCACCATCAAGTACAATGGCTCGCGCTGCATTGCGCTGAAAAACAATTTTGTCATCCAAATGCTCTATGTCTGGATGAACGGTCGATTTTAAATGTCTCATCGAAAATACCACGGTCAATGTTTTGTGCGCATATTACCGAATTTCACACTTTAAATCATTGTTGTAGGCCAGGTACGTTCGAGCGCTTGTCAGGAAGTGATTGATATGACCTTCACAACAATACGCCAAGAACAGAAGTGTGACGTGCTAATCAGCAATAAATGAGAATATCTAAATTCTTATACGTCCCTCTTACTTTTAACATCGATAAGACAATAATCTCTTAAAGTTGCCTATAATCAATACAATACTCGCCCACCCCATGCGGAGATAAAGAATGAAAAAGACAAATTTAATGATGGCTATGGCTGCAACATTGGTACTGGCTGGTTGTTCAACTTACGAGGGAGCGACCCGATCAACTGAGTATACCTCCGTTGCAAATCCCGCAGCCGTATACTGTGTTCAGCAAGGTGGTGAGCTGGATACCGTGTCGGAAAACGGCGAACGTGTCACTTACTGTGTGCTGTCGGACAATGAACGCGTCGAGCAATGGGAATACTATCGCGAGAATCACAAAGAAAATGAGGGTGACAACTACTAATTATTTTTATCGATACGTCACCTTCCCTCTATCACTTAGGAGCCTTTGGGCTCCTTTTTTATTTGATTTATCAAAGTGTTCTTACGTTGTTTTTACATATCTCTGACTTTACCGCACATCGACCCTATATCGAACAGTGTTCTATTCTTGACATTCCCCTGACATAACTTTCCACTTGGACAATAAAATTCCAAACACAGATCACACTAATTCACATTTCTTCCACATTTTCTGGGACAGGTGAGCAAGATGAAAACACAAATAGTAAAAGAAGCCGAGTCAGCCCCAAGCAACGTTGTTACTGAAAAATCAAAGCGCATTATTTATAAATCGAGTTTAAACGCCTTGATGATTGTCGCTATAAGTATTCTCGTTAACCTTAGTCTTCGTCTTGATTATGTCGTGTTGGGATCAAGCCTTGGCGAGCTTTCCGTTACAGAAACGCTCCAGCTTGTGATGCTTGCTATTGCATCATGGTCGTTTTTCAGCTTATCGAAACAACAGCCTCAGCTAAAGCATGCGGCTATTTTGATTGCAGGATTTTTTGCAGTACTGATTATTCGCGAAACGGACTATTGGACAGACATGATTCATCATGGCTCTTGGGTTTTCCCAGCACTTGCTGTCACCGCACTGGCTTGCGCCAAAGCTTACCAAGGTGGTAAAGGTACCATGAACGAAATGGCGACCATTTTAACGGTGCCACATATGAAGCTATTAGTTGGTGCTGTAATGCTATTATTAGTCTTCTCTCGTTTGTATGGTATGGGTAGTTTTTGGCAACAAGTGATGGACGAAAATTACATCCGTGATGTTAAAAATATCTCAGAAGAAGGTATAGAACTACTTTGCTACTGTTTGATCGCATTAAGCGCCGTCCGCACAAAACGCGAGCTTAATGAATAGACTCTGGGTCAAAGCGACGGTTCAATGCCGTCAGTATCGGATGGAAGATACTTAATGCCTTTTCCGCAGCACCTACAGATTCATCCAAGGCCGTCATTTCGACGGCCTTTTTCATTTCTTCAATATGTTGCAAAGCCTCTTTATCGAGCGGTAAAGAGAGCAATTTGTGAATAGCATCTCTTGCGATCATAAGTGGCTTTTTTCGGACAATTGATAAATCTCGGAAAAATGCGCCATGCTTGATCCCTTCTAAATAAACTCGGTAGGTTGTGAGTTCATCGAGTAGCAAGAATGTCTCCGCCATAAGCCCTTTATGTGGGTATGGCACGCTAATATGTTTGCTGATATCCAGTGGAATATTGAGAGTCACCCCCATGGATTCGCAATCGGATTTAAGTACTCGTAATAAGCCTTGCTCATCCATCAAATTCTGGATATCAATGATTCGTTCGAGGTGGTAGTCATTAGACAGCAAGATAACCTCAACCGGATGCCCCGACCATAACTCGAACACCCCACTTTTGCACAAAACTTGGGAAACATAACGCATGTTTTGAAACGTGTTCAACGACTCCGTTTCTAAGAGTATATGACGTTCAGGGAACGGATTCACAGAGTCTGCGTTTAGGGTTCTAAAATACGCGTACATCGCCTCTGCTTCAGAAACACTTTGTCCTTGCGTTACTCCGCCACAAAAAATAATCGCCGTTCGCTCTATCGGTAGTGATGCAGTCCTACAAGACAAAGCTTCGACTCTGGTTATGCCCTCAGAGGTCAACCTGTTATTGACGAGGCGTTTACCTAAAACGATGACGATGTTGTCTAACTTCATTTTAAAATCTCGCGCTTAGTTGGCAGTGTTACAAAAATCTTCTTTC
Organism: Vibrio sp. Vb0598; assembly: GCF_033338935.1. Lineage (NCBI taxonomy): Bacteria > Pseudomonadati > Pseudomonadota > Gammaproteobacteria > Vibrionales > Vibrionaceae > Vibrio > Vibrio sp. Vb0598. The sequence continues at coordinate 121,769 of NZ_JAWOTP010000001.1, read as the reverse complement.
ACTCCCGACCCACAAGCTTTAACATCTAGTTAACAACACTGTTCTAGAGACCTTTATAAAGGTTCACTGCTAAAGGAAGTCAATTATGCTGTCGATTTTCGATATATTTAAAATTGGTGTCGGGCCATCCAGCTCCCACACTAATGGTCCTATGCTTGCCGGATTCCATTTCACTCAGCTAGTTAGCGACTCTATGGCGAAAGTGCATCGGGTGCAAGTGGACCTTTATGGCTCATTGTCACTGACAGGTAGAGGGCACCATACAGACCGAGCAACGGTCCTTGGTTTGATGGGAAATAAACCTGATACCATCAAAATGAGCAGTGCCAAAAGTGCGCTACAAAATACCATAGACAATAATACGCTCATGCTCGCCGGTACACACCAGATTGAGTTTAGCTACGACCATGACATCGTCTTTCATAGCGACAACCTTCCCCTGCATGAAAATGGCATGACGATTACGGCATTAGACGCAGCTGGAGATCAAGTAGCGTTTGAAATTTATTACTCCATTGGGGGCGGATTCATCGCCACCGCCGACGAACTAGAGAACGGCACGCAACAAGATGAGGTCGCAGTACCATTTCCGTTTACATCCGCAGATGAGATGCTGGAAAAAGCCGAGACGAACGGTTTCAGCTTGGGAGGCATGATCCTCCAAAACGAACTCGCCTTTCGCTCAGACGAAGAAATTAACCAAAGAGCAGAGCAAATTTGGAAAGTGATGTCGCTCTGCATGCAACGTGGCTTCGATACGGAAGGGATTTTGGAAGGTGGTCTAAATGTCACTCGTCGAGCACCAAACCTTTTGAAAAAGCTCGAAGCCAACGCTGCAGTTGAAAACGATCCGATGGAGATCATGGATTGGATCAATCTCTTCGCCTTTGCGGTTAGTGAAGAAAATGCAGCAGGAGGGCAAGTCGTCACTTCTCCAACGAATGGTGCAGCAGGGGTGATTCCGGCGGTATTGATGTACTACCATCGCTTCATCAAAGAGCTCGATGTTAAACAGCTAAAAGACTTTCTCGCAGTCGCCGGCGCTATCGGCATCTTATATAAAACTAACGCGTCAATTTCTGGTGCAGAAGTGGGGTGTCAGGGAGAAGTTGGGGTTTCTTCATCCATGGCTGCCGCTGGCTTAACAGCGCTAAGAGGGGGCAGTAACGAGCAGATTTGTATTGCTGCGGAAATTGCGATGGAGCATTCATTGGGTATGACTTGTGACCCGATTGGCGGCTTGGTTCAAGTACCTTGTATTGAAAGAAATGCCATGGGAGCAATGAAAGCGATTAATGCATCGCGTATGGCATTAAAGCGCACAAGTAAATGCTTAATTTCGTTAGATAAAGTTATCGAAACCATGTATCAGACTGGTAAAGATATGAATAAAAAATACCGTGAAACCTCTTTGGGGGGCTTAGCTGTCATTCATATGGCACCGCCATGCGAATAATGGCAGGTGGTCATTGCGCTTAGCTTCTCACCATGCGCTTATCTGGTAATTGTGATCTGATGATATTACATATAGAAATGCCGCGTTCTTCGCGGCATTTTCTTAACAAGAAACTATTCGATTAATCACGTCGACCACGAAGTTCAATTTTTTGAGTTGCAGCATCCGAATGGATTGTTACACCGCCATAGGCCATTTCATTGCGACCCTTCAGCGTCAATTGAGAATCTGCACGCTCTACGTCAACCTGATTTTTCGTTGCCATCGTCATATCAATCGTGCCCGTGTATGACCCATCGCCAGCAAATGCTACGTTTGTTGAGCAAACCATCAAAACAAGTGCGATTAGTTTTTTCATACATCACCTCTATTATCGTTCTTACTTTCTTTCGGTGGAAAAACTGTAACAACAGAAACGCGCTCATACGAGGAAAGCCATTATTTACCAAATGGAAATCCATGCTAATAAACTGATGTAACCAAGAATAACTTATCGTTACCTTCAATAAATCAGGGATAAGGCAGCAACGTAAATTGACCGAGCGTTGTCTTTTCTTAAGAAATTCAGCGATATGATTTGTCGACAAAAGCCAAGCGAGACAATGTATGAGCGTTAATCTGGATATTCAAAATATTTTGGTATTAAAACGGATGTATGAGTTACGTAACGTCCGGTTAGTCGCAGAATCACTCGGTAAAACGTCAGGAGCAATCAGCAAAAATCTGACTAAGATGAAAACTCAGCTCAATGATCCGCTATTCGTTCAGACCAAAAATGGCTTTGAACCAACAGCTTTTGTGGAAGCGAACATTGCGCATTTTGAGCAAATAATCAACAGTATTGATTCCATCAAACCACAGCATTTTTCACCAGCTCATTTTGACGGTTCAATCACTATTTATGCCAACACATTGTTTTGGGAGTACTTTGGTGACAAGTTTTACTTGGAGTTACTAAAGCACGCCCCAAACGCAAAATTCTCATGTTTGCGCTGGGGTAGCGAAGCAAAAAAACGATTAATTGACGGTGAAAACGCCATTGCGATTCATTACTTTGATGAAGATCTGCCACAGTCAATTGTTCAGACCGAACTAGGGCGAGGAAAAGCGGTATTTTTTGTTCGACAAGATCATCCCGCTCAAAACTCCCAAGAACTAGAAGAATACCCTTTTATACTTTTTAAAACGCCGGGATGGAACGACTACCGATACCCAGTGTTGGAAAGGCTCAAACATATGGGTTTTAGAACCACACCTAAAGTGGAAATTGAGCATCCAGCGATGATTCAAAAAGTGCTTCTGCAAACGAATCATTTTGGCATAACGATGAGTGGACATGTTCCTAAGGGTTGCCGGAGTATCGCGCTTCCTGCTGGGCTAGAGCTTGATGTTCGCTACGTGATGAGCTGTCGTCGCTCTCAACAGCAAGCTCCGGTAAATCAGTGGTTATTAGATGTCATTAAGCATGTCGCTCAGTCCTAGACTGATGACTTGCTACTGCTAATAATAGCTAAACCACACATGCGCTCTACTCACTCGCTGAACGAACATTAAAGACTCTGTATTAACCATCGAGCAAAGGTGTTTACGTGTGATTTTTCGGATGCTCGAACCATCATATAATGTGCACCAGAACTTGGCATATGCCAATTTCCAGCCTGGACTAATACGCCCTGTTGCAGCTCATCCTCAACAAGAAAGTCTCTTACCAGCAACACGCCAAGTTGATTAATCGCAGCATGAATAGCAAGCAATGAATGCTCAAACTCGGCGACGACTTTGCTCACCTTCCCTTGATAACCTTGGTGCGCAAGCCAGTCTTGCCAAGATTCATGATAACCGCTAGTACAGATTTTAGGCACTTTAGCTAACTGCAAGAGGTCATTTATCGGGTTTAAATGCATAAAGCCCGGGCTTGCGACAACTATCCAGTTTTCTTGGGTTAATCGTATGGCTTCTTGCTCTTGCCAATCTCCATCTCCGTTAATAATTTCGATATCCGCAATCGCACTGGCGTTTGGAACTGTATTAGCAGTTGTCGAGACTTTAAAGGAAATGTCTGGGAATTGTCGCTGAAAATCAGCCAATCTTGGCATTAACCACTGAGAGCAAAAGCTGTGAGCGACATGTAAGTTAACTTGCGTATTCTTGGGACGAGTAAATAAATGCTGCGTCGTGGTCGATAATGTTTGAAGCACATGATTAACCACAGGCCAGTATTCTTGTGCGGAGCAGGTCAGCGTAAGGTGAGTGCCCTTACGCTCGAATAACGTCGCATCGAGCTGTGACTCTAGCGATTTCACCTGTTGGCTGACGGCCGCACGAGTCACATTTAGCTCCTCTGCGGCTTTTGTAAAACTCTGTAGTCGCGCCGTGGCTTCAAAAGCTCGGAGCAAATTGAGCGGCGGTAAACTTTGCATATCATTCTCCCAAACACTTGGCTGTCATGCTATGAACTGGTGATGACAAATTGATGAAGGTGCTGAGTTTACGTATGTTGAGCACATGTCAAAGCGTCCCGATATAACTATGTTTCTACACAACTACTTAGTTAGTTAAGCGGGATCAAAAAAGCCAGCGTGATACACGCTGGCTTTTGGAACTTTATCTTAAGCAGGAATTATTCTGCTTTTTCAGTTGTTTGGTATTCAAACGTAGGAACAACCACTTCAACACGACGGTTCATTTGACGACCTTGACGTGTCTCGTTGCTTGCCACTGGGTTAGCTTCACCCATGCCTTTCACTGTCATACGCTCAGCCGCAATACCTTTTGCTTGGAACTCGTCAGCAACGGCTTTCGCACGTTTTTCTGTGAGTTGCTTGTTGTAAGCAGCAGAACCTGTCGTATCGCTGTAACCCGTGATCTCAACTTGAGCTTGTGGGTAAGTATTCATCAAATCAACGGTACCAGAAAGGTTCGACGCGTCTTTCACTTCTGCACTTTCTAAGTCGAATTGTACTGTCGCTGTTGTTTGAGCAGGGTAAACGTGATCTACAATGCGTGTTGCAGGACGTGCTTCTACCACCTCTTCAACGGCTTTTTCTTGAACGACAGGCTCAGAGCCAAACTTGTAGTTGAAACCGATACCGAAGAAATCTGAATCCATGTCTTCAATTACATCATCAGACATATCTTGGTAGCGTTGGTATTCAGCACGTAGGCTCCAGTTGTAGTTGATTTGGTATTCAGCACCCAGAGAGCCAGTTGGTACGAAATCTTTCTCGTCACCAGCCATCATGTATGCAGCACCAACTTTCGCGAATAGATTCCAAGAATCCGTTAGCGGTAGGTTAAATTTAGGAGCAAGCGTCAACGCCCAAAGATCACCATCAACGGTGTTTAGGCCAGGCTTTTTGAAGTTTGCAGTGAAGTCACCAAGGTAATCAACACCATACTCTGCTGCAACGTACTTGTTGAAGCTGTAGCCTAAGTGCATAGATGCTGCAAAACTGTCGTCGTCACAAGGTTCGTTTAGGTAACACGCATCGTTTAGAGAGTTGTAACCTACTTTACCGCCCATGTAAGTGTCAGCAAGTGCAACGTTTGAGATCACACCACCAGCAAGTACAGTAGCCACTGCTATAGCGATTTTTTTCATTATTCTTTTCCTTTTTCTTGTACACAAAGCAACACACCGCGGCAGCATACTGCCGTAAAATATGAAGCCGTAACTTTCTCTTTTCTTCGAATAGAAATAGCTAAATAGCGTAGGAAAGAATCAAAAATGATATTCAAACGCCAATGACGTAAAACGGAAAAAGGTAACCTCAAGACCATCTATTCATGAGCTTCATCCGCATACCCAACCGAAAAATAAAGTTCGTTGCGTTGGTTTAGCCATAGTCAATTCGTTGCGGAGAATATCACAAAGAAGCCAACTTTCTGTGACGCAAATCACCATAAAAAGCCACTTTCTCAAATTTAAGAATCATCATTTAAGCTTGTGAATGGCAACAAATTTTTACAGGGGAGCGTGGATATGGAGAGCGCAAAAAAACAGCTCATTTAAAATGAGCTGTTTTCGAAATAATGAAAAAGCGTTAACTCGTCGCGCTAAATTTTATCCGCTACGGTTAACGTTGCAGCTAATACATCTTGTCCAAACAAGACACTACGCTCAGGAGACCAACCGTAAAGTGGATCTGGGTGATTGTTGTTATCTTTAAATGGCATTTCGATTGTGTAAGACAAGCATTTGAACTGCTCTGCAACCCAATTTGAACCGACCGTCAAATTCGCTTTACCAGGCTCATCTTTATCGTAACCAATCTCATCTTGGAACTCTGGCGTAATAGTCAGTAACGCTTGCTTAAATGATGTCTCTAAAGCGGCAAGATTTTCATCGTAAGAAGGAATACCTTCTGAGCCAGCGACGAAGTTATACGGAATCGCTTCATCGCCATGAATATCTAAAAACATGTCAACACCCGTTTCCAGCATGCGCTGACGCACAAGGTAGACTTCTGGGCTCTTTTCCATTGATGGCGTTTGCCATTCACGATTTAGGTTTACGCCTACTGCGTTGGTACGCAAGTGACCGCGAATACCACCGTCTGGGTTCATGTTTGGTACGACGTAAAGCACCGCTTTTTCAAGCAATGCACGCGCAACCGTGTCGTTTTCATCTAACAGACGTTGGATCATACCTTCCATGAACCATTCCGCCATTGTCTCACCTGGGTGCTGACGTGCAATCATCCAGATTTTCTTTTTGCCTTCTTCTGGCTCACCGAAAGTAAGCAAGCTCATGTCGTTGCCGTCTAATGTGTGGCCTAGTGTTTCAAGTTGGCAGTGGTGCGCGCTTTGTGCCATGTGTAACAAGTCTAAATGACGATCGTACGTGTATGGCGCAAAGTACGCGAAGTAAATTGAGCTGCGCTCAGGGATTACAGTGAAAGTCAGCGTGTCGCCATCGAACTCTGCCGGTACTCGGAACCATTCTTCACGATCGTAAGACGCAACCACATCGTAACCTTGCCATCCTTCTGGATAAGCCGATTTAGCCAAATCAAGCAATTTGATGGTGTGCGATTGCTCAGCTTCTGTCTCAAGACGGAAGTGGAACCACTGGTAGAATTCCGACATATTGTCGTTAGGAATTTTGAGTTGGATGTCGTTTTTGTCGTCCGCTTTCACTACGTGAATGCTGCCGCTATCGAAGTTGCTGAATACTTTCATTTTATGACTCACCTTTTAAATCTGAGCTTGAAAGACAGAGGCTAACACAAGGCTTCATCGCGCCCCAATGACTTTCACTGCAAACTGTCTCGTTTGTGGCTAAAGTCTTCAGTTTAGTCAAGCTTATCCGCTTTGCCTGCTGGTCCTGCAAGTTTTGCTAGCCACTTATCCCAGATAAACGGCGTTTTCTCGTTATCTTCTGCTTCCTCTTTTCGACGTACCGCGTTGCGCACTATCATAGCCCCGGTCCAGCGAAGCGGTTCTGGTGGGAAATGCCCCAACGGCCCTTTGGCTAAACCGCTTTTCGTCCATTCATTATCGATTCCCAATGCCAACGAAGATAAGATTTTTCCGCCCATTCGAGTCTGCGCTACACCATTGCCTGAATAACCAAATCCGTAAAAGATATTGCTCTGTTTATCTAGCTCGCCGAAAAAAGGGAAACCAGTAGCAGAACGATCAGAGCCCCCCGTCCATGAATAAGCAAACTCCTCTCCTCTCAAATGAGGAAACAACTTATCGAACGACTTGCGCAGTAGACCTTGGTAGCGTGTTGGCTTGTTAAACATTGCGTCAACTTGGTTATTGAAAGAAAACTGATTGCCGCCTTTCCCCAACATCAAACGGCCATCTGGCGTATCTCGGTAATAGTGGACGAAGATACGTGAATCCAACACGCTAAAACCTGCCTGCCAACCAGATAGAGGTAGTGAATCACCAAGCGGCTTGGTGATCACCATGTCGGAAGAAACCACCACGATACTGTTTTTGAACTGTTTAAACTGCTCCACCATCCATGCATTTAATGCCAATACCACCTGCTGCGCTTGAATGTTTCCTTTAGGTGTACAGACAATGGCAGGTTTTCCATAATCTAGACGCGTCATCGGCGTGTTCTCATAAACTTCTACACCCAGATCAATAGCAACACGGCGTAACCCCCTCACTAATAATGCAGGTTGAACGCTGGCTGCAACTGGAGAGTGAAAGCCTTCTATATGTCGAGGTGAACCCGCATTGGCACGCAGTTCCTCCACCGAGCAACGACGCCAACTGTTCACTTCTAATCGCTTTAACTCGTCCACAACTGGCTGCATTCCCCCAGTTTGAGCCTGATTGGTTGCAGTGTAATAAACCCCTTTTAACGATAATTGCGCATCGATGTTGTGCTGCTGACAAAAGTCGTCAATCTCGAGCACTGCTTGTTCCGACTCTTTTACTAACCAAGCAGCATGTTCTTCACCGAATAACCGTTTCAATGTCGGGAACTTGGTAGACCAAGTCAACATACAACCGCCGTTTGCGCCCGATGCACCACTGCCACAAAGGCCTTTTTCAATCACGACTACCTTTTTTTCCGGAGATTGCTGCTTAATCATAATCGCGGTCCAAAGTCCGGTGTATCCGCCACCAACAATCGCAACGTCACTATTAATGTTCTGCTGTAACGGTTGTGGCGTTTCTGGTTGCTCAGCTTCAATTGCCTGCTTGAACCAATATGAATGATGTGTCATCGGGTATCCTCGTTAGTGCGTTACATCCATTTCCGCAAACACTTTACAAACGATGATGACAATCAACGAGCAAGAAAATCTAACGCTGAGCGATAGAAAATGTTGCACTGAGAGTGTGAAAATTTTCGCTTTCGACAAAAACAAAATGGGGAGCTCGTGGCTCCCCAAAACAAACAGCAAAAAATATTAGTGGTAAACAATTCAAGTCCGTCTTACTGGTTAGTATTTACCGGTATCACGCATGCGGTACTCGTATTGAACATTGAGAATAGGCTGGTAAACAACTTGCCCGTCACTTTGCAAGAACTCATTTACCATGACTTTTGAGTCAGTGATAGAAAACGATTGGCGATCAACATACGTTGTAAGGCTCGTAAACTCATCACGGAGTTGTCCAGATGATTTATTTTGGTAGCTTTGGATCATGTCTCGGCCCATTTCATAAGCCGCTTGTTTGCTATCCATTACGTCGCCATGGATAGTTTCGGTATCGTTTGTCCACTGATAACCACCAGCAAGAGCCATAGAAGGTGCAGCAATCAGAGCAATCGTACTTGCTAAAGTTGTTAAGCGTTTCATAAACCTCTCCTTACTTACCTTTACATCGGGCCAAAATTGGCTCGATACTTATAAGGTACGTATAAAGACCTAAAACACGTCAAAACAATTTCAAATAATGTTCAATTTTCGTTCAACTTATTTCACATTAACCTAGCAACTCAACGTCATATTCAGCCGACATTCGCATTTTCTTCCTTTTGAACAATGGGTTTCAACCTGACACTTCCTTACCAAACCATACAATACCTAAGGTCAATTTTCTCTTAGAATTCCAGCAAAAGAACACTGTTCAAAACCTTACACAAACGTCGGACACAGCAAAAACCACCTCTTTTCAGTCGTGCTTTGCATTCCTCCTTTTCGGGTTCTTCGCTGCTCGTCCGTCGGTTCTTAATTGTCGCTATTGAGCACAAGTTAATCTGGAGTGAAAATGACCGCGAACAAATCCATTTTTTACCATAGCAAATCGATTTACTCAGATGATTATGCTGATGTCTACAAGCCAATTTGGACCTACAGAGCTAAGTTCATCTTACGTGCGCTTTATTACAAACGTGCGTTTAAGCACCTTTCAGACAATATTGAATCGTCATTGTTAGAGTTGCTTTGTACGCGTACACACCGATTCCTAGAAAAACCGTTTCGCCCGTACATCATCAAGAATAACTCCGCCTTTGATCGCTCCAACTTGGTGGTTGATCACTATAAAACGATTTCAGAACTGTTTTCTAAACAAACAATCGAAGAAATCTACACAGACTCGAAAGGCCTAACATTAGCCTCTTTTGAAATTGACGAAATACTGTACTCGGTGAGATTAGTATACGAAGCACGTTATCAAAAAGAAGGCGAAATGAGCCTAGTGCTGCACAGCGCTGAAGATGGCAACTTCTACACGCTCTCTTTTACGCTAGGTCACATCGAATCTGGACGCAGCATTATGATTGGCGGCTTACAAGGACCGCGAAGCAGTGAAGAAAACAACGCGAAAATTAAAAAGCTAACTCGTAAGCTTTACGGACAGAGACCAAAAAGCTTGATGGTGAGCTTGCTCACTTTGCTCGCACAAATTTGGGAAGTAAATACGATTCTAGCGGTGAAAACGCAGTCCCATACTTACGCAGCTAAACGTTACAGCAAAGGGCGAATAAAAACGGATTACGATGCACTCTGGCAAGAATTGGGCGGCACCGAATACAATCGTCATTTTTACTCAATTGATGTAAATGCACCCCGTCGAGATATCGAAGGCATGTCGCGCTCTAAGCGTTCGATGTATCGTCGCCGTTATGAATGGCTAGACAACACCAAGGTCACTTTCGAACAAATATTAAAAGGCGAGCAAGCTAAAAGCTAAGGAGAAGCGTTCATGCGTTATTCATTCATTACTGCTTTAGTGCTGTCGGCTTTTTCTTTGTCAACCAATGCAGAAACCAGTGTGCACATCATAGGTACAAACATTGGCTATGGCGATGTGAACTACGATGCTCCGACAAGCAAAGAATCAGGCGACATGTTCTTAGGTGAAATATATTACCGCTACATGCCAACACATAACTTTGGTATCGAAGCAGGTTATAAAGGCGCGTTTGACGGTATCGGCTCGATACTCGTGAGTCCGATTTCAGAAGTCACCGATACGAGCTTCTCCGGACCTCGCTTGAGTGGCTATGCTAGCTATCCTCTGGGTTCAGGTTTCGAACTGTACGGCAAGGCAGGTGTCACTCTCTACACTCTCGAATACACTTATAAAGTGAACGGTCAGAGCAAGAACATCGAACACTCAAGTGTCGGAGGTGAAGCGGCTGGCGGTATCGGCTGGAGCTATAAACACTTTGGTTTGAATGCAGAATATGTGTACTCAAAAAACAGCGATTTTGACTCTAGCGGCGTGATGTTTGGTGCGCAACTGCGTTTTTAAACAAGGCTTACAAGTTAATACAAAAGGCAGCGAGAGGCTCATTCGCTGCCTTTTTTCGTGAATATAGGTCAATACGCAAGCGCGAGAATGATCCCAGCCACGATAGAAGTAACGCCAAGCCCTCGGGTGAGATACCATTTCTCAGACAGAAACCAAATCCCCATAAACAATCCAAACACGATGCTGATTTGCCTTAGTGCCACCACCAAACTTACGTTGTCTGTCATGGTCATCGCAAACAACACCAAGCCGTAGGTGGATGCCATCATTACCCCTGCCATGCTGGCTGTTTTGCGGATCTGCCACGCTGTCTCAATCTCATCTGGCTTGCCCATAACTAAGCACCATACAAGGGCTGGAATACCAATCGCCCAAAACTGCACGCCCAAGTAGAAGATTGCACTGTACTGATCATTCAAGATCTCTGATGCTTGTCTTGTGAGTAAACTCAGCGCTTCTTTATCAACCACGGAGTAACCCGTTGTGCCTATTGCGGCAATCAATGCCCAGAACACACCAACGTTCAAATAAGAGCCCAATGTCATCTGACGAAAGTTCGTCAGTGGTACCAGCATACAACCAAGTGTAATCAGCAAGAATCCAAACCACTGCTGACTGGATAACTCATGCCCCAATGCCACACTGATTCCGCTGACCATCATCACAGGCAGCGCCCGAGCAATCGGATAAACCACACCCACATCAGCGTGCTTGTAAGCGACAATCAAACCAACCAGATAGACCATTTGTGAAATGCCGCTAATGAACAGCAACCCCCAAAACTCACTCGGTAATGATGTCCAGCCAATGGTTGCCAAATACCAAATCAAATAAGGGGTAAGAATGAAACATGCAGAAAAGCTGGCCGCTATAGTAAACGCGAGCCCTGACCCAGAGTTGCTTTTACCAAGGATATTCCAACCCGCATGGAGAACAGCAGAAAAAACGACGAGACCAATCGCCAACAAATCCATTTCAATGTCCCTGTCTGAATAAAATAAAGGCCCCGAGATGGAGCCTTAGATTATGAGAAAATCCACTTAGCGATTGAGTTCCGCCAGAGATTCAATGCTGATGGCATCGTGTCGCCAATACTCGATATCGCAATCAATCAACTCACCGTGCTGGTTGTAGTTGATGCGCTCCACTACCATCGCTGGCGTACCGGCTGTCGCACGCAATGCCTGAGCCATTTCACCCAACAAAGTACTGGTTGAAATGCGGTAGCGAATCTTTTGATACGTCACGCCATAATGATCGCGGTAAATGTCCGTCAGTGAATTTGATAAATCGTAATCCAGCAGGTTCGGAAACAGCTCTGGACGAATGTAGTTTGTTACGAATACCACAGGTCTGTCTTCAAGGTATCGCACACGGTCGACTCGATACACATCCGAGAAAGGCTGCAAGTCCAGCAAGCGCGCGGCTTGTTTGTTTGCCAACGTCCCTTTTGCTGCGACCAACTCCGTTTTTGGCACACGATTTTGCGCTTTCGCCATGTTCGGGAAGTTCAGCGTTTGGGTTGGGTCGTAACGCAATGGCTCAGGTGAGATAAACCAACCTCGGCGATCTTCGCGATAGATTCGACCTTCTGCTTCCAGCAGTGATAACGCTTCACGCAAAGTGACGCGTGTAGTATCGAACGACTCCGCCAACTTACGCTCTGCTGGCAGTTTTTGACGCGGCGATAGCATGCCCGCTTCAATCTGTTCAACAATCGAATCTTTAATTTTTACGTATTGCACGAAGTGTCCTTATCTTTTGCGCCAAGCTTGTGTGCGATTTTCTAACAATTTACCCAAAGTCATCTGAACAATCTTCGCAATTGCGGCAGCAATCATGATCATGACAGCCATTGCCGCTGCAGCGCCAGTTTGACCTGCATCGTCCATATTCAGAATCGAGACCGAAGCCGGAATCGTATCGGTTGAGTAAAGGAATACTACCGCAGAAGTGGTGGTTAATGCATTAACAAACAAGTAAGTCGCAATGTCCAAAATCGCAGGTAAGCACACAGGTAATGTCACTTTAAAGAACAACTTGTATTGAGGAAGCTTCACCGATGCCGCCGTGGCTTCAATCTCCGATGGCAACTGCTTTAGCGCTGTCAGGGCGGTCATGTGACCCACTGTGTAGTAATGCACTACCGTGTTAATCACCAAGAATGCCATGGTGCCATAAAGTACGTTTAGAGGATTGTTCGCATCGTTGAAGTAAAAGATGTAACCCAAGCCAAGCACCATACCCGGTACCGCCATTGGCACCACGCTGAGCATTTGCATCACCTGACGAATTGGACCAAACGCACGCCCTTTCTCAATGCAGTACGCACCGACAAAGATGATGGCTGTACCAATAACCGCTGTCCAACCTGCCAGTGTTAGTGAGTTGAAGAATGGGCTCCAACCGTAAGTGCTCATTTCAGCAAAGTTGTAGTTGTTTAGCGTTAGAGCTTTGTTCCAAGGCCAGAACGTAACTAACGAGCCATACACCGCCATGCCAAGCACAGCCAACACTGCGATAGAAATGATGCTGCAGTAAACCAAACAGATGCTGTCGCGCGCTTTGTTGGGTTCAGGCTGATAAGGCACTGAACGTGTGTCGAATAAGCTCTTTTGCTTTTTCTGTACCCAGCGGTCTGCGCCGAACGCCATTACCGCAGGGAATAACAACATAATGCTAGTCACCGCACCCATGGCAAAGTTTTGCTGTCCCACGACTTGCTTGAAGATGTCAGTCGCCAGAACGTTGTAGCTGCCCCCAATCACTTTCGGCACACCAAAGTCCGTGATAACCAATGTAAAAACCACAATAAGCGTACTGATCAAACCGTATTTCGCCGCAGGTAACGTCACCATAAAGAAGGTTTTGATGGGTGAAGTTTTAAGTGCGCGCGCTGCTTCATACAAGCGGGCATCTGAAGTGCGCAGCGAAGTGGTCAAAATCATCAATGCATGAGGGAAGGTCCAGAAAATCAAACCCATCGAGATCCCAATCACGCCGTAAATCGAGTTTCCTAACAGCATCTCTTTGGCAATGCCTTGATTACCGAAAAGGAAAATCAAACTGATCGCTGGTAACAACGAAGGCGCAAGAATTGGCGCAGTACCTAGGATTTGAAACAAACCTTTAAACGGCATGCATGAACGAGTCAGCGCGTAGGCATAACCGAACGCAAGCACACCCACTACCGAGGTCACAATCACGCCCAAAGTGAAGGTGTTGCCCACCGACACCCACAAGCTTGAAGAAGAAAAGTACGTCGCAAAGTTTGCCAAACCAACGAATTCGCCATTGGCATTTTGCACACTCTTGGTCAACATTGCCCAAAGCGGCATTAAGATGAACAGCACCATCATGGTCGACAAACTAGCGAGCAGACCGAACAACACAAGGTTGTCGCGGCTAACACGTCCGAGTAAGGATTTTGCTTTGTCTTGTGTGGTCAGGCTATTCATCGTCATTGTCTTCGCATCCATGTTTACACCTACGCTGCTAGCGCTTTATCAACCGAGGGTACGGCGTAACCATGCAGCCCTTCTTCAGCAAACTGGATGTAACGTACATCGCCCGCCTTGATATTGAGTTTTTGAACCGTTTCCACAGGCACATCCACTACGATGGTTTTCGTTGAGCTGTCGTTTTGCAATACGCAATCAATGCGGAAAAACGCCCCTAGAAACTCGGTTGCGGTAACTCGCACAGGTAAAGAGTTGGTGTAGTTTTCAACGAACTTGATGCTTTCAGGGCGCACCGCAAGGTCGAAGCGGTCACCTCGTTGAATCTTACGATTGGTCAAGCTTGGCGCTGGCATCAAGGTTTCGGCAATCCGTACTTGGGAGTCCGTAGCTACTGAGGTTTCTATAAAGTTCATGCTGCCGACAAACTCAGCAACAAAGCGCGTCGCTGGTTGTTGGTAGATCTCTTGAGGTGTGCCGACTTGCTCAATCACACCATGGTTCATTACCACGATACGATCCGCCATCGACAGCGCTTCGTCCTGATCGTGCGTAACCATGATGGTGGTGATGCCCAGCTTGCGTTGCAGCTTACAAATCTCGTCACGTAAGTGAACACGTACTTTTGCATCCAGCGCTGACAGCGGCTCATCCAATAACAGTAGACCCGGAGATAGCGCCAATGCACGAGCCAAAGCAACACGCTGCTGCTGACCACCAGAAAGTTGGTTAGGGAATTTCTCGCCAGAGGTTGGAAGACCAATGGTTTCTAACCAGTAATCCACTTTCTCTAACGCTTCTTTGGTCGACATACCTTGGTTCTTCAAACCCACTGCAATGTTCTCTTGCACAGTTAGGTTCGGAAACAGCGCGTAAGATTGGAATACGATGCCAAAGTCGCGCTTCTCTGGTGGTAGGAATGTGGTCTCTTGACCGTTTTGAAAAATCGCACCAGACGTTGGCAAGTCTAAACCTGCAATGGCACGTAGCAGAGTGGTTTTACCGCAGCCAGAAGGACCAAGAAAACAAACGAACTCGCCCTTTTCAATCGCTAGCGAGATTTTCTTTAACGCAGTGAACTGTCCGAATTGCTTCACTACATTTTCGATATTTAGGTAATGTTGGTTAGTTGACATAACACATGCTCCAAATGGTATATACCAATTTTAGTTTTGGAGTGTTACGTTCCAATGACAAATTTATAGCCAGAAGATGACAAATAGATGAAGGGCGATGAGGTTTGTTCAAGTGGTAATTAGAGATTCCCGACTCGCCCCTCCGTCGCTCTCGAGAATGACGTGGTGAGTGCAGATAGAAGCTCCCAACTTTCTTAAGTCCGTCACTCCAGCGAACCTAGGTGAGACTAGGAATCTACTTACAGCAAACTCTGAAATAACAGA
The DNA here is from genome assembly GCF_033338935.1 of Vibrio sp. Vb0598. Classification (NCBI taxonomy): domain Bacteria; kingdom Pseudomonadati; phylum Pseudomonadota; class Gammaproteobacteria; order Vibrionales; family Vibrionaceae; genus Vibrio; species Vibrio sp. Vb0598. The sequence goes on along the minus strand of NZ_JAWOTP010000001.1, from coordinate 106,278 downwards.
GAGAACAAAAAATCCACCTCAACCGAGGTGGATTTCAATATTCAACTCAAAGCAAATTCAATTAAGATTTTGGCTCTGATTTCGCATCAAACTTCTCAGACCATGCTGCTAGAATCTCTGCACGCTTACTGCCCATTTGCGCGAAGTCCATCTTCGCCATGTTCTCTTGAACGTTCGGGAAGTTAGACACGGTCGCTTTCACTTCTTTATGTGCAACCACTGGGTACATTTCTACGTAAAGCTCGTTTGCCGCTTTAGAGATTGACCAGTCGACAACGCGCTTCGCTGCATCAGACTCTTTTACTAGACCAACGGCTTCTGATTCCCAGCCGATGCCTTTTGGTGTGATAACCGCTAGTGGTGCACCTTGCGTTTTCAGCTTCGCGCCGCGGCTCGCCATCGAAATACCGATAGCCACTTCACCCATACCAGCTTGAACACATGGCTTAGAGCCAGAGTGCGTGTAGTGTGCAATGTTCTTGTCTAAGTCACGCATGTAGTTCCATGCCTGATCTTCACCCATGTTTTGTAGCCAAGCAGAAACCTGCATGTAGCCAGTGCCTGAAGACGCAGGGTTAGGCATTGCAATGTGACCTTTGTAAACCGGCTTCGTTAGGTCTTCCCAAGACGTTGGTTTCGGTAGGTTAAGTTGTTTCGCTACCGCTTCGTTGAAACAAACTGCGTTAAAGAACGCATCGTTACCGAACCAAGCTTGGTTTGATTGAGGGTCGTTTAGGTTCGCGTGCAGCTCTTCCAAACCTTTTGGTGTGTAAGGCTTAAGAAGACCTTCATCTTTAAGCAGTGCCATTGACGAGCCAGCAAGACCCCAAACCACTTCCGCTTGAGGGTTGTTCTTTTCGGCCAGCAATTTCGCCGTCATGATACCGGTGGAATCGCGAACCCACTTAATCTTGATATCTGGGTTATCTTTCTCAAACGCAGACTTGTATTTCGCAAGAATGTCAGTTTCGAAAGCGGTGTAAACCGTGACTTCCTGTGCTGCCATTGCATTCGTAGCTAGCAGAGAGACAAGTGCAGCCAGCGATCCTTTCATCAAACGGTTTTTCATCATTTTCTCCAGTTAATTTGGCTAAGTTTCATTTGGTCTGTACCAGTTGACGATATACACCCTACTGAGCCTTTGTGACGAAATCATGACCATTAAATGGCAGTTTTACGAAAATTTGCGATGAATAATCGTTCAATTGATCCGCCATTTTCTGGATATTAAAGTTTTATGAAATTGGAGATTCGCCTATTTACTGCCCTTTTCTTCCTCGCTAGAGTGAACTCGAAATTTGGTGTAGACCAATTAGCCTATTCTGATGGAAATCGAGATGAAAAACGAATACCTACTACTGACTCCAGGTCCTCTATCTACTTCTGAAACAGTACGTGAAGCCATGCTAAAAGACTGGTGTACTTGGGATGATGAATACAACAAAGACATTGTAGAAGTGATCCGCACTAAGCTTGTAAAACTGGCGACGGAGCAAGACGGCTACACCAGCGTACTAATGCAAGGTAGCGGCACCGCATCAGTAGAAGCGACAATTGGCAGCGCCATTGGCAAAGATGGAAAGTTGTTGGTTGTCGACAACGGTGCGTACGGTGCACGTATCGCTCAGATCGCTGATTACCTAAATATTCCATGCCATGTAGTTTCCCCAGGCGAAACATCACAACCACACTTGAACGAGGTGGAAACTGCATTGGCATCGGATCCTGCGATCACACACGTGGCGATTGTTCACTGCGAGACAACCACTGGCATGCTGAATCCAATTGAGGCATTTGCTTCTGCGGCAAAAGCACACGGTAAAGTCGTGATTCTCGATGCCATGTCGAGCTTTGGTGGCATTCCTATCGATATCGCAGAGCTAGGCATCGATTTTATGATCAGCTCTGCAAACAAATGTATTCAAGGCGTACCGGGTTTTGGCTTTGTGATTGCGAAACAAACTGAGCTAGAAAAGTGCCAAGGTCAGGCGCGTTCTTTGAGCCTTGATCTTTACGACCAGTGGCACTGTATGGAAGTGAACCACGGCAAATGGCGTTTCACGTCTCCAACGCACACAGTTCGCGCTTTCTACCAAGCATTGCTAGAACTGGAACAAGAAGGCGGCATTGAGGCTCGTCATAACCGCTACCAAACTAACCAGAAAACACTGGTTGCAGGTATGCGCTCTTTGGGTTTCGAACCGCTACTGAGTGATGACCTTCACTCGCCAATCATCACCTCTTTCTACTCTCCAACTCACAGTGATTACCAATTCAAAGCGTTCTACACGCGTTTGAAAGAGCAAGGCTTCGTGATTTATCCGGGTAAAGTATCGAACGCAGATTGCTTCCGCATCGGCAACATTGGCGAAGTTTACCCAGCAGATATCGAGCGCTTAATCGGTGCGATTGAAAAAGCAATGTACTGGCAAGTTGCTTAAAGCAGCCTTCTGATTGAGAGAGCGTTATGACTCAGAATATCAAACCGACCCATTTCCGCAGCGAAGGTGATGTCAACACGACACCAGCGCGCCAAGCTTGGAATGCATCGATGGACGACGAACGCACGCAAGCTTTGTTGAAGCGTGATTCGGAGGTCTTTCTTCATCAAGCCATGTCAACGCCTTGCTTAGATACCTTGGAAGCAGCAGAAGGCATCTACATCCAAAACGCCACCGGCAAAAAGTACATGGACTTCCATGGCAATAACGTCCATCAGTTGGGCTACGGTCATCCGCATGTGATTAAACGTGTGCAAGAGCAAATTGCCAAACTGCCGTTTTCACCACGTCGTTTTACCAACGAGACCGCGATTGAGTGTGCCGAAAAACTTACCCAAATATGTGGCGGCGAATTGAATCGCGTGCTGTTTGCGCCGGGTGGCACATCTGCAGTGGGCATGGCACTTAAACTAGCGCGCCATATCACGGGCAACTACAAGGTGGTGTCTCTGTGGGATTCCTTCCACGGCGCATCATTGGATGCCATCTCAGTGGGCGGCGAAGCGTGTTTTCGTCAAGGAATGGGACCATTAATGGCAGGTGTTGAACGCATTCCACCAGCAGTGTCTTACCGAGGCGCTTTTCCAGTCGCGGACGGCAGCGACGTACATTACGCCGACTACCTTGAGTACGTGATTGAGAAAGAAGGTGGCGTGGGCGCGTTTATCGCAGAAGCGGTTCGCAACACGGATGTACAAGTGCCGAGCAAAGCCTACTGGAAACGCATCCGTGAAATCTGTGACAAACACAATGTCATGTTGATCATCGACGACATCCCTAACGGCATGGGTCGCAGCGGTGAATGGTTTACCTACCAAGCCTATGACATCGAGCCAGATATGCTCTGCATCGGTAAAGGTTTGGGCGGAGGCTTAGTGCCTATCGCAGCCATGGTGACCAAAGACAAATACAACACTGCTGAGCAAATCTCCATGGGTCATTACACTCATGAGAAAAGCCCTATCGGTTGTGCTGCAGCATTGGCAACCATGGAAGCCATTGAGCAAGACGGCTTGCTAGATAAAGCCAAAGCCGACAGCCAGTTCATGCGTGAAAAGCTGCTAGAGATGAAAGCCAAGTACCCAGTGATTGGCGATGTGCGTGGCATCGGCATGTTGTGGGGTATTGAGTTGGTCACTGACCAAGAGAGCAAAGCGCGCGCCTATGACGAAGCAGAAGCCGTGCTGTACCAATGCCTCAATAACGGCGTGAGCTTCAAGGTATCGCAAGGCAATGTGATTCAACTCAGCCCACCGCTGATCATCACTCGCGAACAACTGACAGAAGCGTTGGCGATCTTCGAAGAAGCCATCGCCAAAGTGTGTAAAGACTTTAACTACATTTAGGTTTTGTTGACCTTTTGAGCTGATTTTTGCAGCAGTTTGTGGGTTCTTTATGCAAGGCTGAGGCTTTGAGTTGTAACTGTTCTACCTGATAAGCCGATAACGCAGAAGAAAGGAACCACAAACGCTGCCCGAAGGGTTCGGCTAAAAGCGTTTTACTCTTTGTTGTGAGGTGTTGTGCTTAGAATGACTAGGCTACAAACCTCTCGCCGCGATTAAAACGCTTTTATCTCGAACAAAATTTAACCGCAAAAGGTCAACAAAACCTAGAGTCAACAGACCTCAACAAAAACCAATTGATTCTGAGTGCAGTTCTAACGTGTAGGCAAGCACTCTGGCAAGCAAGAAAAAGGATTGAACATGAGCAACTCACCAATTCAAGCAGTGATCTTTGACTGGGCTGGCACTATCGTCGACTTCGGCTCTTTTGCGCCAACCAGCATCTTTGTGGAAGCGTTCAAACAAGGCTTTGATTTTGATATCGATCTTGAAGAAGCGCGGGAACCAATGGGGCTTGGTAAGTGGGATCACATCCAAGCTGTGGGTCGCATCCCTGCAGTTGATAAGCGTTGGAATGAGAAGTTTGGTCGCTCAATGACCAGCGAAGACATCGACGCTATCTACGCAGCATTCATGCCTCTGCAAAAAGCAAAAGTGGCTGACCACGCAGAGCCAATCCTTAATGCGATTGAAGTTGTGAACGGTCTGAAAGACAAAGGCATCAAGATCGGTTCTTGTTCTGGTTACCCTCGCGAAGTGATGGATGTGCTGATTCCTGTGGCTGCGGATTACGGCTACAAACCGGATTACGTAGTAGCAACGGATGACCTGCCGCAAGGTGGTCGCCCAGCACCATTTATGGCACTGAAAAACGTGATTGAGCTGAATGTAACGGACGTTAATGCGTGTATCAAAGTGGATGACGCCGCACCGGGCATCGATGAAGGTCACAACGCCGGTATGTGGACCGTTGGTTTGCTGCTTTCTGGTAACGAAGCAGGTCTAACGTTTGAAGAATACCAAGCTGCGGACGAAGCAACGCTTAATGCTGCTCGTGAAAAAGCGCGTGCAAAATTGCTCAAGAGCTCGCCGCACTACCTTATCGACACCATTGCTGACTTCCCTGAAGTGGTTGCAGATATCGAACGTCGCCTAGCGGCAGGTGAGCGTCCTTAGTCGACAATCACTATTCTCACGCATAAAAAAACCTCTCAGCATCGAGAGGTTTTTTGTATCGCGTTTGTCGCTAACCAAATCAAATTAGTTGATCGCAGTACTTGCTCGGCGTTTTAGCTTAAAGCCCATGTCCGTTACGTGCTCTACAGGCTCACCTTTAATGGCTTGCAGTAACTTGTCTGCGGCTTTCGTCCCCATACGTTCGTAATCGAATTCCGCACAGGTCAAACTTGGGTAGGCGTGCTCACCCATGGAAGAGCCTTCCAAACAGATAATCGCAATGTCGGTCGGGACTTTCAGCACTCGGCGGTGACACTCAAACAACGCGCCAATCGCAATCTCTTCATGGCTACATACCAGAGCATTCAAACTTGAATCGCGCAGCAATAACTTTGCCAACCCTTCCGCACCTAATTGTGACGATGGTGCTTCGTGCGTGGTTAAAAAATGGTCCGGTGCAAGGTAGTTCTCAATCATCGCGCTTTGCCAGCCGTGTAGCTTACGTTGCAAAGTGGAGTGATCCCCACGTGCCCCAATGAAGCCCACGTTCTTGAAGCCTTGCTCAATCACATGCTTGGTACAGGCTTTACCCACCTCAAAATGGTCAACACCGATATTGAGATAACTGGCTTTCGAACTTAGCTCAGCAATTTCCAATACTGGTGTGTTCGAGGCTTCCAAAAGCTGATTAGTACGTTGGCTGTGTTCATTACCAAACAGCACCACTCCGGCTGGACGGCTCTCAAGAAATGTCGAAAGCAGTTTCTCTTCTTGCTCTACCGAGTAGTCACTGTAACCAAGCAGCAACTGATAACCCGCTTTGTTCAACGCTTGTTGAAAGCTCGGTAAGAAAAGCGCGCACGCTTTTTCAAACAGGGAAGGAATGATAAGAGCGATGGAGTAACTTTCAGCAGACGCCAAAGCCCCTGCCGCTTTATTCGGGATATAGCCGAGCTCATCAACCACTTGTTGAATCTTTTCTCTCAGCTTGTCAGATACTAGCTCGGGCGTTCGTAATGCTCTCGACACCGTCATGGTGCCTACGCCGGCTTTTTTAGCGACGTCCGCCAAGGTGACATTGCCAGTACTTCTTCGTTTGCGAGGTTCGCTCATTGTTCTTATTTAGTGTTCTCTATTTTCTGCCGCGACATCTTACCACAGCGTTTTAGTGGTTTTGATATTAGCGCATTAGAAGTCGATCACAAGCATATGAAACTCGGATGACTGATAAAAATGGTAGCGCTATCACAATTTATGATAGCGCTATCAGATAGCGCTACCATTTGTGATCATTCTCAGGTTTTTCTGACAAATTGATCGATAAAGTACCCATCAACAAAACAACAAACCGGAAAGATCCAATGCTACGTGAACTGATTACCTCTGATGTGATTCGCATCCATTCTGATGCTACTGACTGGAAAGATGCGGTGAGCAAATCCTGTGAAGCACTGATTGAAAATGGCGCGATTGAGCCAAGCTACGTGGACGCTATTTACCGCTCACACGAAGAGCTCGGTCCTTACTACGTGGTAGGTCCTGGTATGGCAATGCCACACGCTCGCCCTGAAGATGGCGTTAACCGTTTGTCTCTTGCTATCACGGTGATTCAAAACGGCGTGAACTTCGATTCTGAAGGTAACGACCCAGTGAAAATGCTGGTTACGCTAGCCGCGACAGACAGTAACTCGCACGTGGATGCGATTTCTAAACTGGCTGAGTTGTTTATGAATGAAGAGCATGTAGAAGCCATCTGCTCCGCTCAAAACACACAAGATGTTCTCGCGATCATCGAAAAATACTAACTCCTGATGTGCCCTTCAAAATGGGCATACACCCCTATAAAAAGAAAAGGTCTGAATTATGAAAATTATGGTTGTTTGCGGTCACGGTCTTGGTACTAGCCTAATGATGGAAATGAGCATCAAAGGCATCGTGAAAGAATTGAATGTAAACGCAGAAGTGGATCATATCGATCTAGGTTCTGCAAAAGGTACGGATTGTGACATCTTCATCGGTACTAACGACATCGTTGAGCAGTTGAACGCACTGGGCGTTGAACCACGCATCGTTGCGCTTGATAACATGGTCGACAAAGTGGCAATGAAAGAGCGTCTATCTGTGGCACTTCAAGAGCTTGGCGCTCTATAAGGTGGCGTTATGGAATTTTTCAGTTTCTTAATGAACGATGTCCTATCAGAGCCGGCGGTTCTGGTAGGTCTTATCGCCCTAATCGGCTTAATTGCCCAGAAAAAACCGGTCACCGAGTGCATTAAAGGCACGGTAAAAACCATTCTTGGTTTCATCGTGCTTGGTGCGGGTGCGGGTCTGGTTGTAACTTCTCTGGGTGACTTTGCGACGATTTTCCAACACGCGTTCGGCATCACTGGCGTGGTTCCAAACAACGAAGCTATCGTCTCTATCGCGCAAGAAGCGTTTGGTAAAGAGATGGCGATGATCATGTTCTTCGGTATGTTAGTGAACATCTTGATCGCTCGCTTCACGCCATGGAAATTCATCTTCCTAACGGGTCACCACACGTTATTTATGTCAATGATGGTAGCGGCGATCCTTGCTTCTAGCGGCATGAAAGGTGTTCCACTGATCGCGCTTGGCTCTCTAGTTGTGGGCTCTGTGATGGTGTTCTTCCCTGCGATTGCTCACAAGTACATGAAGCAAGTAACAGGTTCTGACGACGTTGCGATTGGTCACTTCTCTACCCTTTCTTACGTACTAGCGGGCTTTATTGGCAGCAAGTTCGGTAATAAAGAACACTCTACTGAAGAGATGAACGTACCTAAGAGCTTGTTGTTCCTACGTGATACGCCAGTGGCAATCTCATTCACCATGGGCATCATCTTTATGGTGACGTGTATCTTCGCTGGCGGTGACTTTGTACGCGAAGTTAGCGGTGGTAAACACTGGTTCATGTTCGCACTGATGCAATCCATCACATTCGCCGGTGGTGTGTACGTTATCCTTCAAGGTGTACGTATGGTTATCGCAGAAATCGTTCCAGCGTTTAAAGGCATCTCAGACAAACTAGTACCAAACGCAAAACCTGCGCTTGATTGTCCGGTTGTATTCCCATACGCACCAAACGCAGTATTAGTTGGCTTCCTATCGAGCTTTGCGGCGGGTCTTTTGGGTATGTTCCTACTTTACGTGATGGGGCTTACTGTGATTATCCCTGGTGTCGTTCCACACTTCTTTGTAGGTGCAGCGGCAGGTGTATTTGGTAACGCTACAGGTGGTCGTCGCGGTGCAATCTTGGGTGCTTTTGCACAAGGTCTACTGATTACCTTCCTACCAGTATTCCTAATGCCAGTGCTTGGTGACCTAGGCTTTGCTAACACAACCTTTAGTGACGCAGACTTCGGCGCTGTAGGTATCCTACTGGGTCTGATTGTTCGCTAAGTAGTTAGTCTGAATATGACGAGCTGAGAACTGGCGTGATTAATGCGGGAATAGGCTCATCGGCATCAATCTTCAAGAATCTCTAGTCATAGCAAACGACTAGCTTTAGAAGAAACCAGTCATAAAAAATAATCATACAAAACAATCGTAGAAAGAAAACAAACGCCCCTCACGTGAGGGGCGTTTTTCTTTTTGGCACTATCTTAAGGAGGTTTGGCTTATTGAAGCGTATTTCCGTTAGATAGCAGCTTTCTTGTCGGCTCTTGCTCAGTGTATTCGACCGCATCGTGATCCGCGAGCTTATCGACTTCCGCCTGTTCACCCACCACAATCAACACATGTTGTTTCACCAGAGCATCGACCACTTCAATGTTGTGCTGACGAAGAAGCGCTCTCACTTCGCTCTCTTTTCCTTCATGATACTTAACAAAGTAACGTGCAGGTTGCTGCTCGGCTTGATCTTGGCGTTCATCCACGAGAGGAAATCCTTGATTGTTTGCCAAGCTGCTTGAGCTCAGTCCGATTGCCAATAGTGCGGTAGCGCCTACCACAGACAAAGAAAGTAAGGTCAACTTCTTCATAGTCACTCCTTATTGAAAGGTCAGAGTCCAACTGTTGATGGTGCCTGTGTCTCTTCTGGCACTGTCCACCGCTTTTAGTTCCCATGTACCTTGCGATTCAAAACCAGAAAAATCCGCTTGGAACGTGTTTTTTATATCGTTAGCGCTGCCGCCAGTATTATTGTGAAGTACAACTTCTCCACCAGTCGGTGACGTTAAAGTCACTCGTAGATCACCGATGTAAGTGTGGCTAATATCAACGTCAATACTTACTGTGCCTGAATCACCAGAGCGATCGACTTCTACTGCACTGATTGCGCCAGAAGATTTATTATCTGGAATCGCAACAGGGCTGGTATTTGAGAAGCTAGAGTCCGAAGAGCTACCACCATCAGGTCCATTACAGCCAGCGTCCAAGAACAGCTTCGCCGCTTCAGCATTAACTAGGCCGTGGCCAGTACGGTTGTCTCGACCAGCAACATCAATATCTGTTGCAGTTTTCACTAGGGCATTACGTACTTGCGCTGCTGTACAGGTTGGGTGGTAACTCCACACCAAGCCAGCTACGCCCGTTACGTGCGGTGTCGCCATTGATGTACCATTGTAGTACTCGTAATCTTCACCAGAGGTTGTTGCAACAGTAATTTCCTGACCAACATACCCCAATAGCTCTTGACCAAATGCACGATCAACCGTTACCGAAACCATACGATAAGCGTTGTTTGTGTCTACCAAGAAAGGGTTTTGTAAACCAGGTAGTTCAGAGTTGCTGTATACGATTGCAGCTCGCGCACCCGCATTGTAACAAGCCTGAACCGCATCTACTTCAGGGTAGTTTCCTGAAGACTGGTTGCCGATACGCTCAGTCAAACAAATTTTGCCCGACATATCACCACAGTTAAAGTTACCGCCAGAGACATCACAGCTATCTAGCGTTGCCGTTACTGAACCCGCGATTGGATCCGGAACATACGAAGAACCGTTATTGATCAAACGATTGTGAGGAACAATCCCACGATCAAACTGACTGACACCATTCAAGGTAATATCAGAAAGTTTACCTTCACCTACCGTAACCGTTGATAAGATCGCCACACCCGGGCCTGAGATCTCAACTTGATTAGTAGATTGTGAGAACGCTGCATGATCATTTTGATTATCAACAGCCGCAACAGACATCACTGAGTCATAAGAAGCTGGATAGCTGTGCGCTGTATTGCCATCATTACCCGCTGCGGCGATCAATAGAACGCCTTGATCGTAAATATTTTGCAGTGCATTTTGCTCAGTTCGGCTTGATTGACTACCACCAAGGCTCATGTTCACAACGTTAGCACCATTATCGGCACAGGTTTGGATTGCTTTAACAAGCCCAGATGAGTAACCCCAACCCGATTCGTTAAATACTTTCACGATGTGCAAATTCACATTCTGGTTTGGCATCACACCCTTTACACCTTCGGTGTTGGCAATCGCAGCAATCGTACCCGCGACGTGAGTACCGTGGGCATTGTTGTTACCCGGATCACTCCATGATCCCGTACCACTATCGTTAGTACCAGCAACGCGGTTTCCGCTTAGGTCGTTGTGCGAAATGTCGTACCCTGAATCGATAATACATACAGTGCGATTACCCGCATTGAAGTCAGCTAACAGTTGAGCATTAACCGCTTCATATCCCCATGGAGTCGTTTCGCTGAGCAAATAGCGAGGTGGATCGACTTCCACGTATTCCACATCACTACGGTTGCGAAGCGGCTCTAAGTCATCGCCATCCAATTCAACGCTGTAAATGGCGCGATTGCCCAGTTTTTCCACCTTACGTGCCTTCACCTGTTCTAGAACAGACTCCTGCGCGATTCGTGGCCCCCAGAATGAGTTACCACCCATTGAAGAACGGCTGACTGCATCTTCTTTGAATTTGACGATGTACTTCGTCGGTAACTTAGATTCATCAAATCCCATTGGTGGAGCCGCAAACGCTGACATCGAAGTGGTCAGTGCTATTGCTACGGCAGACAACGAAAATAAGCCTTGTTTTTTACTTGTTGTGTAGTGCATTTGCCCTATTCCTTATTTGAGCTAATTTTTATTCACTATATTCTCATGAAAAGTCATCATCATGATGTTTGCATGAGAGCTTCAGCTATAGTTTACAGAGCAAAAATGCCAAACAATTTGTTTCATGAATATACAAATTTGTACAAAAGATCATTCAATAAACACTTTAAGTTAACATTAAAAATCATCAACAAAACCTTATAAAGCAATTACTTAATTAACAAAAAGTGAATGTTAAATTAATGTTAGTGAGTAATTATTCTAAATATCACCCATTTAATCGATTGCTATGCTGAATGGATTTTTTGACCGTGGTGCCAAAACTGAAATATTGAATATTTAGTTGTTGACTGTCTTGAGCATTTACTCAGAATTAGAAGGTTTAGTGAGAAAAATTCTCATCTAAATACTGTTATAGCCGAGCGTATTCACGCATTCGGAACAATAACCATTACAAGAAGAGTGAATGATGAAAAAAACAATCACACTATTAACTGCATTACTTCCGCTTGCCTCCGCCATTGCAGAGGAGCCAACTTTATCACCAGCAATGGTTTCTGCGGCTGAAGTGGTTAGCGCGCAAGAAAATCAAACTTATACGTACGTTCGATGCTGGTATCGTACGAGCCACTCCAAGGACGATGCGGCTACCGATTGGAAATGGGCAAAAAACCAAGATGGTAGTGACTTCACTATCGATGGTTATTGGTGGAGCTCTGTTTCATTTAAAAACATGTTCTACACCAATACCTCACAAAACGTAATTCGCCAGCGTTGTGAGGAAACACTAGATCTAGCGAACGAGAACGCAGACATTACATTTTTTGCTGCCGACAATCGTTATTCTTATAACCACACGATCTGGAGCAATGATGCTGCAATGCAACCAGATCAGATAAACAAAGTAGTGGCTTTAGGCGATAGCTTGTCTGATACAGGCAACATCTTTAACGCGTCCCAATGGCGCTTTCCTAACCCGAATAGCTGGTTCTTGGGTCACTTCTCAAACGGTTTTGTTTGGACGGAATACGTTGCTAAAGCCAAAAACTTACCGCTATACAACTGGGCAGTAGGTGGCGCAGCAGGTGAAAACCAATACATCGCGCTAACTGGTGTCGGCGAACAAGTTTCTTCTTACTTAACCTACACAAAGCTGGCGAAGAACTACAACCCTGCTAACACATTGTTTACGTTAGAGTTTGGTTTAAATGACTTCATGAACTACAACCGTAGCGTGCCGGAAGTAAAAGCGGATTACGCTGAAGCTCTGATTCGTTTAACAGACGCTGGCGCGAAGAACTTCATGTTGATGACACTGCCAGATGCAACCAAAGCACCACAGTTCAAATACTCAACACAGGAAGAAATTGAAACGATTCGTGCGAAAGTATTGAAGATGAACGAGTTCATCAAAGCACAAGCGATGTACTACAAAGCCCAAGGCTACAACATCGCATTGTTTGATACACACGCACTGTTTGAGAAGTTAACCTCGGCACCAGAAGAACACGGTTTCGTAAATGCAAGCGACCCTTGCTTAGACATCAACCGTTCATCCTCTGTTGACTACATGTACACTCACTCATTACGTTCTGAATGTGCAGCATCTGGCGCAGATAAGTTCGTGTTCTGGGATGTGACTCACCCAACCACAGCAACGCATCGTTATGTGGCTGAAAAAATGTTAGAAAGCAGCAATAACTTAGAAGAGTTTCGCTTTTAATAAGCCGTTGTTGTTCATTGCAAGTTAATCTGCATAAAAATGACCACGATGCTTCGTGGTCATTTTTTATCGATATCGACCCCCGATAACGGGTTTATTTGAGCTCGCTTACTTCAAGCCGTTGATTTAGAGACGTTGACTTTGAGCAGTCTCATTCAGCGTTCTGTTTTGGTACGTTACCGCGGAAGCTGTTCACCATAATAGAGATCAACGTCTTTAAGGTTTCATCATCACTGCGGTATGAGTAGGCTCGTATACCCGTAAACTGAACCTGGAACAACTGAGCAAGAAGCAATGTATCCTGGGCTTCAATTTCGCCATTCTCGATTGCTCGCTCAAACAGCTTTGCAAGAAAAGATTCAAATTGGTTTGCTAAGCTGTTTGTTTGATTGCGCAGCGCATTAAAATCCTCAGCAAATTCACTTGCTGATTTGACTAACATGCACACTTCACTGGGATTGGAGTCTCGCTGATTGATAACCACATCAATCGCGAAAGCTTCTATTGCATCTAGAACCGTTGTGTTCTGAGCTAAATGCAACTCAAACAGGGCTTGTAAGTTCGCAACGTACATTTTTAGCGCTTCACAATATAGCCCCTCTTTTGACCCAAACGTCGCATAAATACTTCCAGGACGCAGATTAACGCTATCTTGTAAATCACGTGTAGATGTTGCATGAAAACCTTTCTTCCAGAATAGATCCGAGGCGGCTTTCACCACTTCATCACGTTGGAATTTCTTTGTATTCGCCATGAGCAATTATCAATTTTGAACATATGCTCAATTTTATATTGAGCGACCGCTCAAAATCAACTATCCTGTTCTTGCCTAATCCGCTCATATCCAATTACAGGAGATTTAAACATGGCAGAATTTAAACTGTATACCGCAGAAAACGCACCCGAAGGATCAAAGCACCTGATTGAAAATTCAGTCAAAGCGTTTGGCATGCTACCAAATCTTCATGCTGTTATGGCTGAAGCGCCAACCTTGCTTGAGGGTTATCAAGTTGTGCATGAGCTCTTTCAACAAACATCATTTAACGCTGAAGAATTGACCGTCGTATGGCAAACCATCAACGTTGAACATGGTTGTCACTACTGCGTTCCTGCTCATAGTGCGATCGCGGCGTCAATGAAAGTGGATCAGGAGATTGTCGATGCTCTCGTCAACCAAACACCATTGGCAGACGAAAAACTTGAAACACTACGAGAGACAACGCTTCAAATGGTGCGCCAACGTGGTGTGGTGGAAGAGTCTCAGATAGAGAAATTCTTTGCGGCGGGTTACGGACAGCAGCAACTGCTTGAAATTGTTCTTGGTCTAGCGCAAAAAGTGATGAGTAACTACACCAATCACCTAGCTGACACCCCGGTTGATGCACCTTTCAAGAAGTTCGCCAAGTAACTTAAGCTTTTATTACTGGTCCCATTCATGGGACCAGTAATACCTTCAAAAAGGCTTTGTTGCATGGCGCTTCGCTAGTGTGAGCTGACACCTAATTACAACGGCGCAACGTCGGTTCCTCCTAAAGACTGGTAAAGCGTAACCTGAGTGAGAAACTGGTTGTAGCGGTTCTCCAACAAAGAAGCTTGTGCGTTTCTGGTGTCTTCTTGGGCATTCAAATAGTCCATGACCGATGTCGAGCCATACTGATACCGCGCAGCATATATGGACTCAGCGGCACTTGCGGCATCATATTGTTCTTGTAAACGCGCCGCTTGATACTTCAATTTTTCTCGTGCCGACAAGGCATTTTCGACATCTTGGAATGCGGCGTACAACACTTGGCGATAGCTCACAATGGCCGATTGATAGTCTAAATCGGCAATGGATTGGCTGTTTTTCATCTCATTCCACTGCAAAAACGGTAGCGTCATATCCGCACCTAAACTGCCGATCGGGTTGGAAAGCAGGTCTTTGAGCGCTTGTGACGATCCACCCAAAGCCCCAGTGAGCGTCAGCTTAGGCAAGTAGTCCAAATCTGCCGCGTCTTTATTTGCTAGCGCGGCTTTGACGTCATAAATCGCTGCTTTAATGTCGGGTCTGCGGATCAATAAATCAGACGGAGCACCAACACTCAACGATGGCATATCGCCTTCAGGCAGCATTTGGATGTTTGCACTGATGCTCTTCGGCGGTTGATTGAACAAAATCGCAAAGGCGTTGTTTGCCTCAAGTAAACTCTGTTCAAACTCACTTTGCTGCGCTTGTAAGCTTGCCAACGTACGTTTGGCTTCAAGCACATCTAACTGATCCACAGCGCCAAGTTGGTACTGTTTTTCAATCAATTGTAGCGTTTGAGCTGCGTCAGCCACATTACGTTGACTGAGGTTTAAGCGCTGTTTCAAATAACCGATTTGCCAATATAACGATGCCGTCGTTGCGACCAAACTTTGTGCGGTCGCCTCGCGATCTTGTTGACTTGCCATCGCCGACCACTTGGCTTGGTCAACGTCTGCCGAGATTTTTCCCCACAAATCCAACTCGTAATTGACGGATAAGTTCGTGCTGTAGCTATCTGCCGATTCCCCGCTATCAAGAGATTTTTGAACTTGCCCTGATGTGGAAGAACTCAACGTAGGGAAAAGGTCATCTTGCGCTAAACCCAGCTGTAAACGCGCTTTCTTTAGCGTTAGCGTTGCCAGCGTCAAATCGTTATTTTGAGCCAACACCTGAGTAATGTATTGATTAAGCGTTGGGTCGTTAAACGCCAACCACCAAGGATCCATACTGACATCACCCGCAACATGCATCTGTTGCCAATTTGCAGGCATTTGCACCGCAGGTGCTTGATAGTCACTACGCATAAGCGACCCACAACCTGACAACCATACTGCACTTAAGGCGGCCGCGACCAATCGAGTTTTGAATTTCATTGTGTTACTCATTTTTAGTCTCTCGCTAGCGCTTCTATCGGATCGAGTTTGGCGGCATTGCGAGCGGGTAAAAAGCCGAAGGCGATGCCAATCAACGTTGAGCAAATAAACGCCCAGATGATCGAGTTCATTGAGTAAATCATTTGGAAGCTGCTGCCAGATGTACTGAATGCAAAACCAATCAAAAATGCCAAGCCAATACCAGCAATGCCACCACACAAACACACCAGTACCGCTTCAATCAAAAACTGACGCAAAATATCCGCTTGCCGCGCACCCACAGCCATTCGTACACCGATCTCTTTCGTGCGCTCTGTCACCGACACCAACATGATGTTCATTACGCCAATTCCGCCGACAATTAGGGAGATCACCGCAATCGCTGAGATCAGTAACGTCATGGTTGCGGTGGTTTTCTCGATGCTCTGACGAATGGTGTCAGTGTTAATCGTGAAGAAATCTTCTGTACCGTGGCGCATTTTTAACAAGTTGATGATGCTCTGCTCTACCGCCGCACTTGGGGCGTTCTCATCAATCCGTACAGTAATGCCGTTGAGGTAGCGTTGTCCCATCATTCGTCCCGACATAGTGGTGTATGGCACCCAAATTTTCAGCGCGTCGCTGTTTCCAAACGCGTCTTCTTTTTTCTGCGTGGCACCCACAATACGCACTGGCAATGAACCAAGAAAAATCACTTCACCAATCGGATTTCTATCCGCAAACATTTCCTTTCTGGTGTTGTCATCAATCACTGCTTCTTGGGCGAGTGAGTTCACGCTCTCTTCATCCCAAAACTGACCTTTGGCGATCTCATAACCGCGCACACGAAAATAATCTTCCCCAACCCCTTCCACAGACGCGGTTGCATCCTGATTGGCGTAACGCACGGTTAAGCTGTTGGATAAAGACGGCGTGACACTGTCGACAAAAGGTAGACTCTCCAACGATTTGGCATCGTCGGCGGTTAGCGTTTTCACTCGTCCGGAGCGGCGGTCACCAAACCCTTTGCCCGGCCTGACATCAATGGTGTTTGTTCCCATGGATGAAATATTCGACAAAATTTGCTGTTGTGAACCATTACCTAGTGCCACCACGGAAACCACCGAGGCTATACCAATAATGATGCCGAGCATGGTCAAAAACGTGCGCATTCTGTGGCTAGACATCGCCAGCAGCGCCATTTTGAGCGCGTCAATAAAACTGTCCCACTTCCACCACTTACTGGCGGCTTGCGCTGGGCGATGAAAAGACGCGCTCGGTGTCTTTGCTGCTTGCTCATTGATTACAACTTGTGCATTTGGCGTATCTGCAATGATTTCACCATCTTTGATTTCAATGATGCGATCCGCAAAGTTCGCCACGTTCATATCATGAGTCACTAAGATGATCGTATGCCCAAGTTGATGCAATTCTTTAAGCAGTGCCATCATCTCTTGCCCACTGTGACTATCTAATGCGCCAGTGGGCTCATCGGCGAGAATCACCTCACCACCGTTCATCAGTGCACGAGCAACACTCACGCGCTGTTGCTGGCCACCACTCAGTTGGCTGGGCTTGTGAGTCAAACGATCTTCCAGCCCCAAGCGAGCCAATAGTGACTGCGCTCGCTCCGTTCTTTGACGATGAGGAACTCCCGCGTAAACCGCTGGTACTTCCACATTTGCCACCGCGGTTAAATCCCCCAGCAGATGGTAACGCTGAAATATAAAGCCAAAATACTCGCGGCGCAGTTCCGCCAGTTGGTCGGATTCCAACGTCGAGACATCTTGCCCATTAATGAAGTATCGACCGCTGGACGGTTTATCCAAGCAGCCGAGCACATTCATCAGCGTCGATTTACCTGAGCCCGAAGCCCCCACGATCGCGACCATTTCACCGCGTTTTATCTCTAAATTAATGTGGTTCAACACGGTAAGCGACTCGTCGCCAGAGACAAATCGTCGAGTTAAATCCTCAACTTTTAAAAGCACGTCACTCATATTAGAACCTCATTGGAGGTCGACGACGATCACCTCGGCTTGATGATTCTCCATCCATAGCATTGCCAAGAACAACTTGGTCGCCCTCCTTCAAACCTGAGAGAATTTCTGCGTTCACTTTGTTGTTGATACCCACTGTCACGGGCTTTTGCACCACTTGGCCCTGTTCAAGCACTGGCACGGTATAGTTGCCTTTGCCGCCAGATTTTTGCAGGACTTGTGAAGGGACAATCAAGGTATTTTCCGATTGCTCAAGGACAATCGAAACTTGCGCAGTCATGCCGATGCGCAAAATACCTTGCGGGTTCTTCACATCAAATACAGCGTTGTAGTAAATGGCGTCGCTATCTGAAATGCTCAAATCGCTGTCATCGCCATCCATGATGGTTGGCCCCGGCTCAATGGCGCGCAATGTGCCTTTAAACTGCTGATTCGGTTTGCCTAAAATGGTGAACAGCGCCGTTTGGCCTGGGTGAACAAAAATCACATCGGCTTCCGAAATTTCGGCTTTCACCGTCATCGTATCTAACTTGGCTAACTCGATAATCGTTGGCGTGGTTTGATTGGCGTTTACGGTTTGTCCTTCTTCCACCGCGGTGTAGACCACCGTGCCATCCATCGGTGCGTTGATGGTGGTGTAACCGAGATCTAACTGCGCATTGTCGACGTTGATTTTGGCTTTCTCGATTTCAGCATCCAGTTGCGCTAACTCGGCTTTGTAGATGGCGAGCGTCGCTTCGGCATTCTCGTAATCAGCTCGTGAGCTCGCTTTCGCTGCCAACATGCCTTTTTGGCGCACGTATTCATAGTTTGCTTGTTTAATCTGCGCTTGCTTAGCCTGGTACTGAGCGTTGAGACTATTAAGAGACGCTTGGGCTTCTTTGAGGCTGTTTTGCTGAGTCAGGCTGTCAATCTGTGCAATCAAGTCCCCCTGTTTTATCTCATCCCCTAAGTTCACAGCGAGGCGTTGAATTTGCCCAGATACTTGCGCACCTACATTCACCAATTTGGACGCTTGCAACATGCCGTTAGCTAATACCGCCTTTTCGATATTGCCTTTGCGAACGACTTCTGTCGCGTAAGGAGAAATGGGTTCTGGACGTTGCAGATAATGATAACCACCAGCACCAATAGCAAGTAGGCCACACAAAACGAGCCATTTTTTATTGAGTTTCATAGCAGGAGTGAAGTAAATAATCGTTTTGATTTTATACTGCTATTTGTCTTAGCCGTACAGGGTACGAGACGTAAAGATAGGTAAATTAACGTCAAGAAACTGAATGAATAACTTCACTAACGTGAAAAATCAGAGATATTATAGTCACTTCAAAACTTTATTATTCAATACGTATAGCAAAGACCATTTTTAATATAGAAATTCAAGTTATAAGTATTATAAACAAAACTTTTAAATACCAACAAACCAGTAAAAATCTTAACTTATTCAATATGCAATCCATTAAAATTTCATTATGGCCATTTTTAATTATTGAATTTCAAGAGGAGTTAAGTGGCAAGTTAAATAAAAAATACCCACATAACACAGGTAAGACCGAGAGGAGTGTGTCATGTGGGTTTAAAACGATAGTTCTCTTGCTGATTCGAACTACCAACGTTGGGATGCAATGGAAATACAAATGACTCAGAGTTTCCATCACGGACACTTTATCGCTGGATTTCCCTCTATTTGTTAGGGAACAGTCAGTACAATAAAAATAGAGAAGTAATACCGCAAAAATAAAAATAGAGGTTCAGGATTTAATTTACACGTAAAATAATTACTATATTCACGCCATGAAGCATTAATAAATTCAACAATAAATATTTATTAAGTTAAATTTACTTATTGTCAGCAAACTGTTAGTTTTACTCTTAAATGCACTGGTCAGATTTGTTTATTTTACTAATTTTCGTTGCAATACAACTTCTAATTAATTCATGAGAAAAACATGCAGCGACAATTAACTCTTTCACCGATTTATTTATTAATCGGGTTAGCCTCCTCGACGGCGTATGCCGGTGGTTTTCAAATTAACGAACATTCTGCGACGGGTCTTGGTCGTGCTTTTGCTGGTGATGCCGTCATTGGTGATAATGCGTCTGTAGTCAGCCGTAACGCCGCAGCGATGACGCTGTTTAAACAAAATGCCTTATCGTTCGGCGTCACTTACGTCAAACCTGACGTTACCGTTAAAAATGCGCAATATCATCGAGCTAACATTAATGCGGATGTCAATGTTGGTATGGGTGGTTTTCCTCCGTCCCCTCAAGCTGACATTACCCCGTCCTTCTCTCAAACCGTGACCGACATTGATGACGTCGATGGCGTTGGTCAACCAGCCGTTGTACCCAATTTTTACTTTATTCACCCTATCAACGACGACTGGTATCTAGGCTTATCGGCATATTCCAACTTCGGAACCGACATGGAGTTTAAACCAAACTATGGCGCACCTGTTTTTGGCGGTGTCACCAGCGTAGCGAGTGTCAACCTTGGCGCAAGCTTGGCATACAAGGTGAACGACCGTTTTAGTATCGGTGGTGGTATTGATGTGATTTACGGCTCTGGTGAGCTGTACCGCGATATGGACGTGGGTGTTTGCGTTGGTGGGAACATACTTGGAAACGAACTAGAACAACGCTGTGGATCCGTAAAAGGCAACGCACTTGATGTGGAAGCTGGCGGCATTGGGCTTGGCGCGAACATTGGCATGATGTACGAGTTTAACGAACGTCATCGCTTAGGTTTAAGCTACAAGCACAGCCCTAACATAGATGCCAAGGGCGACATCCACTTTGCTGGCGAATCGTACGACTCGCTTGCTATGCCGCTACCGGATATTGCGGAGTTTTCCGGTTATCACCGCGTCTTACCTAAATTTGCCCTGCACTATTCTGTGCAGTGGATTGGTTGGTCAGCATTTGACAGCTTGAAAGCTGATGATCAGTTGCTAAAAGATTTTCAGTGGCAAGACTCCGCGCACTACTCCATCGGTGCGACTTGGTACGCCAATGAACGTTGGACACTTCGCACGGGTTACATGTTCGACAAAACACCTGTCGATGAGCTGACTTCGCTTTCTATCCCAGATTCGAACCGTCACTGGTTATCTGCGGGTGCCTCTTACCAATGGTCATCAGATACCACGGTTGACATCGGTATGACGTACTTGATTGGTGAAGATGTCAACGTAGAAGAGTACGCGTATGAAGGTGTTCCTGCACCGATGGTAACGGGCGTGACCCATTCAAATGCGTTCCTAATTGGTGCCCAACTCAGCCACCGTTTCTAATTTGTCAGGCAGTGATCAAACCTCTAGGTCATTGCCTTGTAACAAGGCTTATCAAAGCGACCGAACAGAGACATTATTATGAACAAAACACTACTTGCTTTTTCACTCTCACTTCTCACTCTAAGTGCGGCTCAGGCTTCGGAATGGGGCTATGGCAATGACAAACACGGGCCAGAACACTGGGGAGAAATCGCCAAAGACTGCGCAACCACGAAAAACCAAAGCCCAATCAACATCGACAACCCAGCCGATGCAAAACTGGAAGCACTGAACCTTTCGTACACAGGTCAAGTCATTGGTTTAACCAACAATGGTCATACGCTGCAAGCGCAAGTGAACGGACGTAACAGCTTCACCATCGATGGCGAGACGTTCGAGCTGCAACAGTTCCATTTCCACACACCTTCAGAAAACCAAATCAAAGGCCGCCAATATCCACTTGAAGCGCACTTTGTGCACGCCAACGCAGATGGCGAGTTGGCGGTAATTTCGGTGATGTTTGATGCTGGCGATCAAAACGCAGCACTGTCTAAACTGTTCAACGCAATCCCACAAGAGAATCAAACCACTTTCTTTAAAGATACGTTTGAGATTAACGACTTACTGCCAAAAACTGCAAACTACTATCGATTTAACGGCTCTTTAACCACACCGCCATGTTCAGAAGGTGTGCGCTGGTTTGTGCTTAAAGACACTCAAACCTTATCCAAAGATCAAGCCGCGAAACTGATGGAAGTCATGGGACAAAACAATCGTCCGCTGCAACCGCTAAATGCGCGCGTTGTACTTTCTAACTAAACGCCACATCCGATAAGGGGCATCGTATTTGCCCCTTATTTTGATTCGCTCTAACCTCACTTCGTTACAGGAACCCCCAATGAAAACTCCATCTGTTCTGTCACTCTTACTCGCACTCGCCCCGACATTCGCCTTCTCTCATAACCTTTCTGTCGGTCAAACCACCCCTTCCGTCAGCATTGATACCTATGGCGAAATGACGCTGCAAGGAGACGATGTGGCTTATCAACCTTGGGCAACTCAGCAGATGTTAGGCAAAGTCCGTGTGATACAAGCCATTGCAGGTCGTAGTAAAGCTAAAGAGATGAACGCGCCGCTGATGTCAGCAATCACTGCCGCTCACTTTCCTGAAGAACAGTATCAGACCACAACCGTGATCAACCAAGAAGACGCCATATGGGGAACCGGTACATTTGTTAAATCGTCGGCAGAGGACAGCAAAAAGACATTCTCTTGGTCTTCCATGGTGTTAGACAAAAATGGCGTATTAGCAACAACTTGGGATCTACAGCAAGAAAGTTCTGCGATTATCGTACAAAATAAACAAGGCGAAATTTTATTCGTGAAAGAAGGGGCTTTAACTCAAGACGAAGTCACACACGTCATCGAACTGATTAAACAGAATATCTAAACCTAAGGTAAGGAAAAGCTATGAAACTGTTCAACACCATCGCACTCTGTCTTTTAGCGGCTGTAGCCTCTTTCCAATCGGTTGCAGGAGACAACGATTGGGACAAGATTGCAGATAAAACCGTCAGTTTTAAATCAGAAACCGACACAGTCAATCCACTGTCACCATTTGCTAACGCTCGTTTCAGCCACATCAAAATCAAATGTACGCAAGGTACGGTCGATCTGAAAAGCGTTAAAGTGATCATGAAAGATGGTCAGGAAAAGACGTTCGACAGTTTAGGTGTTCTGACTAAAGGCATGTCATCAAGAAGCTTAAGCCTACCAACAAAAGATAACGCGAAGTTAGACAAAATCGAGTTGAACTATGAATCGGTTGGCAGCACTGCGCTGCAAGTCGTGGGGGTGACTAAAAAAGCGCAAGTGGAAATCTTAGGTAAGAAAATCGACGAGTAAGCGATGGCTCAACGAGCTCACCCAAACTAAAAAACAGCGGCACTAGGCCGCTGTTTTCATTAAAAAATCGTCATGAATAACTAAATGAATTTCTTCAGCTTCGCCAAACCATAAGCAGCGATGGTGACACAATCTTTGATCGTACCGTCGATCATCATCTGTTCGAACTCCTCAACAGAAAAAGCGCGAGTGATCAAATCCTCTTCTTCACTGTCGAGTTGATTGCCCACGTCCGTTAAATCACTGGCGAAGTAGACGTGACATGTCTGATTCAAAAAGCCGTATGCGATAAACTGCGCGCCGACATACGCCATGGCGCTCGCCTGCATGCCCGTTTCTTCACGCAGCTCGCCTTTGGCAAGCTCAAGATGATCCGCATCTGGGTTTGATTCCCACGCCCCTTGTGGGATCTCCCAACAACGTTGACCTACGGTGTAACGGTACTGCTGAACCAAGTGAATCATCCCGTTATCGATAGCCAGAATCGCAGCACAATCAGGTTTGTCGACCACACCATAGATGCCCTCTGCGCCGCTCGGACGTAAAATTTTGTCCTCACGCACCGTCATCCACTTATTCTGGTAAACGACTTTGCTGTCTAGCTGTTTGATGTCTGACATGGTTATTCCTTGATTTTTCCGAGGGTTACTGCGGAATAATACCCGATTCGGTTACGCCACCAAAATGTTCTTTAGTTCACTCAAAGACTCAACGGTGTAATTTGGTGCGATACGCTCATCAACGCTTGCGCCTGTGGTATTTAACCAGCAAGTTTCAATACCAAAATTATTACCACCCAGAATATCGGAATGCAGGTTGTCACCCACCATCAGTACGCGCGTTTTGCATGGGTTGCCCATTTGCTGCATCGCGTATTCAAAAATACCTAAGTCCGGTTTTGCTACGCCCACTTGTTCAGAGATCACCACTTTATCGAAGTACTCAGTCATCCCTGTGCGCTCAAGGCGAATTGCTTGCAACTCTGTAAAACCGTTGGTGATGATGCCCATTTTAGCTTTGCCTTGCAGCGCTTCCATCAGCTCTTTTGCACCTGGCAACAAGCTGCAAATATCGGCCATCGCTTCTAAAAATGCGCTGTTGAGATCTGCTGTTGTAGTATTCAACTTCTCAGCCCACTCGGTAAAACGCTTATGTTTTAGCTCATCTGCCGTTACTTTGCCGTCTTGGTAATCCACCCAAAGCGGTTTGTTTACGGTTTGGTAATGAGTAAAGTCTTGTTCAGTAAAATCTACGCCTTTGCGAGAAAACATAAGCTGCAAACCTTTGAAAGCATCAAAGTGGAATAAGGTTTCGTCAGCGTCAAACAGGATCCAATCGTACTTCATTTTCTTCTTCCCAAAATCAAGGTCGTAATACTGGTGCATAGTCTAGATTGTTTTCTTCTTGAAGATAATCTCTATAATTGGAAATTAATTGTATCCTTGTGCTCAACAATAAATGCTTCACGATAATAGGAGATTGATGTGAACGCGATTGCCTCCCTGCCCGTTTTTGTTGCTGTTGTCGAATGCGGCAGCTTTTCCCTTGCGGCCAAACAGCTGAATCTGACGAAATCGGCGATCAGCAAACGCATCAACCAACTAGAAGACGATTTGGGCATTCGTCTCCTTAATCGAACTACGCGTAAGCTGAGCCTGACCGAAGCAGGAGAACGCTATTTTGAGTACGCCTCTCAAGCGCTCAACCTAGCCCAGCAAGGCGTGGACGCGGTATCGGAACTGCAAGGCTCTCCACAAGGTCGGCTCAAAATTACCGTGCCGATGTCTTTCGGTGTACTGCATATCGCGCCTTTGATCAGTGAGTTTCTCGCTCGTTACCCGAAAATTGAAGTGGATTTAAACCTCGAAGACAAAATGGTCGATTTGGTTAAAGACGGTTTTGATTTGGGGATCCGTATTGGTGAACTCACCTCTTCCAATCTCATCGCAAAACGTCTCGCCCCTTGTAAAAGTGTGCTTTGTGCCTCGCCAGATTACTTAGCGGAGTTTGGAACACCACAAAAACCAAGTGATTTAGTCAGTCACAACTGCCTGCGCTACTCCTATTTCCGTGGCGGCGTCGAATGGATGTTCATCAACAACGGCAGCGAATACAAGGTACTTCCAAAAGGAAACTTTATCGTCAATAACAGCGAAGCCATTCGCCAGTTGCTGTTAAGAGGCTCGGGCATTGCTCAACTGCCGACGTTTATTGCAGGAAGAGACTTTGCTGCAGGAAATCTAAAACCGGTGATGGAAGAGTATTCTCTACCAGAACACGCCATTTATGCGGTTTTTCCTGAACGCAAGCACATGCCGTTGAAAGTAAGAGCCTTTATCGATTTTATCAGCGAAAAACTCGGCACAGATTTACCTTACTGGGATCGTTACAACAGCCCAGAAAAATAACCATATTGATGATAAGTGAGTGAGATTTCACTACTGACATGTTCTGACATTCCATCCGCGTAACCTTATTTGGAACTCAACAGGCAATCCGCCAAAACCAATAAGGAATCACAATATGGAAACCGTTATCGAAACTGTGCAATTTCGTCTAACCGCAGGCACAACAGAGCAAGACGTGATCGCTGCTGTCAAACAGTCACAAACGTTTGTGAAGAATCTGCCGGGCTTTTTGTATCGCTCACTCAGTCACGAAGCGACGGACGATGTGTGGACAGACATCATTTACTGGCGTTCAATGGACGATGCAAAACAGGCGGGAAAACAGATTAAGCAAGCTGTTGAATTTCAGCCTCTGTTATCAATGATTGACTGCGAAAGCTTCGAGCTTAAACATCACAACTTAAAAATGTGCAGTGAGCTAGAGAAGTAATCAGCCACACTACCACTAACAACCAGTAGGTCTAGATAAGGAACATCATGAGCAAATCAGAACGACTGTTTGAGCTACTGACGCTTCTGCGCGCAAAGCGTTACGCCGTGACAGCGAAAGAGCTCGCAGAAAGAATGGAAGTCAGCGAACGTACGATTTATCGCGATATTCAGTCGTTGCTCAGTTCTGGTGTTCCTATTCAGGGTGAAGCAGGTGTTGGCTACCTATTGCAAGCTGGCTCTCATCTGCCGCCTTTGATGTTCTCAGAAAAAGAGATGATGGCGCTTGAACTGGGTATGCGGATGGTTCGAGCCTGGTCGGATGCCGAACTCGCCGAAGCGTCTCACTCTGCGTCCACCAAAATACTTTCGGTATTGCCCGATAAGCTCAAACAACAAGTGGAAGATTGTCCGCTGATTGTGCCCGATTATCACACCCAATCCGAGACTGCCAAACGAGGGCAGCTTCTGCGCCACGCGATTGATCATCAGTTTAAGGTCAGTTTGGATTACCAAGATGAAAGCGGACAGGTGACCGAGAGAAAAATCCAACCGTTAGGCCAGTTCTTTTGGGGCAAAGTCTGGACGCTGGTCGCCTGGTGCGAATTGCGCGATGACTACCGCCAGTTCCGCCTCGACCGTATCCAAGCACTGCGTATGCACGATGAAGAGTTTCAGAGTGCGGAAACCAAATCTCTCAAACATTATATTGCGCAGTATGAATCGAAAGATTGAGTGTTCTTCATCCTTCCATCACAAGGATTCTAAATTGCTCTGCTCAATGCGAGATATTTGGAAAGGCACATTTAGTTAAACTAATGTTTCATTTTTAACAGATGCGCAACCAACCTAAGATCGTTAACTTAAGTAGCACGTCAACCACACCGGAGCGTGAAGCTATGAAAGTACTGATTCAATACACCCAAGCAGGGAAATATCGAGATCAAGCGTGGGAGTCTTTAACTCTTCGATCTAAAGGTGATATGCAGGCCGTTACCCCTTCTTATGCTGCCCAACTTATCGAACAAAGCAAAGCGACACTTGTGATGACAGAGGAGCAACAAATCGTTATTCATCCATAACCGACTATTAGCCTTGTTTAACCAACCTTTGTTAGTTGTGCAAGGCTTACATCTCGCCATTACACGTTATCCATTTTATACACGACCAACTATATTTGGAGGTTGGCCTTAAGCATTTTTCCGAACATTGATGTTTGTTCGTTTAATCATTCAACCTAGCTCAGGTGAAAAGCGAAAGTTACCCGATGTATCCCAAGAGGTGCCTAGGTGGTACCGTCTATTATCCTTCATATTAATATGGGTAATTATCATAAACTCTACAATGTTAGCACTTGTATTTTTTATCGCAGGTTTTTTATCACTAGCAAATCATGTATGACCTTCACTTATCCAACCAAGTTTAATATCACACTTTAAATGTAAAAAATCACATTAACAATTTCATGCAAATAATAAATACATCAGCTAATTTGTAACTTTTTAAAATGAAAGTCTAGAATGCAAAAAATAAACCTTTTTAAATATAGTTTCTTGTTAGTATCTGCACAAACAAATTATTAGCTAAAGGTGCTCTGTGTCGGGATTATTTGAGTATAAAATAAAAACTCATGATAACTTATCATCAATTATATTAAACATGTATGGTGCTCCATATGGTAGCAAGGACTATCAGATGGTACTGACTCATATAATGACATTAAACAAGCATATTTCAGATCCTAACCGCATTAGAGCAGGCGATATCATTTGGTTATCAGCTCTACCCAAATCAAGCTCTCAACTTAAAACTCAAAGTAACAATGCGTTACCTCCTAAAAGTATCGCGAAGCTAGGGATCTACCCAGCGTCTAAACCTCAAATGCCCAGCTCTCCTCCCCATAAAGTTTTGCCTCCCAATCTTCTCAGCTACAATCAACCTCCAAAATCAATCTCAAATCAAGTTCCACCGCAACATGCTGACATGTTTTGGGCGTTGGCATGGCTAGAAAACAACGCCAATATGATTACTATTCCAGGAGGTACCTTGATGGGTGCTACAGGGAACTTGATGAGTAAAGGAAATATTAAGCTCATTGAGAACATCAACGACCTTTACGCAAACTATAAAAACGGAGTAATAAGTAAAGGACAATATGATGGTAGACGTAAAAAACATTTAGACCTACTAAAGAAAAATGTTGGCCCTATGGAAAAGCTGTTATTTGGCAACAAAACGACTCACCAGTCTATTCGCATAGCTCGAAGTGGAGGGTTACCTGCGAATGCTCATATAGTTAAACAAGCCGAAAAACTGAATAAAATAGCTCAAGCATCTAAAGTGGGCGGACATGTTTTAGTCGGTGTTGGTCTGACGGCTTCCTGCATTCAGATTGCGAATACACAAGACCAACATGAGAAGAATGAAATTTTTGTTGAGTCAATAACTAGCACAGCTGTAGGAATGGGTACCAGCGCGTTAGTCGGTCTATTTTTAGTATCAAACCCTATTGGCTGGGGGACTGCCATTGTACTCGCTGCCGGTACTACCGCTATTGGGTACGCCTCCGGTAAAGCAGCTGTGCTTACATACAACAACTTAGGCTCTCAGCCTGACTTAGTTTCAAAGACAAATTTGGGTGCCATATGCAATTAGTTTGGAATATTATTGGATACTTAATGTTTTCTGGAATATTGATTATTTTTCTCCAGACATTATTTATAGGTATCATGCATATTTTAATGCCAAAAAAAGTTGTCAATAGTTACTTTACAGAACCTTATTTTAACACTTTCGAACTAGCTCTATTTACGGGATGGCCTTACGCATTTTTCCGAACATTGATGTTTGTTCGTTTAATCGTCCAACCTAGCTCAGGTAAAAAACGAAAGTTACCCGATATCTCCAAAGAAGTGCCTAGATGGTACCGCTCACTATCAATTCTATTAATAGGAATAATTATTATAAACTCCTCTATGCTGATAGTCGTATTCTCTTCAGCTGGAATACTCGCATTAGTAGATAGTTTAAACCCTTAATACCTTATTGTTTTTCAAGTTCAAGTTGAAACTTTGAAGTTGAATAATGTAGAAATAGCTTATTTGGGCTTAATGTAACTCGAATAAGCTATATTCTTCTCGAAAGCTATATAATTGTCACAACGACGCTTGCTCTCTTACAATAATTCTTCTTCGTTGAGACGACGAATCAACTTAGCTGGCGTGCCTCCGTATAGACAATCTGGCGGCACATCATGGTTGACTACCGAGTTCGCTGCAATCACCGAGCGAGCGCCAACTGTTACACCTTGGTTAATAACGGAGTTACCGCCAATCCACACATCATCTTCAATCGTGATGGGTTTACAAAACGTTTCCCAACGTCGGCGACTGCGGTAATCAACAGAATGAGAAGCGGTATAAAATTGCACGCTCGGTCCAATGAGCACGTGGTTCCCGATGGTAATTTTGGCACCATCGAGCATGACCACGTTCATGTTGATAAAGGTTTCTTCACCTATTTCGATGGTCTTACCAAATTCACAATGAAAAGGGGACTGGACAATACAACGGCCTACCTTGCCAAATAGCTGCTTTTGCAATTCGTCGCGCTGACTTTCGTCGGTGTTATTATTAAGTGCTCTAAGTGCTTGAAGAGCATGGCTTCTAATGGCGTCAATTTCTTTGTCCATGCCATCAAAGACCTGGCCAGACATCATTTTTTCTAGTTCTGTCACTGGAAGACTCCTACAACCTGCAATTACTGCTTTCAGATTCTTCACAAGGTACGTGAATTGCGAAATAAAAAAAGAGAAAAGCCCGGACTTTTCTCTTTCCTGTTTTTATATTTTGTGGAGTCTGTCGGCTTACACAATTTCCCAGCTGTGGGTCATCTCAACACCTTCACCTAGCATTAAGCAAACCGAGCAGTATTTTTCTAGCGAGTCAGCCGCCACTTTTGCTACGACTTCTGGGTCAAGCTCGTCACCTGACACTTCAAAGTGGATATTCACTTGCGTAAAGATACGCGGTGCGGTTTCACGACGCTCTGTGGTTAGCTTGGCATTAACTGACGAAACCTTTTGGCCTGCTGTTTTCAAACCATCAACAACATCGACAGAGCTACAGCCACCAGCAGCCATTAGTACCATTTCCATTGGGCTTGGTGCGGTTGCACCACCATTGCCATCCATCACTACGGAGTGGCCCGACTGAGATTGCCCAAGGAATTTAAAATCTTCTATCCATTTAACTTCAGCTTGCATGATTTACCTCATTTAGCATCGCTTATTCAAGGCATCGTTGCCCTTACTAGCGGTGTGTTTCTTGTCGATACTTTAGCTCTATCGCATAAAAGGGCAACGGAATTTTCAACATCACTGTAATTTTTTCGCTCGGTTACCTTTCTCTATACGTAACACTTTTTATTTAAGTAACACTTTCTACAAAAATAACGATGAGGTAGCTATGAAGAATATGTCTAAGTTATTGGCCGGTTTCTCCTTCGCACTTCCAGTCTTGTTTCTACTATTGAGTAAAACAGGTACCGCCGATACGATGGATAAGCTGAAGGCTTCAGAGAATACAAGAATCGCAACGCTAGCTGGCGGTTGTTTCTGGTGTACAGAATCGGATTTAGAGCAACTGCCCGGCGTAATCGATGTTGTATCAGGTTATTCAGGTGGTCATATTGAAAACCCGACTTACCGCCAAGTCTCTTCTGGTAAATCTGGTCATATTGAAGTGATTGAGGTGAAGTACGATCCTGCTGTCGTGAACTACGAGCAAGTGCTGGACTACTTCTTCCGTCATATCGACCCTACCGACGATAAAGGTTCATTTGTTGACCGTGGTCCTCAATACCGTCCGGCGATCTTCTATCATAATGCGGAGCAAAAGCAGATTGCTAAGCAGTTTATGATGGAAATCGACAAGGCGATGATCTATCCAAAACCGTTGAAAACAGAGCTGATCGAGTTTGAAAAGTTTTACCCTGCGGAGTCGTATCATCAGGATTACTACAAGAAGAGTAGCCTGAAGTACAAATACTACCGCTACGCATCAGGTCGCGATAAATATCTCGACGAAGTATTTGGTGAAGATCGAAAAGAAAGCCCTAAAACACTTCGACAGTTGATTGAAGAAAAAAAGCTGCTTTCGAAAGTGAAAGTGTACAGTAAGCCTGCTCAGTCTGAAATCAAATCAAACTTAACAGAGCTACAGTATTACGTGACGCAAGAAGAAGGCACGGAGCGTCCGTTTGATAATGAATACTGGGACAACAAAGAAGCGGGAATTTATGTGGATATTGTGACCGGTGAACCGCTATTTTCTTCTACTGATAAATACAAATCTGGCACAGGTTGGCCAAGCTTTACTCGACCAATTAACCCGGGTTACATCGTGGAGAAAACCGATTATAAACTACTCTACCCTAGAACGGAGATCCGCAGTAAGTTTGGTGATTCACACCTAGGTCATGTGTTTAAAGATGGTCCGAAGCCGACGGGATTACGCTATTGCATGAACTCTGCTGCGATGAAATTTGTACCTGTGAACAAGATGGCGAGTTTAGGCTACGGCGATTACCTGTACCTATTTGATAAGTAGTTTTAACCAAATTAGGAGTGAACATTCAGCGCGATGAAAGGTTTTAAATCCAACCTTCCCATGAAAGTCTGTCCGGTCTGTCAGCGCCCATTTTCTTGGAGAAAGAAGTGGGCGCGAAATTGGGAGGAAATCGTTTATTGTTCTGAGCGTTGCCGAAGAAATAAATCAACGAAAACGTAGGTCACTCCGACCCTATCTGGAGTATGTTATTTCATTTGTATTAACGTTTGTACGCGTTCTCTTACCAAGGTAATAACGTCCCATCATAAGCCCAAAACGCCCCGCTATCTTGCGGGGTTGCTTTTTCTATCAAGCCTAATAAATCCTTAGCAACTCGCTCTGGCGTGAACAACTTTCCCTCTGGGACATTGGTTTGAAAAGGTGCCGACAAAGCGGTATCTGTGGTGCCAGGGTGAAGTGAAAGCACCGTGCCATGTTTGACCACTCTTTGCCATTCGATCGACATGGTTTTTAGGAACATGTTTAATGCGGCTTTCGATGCTCGATAGCTGTACCAACCACCTAACTGATTATCGCTAATGCTGCCAACTTTGGCCGAAATGGTCGCAAACTTGGGTGCAGTACTGCGCTTTAGCTTGGGCGTGAAGTATTTCGCCAACAGCAAACTTGGCAAAGTATTAACCGTGATGGTTTGCTGAAAGAAGTCTGCGTCGAGCGAGCTAAGATTCTTCTCAGGACCTTTCTCTTGGGTGTGCAACATACCAACACAGTTCACCAACCAATCGACGTGTTCAATCTGCTCACTGAACGCTTTTACCTGCTCGTCTTGCGATACATCCACTTGATGCCAAACGACATTTGGGTGTTGCCAATCTGGTTGCTGCTTACGATAAGTGGCATGCACGCGAGCTTGAGGAAACCGAGCTGCGGCTTCTCTCACCATCGCCAAACCAATTCCACCATTGCCACCGACGATGAGTATTTCCATCACAAGTTCTCCACGTTTTCTATGTAGTGCTCTGCGGTATCAAGAATCGCTTGGCGTTGTTGTTCTTCCATGTTGTCCCAAGAGCGGAAAATCATCCCGATTCGTGGATTGGCTGCGAGGCGCTTGTCGTGTTTGTTCATAAAGCGCCAATAAAGGCTGTTAAACGGACACGATCCTTCCCCACTCCTCGCCTTATTGTCGTAATGGCAACCCTTACAGTAGTCGCTCATTTTGTTGATGTAAGAACCACTCGCCGCGTAAGGTTTGGTGCCAACAATGCCGCCATCCGCAAACAATGCCATGCCACGTGTGTTCGGCATTTCGACCCATTCAATCGCATCAACATAGATACCGAGATACCACTCATCCACTTGATCTGGGTCGATCTCGGTTAGCAAGCAAAAGTTACCAGTGACCATCAAACGTTGGATGTGGTGTGCGTAGGCATAATCGAGGGACTGCTCAATCGCATTGCGCATACAGGCCATTTTGGTTTCGCCACTCCAAAAGAAGTTTGGCAGCTTTCTTTCTGCGCCCAGCTCGTTCTTTTTCGGGTAATGAGGCATGTTCGCCCAATAGACGCCTCGAATGTACTCTCGCCATCCTAAGATTTGGCGAATAAACCCTTCGACTTGAGAAATGTCGATGTCTGCGTTGGAATGAAATGCCTTGAGTGAAGCATCAATGACTTCTCTCGGGTGCAGCAATTTGCTGTTAAGCGAGAATGAAATTCGGCTGTGATACAAGCTCCACTTAGCATCGTGCTGGCCTGTCATGGCATCTTGAAAACGTCCAAATAACGGCAGACAGACTTGGCAGAAATGCGCGAGTAAAGAGAGGCTTTGCGCGCGATTAATCGGCCACAACAAGTCCCCTTCGAGATTTCCGATGGTTTTGATGTCATGTCGTGCCAGCCGCTCAATAATGCCGTGGATGTCAGTACTGAACATCAAAGGTTGTGGCAGTTGTTCAATGTCTTTGGCTTTGAGCTTGTTACGATTATTGGCATCGTAATTCCATTTTCCGCCGACGGGCTTTCCGTCTTGCATCAAGATGTCGAAGCGCTTGCGCATACGGCGGTAAAAGTGCTCCATCATGATGTGTTTACCTTGAGGAAACTGCGATTCTATTTCCTCAAACGGCAACAAAAAATGTTCCGAGTCGACACAACGCGTCACGACCCCATCAAGCTTTAGTTTGGCTAACTGCTCCAGAAGACGGTATTCATCCGGGCGTTGATATTCAAACTTACTTGCACCAACTTCACTCGCGTAGTGTTGCAAGACTTGCTCAAGATCGTCGAAGGATTGTGTGTCATCCAATGTGAGATGCAAAACTTGATGACCCTCGCTCTGACGCTCTTTCGCAAACTGTTCCATTGCAGAAAAGAACGCACACACTTTCTGAATGTGATGCGTGACGTAAGTATTCTCTTGCTTGAGCTCCGCAATCAGGTAAAGCACTTGCTCATCCGGTTGCTGAAACCAAGAGTGCTCACTGTTGAGTTGATCGCCCAAGATCAATCGTACGGTTTCAAATTGCATTACGGTTTCTCCGATGACGAAGCTTTGTCACTGCTGCCCATCACAATCGGCCAATCGACCATGTCTACACTATCCAAATGCGCGCCAGGACAACGACCTTGCCACCTATCGATGAACTCCATGTGCGGATCGTACATTTCGGTTTGCTTTTCGAGGTTGAATTGTCGTGAACCACGCGGATCAGCACCAACGCCCGCTAGGTATTGCCAATTTCCCCAGTTTGATGCCACATCGTAATCAACCAGTTGTGACTCAAAGTACGCCGCGCCATAACGCCAATCGAGGCCAAGTTCATGCACCAAACAACTGGCGACTAACTGTCTGCCACGATTCGACATATAACCGGTTTCATTAAGTTGGTGCATACACGCATTGACGATAGGAAATGGCGTTTCACCTTTCTTCCATTGTTGAAAACGGTGCGCGTAAAAGCTGGTGAGTGGTGCTTGATTTTGGATGCCACCGAATCGGAAGAGCTGTCGCTTGTGTCGACGGGCATACCAATAAAAGTATTCACGCCAAAGCAGCTCGAAGTAAATCCAGTAGGTTGAATCATTTGCACCATTCTCCGCTTCATAACGTTTCAACATGGCATAAATAGTTTTCGGAGAAACGCACCCATGAGCTAGCCAAGGAGAGAACTTGGTGGAGTAATCCATGCCATCTAAACCATTGCGTGTTTGTTTGTATTCACTGGCTAGTGTGGAAGCAAAATACTGGCGACAATGTTCAAGCCCGCGGCTTTCTCCACCATGAAACGCAGCTTTTGTGTCAAAGTAATATGCAGTAACGGAAGGAAGATTCACACCTAAAGGAATTGGAGGTAACGAACGGATACTCTCGTGGGGCCGAGAGATGTCTAAACCTTCAACTTGCTTTCTAAACTGCGTGAAAGTCGTAGGCAGATTGCTCAAGTCAAATGGCAGTTGTTCTTCCCTTAACAGGGTCCGGATTGCTTGCTGTTTTATTTTTACATGAGACGCGCCTTCAACTGCGCGATCTAACGCTTGTTGCTCATCCGAACCGGGAAAGGCGTCAGCATATATATGTGTGACGTCGAAGCGATTAACAGCATACTTGATTGCTTGATCGGGCGTCAGTTCAACCGCCCATAATCGCTGACCAAGGTGATTCAAAGATTGATTGAGTTCACTAAGCGATAAGTCGAGAAACTGCAATTTCGCACGCCCGAAAGAGGCTTCCTGCGCAAAGTGATGCAAGTAAGGCGTCATTGAAGGGTAGCAATACAAGCAAATTAACTCGTCCATTTCTACACTGGCGCTTTTCAACAGTGGGTTGTCGTGCAATCGCAAGTCGTTCGTGAACCAATAAAGTCCTATTTTCTTTTTCAATTCGCACCCTCAGATGTTAATTCTTCGTCTACGAGTTCTTTTCACGGAGACCCTGACGTTAAGCCTTTTGATTTACTTGCTTTTATACGAAAACGAGAGTTTGACGATCATTAGGTTACTAACGTTTACACGGAATCCATTTGCTGGATATCTCAAAACACGCAATACCACCAAATGCCTGTACATGTTTCATACTGATATTTTATAAAATTCGAATCCAACGGTATTGATCACGATCTTAATCACTCATTTTCTATATAAACCATGCAAAAGTGATAAAAATTAAAGCGACATTAGTTAATATCCGTTAATCTAAGCCCAATCCCATTTTGCTAGTACCATCGCAGAAATGACCGACGAGTTTAAGAAATCAACCGCTAATTTAAAAAAAGCGGTCCCACTGATGATCAAAAACCATGTTGCTGCCACGCCAGCCAACTACGCGCTTTGGTATACCTACGTTGACAAGACCATTCCAGAACTCAACTTTGAGTTAGACACGGTGTTAGAAAACTACGGTATTTGCCCGCCAGCAACCAATAAGCAGCTTTACAACAACTATGTGGCCAGCAAAGCAGAAACCAGCCTTGAAGATCTTAGAACCAATGTAGAAGTTCTGCTACATGAAGTATCCAGTTCAATGAGCGATACGATTTCAGATACTTCCTCCTTTTCTGAGATGGTAGACAAAAGCTTTAATAAACTGGAAAAAGTTGAGGACAATAGCCTAAGCATTGAAGAAGTGATGGTGGTGATTCGTCAACTTGTCGCAGAGTCACACGAAATTCGTCACTCAACAAAGTTTTTGAATAGCCAATTGACTAACGCGAGTGAAGAAATTTCTCGCCTCAAAAACCAATTGGCTGAAGTACAGCAAGATGCGTTGTTCGATGGTTTGTCAAACCTATACAACCGCCGAGCATTTGACAAAGATCTCTCTTCACTTATTGCATCAAATCAGGCAATGACCTTGATCATGCTTGATATCGATCATTTCAAATCATTTAACGACAATTACGGGCACCTTTTTGGCGATACAGTATTAAAAGCCATTGCCCGCCGACTACAACAAAGCTGCCGAGATGGGATATGTGCGTACCGTTTTGGTGGTGAAGAATTCGCGTTAATTGTACCTAACAAATCTCTGCGAATTGCTCGCCAATATGCAGACACACTACGCCGCATGATAGAAAAGCTGCGTATCAGAGATAAGCGCTCAGGCACACAAGTTCACAGCATTACCGCTTCTTTTGGGGTAGCAGAATTTGAGCCGGGTGATACGCCTGAAGCCTTAATCAATAAAGCCGACAAACAGCTTTATGAAGCAAAACAACTCGGTCGTAACCGCGTGATGCCAATTTAAATAAACTGGCTAAGCGAAAACGACTTTTATGATGAAAAAGAAAACCCCGCGCTGTAAAGTGCGGGGTTTTTGTATCCAATCATGAGTATCTTAATCGACGCTGTAACAGTAACTTAGAATGTAGTCGTCACCATTTTTTGCGGTATATTCTTTATCTTCACTGCATGCCATTGGCTTACCTTTTTTGTCGCCTTTGATTAGACTTATCCAATGGCGCATCGCGGTTGGTGCATTGCCAGTTAGTTCAGGATGAAACGTCGTGCGAGTTTCCAATTGAATATCATCAATGTCCACTAATTCCACGCAACCAGTGCCTTTATGACAGCCAAACAGCACTTCTACATGATTGCCCGAATCATCTTTGAACAAAATAGACTTTGGATCTTCCTTTTCACCAGTGTACGCCACGAAGTGTTTTGGGCTTTTCAGGCCGCTGTGTGTACCGTCTTTGAAATAAGCCAAAACATGGCGGTAATCAATCACGTAACTTGATACATCTTGGTGCGACCCGTTCTCCAATGGAAACATGCGGTCTAGTAGTTGCTTCGCTTTTACTTGTTTCTCACTCTGCTGCTCAGCACTTACCGCTTCGACGGCAAATACGGCTTCAGCGATAAATGGGCGTTGTTGTTGTTGCATCTCTTTTTTATCGAAGTTCAGCATATTCATCGTCATATCCTCGCACTTAAAAACTCGTCCTAGAGTAAAAACTTAAATCCTTTATTTAAGTTTCAGGCAATTCTGTGAAGTGGATGGTTAATTTCCTTGCCTGCTCATTATGTAGACTAGCGAAATATTGACTACAATTTCACAACAAAAATTTTACAATGTGAATTTTACAAAATGTCTGTGTCAAAAAGCCTTATTCGTCAGTCTCATTTTCTTGGTACGAAAATTCGTAACCTAAGAAAAAACAACCATTTAACGATGGAAGATTTGTCTGCCCGTTGTGTAAGAATTAATCCAGAGTACGCTCCGTCGGTTTCTTACCTTTCAATGATTGAGCGCGGAAAACGCGTACCGAGTATCGATATGCTCGAAGTGATCGCGGAAGTTTTTCAAAAAGATCCTGCTTGGTTTTTAGATGATGAACCCGAATTAGAAGCCATCACACCCAACAAAGGAAATCGTGGCGGGATTAGTGGCATGGCGTTGGAGCCGAGCTTTCTGTTCTCCAATGATATTCTTCAAATCGCGATACCAGAAATGCTCTCCCAAACAGGTATCACGGGGCGTCAGTTTGCTCATCTCTTGATTCGAGCACACCAAGAAAACCATCAAAACCATTTTCCTGATTTAGAGCGCGCCGCCGAAGAGGTCGGCTTGAAGCGGCTGAATCTATCTGTAGAAGATCTCGTAGACATTGCAAAGAGTATGGGATTGGATATCCGCTGGGTAGATCGAGCGCCACAAGATGTGATTGATGAACTGGGCGTCAGCGCCAAACAGTTGATTACGTCTTTCATGGAGCCACCTGGGACTATTTATCTCAATAAACGAATGCGTGACTATCCAACCCGATTGAAGTATGACTTGGCGGTATATATTGGTCATAGAGTGCTCCATAGCAGCGATGCAATGAATAACGTTTTATCTATCGGGCATCAAAACAATTGGGAGCAAATGGACAGCCCTGTGTCTAACTCTGAACTCAATTCGCAAGATATCCTGCAAGCTTGGCGTGATTTTGAGTCCAGCTTCTTTGCCGGTGCCCTACTCTGCCCCAAAGTACCCTTTCGTCAGTTGCTTGACCGTTCTGGTTACGAGATTGATGTTCACAAAAAGGCGGGAGTTTCTCCTTCTGTTGCAATGCGTCGCATGACGGTGGTCTCGCCTTACCCTCATTGGCACTATTTTGATGCCTATGGCCCTGGCAAGTTAAAAGCCGTGTATCGCGGAAATGGTATTCCATTGCCTTGGGGCAACATGCGCAAAGTGAACGACCCTTGCCAGCACTGGGCGGTATTCCGACGCCTTTCCCAGCCTTTGGATACAAGTTCAGCGCAAATTTCGATTTTAAATGTTGGTGACGAGCCACGTATCTACTGCTGCGAATCGGTCAACGTATTTGATCCTGCGGGGAATAATCGGGTGCTATGTGCCGGTATTGATCTTAACCCTGCCATTTCTGCACAAGGTGGCGATGCCGTTTCCATAGCGGAAGAACTTAAGTCCCTTTGTGTCGCTTCCGGCGGAAGTAGTGTTATTCCTCCCCACATCAAAAAAGACTTAACGACTATCGCTAAGATATTAAACATCAACTGGATAGAGCGCGGGATTCAAACCCAAGCAAGGTTGATCTGCTCCAGAGGTGCGGTTTGTCCAAGACAACCTAGTTGTTACAGCAAGTGCGGAGAAGCTGATGAGACGGGCAACGATGTGAATATCATCGGGCTTTAGAAAGAAAAAACGCCAATCACAATAAACGTGATTGGCGGTATATACTTGTGAACAATTTGTATTCACTAACAACGTCAGTTGGCTAGGTGACCCTCGGCTTAATAAGGGTCACTCTAAGTAAAGCACGATGCGTGCCAACTTTAAAAAAGCCGTTTTTTAATAGATCCAGATGCATATCGTTGCTTTATTAACCATTAATTTCGCAAACTGCATTTGC
This sequence comes from Vibrio sp. Vb0598, assembly GCF_033338935.1. Classification (NCBI taxonomy): domain Bacteria; kingdom Pseudomonadati; phylum Pseudomonadota; class Gammaproteobacteria; order Vibrionales; family Vibrionaceae; genus Vibrio; species Vibrio sp. Vb0598. The sequence continues at coordinate 67,190 of NZ_JAWOTP010000001.1, read as the reverse complement.
AAAATGCAACATTATGCAAATATGCCACTTAATGCACTGCTAATAACGACTCTCTCAGCAAAGTGTCTGTGAACATATGAAGTCACATATTCTTGCACCTCAATGATGATGAGATTTCGGGCTCCCAACTTTACCATTCCTCTAACCCCTTATTGAAACTGGGTTCAGGCTCATCCGCCATGCTTTTGTTGATACATTCTCTCATCGGCTATTTTCATCATTTGCTCAGGAGATGACATTTTCGGGTCAAATATCGCGTACCCAATACTGGCTTTCAAATAGATAAGCGTTTCATCGTAAATGACGGGCGTCGAGCATAGCGCTAATCGAAGTTTTTGTAGAAGGGACTGAACATTTTCTTCCGTTCCTGGGTGATGAACTACAACTAAGAACTCATCACCGCCCATTCTGGCCACGATGTCTGATTTACGCAGAGAGCTTTTTACCCTTTCAGCCGTAGCGATTAAAACTTTGTCACCTGCGTCGTGACCATAGGTGTCGTTAATGTGTTTAAACCTATCTAGGTCAATATTAATTAAGGCGAAGCTATAACGCTTTTTATAACGTTTCGCTATTTCGAACTGCTGCTTGTAAAACTTCATAAAATAGCGACGGTTTGGTAAATTCGTGAGTTCATCGTGTAAAGCTCTGTCATCTGCAATGGTATACAGTCGATAAATGGCGAACAGCGCGAGGCTAAGTGCGAATATAATGGGATAGCCGATTACTCTAGCTAAATGCAACTGATGCCAAGAGATTTGGCGATCAGCTTTGCCTCCAGAGAAAACCACCATACTCCACCCACCATAAGGAAAATGAACCATCTCTTTTGCATATACCATGCTATTTACACTTTGCGCGCCAAAGAAAGCATCACCAAATGAGCCACCGCTATCGTAACCACGGATCATTAAAGGGTAACGATACGAGAAATCAATTACGCCGGTTTCTCTCATCAGAGCATCGAAATCAATCACCGCACTGATCACTCCCCAGTAGTCCTGATTCATTGGAGGATCAAGAAAAACAGGCACACGCACGATCAAACCTCGGCCACCTTGGATCAATGTAACGGGCCCTGCGATGAAAATTTCTTGTACATCCTTGGCTTTTTGCACCTGTACCCACTGCTGTGGCACTGCGCGGTAATCAAGGCCGATTAGGCGCTCATTACCTTGGCGTGGAAATACATGACTAATTACATCATTTTTCGCGATACCGATGATTGTAATATGTTTACTTTTATTTAGGATTCGGTGAGCGGCGATACTCAATTCTTCTTCTTGATTTTTAGGAAGTAACGTAATGAGTGTCGCTAAAGTACTGGCTTTGTAGATATCCGCCATAAGTACCGCTTCCAAATTGGAACGGAGAATGGAAAGTTGTTCTTTGGCCTCAACTTGAACTCGCTCTTTGTGAAGCTCTTGCTGGTTTCGATTTAACAGCTCGATAACCCCAATACACAAAGCGAAAAAGGTGAGGAAGAACAATGCAAAATAGCATCGCTTTCTGGGTAAATAACGCATTTTCTCCCCACAACTCGTATACAACTACGAGATTTTTTATTTATTGTTAAAATTCTTATTATCACAAGAATAACCAATCATAATCAGAAAGGTAACAGTGATTGACAACTTTTATGTTTTAGGTGTGAGATGATGCATCAACAAGGCGATTTATTTGGCGGCGATCTATGGCAAGAAGTAGAAAGAGGAAAACTTTATTATGATCCTCATTTTCTTAGCCATCTTGAGGCGGATAATTACTTTGACCAACTTCGAAAGACACTGCCATGGCACCAAGAACACATTACTATGTTCGGCAAGTCAGTACTTCAACCTCGCTTACAAGCGTGGCACGGTGATGCAGCATATACTTACTCAGGCTTAACCATGCAGCCTCACCCTTGGACTCCTGAGTTAACTCAGCTGAAAGTGCGTTGTGAATCAGTTGCTGATGTCACTTTTAATTCTGTTCTCGCTAACTTATATCGACACGGTCAAGACTCAATGGGCTGGCACCAAGATAATGAACCAGAGTTAGGTAGAAACCCTGTTATCGCATCTTTGAACTTAGGTGAAACACGTCGATTTTTGCTTAGAAATTTACATTGTAAAACTGAGATTGAATATGAGCTTTCTCACGGCTCCTTACTGATTATGGCTGGCGAGCTACAGCATCACTGGAAGCACTGCGTACCAAAAACCGCGAAAACCAAAGATGAACGTATCAACCTGACTTTTAGGCAAATTTTTAACTATTGACTCAGCTTTTACATTCTCAATTAATATTGATGGTAGGTTTAGGCTCAGGACTTCATAGGGAATGGATTTATGCGTATTAAACCTCTTAGCTTAGCGGTCTTACTCTCTTGCTCACTTACCTTTGCTGCTCAGGCATCACAGGAAGAGGTACCGCTTCTCGATAATACTCAATCAGCGCAGTTGATTCGTAGTACCTACGAACAGGAACTGTTCACTTTCCCGGCGTTTAAAGAGGGCCATTTTGGCTTACGCATGTACCGCCAAACATTAGATGAGAAATATCACGCTGCCATTTGGACCGACATGGCACAAGTAGCCAGCCGGTTAAACCAATTTGCTAATGAAGTTGTTGAACCAGAAGACATCATTCTCTATTCATCTCAAAGGCTGACCACGTATCAAGAGAAAGAAACCGAACGAGGGCAGCGACGCTATACCGTGACTAAACACCATCCTGAGTACCTTTATCTTGGTGTGGATTTGCTTGGCGCAATGGCAAGAGCAAACGAATACGGCCTAAAGCATAAACAAGACAAAACGCTGAGAAAAATTATTAGGCGCTACGATTTCTCGCGTTACGTTACGGATAAAGAGATGATAGAAGCATGGGCAGCTCAGCTTGCAAACCAAGTCTACTGGCTTCGTCAGTTAGGAGAGCAAGATGTGGTCGAGGAATTCACTCAAACCTTCCGTGACACCTACCCCGACGATAAAGATAAGATGCTTTCAGCTCAGCAGTATTGGAACAAACTCTATGGTATGACGCACATCATCTTTGCCGATTCACAGTATTATCAGGAGCGAGTAAGCGAGAAGAAACACCAATGGATTTATGATTACTTTCGCAACAATATCGACACTATCCTACTGCGCGCCAAAGAAGACGTGATTGCGGAAGTCGGCATTTCGTTTTTGTTAGCAGGCTTGGACCATGATCCGGTCGTAAAGAAAACCCGCCAAGCCATTCGTCACGCAATCAACGCAGAAAAAGGGATGATTCCGTCGGTCGACGGTAACTTTGATCTCAAGTACGGCGAACACCGTAACGTACTAGCCATCATGCTGCTCGATTGGAAAGGGGTACATAAAGCGCCAACTTATCAAGAGCACCCAGAGGCTTTTAAATCGATACCTTACGGCTTAATGCCCAAGCCTTAGAAATAACAAAACCCGCCATTTAGGCGGGTTTTTAGTGTGTATCTTCAATCTAAATTAGAGAGAGATAAAAATGCCCGCTAAGCACGCACTCATCAGGTTAGCGAGTGTACCAGCAGCAACCGCTTTTAGGCCTAGACTTGCAACATCTTTGCGGCGCTCAGGTGCCATCACGCCGATAGAACCCAACTGAATCGCAATTGAGCCAATGTTCGCAAAACCACACAACGCAAAAGTGATAATAATTTGAGTATGCTCAGACAGTGTCGCTTTGTGCTGCACAAAATCGATAAACGCAACAAACTCATTCATCACCACTTTCTGACCAATGTATGAACCCGCAGCTAGAATTTCGTGGCTTGGCACACCAATCAACCACGCTAGAGGTGCAAACAAATAACCAAAAATCGCTTGTAGCGTTACGCCAGAGAAACCAAGTATCTCGCCCAAGTTTTCTAGCCCCGTGTTCACCATCGCGATAACACTCACGAAAGCGATAAGCATGGTACCAACAGCAACGGCAACTTTCATACCGCCCATGGCACCGCTTGCTAGCGCATCAATAACGTTACTTTCTTCTGATTTATCTAGCTCAATATTGTTGTAATCGCTTGGCGTTTGACGCTCAGGAACGATGATTTTTGCCATCATCAAACTACCTGGTGCTGCCATAAAGCTTGCCGCGATCAAGTATTTGAGGTCGACACCCAAACCAGCATAACCACCAAGCACACTGCCCGCCACTGAAGCCATACCACCAGCCATCACGGCAAACAGTTCAGAGCGAGTCATGTTAGAAAGAAATGGACGAATAAGAAGTGGTGACTCGCCTTGAGATAAGAAAATGTTCCCTGTTGCAACCAAAGACTCTGCTTTACTCGTACCCAAGAACTTCTGGATAGCGCCGCCAATAAATTGAATCACTTTTTGCATAATGCCCAAATAGTAAAGGGCGGAGATAAGAGCACTGAAGAAGATGATGATAGGAAGGACACGGATAGCGAAGATAAAGCCAGAAGAAGCGAGGTCACCAAAGAGGAATTTAATCCCCTCATCAGCAAAGCTGAGTAGCCCCGCGACACCATTACTTAAACTCGCCAGCGCCGCTTGACCCAACGGGAAATAGAGCACCAAAGCAGCAAACCCCATTTGTAGCATCAAGGCGCGAGATACAGTTTTCCAATTGATGGAAGAACGACCCTCAGAAAGTAGGAAAGCACAACCTAGCAGTGCAACAATACCAAATAGACTAAATAGAACACTCATGAGCTGGACCTACTAAACGTTGAAAAAGAAAAAAGAGCCAAAGGAATTGGCAGAAGAAAGGGACAACGCAGCGAGTGATAACTCACTTTTAGATCCAGAATGTAGACAGAACGAATAGTTCGACATCTTATTTTTACCTTATACAAGCAATTGAACGTAGCTGGTCCGGTCCGTGGGGTCATTCACTGCTGGCGAGCATGTTGCTTGGCCTGCTCCATGTGACGGCTTGTATGGGTAAGGGTCCTGAACAACTAAACCCTAATTCCCGCTTAAACGGGACGCAAGTATAGCCAACAAAAAGAGATATTCATCACATTTATTTACGCAAACGTTCAAGCGTTCAAAATTTAGGCAAAAGTACTCTTTTGTCGTCATACCATTAATAAAAGTAAGGGCATAAGGATAGGCGTTGATGGTAAAAAACATAAAAGTGACCAATAAATATGCAATCAAACTCGAAAGAGCCAAAATTCGTCATTTTGCTCTCGCCAACAGGTGGATTTTGGTTATAATTCGCGTTGCTTCTTTCGAGGCCTCTGAGTATTCAGAGCATCATGATGCCGAGATGGTGAAATTGGTAGACACGCTAGCATGAGGTGCTAGTGCCTTTGGTGTGAGGGTTCGAGTCCCTCTCTCGGCACCATTATCCTTCTTCCCTAATTTTGTTCGAGTGTAATGCAAAGTTCTAAGCAGGCAAGACAGTCTACAGATGCTAACCAACTTCTGAGTGAGCTTGCGGTTCACGCTTTATTACACCTGCACTTTAAAATTCACGCGTCCTCGCATGGCCTCTCCCTTAAAGAACGTAATGACTTACTTCAGAAATGGCTGAAACCAAAACTGAAGAGTAATCGCTATAAGCTGATTAAAAAGCCGTTAAAATCTTTGACTCAGCAGGCAAAAGGTGAGAACGGAAATCTGGAAGAATTACTCGAGCGCTGCGTCGGTGCAGACAAACCCAGAAATCCTCAACCCGATCTAGATAGCTACTTGCTGCTGATCAACGAGATTGAGAAGAAACTGGGGACTACCGTGTTATTATCGCGACCGGAAGACGTCGACTTATCTCACGACCAACACGGCTGTTTGCTGTGTGTGCTTTCTGAGAACTTAAATCAGCACTTCGATGATAATAACGCCCTAATCGCTCCTATTTCGATGCTGTTCCGCGGACCAATGAGTCAACGCTCACTTTTCCTTGGCAGCATTTACGCCAGTGGTACCTTCAATTATGAAGTGCAGTATCAAGACGACCAGTTCGTTCGCATCACATTAGAGTTGGGGTAAGTGTAACGCTAAGAAATAAACGAATCGAAAAAGGCCGCGAAACTCGCGGCCTTTTGCTTATCTAGATTTAAACTTGAGTTAATCGATCTCTTTAAATCGAGCAGTAAAGTGGCGCAGCACTGGTGGCTCGTACTCGAAAGTGAGCCCTTTTAACTCATGTGCACGATTTTTCAGTTCGATAATCGCATCCGCAATGTAATCCATATGATCGTTTGTGTAGACACGACGTGGAATGGTCAAACGCATCAACTCAAGCTCTGACACTTTTTGTTTACCCGTTTCCGGATCTCGACCAAGCAGCAACGATCCTATCTCTACTGCTCGAATACCCGCTTCCAAGTACAAAGCATTACACAATACCTGCGCAGGAAACTGATCCGCTGGAATATGTGGCAAAATCTTAGCGGCATCCACAAACACCGCATGACCACCCGTTGGGTATTGAATCGGAATACCGCCTTCACGTAAGCGCTCACCTAAGTATTGAACTTGGCTAATTCTATAGTGAAGAAAATCCTCATCCGCGGCTTCATACAAACCGCGAGCGAGCGCTTCCATATCACGCCCAGCCATGCCGCCGTATGTTACAAATCCTTCCATGGGTACGCAGCGCGTCTGCACCGCCTGGAACAACTCCTTATGATCACGAATACAACACATGCCACCAATGTTTACCATCGGGTCTTTCTTAGCTGACATGGTGAGCATATCACCGTACTGGTACATCTCACGGATGATTTCCAGAATCGATTTATTCTCGTAACCCGCTTCACGCTGCTTGATAAAGTAGGCGTTCTCACAGTAACGAGCCGAGTCAATCACCACTGGAATATCGTACTTGGTTGCAATCTCGTACACACTGCGCATGTTTTCCATCGACACAGGCTGACCACCGGAGCTATTACAAGTAATCGTGGTGATAATTGCACAAATGTTATGCGAACCGTGCGCTTCAATTGTTGCCACCAGCTTATCGATATCAAAATTGCCCTTCCAATCATAAGGCGTAGTGGTGTCGAATGCTTCTTCCGTTACCACGTTAATCGCTTTACCGCCATTGAGTTCAATGTGACCCGCTGTGGTATCAAAATGGTAGTTCGAGATAAATACTGGCGTTTCGCCACCACGCACCTGACGCATACGCTCAATCAAAGCTGGGAACAAAATTTGCTCGGCACCACGCCCTTGGTGTGCAGGCACGGTGAGCTTATAACCGAAGAAGTGCTCCACTGCATCACACAGGTTGTAGTAATTTCGACTCCCCGCATAGGATTCATCCCCCATCATGATGCCAGCCCACTGATTATCACTCATGGCACCAGTGCCAGAGTCAGTCAGCAAATCGATATAAACATCATCACTACGAAGAAGAAATGGATTATAGCCCGCTTCTTTTAACGCGACTTCACGGTCTGCCAAAGTCGTCATTTTGATTGGCTCAACCATTTTGATACGGAAAGGTTCTGGAATACGTTTCATTGTTAATTTCCTTATACGCATTGCCCTACGCAGTTTCACGTAAGACTAAAAAACAAATAGATAGAATGCTTTTCAATGCGATTGCATTGAGGAAATCAACGAGAAGAGATTTTACTAAGAAGAGACAAGCAGTAGTCTAGGTTATACCAGAACGACAGCACCAAACGGCTATCGAGAATATCCTTTATTCTCATCGTCTTCGTCCTCCTGATAAAAATAAAAAGTCAGAAACCCCATGTCTCTGACCTTTTCAATATAGTGCAGTTTTCAATCAATTTTCAGTGAGGTCACCCTCATTTTAAGAAGGTCTCGCCCTTTTCATTCTGCGTTTGATATTACTTTCTTTGACTAGGTAATCGAAAAGTGGCGCGAATAAGTTAGCAAATAGAATAGCTAACATGATGCCTTCTGGATAAGCCGGGTTCAGCACTCGGATAAAAATCGTCATCACGCCGATTAATAGTCCGTATGCCCATTTCCCGTTATTGGTAAAAGCTGCCGAGACAGGGTCTGTCGCCATGAAGAAGGTACCAAACGCAACCCCACCAATCACGAAGTGCCAGTAGAACGGCATGGAGAACATGGGGTTAGAGTCTGAACCGATCGCATTCAATAGTAATGAAGCTCCGATTAAACCGACCAACACGCCCGCAACAATTCTCCACGATGCAATCTTCATAAAGATGAGAACCAAGCCTGTTAGTGCGATCAACAACGTGGAGACTTCACCCATCGAGCCTGGTAAATTACCAACAAAAGCATCTCCCCATGAAATTGTTTGTCCTGTCATATTATTTATCAAGGCACTTTGCCCACCTTCATACCATTGGCTAAGTGGAGTAGCGCCAGAGTAACCATCAGCCGCGACCCATACCGCACCACCTGACATGTTGGCAGGATAGGCAAAGTATAAGAACGCGCGCCCTGCTAAAGCTGGATTTAGGAAGTTTCGTCCAGTACCACCGAAAATCTCCTTCGCCACAACAATACCGAAAGTGATACCTAAAGCCGCTTGCCACAGTGGAATTGTCGGAGGAAGGATCAGCGCAAAGAGTATAGAGCTGACAAAAAAACCTTCGTTCACCTCATGCTTTCGCACAATAGCAAACAGAACTTCCCAAAAACCACCAACGATAAACACCGTCGCATAAACCGGGAGAAAGTAAGTAGCACCAAGCCACATTTTACTTCCCCACCCCGCTTGTGAAACCGCATCTAACGAGCCCCATACCCAACTCAGTTGCCATGAAGAAACAAGCGCTTGCTGAGCTGAGGCTTGATCCATTCCATACAACAAGGCATCACTCGCTTGCTGGCCTATGTTGTACATACCCCAGAACATGGCAGGGAAGACCGCCAGCCACACCATGATCATAATACGTTTTAAATCGATGCTATCTCGAACGTGAGTCATGCCTTGGTTTACCTTACCAGGCGTGTAAAAAATGGTTTCGACAGCTTCGAACAATGGGTAGAACTTGTGATACTTCCCACCTGGACCAAACTTAGGTGTCGCTTTCTCAAAGTAGTGTTTAAGGCTCATAACGCTCCTCCTTTATCTAAAAGATGGTACGCACATGTGTAAAAAGCGATCGTTTTTTAATCTCTTCGTCTTCCTTCTTCGTACTTCACCTTGTTCGCCACTCTTCTGTCTCCTCTTTAAATCCGGCGAACAGTTTATCCAACGAAAAAGGGACCGCTCATGGACACACTCGCCATTGACCTAGCTAGATTCCAATTTGCCTTTACTGTCTCTTTCCACATTATTTTTCCAGCTTTTACGATTGGTTTGGCAAGTTATCTCGCTGTATTAGAGGGCTTGTACTTAAAAACGGGCAACAAACAGTACATGCAAATCTATAAGTACTGGCTCAAAATCTTTGCCATCAGTTTTGGTATGGGTGTGGTGAGTGGCATCGTGTTGAGCTATCAATTCGGTACTAACTGGAGCGTGTTTGCCGACAAAACAGGCCCAATCCTAGGCCCGCTAATGGGTTATGAAGTTTTTACTGCGTTTTTCCTCGAAGCTGGGTTTTTAGGCGTGATGCTTTTCGGTATGGATAAGGTGGGTAAGAAGCTTCACTTCGCCGCGACTTGTATTGTCGCATTCGGGACGTTTTTGTCTGCTTTTTGGATACTTTCGGTTAATAGTTGGATGCAAACACCAGCGGGCTACAGTATCAACGAAGCCGGACAGTTTATCCCAGAAGACTGGTGGGCGATTGTCTTCAACCCTTCTTTTCCTTACCGGCTCGTTCATATGTTGCTCGCCGCTTACCTTACTACTGCCTTTGTTGTAGCTGGCGTTGCCGCTTATCACTTACTAAAAGCAAACCATAACCCTCTAGCCAGAATTATGTTCTCGATGGCAATGTGGATGGCTGCCATCGTGACACCAATTCAAATCGTTGCTGGAGACGTGCATGGATTAAACACCCTTGAACATCAACCCGCCAAAGTCGCCGCGATGGAAGGGCACTATGAGTCTCACCAAGGCGCGCCATTGATCCTCTTCGGTATCCCTAACGATGAAGAAAAACGTATGGAATACGCACTGGAAATCCCCAAACTCGGTAGTTTGATTTTAACTCATGACCTCAACGGTGAAGTGAAGGGATTAGATGCTTTTCCAGAGGAGGAACACCCTCCTGTCTCTATCGTTTTCTGGTCTTTCCGAGTAATGGTCGCGCTTGGTTTTGGCATGCTTGTTATTGGTTTGTGGAGCCTATGGCTAAGAAAGCGTCGCAAACTATTTGATTCAAGGGCACTTCAACGTATTTGTGTGCTGTTTGCCCCAGCGGGGTTCATTGCAGTTTTAGCAGGCTGGATAACTACCGAAGTCGGTCGACAGCCTTACACCGTATACGGTCTTTTAACCACAGCCAATTCGGCATCGCCTATTGATGCCGCCGCGGTGAGCGTCTCCCTGACGGCGTTCATCGTGGTTTACTTTGTGGTTTTTGGAGCTGGCTTCTTCTATCTCCTACGTTTGATGCGCAAGTCTCCAACTCGATATGAAGAAGGTCTAGATAGCCGACTTCCTGATGGCACGAAAACCGATGCCATCACACATTCTAACCATCTAACCTAGGAGCTTACTCATGGATTACGCATTAATTTGGTACGCTTTGATTGGGCTCGCTGTTCTGATTTATGTCGTGTTAGATGGCTTTGATCTCGGTATTGGTATCCTATTTCTCAGCGCTAATGACGATGAAGAGCGCGACATGATGATGAACAGCATCGCTCCTGTTTGGGATGGGAATGAAACTTGGCTAGTTCTTGGCGGAGGTGGGCTTTTTGCCGTGTTCCCCCTCGCCTACGCGGTCATTATGCCAGCACTCTATGCTCCCCTGATTTTAATGCTGCTCGGGTTAATTCTGCGCGGGGTTTCTTTTGAGTATCGCTTCCGAACACAACGCGGAAAGTTTTTATGGGATAGCGCTTTTTTCATTGGTTCACTCACCGCGGCATTGATGCAAGGCATTATGCTCGGAACCCTGCTCCAAGGTATAGAGGTTAGTGAACGAGCATACGCAGGTGGATGGTTTGATTGGCTTTCGCCATTTAGCGTATTTTGTGGCCTGGCGCTTGTTTGTGCTTATATTCTGCTCGGTTCATGCTGGTTATTAATCAAGCTTCCAGAAGAGCTGATGGGGCGCTATTACGTGGTCGCGCGACGATGGGGACTAGCGATGGTAGCCTGTATATTCATCGCCAGTTTGTGGCTGCCATTGAGCCAAAATATCGTATTTGAACGTTGGTTCTCATTACCAAACTCGCTACTGTTTTTCATTTTACCAATTATTGCAGCGGCACTTATTTGGCAGCTATTCAAAGCCTTACTCGACCACAAAGCCGTCCGAGCCTACGTTCTTGCGATCGGCCTGTTTCTTGTGTCCGCGATGGGTTTCGGTGTCAGTACATTCCCTTACTTGGTCCCATTCGCACTCACTTATCAAGACGTCGCTGCGCCAGACAAAAGTTTGGCATTTTTACTTGCCGGTGCGGTGGTATTACTTCCTCTGATCATAGCCTACACGGCTTATTCGTACTGGGTTTTCCGCGGCAAGATGAAACGTGGAGAAGGATATCACTGATGAAACTAAAACCCATTTTGTGGTTCATTGGCATTTGGCTGGCAAGCGTGGTCGCCTTGTTTGTTATCAGTTCGTTGATACGAACTGCGATATTGTAGGCCCGGAGTCAACTGCACCACATCTGAAGCTATTGAGGTCTATACTCAAGCAAGAGTAAAACAACGGAGTGTTTTTATGACCTTAAAGCAGTTTCTGGTAACTTTGATTCTTTTGACGGTTCCACTGTTTTCACCAAATGCATTGGCCGTAGACAAGCAGATGTCATCCGCCATGAAAAGTAAAATGCGGTCTATTTGCTCCGCAACAAACGAGCAGGGTCATTGGCAACTTGCTGAGGCAACTCCTGACGCCAGACGCTCACTCAACATGGTGCTTTATCAAATGAATGCCGATGATAAATTGAGAGCAATTCATGAGGTGAGAACCAAAATGGTCGGCGGCACCCATTATGCGTTTGAGTTCGAGTTGCAAGATGGTCAAGTCTGGAATGCAATTGTATTGCACAGTGCTCGCGGCGATTACATGATCGAGAGACACGCCAAGAAAGGCGAACTCTGCCCTAAAGATGGCAACTCCTAATTCCCAGATTCAAATACAATAAAGGCGACAGTTACATCGCCTTTGTTTTATACCGTTTTCGCCTCTATCTTTTCATTCACTTTATCGCAAATGTACTCCCCAATCGGCATTGCAGATGTCGCTGCGGGAGAGGGTGCGTTACAAACGTGCAGGCTTCTTGCGCTTTCGGCAAACAAGAAGTCATGAACCAAGGTTCCGTCGGATAACACCGCTTGCGCACGAATACCCGCTGGATATGGTTTGAGATCGTCTACCTTGATGCTTGGGCAGTATTTATTGACCAGCTTGAGATAGCCCGGCTTCCACCACGAGTTCTTAAACTCATCCAATCCGGCTTTTAGATGCTTTTGTGTCACCTTCCAGAAACCGGAGAAACTGAGCATTTGCATGGTATCTTGCAAGCTGAAGTTAACCTTGTCATACCCTTCTCGCTTCCAGCCTTGCACCGCGTTTGGACCAACGGTCACACTGCCATCAATCATGCGAGTCAGGTGGACACCTAAGAATGGCAAATCAGGGTCGGGAATTGGGTAAATAAGATGATTCACCACTTGGTCGTGTTTGCTATCTAAGCGGTAGTATTCACCACGATAAGGGATAATTTGGAAATCGGTTGGAATACCCATCATCTTAGTCATACGATCCGCCATCAAGCCGCTGCAAGTGACCAAGAATTTGGCATTGAGCTGCATGGTTTGCCCGTCTGAAATGCAGGTCAATTGAACTTCTTCGTCTTTCTCTTCGGCAGCCACCACTTTGGTTCTCAGGCTGATTTGACCTCCGAGCTTTTTGAACTCTTCCGCCATCTGCTCAGTGACCAAACGATAGTCCACAATACTGGTGGTTTTGACATAAATCGCGCCCAAGCCTGTGATGTTTGGTTCAGCCAGTTTGAGTTGAACTTCATCGAGTAGCTTTACGTCGATGCCGTTGACATGGCAGCGCTCATAGAGGGCATTCATGCGTTCGACTTCTTGCTCATTAGTCGCAACCAACAACTTGCCACAGTTCTCCACCGGAATATCGTGCTCAGCACAGAACGAAATGGTTCGCTCTACCCCACGCTTACAAAAGTCGGCTTTTAAACTGCCCGGAGCGTAGTACACCCCGGCATGAATCACGCCACTATTGTGTCCGGTTTGGTGCTTGGCAAAACCGGACTCTTTCTCAACCAATAAAATGGATTGGTCTGGATGACGTTGCTGCAGTTGCCATGCTGTCGACACACCAACGATACCGCCACCAACAATGATGTAGTCATAGACTGATTTCATACGACCTCTTATAAAACCGATAGTTGAGATTGTTGCAATTTGAACTTGCGACCACTGTAAATGAACACCGCGACAAATACCGCACAGCTTGCCACACGAACCAACATTGGGATATCGTGCCAAACCAGCAATGTACCCACCACTACCAACAAGAGACGCGTCAGAATGTTTAGAGGACCTTCCAAGTAGCCTTCAATCGCACCAATCAATGCATAGGTACCGATGATGGCAAAGAAGCCTACGGTAATTACCGACGTCACATCCCAACTGACCAAGCCTGTATAGGCAATAAGTAGCGGTACAAGATACAAACCTTTGGCGATTTTCCACGCCATCAAACCAGTGCGCATCGGTGGTGTTTTGGCGATGGTTGCTGCTGCAAAAGCGGTCAAACACACTGGTGGCGTAACGTTACTGTCTTGCGATAACCAAAAGATGATGAGGTGAGCAGCCAGCAATGCCAAGCCTACCGCTTCCATACCCAAACTTTGCTCTAGTAGGGTTTCCATAAAGTCTGCAGGTACTAACGCCACCATTTCTTTCGCAGTTTCCAACGCCATTGGTGCATTAAGAAGTTCCAACTTTTCTGGCGCCGCCAACATGAAGATGGCTTTTGCTTGTTCTGGCAATTGACCCGACACCATCAATTCAAGCAATTGGTTTTCCGCAATCAACTTGTAAAGCGCAGGGGCAGACAGTGTGCCCAACACAATATACGCCGCTGTAACAGGTAAACCCATACCCAAAACAAGAGAAGCGAGCGCAATCAGAACGATCATGATGAACAAGTCGCCATTCGCCCAACCGTCGATCATCAATGAGAAGGTGTTGCCGATGCCCGTTGTACTGATCACGTTGATCACCAAACCGATACCCACCAGCAATACGGCTGTTGTCGCCATGTTTTTCGCACCTTGCGATAGCGCTTCGATGATCGCTTTTGGTCCCATCTTGTGATCTTTCGAGAACCAAGAAGCCACCACCACAGAAATGATCGACAAGCCAGCAGCGTAAGTTGGCGTAAAGCCTTGAACCAACAAAGTAACCAATACCGCCAGTGGGATAAGATTGTGCCAACCGCTGATCAACACTTTCAGTAGAGATTCATCGCTGGTCGTGATTTTTTGAACGCCGCTGCGTTTGGCTTCGATACGCACAAAGAACGCCACAGACAAGAAATAGATAAGAGCAGGAATGAAAGAAACGGCAATAATATCAACATAAGGAATTTGCGTGTAAGACGCCATTATGAAAGCACCCGCGCCCATCACTGGTGGCATCAACTGACCACCTGTCGATGCCGCTGCTTCAACGCCCGCCGCGAAGCGCGAAGGAAAACCTGCTTTTTGCATCAAAGGAATACTGATCACACCGGTTGAAACCGTATTTGCCACACTAGATCCAGATACTGAGCCCATCAATCCCGAGCCAATCACTGCGATAAAACCGGGACCACCGATGATTTTACCAGCCGCAGCACGTGCCACATTGATGATGTAATCACCAACACCAGAGCGAACAAGAAACGCACCAAACAGAATGAACATGAATACGAAAGTCCAACTGATGCGCGAGATAGAGCCAAACATGCCCTCAGAAGAATAGAAGCTACGGTAGAGCAAGGTTTCCATGCTCAAACCCGGGAAGTGGAAAATACCTGTCGCCCACTTACCCCAAAGCACAACGTAGCTTAAACACACCACAATCAACACTGGAATAAACCAGCCCATGGTGCGTCGAATCAGTTCGATAACAATCAAAATTGCCATGATGGCGAAGACCCAATCGCTGGCCACGAACTTCACACCGCGTTCATATAGCGCATCTTCAGCATAGGGAATGTAGAGCAAACACGCGACCGCGCCCATGGCAATCAACACATCGATGCCGAGTGCAATCTTACTCTGCTTGAGAGAGATATGAGCCGGATACCAAAGCGCACAAATCACCGCAAAGCCAGCAAAGTGGGTCGCGGAAATCCATAACTCTGGTAACGTCGATAAGGTATTAAACCAAATGTGCAAAGCAGACAACACCACGCCAAACACTGTGATTGTGGTGGTTACCCACGGAAAATCAGTGCGCGTGGGCAGCTCAAACTTCTGCAATTCCTTTTCTATTGAGTCGCTCATCTCATACTCCAAGCTCTGGCGGCTTTTTCCATCTTAGAAATCGGTAGGGATAAAATGCCCCGAGCCGAAACTCGGGGCGAAGTTGGCGTTATTTCGCCATTAGGTCTGATGGGATTTCGATGCCCATTTCTTTGTAGTAACGCACCGCACCTGGGTGAAGAGGCACTGGCAAGCCAGCGATCGCTTTCTCAATCGCCATTGCTTTTGTTGCTTTGTGGATGCCTTGTAGGAAAGGCAGGTTCTCGTAGATCGCTTTGGTTAGCTGGTAAACGTCTTCTTCCGAGATATCTTCACGAACTGCCAAGAAGTTAGGCTGTGCAATGGTGGTGATCGGCTTATCTAGACCCGGGTACGTGTTCGCTGGGATCTCGTACTTCGTCCATAGGTTGTAATTGCCGTTCGCCTCTTTGATTTGTTCGTCAGTAAACGAAAGAATCGAAATGTCTTTACCCAACGCAGCAAAAGCTTGAGTGACCGCACCAACAGGTACACCCGCAGGCGTGTTCATGCCGTCAATGGTGCCGTTTTGAAGTGCGCTCGCACTGCCGCCGTAACCCATGTAAGCAAGATTGAATTTATCAGGGTCGACCTTCAGACCTTTCATGATTTGGCGACCAGAGTTCTCAGTACCTGAGTTCTTCTTACCGATAGAGAACTTCTTGCCATCTAGGTTGTTCAGATCAGTCACTGTGCCCGTTTTTGCTAGGTCAGAGCGAACAATAAAGTGCTCGACGTTTTGCCACAGCATAGAGACTGAACGCAGCTGCTCTTGGCGACCGCTCTTCTCATAAGGACCTTCACCAGACCAAGCCCATGCACCGTAAAGACCTTGCAGAATCGCGAACTGTGCTTCGTTTTCGTTCAGCAGTTTGACGTTTTCACCAGAGCCCGCAGAGCTGATTGCAGAAAGGGAGAAGTGGTGCTTTGGTGCCAATTTCACTTTGCTTAACGTCGCCAACGCTACGCCCACAGGGTAGTAAGTACCACCTGTCGATGCCGTTGCAAGAATGTAGCTACGATCTTCTGCCGCAGCGTTAGCAGCAATACCAAAAGAAGTCACAGCGACAGCCAAAGCTTTTACCAGCTTATTCATTTTCATTATTACTCTCCGTGTAGTCGTTTCACGATTGGGGATTTACATCATGTTAAACCTTTATTAACAACACATTCCCTAGAGCAATTGAAATGCCAACTTTTAACCCTTTGTATTTATTGAACTAAGCGCTGAAAGACATCAAAAATGAGCAAAATCATGCTGATTTGATAGCAAAGTAATGAGCAAGATCTTGCTCATTGAAGAGAAGAAGGTTGCACGCCTAGATCGCAAAAGGTTAATAAAATGTGATCAAGACAAAATAAATGCACGATTCACTAATAAGCAATATTTTGCCGATGCAATTTTGGATTGAACTGCAACTAATGATCGTCTTAACAATAAGAAGAAAAAGCGCATCATTCTAAACTGCTCACTTTATCAGCGGAGGTTTATAGCCTAAACGACTACAAATAGCACAAAAATACAGCAAAACAAGTCATGTTACAGAAATGAAAAGTCATTTATTCTAATTTTGAATTTAAAAAGCAGCTCGATCCACCAGTTCAGAAACAAACATTGACCGTATCAACTTATTTTCTACTTCGGGGTTGTGCCAATGGCCCTATGTTCGTTAGTGTAACAACACACCAAGGCAAACATATTCCTTGGTATTTTTTCGTCTTTAAGGATCACCCATGTCAGCAACTGCGCAATTACAATTCGCTTTAAAACGCCCATCTGGCGTTGCTGCTGCGATCCTCCTGCTCTCTCTGGAACTGATTCAGAGCTGACAGGCTATATCTAAACTTTCTGTCAGCTTGAGAAGAAGCTGACGGGAACACCACATACTCCTCCCATTCCTTTCAGTTTCTTCCAAGCGAAACATAAGAGGAATAACAATGTTAAGCGCACGCAATATCACCGCTTTGGGCTTCATGACTTTCGCCATGTACTTAGGCGCGGGTAACCTGATCTTCCCTCCATTTTTGGGTTACCAAGCAGGTGAAAACTTTCTGAGCGGGATGTCTGGCTTCCTCTTAACGGGCGTCGGTCTGCCTGCAATGGCATTAGTGATGGTGGCTATCGTAAACGGTTCAGACAAACTAACCGCCGCCCTACCTAAACCTTTGGCAACCAGTTTTTGGGTGATGGTGTTTATCGTGATTGGCCCTGCGTTCGTAATCCCACGTGCGATTACCGTCGCTTACCAATTTAGCTTTGCACCAATGTTTGGTGATGCCGCTTTGGTGCCTTTCACTATTGCCTTCTGCGCTATCACCATTCTATTTGCCCTATATCCGGGTAAATTGGTCGACAACCTAGGCAAGATCTTAACGCCTGCATTAATGGCTATCTTAATCATCATGTCCGTGACTGCTTTGGTTTCTCCTGTAGGAGAGCTAACTGCCGCAACGGGACCATACGTATCTGGCGCATTTGCTGAAGGCTTGACCCAAGGCTACATGACGATGGATGCGCTAGGTTCTATCGGTTTTGGTTGGATTATCTTCCGCGCGATTCGCAGCATGGGTGTGGATTGTCCGAAAGCCACCGCAAAATACACGCTAATCGCAGCTTTGATGTACGCGGTTGCCATGGCGTTTGTTTACATCTCATTGGCTTACATTGGCTCGACAAGCTCATACTTGGGTTCTGAGTTCAGCAATGGTGGCGACATTTTAACGGCATTCACCTTCAGCCACTTTGGCGCGTTTGGTTCACTATTACTAGGTGCCGTGATGGTATTGGCGTGTTTGACTACTGCTATCGGCGTAACCACCGCAGGCAGTGAGTTCTACGACAACACTTTCAGCAAAGTGAACTACAAAGGCTGCGTTATCACGACCATGGTATTGGCTGGTTTGATCGCCAACGTAGGTCTAGAGCAACTATTGGCTATCACATTGCCAGCGGTTGTGGCGCTTCACCCAGTAGCGATTGCGTTGATGATCATGGCACCGGTTCGCAACAAGATGTCGCAAATCATGGTGGTCGTGACCGCATTCACTGCTCTAACGTTTGGTTGTGTTGATGCGCTGCACATCCTAGGTTACATGCCAAGTTCCACTGATGAGTGGATGGGTAATTACATGCCTCTGTACAATGACTTTGCTAGCTGGATTGTGCCTAGCGTATTTATGATGATTGTTGGTCTGCTGTTTACGACGAAAACCAACCAAACCGAACAATTCGAGCTGGTGAATGAATAGCCGTTTAACATAAGACATCGCTCAATAAGTGCGTTACTATGTAGCTCGCTTATTGATATCAGGCAAAGGAGTTGCCTGAATGAAAGATTGATATGGGTCGCCTATGGATAATCAGTATCTAGACATCAGAACACTGAACTTTATCGTTATTCTGTTCTCTTGCATTTACTCTATTAGTCTGCTTTGTTATCAATACACTCAGGGTAGAGTCAAAGGCTTAAAAACCTTCTCGATATCACTACTGTTTATTGGTTTAGGCCCTTTTTTACTTGGCTTTAGAGGCTCTGCGCCAGACTGGCTGACCATCGTCATAGCCAACACTCTCATATTAGTCGGCTTCTTGCTTACGCTATATAGCGTAAGCATTTTTCGTCAATACCCTTTAAAATTGGCTCACTGTCTCACCTTGTTAACACCTGTTTTTAGTGGTTCATTTTACTATTTCACCTTCCATGACCCTTCTATCAAAAGCCGTATTATTTATCTGAGCATGTATATTTGTATCGTCACCTTCTTTAGTGGTGTCGCCATGCTTAAAGGTACCCAAAAGGACTTAAAGCTCCCTGTTAAAGCAATGGCTTACTCTTTCTTTGGATTTAGTTTTTTTATGGGATTTAGGGCGCTTTGGAGTACTTTTTCAGGTGAGTTACCAAGCTTTATGGTCGCAGGCCTTATCCATCAGCTGACTTTCTTATTTAGCATCTGCCTGATCGTTGCTTTGAGCTTTAGTATGCTGTGGTTAATTAACGGACGCTTGGTGCAATCCATTAATGATCTCTCTCATTTAGATGCACTCACAGGGCTATATAATCGTCGAGCCATGGAAGAAATCGTTCCAAACTTGGTTAGTAAAGCACATAAAAAAAGCCAAGCAATCAGCATTATTATGACTGATGTCGACAAGTTCAAAGCGATTAATGATCACTATGGTCACACGGTTGGCGACTCCGTCATGGCAACGATCTCCACTATTTTTAAAAAGCATCTTCCTGAGTCAGCCTGCATTGTGCGATTTGGTGGTGACGAGTTCATGATTGTTTTGCTCGAAAAAGCACAGCAAGCCAAAATTTTCGCAGAGCAAATTCGCCTTGCGGTCGAAACTGAAACCGCTTTGCAATCATTTAAAACTGAAGTGACCATGAGCTTTGGTATCAGTCAGTTATCTGAGGGGCAATCACTTCAAGAGGCGCTTGCTGAAGCAGACGAAGCGCTATATAGCTCTAAACATACAGGAAGGAACCTCGTTACCTTGTTTGGAGAAGGTAAAGACCTAAATTATAAGTTTGTCCCAGCTCCTGCCAAAAGCGCATAATATGTTTGTTATGCCAATGATTTTACATTAGCTAGAAATCGTACTAAGTATAGTCGGAGCGATTCAAACCAAACTTCTGCATCTTTTGGTTAAGGGTTCGACGTGGTAAATCCAACTCCTGCATCACCTCATTGATGCGTCCATGATGCCTGACTAAAGAATCATGTAGCACCTTACGTTCAAAGTTATGTAGCTGAATCGCCAACGGCACGCCCGCATGCGTCTCTTCGGTTGTTGAGGATGGTCGACTGGAGAGAATTTCCATCACGGAGACGGTTTCATCCAATGCAAAACGCATCGCTACATTCCTAAGCTCACGTACGTTACCGGGCCAAGAGTAAGCAAGAATGGCCTTTCTATCGGCTTCACTCAGCGGACGACTCTCAGGATTACTTTTCAGAGCAAAGTGTTCGAACAAGATCAACGCATCTTCTTCTCGCTCACGTAGTGGTGGCAAATAGATCTGTGCCACATTAAGACGATAGTACAAATCCTGACGAAACTCGTCATGATCATTGAGATCTTCTTTCGCGGCGGCGATCACTCTTAAATCAACCGAGATCTGTTGGTTACCCCCAACGCGCTCAACCGTATGTTCCTGTAATGAACGCAAGACTTTCACCTGCATGGACAGCGGCATACTCTCGATTTCATCAAAGAATAAAGTGCCTTTATCCGCGTATTCCAACTTACCAATGCGCTTTTTACCCGCTCCGGTAAATGCCCCTGCTTCATGCCCAAACAGCTCACTTTCAAACAGGTTCTCAGGAATAGCGCCACAGTTGATTGGCACAAAATGATAGAATCTGCGTTGGCTTTCATTATGCAAACTGGTCGCCACCAGCTCTTTACCACAACCTGTTTCGCCGTAAATGATCACGTTAGTATCAATGCGTGCTAACTTGGCTACTTGTTCTCTAAGCTGTTGCATCACTCGGCTTCGCCCAATCAACACCTCTTCTAAGCCGCTAACGCTAGATAGGTACTCTTGGCGATCTTGAGTAGACGTTTGTGCGCGATAGCTCTCGACCGCTTCGGTTACTCGTTGGGATAAACGCTCAGGTTGGAAAGGTTTCTCAATAAAATCGAACGCACCGTTTTGTAACGCCCCTACTGCCATATCGACGTCACCATGTCCGGTGATCAAGATAACTGGCGTTGGGATGTGATTAGCAATCAGGCTTTCTAGTATCGACAAGCCGTCGGTGTCCGGCAGGCGAACATCACTGACAATCGCATCAAATTCTTGGCTAAGAATGGCCTCTTTACCCTCTTCTCCTAAACTGAATGCGGTCACGTCGAACCCCGCCAGTTGCAGCCACTGACTGGTAGCCTGACGAACAATGTCATCGTCTTCGATAAGTGCAATTTTAGGGGTGTCGTCAAAAGCCATGAGTTACTACCGTAGGTGGAATAGAAATCGCTCTTTGCTAACGGTAGCAAAAACCACTGAGGAGAAAAGGAGCTAGATCTCACTTCTTGCTTACAAGTCTTTAACATCCAACCAGTTAGGCGCACTCTTTAATAACTGTTGGTGAGAACGCACTAGCTGAATGGAGTCAGTATGCAGCGCAAAAGGAATGGCAAAACATGGCTTGTAGTCGCAATTGCGGCAGTGCTGATGTTGTCTTGCTATAGCGCCAGCAGAGAGGTTGCCCGTCAGTGGTTGAGTGTACAAACTCAAACCGAAGCTCAACAAAAACTACTCGACTATATTGGTGAAGTTCGCCGTGCACTCAAACGCTTCTACCACTTACCTTACCTCGTCACCAATAACCCAGAAACCATCGCGTTTGTGAAAGGAAACCGGACTTATTACGAGCCATTGCAAACCCAACTGACTCAGCTAGATAAAGCCGCCAATACGGAAGGTTGGCTAATCCTGTCTAACTCTGGCGAAGTATTGGTATCGAGTTTGATCGAAGAGCGCTTTAGCCTGTCTGACCGAAAAGCCATTGTGGAACAAATTCACAATCAAGGCGGCGGTGTTTCCTTGGTGAACAAAACCAAAGGTTCGAGCCCGTTGTATTATCTTGCAGCCCCTATCTACGACGGTCTGGATATCGCAGGCATTGTAGTGGTGCAAATCAACCTCAGTCTGTTGACCGAACAGACTATCACTAGCCAAGACATCATTACGTTGCAAAATCGCCAGCAACGCTTTTTCCTATCAAGCAGCTCGCTCTATAACGCAGACTGGTTTAACGAACCGAGCAACGCCGTTCAGTTAGAAACGCAGCGCTTATACGACAACACCAACATCAGTGTGTGGACGCTCAACCAGCAACGCTATTTTGCGCACACCGTTAAATTGGATGATTTGAATTGGTACGTCAGCTACCTCACCCCTTCTCAGCCGATTCAACAAACCATCAACGTGATTGGTTGGAGCGTAGCAGCGCTACTCTTATTGGTTATACTACTCGTCATTATTGGCTTACAACGCCGCCAAAAGCACATCAACCAACAAAGAATTCAAGCTCTGTTAGAAGAGTCTCAACGCCGCTTGAAACAGATGATCAATAAGACCCACGTTGGTTTGCTATTGATTGATGAACAAGGGCAACTGTTCGATCTCAACCCAATGGCGAAGCGTTTATTCTGTTTACCAGAAAGCGTCAATCGACATGCTTTTGCTTGGGAGTTATTCGATGCAGGCAATCCTAATTCCACCACACTTAAGTTGCTCAAGGACTTACCTAAACATAAAGAGCTCGCAGAGATCAGCACGGTCGAAACCATTGCCAGACGCAGTGACGGAAGCGTCTTCCCTGTCCTGTTCTCGCTAACCAGTTTCCCTTGGCATGGCGAGCAGTATTTCCTTGCCACGATCATAGACATCAGTAAGCGGAAAAAAGCCGAGCAATCGCTGCAACAGGTCAACCAAGAACTGGCGCAACGGGTAGAAGAGCGTACTCAAGCGCTAAAAGAAGCGCAAAACCAATTAATTGAATCGAGCAAAATGGCCGCCTTGGGTCGCATGTCGAGCGCGATTACTCATGAGCTCAATCAGCCACTGACGGGCTTACGTACCTTGCTCACAACAAACGAACTGTTAGCAGAACGTGGCGAAACCGAGATGATGAAAGCCAACAACGTATTGGTGCAGAAGCTGATTGATCGCATGGCAAGCATGACCAGCCAGTTAAAGACGTTCGCCTATAACAAACCAGAAAGCCTACAAGCGATTTCTCTTACCTCCGCACTCGAAGAGACCTTGCGCGTCTATCAATCCCAATTAGATAAGGTGGATGTGCGTGTTCGGGTTCCTCATGACTTACCTAACATCATGGGTGAAGAACAACGACTGCTTCAGGTGCTCGGTAATCTTGTCTCGAATGCGCTAGACGCAATGAACAACACCACCAACCCGCAGCTCAACTTGATCGTCAATCCAACTGTTAATCAGGTCGAACTGATCGTCAGTGACAATGGCTGTGGCGTGTCGAATGAGATGCTTGAATCCATGTTCGAACCCTTCCAAACCTCAAAGAAAATTGGTGAAGGATTGGGGCTGGGTTTAGCGATTACGGCCAACAATATGCGTGATATGCAAGGGAAAGTCAGCGCACAGCTCAACACTACTGAAGGAATGTCCTTCATCTTAGTATTTAAACTCGCTCCTCACCGAAGCTGACCTAACTTCTCCCATCTCTCAATCCTTTTCTCTCAATAAGAGAGCAATATAAATCCTGTTCAACTTTATAAAGCGAGTTGCCTAACCTACGCTTAACTTGATGAATCGCCACATACCATTCATCAGAACAATTTTTTTGGTGGTTGACACCAGTTTTAGCTCCCACCGTCTAATTTAATGATAAGTAATTATTTTAAAGTAAGAATGGATGCGTTATGAGAAAAATAACTTTAGCTGCAGCAGGAGCGCTTTTTGTATTATCACCTCACGCTTTTTCTGCACCTTACGCTGCCGACGCTCGAAGTCATGGTATGGGAAATACAGGCGTCGTTTCTGCTGACTATTTGACCGCGCCCCTACATAACCCAGCCTTGGGTGCACTCTATCGAGAAAATGATGATATCGGTCTGCTCATTCCGGCTGTCGGGGTAAATATCCACGACGAGGATGAAGCGTTGTCAGCCGTAGATGACGCCCAAGACCTTTATGATAGTATTCAGGGCATTCCTACTCCAGCGAACGAGGCCGAGCTTAATCGCCTCCTCGATCAGCTGGATAAGAGCGTACCAGTTGTCATTAACGGAGGGCTAAGCCTCGCAATTGCTATTCCGACTCGCTACATGTCTGTAAACCTGTTTAGCACTGGTTATGTGGAGATACTTGCTGCACCCGATATCTCAGATTCAACAAACACCGCAGATCGATACCTCAATTCTGCCGTTAACCTAGCTGCTTTCGGTAATGTGGAATATGGTATTGCTCTATCTCGTGCTTACACTATAGGCGAACAACAATTCGCATTTGGTATTACACCAAAATACCAACAACTTAAAACCTACACACAACGTACAACACTAGACGACTTTGATATCGAGGATTACGACAAAAGTGAAGTATCAAAGAATACTTTCAATATGGATCTTGGGGTCGCTTGGTATCACAACGCATTTAGAGCAGGCCTTTCATTAAAAGACGTCTTCGAGCAAGATATTGAAACAAAACTGGGCAACTATACCTACGAACTCACACCACAAGCGACAGTTGGCATCGGTTATGTCGGGAACTATGTAGCTCTGAGCTTAGACGCCGATCTCACCAGACAAAAGCGCTTTAAAGAGCTCGACGATGACACTCAGTTTATTCGTGTCGGTATCGAGGGGAATGCTTGGGGGTGGGCACAACTTCGCGCTGGTTATGAAATTGACCTAGAAAATAATCTCGATAACTCAGTGACAGGTGGCATTGGCATCAGTCCTTTTGATGTGATCAGTTTAGACCTAGCTGGCTCTTACGCTGGCGATAACCAGTTTGGTGCGGCGGCGAATTTAGCATTTACGTTTTGAATATGAATGCCAATCTAAATTCACTTAGGTTGGCATTGTTAACAACCATCCTATATATCAATGTTTATCATTACTGACGTTTGGTGATGAACTGATAAAAATACGATCTCGATACAAGTATCGAGGTGTCTCCTACACTATTCTCAAGCAATAAATCCACAAACATTTCCTAAATATAAAGAGTGAGAAGCATGATTAAGTTTCCTGAACATTTTCTTTGGGGTGGTGCCATTGCTGCAAACCAAGTAGAAGGGGCGTACAACCTTGGGGGTAAAGGGTTATCGACATCAGACATGCTGCCAAACGGTATTTTGAGTCCGCATCAAACCCGTGAAGAGCGTACACCGGGTATCAAAGACGTGGCGATCGACTTCTACAATCGCTACCCAGAAGACATCGCGCTGTTCAAAGAGATGGGCTTTAACTGTCTGCGTCTCTCTTTGGCATGGAGCCGCATCTTCCCGAACGGGGACGAACTAGAACCTAACGAAGAAGGTTTGGCGTTCTACGATAAAATTTTTGACGAACTTGCCGAGCACAACATCCAACCTTTCGTGACCTTATCTCACTACGAAATGCCTTACGCACTGGTTGAAAACTATGGCGGTTGGGGCGATCGTCGCGTCATCGAATTCTTCGAACGTTATGCTCGCACAGTGCTGGAACGCTACAAAGACAAAGTGAAGCTGTGGTTAACGTTCAACGAAATCAACATGTCTCTACACGCACCATTTACTGGTGTTGGTTTGCAAGAAGACGCCAATGAACAAGAGATTTACCAAGCGATTCACCACCAGCTAGTCGCAAACGCAAAAGCGGTAAAACTGTGTCAGCAAATCGTACCAAACGGCAAGATTGGTAACATGCTGCTTGGCGCAATCAACTACCCATACACCTGTAATCCTGATGACGTGCTGGCAGCAATGCATGAAAACAACAAGTGGTTGTTCTTCGGTGATGTGCAAACACGTGGTCAGTACCCTGGCTACATGAAGCGTTACTTCCGTGAAAACGGTATCGAAATTCAGATGGAAGCAGGCGACTTAGAAGAAATTGCATCGGCAAGTGTCGATTTCATCTCATTCAGCTACTACGCAAGTGGCTGTGCAAGTGCAGACCCGAAACAGAAGGAAGTGGGTAACATTGTCGATAGCGTACCAAACCCATACCTTGAAAAGAGCCAGTGGGGTTGGTTGATCGATCCAAAAGGCCTGCGCATTCTGCTGAACTTCCTTCACGATCGCTACCAAAAGCCACTGTTCGTCGTAGAAAACGGCTTAGGTGCACGTGATGAAATCGATGAAAACGGTGAGATTCAAGATGATTACCGCATCGCTTACTTGAACGACCATCTTGTACAAGCATATGAAGCAATTTTGGATGGCGTTGAGCTGATGGGCTTCACCAGTTGGGGACCAATCGATTTGGTCGCGAACTCAACCGCTGAGATGAGCAAACGTTACGGCTTTATCTATGTCGATCGTCATGATGATGGGCAAGGAACGCTAGAACGTAAACGTAAGAAAAGCTTTTTCTGGTATCAAGACGTGATTCGTACTTCAGGCGGTTCATTGAAAAGCTAAGCCTGTTGTTTAGGTACAAAGTGCAACTAGGCATTCGCCTAAACCATCAAGCCCTGCAATTGCAGGGCTTGAATTTTAAGGTGTTTATTCATTTAGAGATTAAACTGCAATCTCTCCACCGTCTTCACGGCGAATAACCACTGTCGCCGCTCGTGGGCGCACAGAAACACCAGCAGGCGTTTCTTCGGCTGCATCTTCACTGTATGGCCAGTTGCCTGGGTGCTGAATATTCACAAACAATGATTTGTAATCAGGGCTGATGGTAAAGCCTGTTACTTCACAACCATTTGGTCCGACAAAGAAGCGTTTCAATTCAGCTTGATTATCCGCACCAATCACAGCTTGATCACCATTCTCATCTGTTAGCTTAGATGGCACAACAGCCAACATTTGATCATTGGTGTAAGATGTAACTTCATCTGCGCCGTTATCAGTCTGAATCCACAAAATACCACGGCCATCAAACGCTAATCCGTCTGGACTCGCAAACTGGTTTAACTCATTCAAGCCAGAACGGTTGGTATCTGCATCACCATTTGCTGGCGAACCAAACACAAAGATATCCCAATTAAAGTCAGTTGCTGAAGCACCTTCATCCCAACGAATAACATGACCAAACTTATTATTCAAACGTGGATTCGCAGGATTGGTTTCATCTGTACGGCGCGTATTGTTCGTCAATGTTAAATATACTGAACCCGTGAATGGATCAACCGTACACCACTCTGGTCGATCCATTGGTGTTGCCCCAACTAAATCCGCCGCACCCGCAGTATTGATGATAATTTCAGCCAGTGAATCAAAGTGATCCGCTAATGTACCACCAGCGGTTGTTACGCTATCAAGCGTTAATGGTAACCAAGTACCTGTGCTGTCTTCATTGAAGCGCGCCACATACAGTGTGCCTTCGTCCATGTACTTGTCACCCATCGCCAAGCGGTTATCAGGGTTAGCATCTGCTGGATCCCACGCTGCCGCAGATTCAAATTTGTATAGGTACTCAAAGCGAGAATCGTGACCAGAATAAAATACCACTGGTTTGCCTTCTTCAAGCTTACCGAAAGTACAGCCCTCGTGACGGAAACGACCTAGCGCAGTACGTTTCTTCGCACGTGAGTTTTGCGTGTAAGGGTCAATCTCGACAATGTAACCGTGACCATTGGCTTCATTACGGTAATCATCCATCGCACTTGCTCCTGTTGGAGCCACATTAAAGCGAGAGAACTCATCAAGACGCTCTTCTGCATTTCCTGCTAATGTCTCCCACAAGTAGCGTGTGCTTTGGTCATCAACACCAATGCGATCTTGCTCTTCTGTACGAGTCCCGGCGTTAACAAAGTAACCAGGCCAGTTCTCTTCACACGTTAAGTACGTGCCCCACGGCGTGTAGCCGTTGCCACAGTTGTTTAACGTACCACGCGCTTGGCTGCCATCTGGTGAGAAACGAGTGACAGTTAAAGATGTGTAGGCCACCGGGCCAGACAAATCCATGACTGTCGCACCAGTATAACGACGGTTTAGTGGGTCGGTATCAACCAACTTCCACATGTTGTCTTCCAGTTGAATGCGAACCACTGACACACCGTGCGCGTTAATCTCTTTACGCACTTCATCTACAATGGTACGTACGCCATTTTCAACCGTCGGACCATTTGGATGCAGTGCTGATGTGTCGATGTACTCGTGGTTAATACATAGCAAGCCATCTGTAGTACTATCGTTCAATGGGAAAAAATGCATGCCGTCATGGTGCATGCCTAGCGCATTTAACTGATCGGTACTGGTGTTGGTACCATCATTTTGCCATGCGCTGCCTTGCGCATTAAGTGGTGTTCCCCAAGGTACTAGTACTTGTGCGGTGTAGCCTTGTGGAATTGAAACTGCGTCAGTGAGTGAGCCAGGGATAGATTCAAAGTTAAGAACGGCTTTAGATGCGCCCGAACCACTGCTTACTGTACTCCCTGAGTCAGACGAGTTACAACCAGCCAATCCGAAAGCACCAAACGCTGTCATCGCACTGATACCTAAACCACCTTTCAGAATGCTGCGTCGAGATAGGCTCGCTTCTAATACTTCTTCAAATGGTTTGTTTTCACTTTGGTTATAACGCGTCGCGTCAAAGGTTTCCTTGCTCATTTTTACTTTCCCGATCTTATAGTTTAATTAATAAATAAGTGATTAGTTGAACGGCAAGAAGTTTGGATAAGAAAAATGACAAAAGTGCTTAAAACATATGAAACTTGTGTTTCAACAATACTGCAAACCAACCAACACAGCTAACGAAGCAATTAAATTCTGGTCACATAATCACCAACTGTATCGCTTCATTCTGATTTTACTTGGGCTAAAGTGTGATAGAAGGTATAAGGTGTACGAAATCAAATCATCTACGAGAGATAATCATGAAATTAGACAAGATCGATAACAAGAGCCGTCGTATCCGTAAAAAGCTGTTCTTAGGTGAGTTCGCAATCCTAGGTTTCGAGATCAGCTGTGAAACAGACATTAACGACTTCGACCGTTACGATGCATTCGTTGATGACTTTATCGACTACATTGACGAGCTTGGTCTTTGCTTCGGTGGCGGTGGTCTAGAACTGTTTGAAGGCTTCCTATGTTCTACTGACCGTTACGGCAGTGCGACTGAAGAACAGAAAGCGCAAGTTATTAAATGGTTAGAAGCACGTCCAGAAGTGAAAAGCGCGCAAGCGGGCGAACTAGTTGACGCCAACTACCTGTAACTAAAGGGCAACCTGTAATACGCAGAGCTCAGTAAATGGTAGAGAAAGCTGGTCTTAAGACTGGCTTTTTTATTTTTTGAAGAATGCGATAGTAAAAATAGGGGTTTGGGAAGTTGCGCGGAGTGAATGTGATTGTGGTGTTTTTGAGCTGGCAATCAACGGGAAACTGTGTTCCACAGCCAGCTCGTGCCTTTAGGTATAATTAACTATGATTTTTTAGCTGGGGCGTCTTTCGTGTCTTTCCAGTATTGAATACGCACACGATGTAGCTGAGCTCTTCTAGTCTTTTTCATAGTAAAGTCCCTCATCTTATATAAGTAACGCTCCTCATGGAGCTTATTGTCTAAGGTCGTATCCCCTTCAATCTATAAGGGAATCAATCATTTAACCGTGACATATTTCACAACATAATGATAAATACCGGTTTCTTGCAGCCTGTTTTTACTGGCAAACGGCATATTATCTATCTGACACGGTTAACTTACTCACCAGATATGACAGAAAAATGGCAATCAAGTTCCCTACTTATACTGTCATTGAATCTTAATAAGGATTAACAAGGTGGGCATTTCAGATTTACCATACTGTTTATAAAAACCGCAAGAATTTTTATTTCTTTTCAAACAAATCTCTACTCAAGATCAATTCACTTTCATCTTTATCGTCTCCCTTTTAACGCATTGTGATCCAGTTCAATCCACAGAACTCGGAACAAAAAGCGCACATTAATACATTCACCACCAAACTTGTGCGAGATCTCTTACAAGAGTTGTAAGCAAATAGATTAATCACCTCTAAGAGCAATGCCAGAAAAAACATTAAATATATGATTTAAAAGTAATATTTAAATTCACTTAAAATAATAAGTAAAAATAATTTAGAAAAGTTAATTGAGTCAAATCAGCAAAACATCAATACTCAATTTGTCGACAGGATGTTGGCGGGAACAGGAAAAAAGCCTAAAGGATTGGGTATCTTCAGGATGAAGATTTGATAGCTTAGGATGAGTTGTCAGCAAGGATGTAGTTAAGCTCTAGGATAGAGTTCGCCCGTCAGGATGATAGGCAAGAATGGACACCGCTAGGAAGGCGATGAACAAGGAACTCGGTTAAAGGACTTAGCCACAATCAAGGATAGATGCAGGGAGCACCTATTAGTAGCTGGATTGCTGCGAAAAAGAATAAGCCCCGTCTGGGAAACCAGGCGGGGTTTTATTTTGTCTGTAATGTATTGATAGCGATTCATCTTTATCGTTTAAGTCTTCTCTGTTTTCATAAAACACCGTGCTATCATTTTCTTTACGTCTCCCAACAAAGCTCTCAGAAAATCACACACTATGCTTAATCCTGTTTGGTTACATACATTTAAGACATTGATTGAAGTCGGTCATTTTACGCAAACGGCAGAAAAACTTTTTATGACTCAGCCTGGCGTCAGCCAACACATCAAAAAATTAGAGCAAAGTTGTCAGCATGCCTTGATCAAGCGCGAAAACAAAAGCTTCGAATTAACCGAGCAAGGCAGGATTGTCTACGCATATGCGCTCGAGTTAGAAGATAGAGAGAAGAAGCTGCTCGAAGAGCTCAGTTTTGATGATGCGTTTTCAGGCCACTGTAAACTGGCTTGTTCTGGTGCAATGGCGTTAATGTTGTATGGGCCCATTTTGGAGAAGCAAAAACAGCACCCGAGCTTATCGTTACATTTAGAAGCCGCGCCAAATCAATCTATTCTCAACGCCATAACGCAAGGGCACATCGATATTGGTATCGTGACTGATGTTCCCAACAAAGGTCTGTTTCACAGTGAGCGAATTGGTAAAGAGAGGTTGTGCTTGGTTCTGCCAAAGCATTATCAAAATAAGCAGATAACGCCACAACTCTTGCATGACTGTGGTGTCATTAGCCACCCTGATGCCGAGCATTACATGACACTTTTTTTTGACCAATGTGAAGAACCACAGCTCCAAGAAATTAAGATGAGCGATTTACCATTATCCGGCTACGTAAATCAATTGAGCCAAATTTTGCTGCCTGTCAGCAAAGGACTTGGCTTCACCGTGCTGCCTCAAAGTGCGGTCGACAATTTTCCGCTAAAAGACACGTTACACATTGCTCAATTGAAAAACACT
Organism: Vibrio sp. Vb0598; assembly: GCF_033338935.1. NCBI lineage: Bacteria > Pseudomonadati > Pseudomonadota > Gammaproteobacteria > Vibrionales > Vibrionaceae > Vibrio > Vibrio sp. Vb0598. The sequence continues at coordinate 35,664 of NZ_JAWOTP010000001.1, read as the reverse complement.
GTATGTGAAGAGCTATTTCTAGTTCGTAAGCGCAGTCGTGCTCTACCTCTGCGCTATCAGACCATCAAAGAAGTGTTATTGGATGTGATCGGTGGCGCGCATCAATGATGTTAGCCACTCTTCGCTGGTAATGCGTTCCTCTTGGCAATCCACCCAATATGGTTTGCCAGATAACCAGCTCTTTGACGCGACCTCTTTTATAAACACATCCACGGAATCAACGTCATCTTTGGCGTAATCCCATTTATTGCGCATGTGTTCTGCCGCTTCTTGATTAGTGTACGCCTTGCCGTTGCGGATAAAGGTGCAAGAGGATTGCTCAACTCGTTTTATCAACGTCGAGATATCTTGCTCTACCCCTGCTAGTGCAAAGGTCGGCAGAATGCTTAATGTAAGTAACAACGTCCACTTTGCTTTCATCGCACCTTTATCCTTATCCCTGACCACGTAACTACTAATAGTAACTACTGATAAGTGACTTAACTATTCTGGTGTTTGGCTGTTTAGTTCAGCAATTATTGCCACCATGCCTGAGCAGGCTGAGGCTCCGCAATCGCCAAGCGTTGACCGATCTCAGGGCTAACTAACGTTACACCGCGCTCTTCACTGATGTCTAACGCGCGTTGCATCGGTTCATTCCAATCGTGCATCGATAAATCAAACGTGCTGTTATGGATCGGCATCATAACTTTGCCCTGCACATCGATGTGTGCTTGAACGCTTTGCTCTGGGAACATGTGAATGTCTGACCAGAGTTCATTGTACGCACCTGTTTCAATCATGGTGAAGTCAAATGGACCGTACTTTTCGCCAATCTCTTTAAAGCCATTGAAGTAACCAGAGTCACCACTGAAGAACACTTTGTGTTGTTGTGCATTGATAACCCAACTGCCCCACAGCGTCGTATCGCGGTCTGTCAAACCTCGACCAGAGAAATGCTGAGTCGGAGTTAGTGTATATTCAATGCCGTCAACAGAGTGTGACTCCCACCAGTCTAGTTCGATCACTTTCTCTTTGGGTACACCCCAATTCACCAGTAATTGGCCAACTTTTAACGGCACCAAGAAAGTGCCCACCTTGTCGCCTAGCACTTTAATAGAAGCTTTATCTAGGTGATCGTAATGGTCATGACTGATCACCACCACATCGATAGTTGGCAGATCTTCTATCGTGATGGGGGTTTGGTGAAAGCGTTTTGGCCCTGCCCATTGTACAGGAGACGCGCGATCACTGAATACAGGGTCAGTCATCACCAGTTTTCCATCGAGCTTCATTAATACGCTTGAGTGACCCAGACGATAGATGACGTCATCTTGCTCTTCTAACAGTTGCCGCGCTGTGATCACATGCACTGGAATTTCAATCGTTGGTGTTGGGTTAAGGCGCTCAGTCGTAAAATACGCTTTCATGATTTCGAACATGTCGCCCAAACCGCTTTTGTATTCCAACTCTGTATTTGCAAATTTGTCCGGGTATGTTGGCGCTTTTTCAGTATCAACATTAGAACAAGAAATCATTGATGTACCCATCGCGAACGCTCCTACTGTGGCTAGCAAAGTTTTTTTCATAAAAAGTTAACCCGAACAAAAGTAAACTACACGGTGCAGTTTACATTCTAATTATCAAAAGTAAACTACTTAGTGTAAAATAGATCAAGAAATGATCTTCTTAACTTAGCAAGCTTATGAATGTAAAAAGAAAAAGTCGTAGCGAAACCAAAAGAGAAGCCATCTTGTGCGCGGCAAGGCAAGCGTTCCAAGAGTTTGGGGTGCAAAACACCAGCATGGATAAGCTCTCTGCAATCGCACAAGTCTCTAAGCGCACGGTCTATAATCACTTCCCTTCTAAGGAAGCGATCGTGACGGAGTTGCTGACTGAGCTTTGGCGTTCGTCAATGATGGAAAGCGATATTAAACGCTTGGCCACTCTGCCACTCAAAGATCAATTGATTGAATTACTCTACAGCGAGATCATTGTGGTAACGGAACCAAACTATATTGAGCTGGCAAAAGTGGCATTTGGGCACTTCTTATTTAAGCCGGAAGATCTCAAAGAACAAGCAGAACAAATGTCGAAACAGGAAACCGCCCTGTACCGCTGGCTTACTGAGAAATCGAACAGTGGCGCTTTGCAAATTGATGATGTACATATAGCAAGCACTCAATTGCACAACTTACTTAAAGGCAGTGCATTCTGGCCACAGTTAATGGGAATTCGCCCCTCTTTGTCGAATGAAGAATCTAGGCTGTTAGCTACCCAAACGGCGGAACTTTTTTTAAGTCACTATCAAAACAGCTAAAAACAGCGGTCAAATTGGCCGCTTTTTTAAGCGATAATTCGTGACAAAGCGATGAAATTTTTGCTCAATTTTATTTATCTCACCCTTGACAGTCTCATACCGCAAGGCGTGAGCGTTCGATAAAATATTTTTGTCGTGTCGACGATGCTTTTTCGTTTTCATCTCACAAAAAAACGCCCTAAGGTGCGCACCTCTGACGACGTGGTTGTTCAACCACAATTCTAAATCGTTGAAGTAAGTAGGTTATGTCATAACATGATCACCTGCCTACTGCATTCTATGCTCTATACTTATATTTTAATTTGGTACTGACTTACTAAGGAATTGCCATGCGTATTGCTATTCTTTCTCGTAATGAGAATTTATATTCAACCATGCGCCTAAAACAGGCGGGTGAAGAACGTGGGCATCAAATCGATGTGATCGACACGCTTCACTGTTATATGGACATTACGAGCAACAACCCTAAGATCCGCTACAAGGGTGAAGAATTACCGCAATACGATGCTGTTATTCCGCGTATTGGGGCATCTATTACGTTTTACGGCACTGCTGTTGTACGTCAGTTTGAAATGATGGGTACATTTTGTGTCAACGAATCTGTCGCGATCAGCCGCTCTCGTGACAAGTTGCGCTCATTACAACTGCTATCACGTAAAGGCATCGGTTTGCCACGCACTGGCTTTGCTCACCATCCTGACAACATTCAGGACGTGATCAAAAACGTTGGTGGCGCACCTCTAGTGATTAAATTGCTAGAAGGCACTCAAGGCATTGGTGTTGTACTTGCTGAAACAAATAAAGCGGCAGAAAGCGTGATTGAAGCTTTCATGGGTTTGAAAGCTAACATCATGGTGCAAGAATTTATCGAAGAAGCAAAAGGCGCGGACATCCGTTGTTTTGTTGTCGGTAATAAGGTGATTGCCGCAATGAAGCGCCAAGCAAAAGAAGGCGAGTTCCGTTCTAACCTTCACCGTGGTGGCTCTGCACAACTCGTGCGTTTGAGCAAAGAAGAGCGTGCGACCGCTGTAAATGCAGCGAAAGTGATGGGCTTGAACCTTTGTGGTGTGGATATCCTTCAATCTAAAAATGGCCCAGTGGTAATGGAAGTGAACTCTTCCCCTGGTCTAGAAGGCATCGAACTAGCAACGGGTAAAAACATTGCAGGTATGATCTTCGATTTTATCGAGAAAAACGCTAAGCCAAATTCAAACCGTACTCGCGGTAAAGGTTGATTTTTGTTTAACGCACAAGAGAGCCAAAAACCGGCTCTCTTGTTACTCGTCGCTAGGATGACACTATGAATCAGAAAATGATCATTGGGAATGCCGAAGCTATTTGCTTGCCAGAGTTAGGGATTACTCACCTTGAAGCGCGTATTGATACAGGCGCTCAAACCTCTTCATTACATGTAGACAATATTGATTGCTTTGAAAAAGATGGTCAGTCTTATGTTGCATTCGATTTGCACCCAGATGTATACCATTTAGAACAAGTGGTTCGCTGCACAGCGAAACTAAAAGCAAACCGTAAGGTTAAATCTTCTAACGGTACTTTTGAGCACCGCTGCGTGATCACAACGATGCTGCGTATGGGCGACCAACAATGGCCAATCGACATTACGTTGACTAACCGTGAAAAAATGACTTACATGATGTTGTTAGGTCGTCAGGGTATGGCAGACAAAGTGCTCGTTGATCCTAGCCAATCTCACTTATTGGCATCTTAACCCCGTAGCTTCAGATGAGTGATCGAACGTTTTGTTGAGCATCACTCGTCTGGCTTTATCTTAGCCTACTTCCTACGAAATAACGCAAACAACAATCCCTTCGCTTTAACTTTTGTCACTCGCCAGTGCGTCATTGGCTTAGTCGGCGCTGTATTCAAAATGTGCTGATACGCTTTTTCATCCAAAGTCACCTCTCCCCCATGTGCCAAAAGCAAACATTGCGGATTCATCTCAAACACACGCTTTAATGATTGCCGATATTGATTCGGATGAAATATGGGAAACGGCGCAATCAGATGCTGTTTCACCTGCACCATTAAATCCGCCACATACAGTACATCTTGTTCAGAATGATAAACCGACAGATCTCGGTCGGTATGCCCTAGTGTTTCTAGCACCTGCCAATCATCAAATCCAGGAATAAACTCTCCATCAATAAGTTCAATATCTGGCTTTAGCTTGCGGGAATACCACAGGTTTTGCTTTGGTTTACGCATCCGATTCGCCATCCAGCGTGCTAACATCAAATCGGTCAAATGCATTAGCCAACCGTCTACACCGCTATACCACTGGTTCTCTCGCTTTGCGGCCAATAGCTTGCATCCTGTTAAGTCACGTAGTTTGTGCGCACCACCAGCATGGTCTGGATGCATGTGGGTCACAACAACCAACTTTAGATCAGAAAAAGGACGATGGAGTTGATGTTCAATAAAGTCTTTAAGATGAGGAATGTCTGCTCGACTGGCACCATCAAGCAACAATAATTTATCGGGATATTCGGCGAGATACATGGTCTGAATGTACCCCTGAATTCTGTGCAGCTGCAAAATATGTCCTTATTTTAGTGAGATGCTTCATGACCGAACCCTTACTGGTCAGACCAACTATAACAGCAGAATGGACGCTTCGGTAAACAAATATTCACACGTAGCGACGACAACAAATCATAATCGAGATGATAGATTTTAATCATTAGACTCAAGGACCCTTTTATCCGTTAATGCGCGCACACGGAGTTCGTGTCAGGGTATGAGGTAAATACCTCATGATTTGCTTTTTTGTACTTTTCCTTCTAATTAATTAAGGAGTTAAGTACATTTTTGTGAGAATCGAGTTGGAAAAAGCAACTAAATTAGACCGCATCCGCGCGGACTACAACGTTCACTACTGGAGCCAAGGTTTCTACGGCATTGATGACCAAGGCGAAGTATATGTATCACCACGTAGTGATCGTGCACATCAAATCCCTTTCAGCGCTATTGTAAATGAGCTAGAAGCGAAGCAGTTAAATCTGCCTGTATTAGTACGCTTCCCGCAAATCGTGCACCAACGTGTGCATGGTATTTGCCACGCATTCAACCAAGCAATTGAAGAATACCAATATCCAAACAAATACTTGTTGGTGTACCCAATTAAAGTAAACCAACAACGTGAAGTGGTGGATGAAATTCTAGCGAGCCAAGCTCAACTAGAAACCAAGCAGCTTGGTCTTGAAGCGGGTAGCAAGCCAGAATTGTTGGCGGTACTTGCATTGGCTCAACAAGGTAGCTCCGTAATCGTGTGTAATGGCTACAAAGACCGTGAGTATGTGCGTCTTGCACTGATCGGTGAAAAGCTGGGTCACAAGGTATTCATCGTACTAGAGAAGCTTTCTGAGCTGGATCTGGTACTAGAAGAAGCGAAAAGTTTGGGCGTAAAACCGCGCCTTGGTTTACGCATTCGCCTCGCCTCTCAAGGCGCAGGGAAATGGCAAGCAAGTGGCGGTGAAAAATCGAAGTTTGGTTTATCAGCATCGCAAGTGCTTAGCGTTATTGAACGTCTTAAACGCGAAGGCAACCTAGACGCGATGCAACTGGTTCACTTCCACCTTGGTTCACAGATGGCAAACATCCGTGATGTACGCAATGGTGTGAACGAGTCTGCACGTTTCTACTGCGAACTACGCGCACTCGGTGCAAACATCGAGTACTTCGATGTGGGCGGCGGCTTGGCAGTGGATTATGACGGCACACGCAGCCAATCATCGAATTCGATGAACTACGGCCTTGCAGAATACGCACGTAATATCGTGAACACAGTGGGCGATGTGTGTCTGCAATACGAACAACCAATGCCAGTGATCATTTCGGAATCGGGTCGCTCGCTAACAGCGCACCACGCTGTATTGATTTCTAACGTAATTGGTACCGAGTCGTACCTACCGGAAGAAGTACATGAGCTTGATGATGACGCTCCGCTTTTGCTACAAAACATGTGGCGAAACTGGGAAAACTTACAAGATGGTACAGACGCTCGTGCGTTAATTGAGATTTACAATGATACCCAAAGTGATTTGGCAGAAGTGCACTCTCAATTTGCTACAGGCGTGCTTAACTTGGAACAACGTGCGTGGGCAGAACAATTGTCACTACGCATTTACTTCGAATTAAGCCGAAAGATGAGCACTAAGAATCGCTTCCACCGTCCGATTCTGGACGAGTTGAGCGAACGTCTTGCAGATAAGTTCTTCGTGAACTTCTCTCTCTTCCAATCTCTACCAGATGCTTGGGGTATTGATCAGGTGTTCCCTGTTCTGCCACTTTCTGGTCTTGGCGAGGCGGAAGAACGTCGTGCAGTGATGTTGGACATCACATGTGACTCTGATGGCGCGATCGATCACTACGTTGATGGTCAAGGCATCGAGAGCACGCTACCTGTACCAGCTTGGAGCAAAGACAAACCGTACCTAATGGGCTTTTTCCTAGTAGGCGCATACCAAGAAATCCTTGGTGACATGCACAACCTATTTGGTGATACCCACAGTGCTGTAGTCAATGTTGATGAACATGGTCAATTTGAGATCAGTTACATCAACGAAGGTGATAGTGTAGAAGACATGATGCGCTACGTTCATATCGACGTGGATGCGATTCGTGACAATTATAAACAATTGGTTTCACAGCGAGTTGAAGCCAATGAACAAGCACAAATCCTAGCAGAACTAGAACAAGGTCTAGCAGGATACACCTATTTAGAGGACTTCTGATATGAATGATTTGTTTACTAAAACTGATTATTCGCTTTACTCCAACTCTATGTCGTTTTTACGTCTGCCGTACATTCGTAACCCGGTATCGGCAGACGCAGACGTTGTGGTGTTGGGAGTCCCTCTGGACATGGCAACATCTGGACGTCCAGGTGCGCGTATGGGTCCAGATGCAATTCGCCGTGCCTCAGTCAACTTGGCATGGGAAGGTAAGAAGTTCCCGTGGAACTTCAACGTATTGGATAAACTGAAAGTGATCGACGCAGGTGATCTCGTGTTCGATTGCGGTGATGCGGAAGATTTTACTTACCGCCTTGAAGCGGCAACCAGTGAAATTCTAAAAAGTGGTAAAACCATGTTGGGATTGGGCGGTGACCACTTCATTACGCTACCTATCCTGCGTGCCTATGCGAAGCATCATGGCCAAATGGCGTTGATTCACTTTGATGCTCATACGGACACCTATGCAAATGGCAGTTCATACGACCACGGTACGATGTTCTACCATGCGCCGAAAGAAGGTTTGATCTCAGCAAAGAACTCAATACAAATCGGCATTCGTACGGAGTACAAACAGCAAGATCACGGCTTCAATGTGATTAATGCGATGCAAGCGAATGACATGTCGGTGAACGAGATCCTAGAAGAAATTCGTCGCACCGTCGCAGACAAGCCAGTATATGTCACTTTTGACATCGACTGCTTAGACCCGGCCTTCGCACCGGGAACTGGTACACCAGTTTGTGGTGGCTTGAACTCAGACAAAGCGCTGAAAATTATTCGTGGTTTAGCCGGCATGAATATCGTGGGTATGGATGTTGTCGAAGTATCGCCTCCATACGACCACAGTGATGTTACCGCACTAGCGGGAGCAACCATCGCACTAGAAATGCTTTACGCATACGCATCTGAGCGCGAATAGACATAATCATTTCTAAGGGAGCTTCGGCTCCCTTTTCTTTCTGATGCCTTCCTCTACCTTTTATTCACTCGTTTCATCTTGAACTCAGATCAACCGAGCAGACGCTTTATTTTTGCACTTTAACCATTAAAAACAGTTACCTATAAGGCTCATACTATTCACGAAAAGCAAAAGATTTAACGTAAATAGACAAAGAAATGCACCTCTTTTTGAAAACAAAATCGGATTAGTTTTTCTAATTGAAATCATAGATTTTTATCTTGCTCGACTTCACACTTTTCGATTGCTAATTATACAAGCAAGCACTATTATCTCGCGCAAATATCCCCGCAACACAAGAAGTCAGTTGGCACTCTGTAAAAGAGCGCTAAGGGTTTTTACGTCTTAAACTTTTTGGAGAGATACGCAAATGTCTGCTTCGTTTCCATTAGCGAAACTTACCTTTTTAATCGCTATATTGACTGCCGTGGGTCAAATGACCCAGACAATGTACGTGCCTTCAATCGGTCATATGGCGGGCGAGTTTTTGGTATCTGCGTCATCACTTCAAGCTGTGATGGCTTGTTACCTAATCCCATATGGCTTGTCGCAATTTGCGTATGGCACACTATCGGACCGCTTGGGACGCAAACCGATCATCATCGTCGGGCTGCTTATCTACATCGCGGGTACACTGGTAGCATTATTTGCACATCAATTTGAATGGTTCTTGATTGGTAGCTTTATCCAAGGCTTAGGTATTGGTTGCGGCGGTGCGATGTCACGCACTCTGACTCGCGATTGCTTTGAAGGCTCTGATCTACACAGAGCAAACAGCTTAATTAGCATGTGTGTGATTTTCTCACCATTAATGGCACCAGTATTAGGCGGCTACCTAACAGAAGCTTTCGGATGGCGGTCGAGCTACTTGTTCTTAGCGCTATTTGCTATCGCGGTTGTGATCACCATGATGACAAGCATGATGGAGACGCTACCAAAAGAGAAACGCAAATTCGAACCAGTAGCCAAAAGCTACAAACACGTTTTGTCTGACCGTCGCTTTCAAGGCTTTTTAATTTGCCTGGTTGCAACATTCGCAGGTGTGGGTGTATTCGAAGCGGCGGCTGGGGTGTTGTTAGGTGGGGTATTAGAATTACCTGCAACAACGGTAAGTTTGCTGTTTATATTGCCGATCCCAGGTTACTTGGTGGGTGCGGGCTTATCTAGCTACATCGCAAGACGTCGCTCTGAGCGTCGTGCTCTAAATGTAGGCTTGGTCTCTATTTTTGTAGGCTCTGCTATTGTGCTCATCCCAGGCTTGTTTGGTTTAACCACGGCATTAACGCTGGTTGGAGGCGCAACCGTGTACTTTTTGGGTGCGGGCATTCTCTTCCCAGCAGCAACAACTGGAGCGATTGCGCCATTCCCATACCATGCAGGAACAGCAGGCGCGACATTGGGTGGCATGCAAAACTTGGGGGCAGGTGTAGCAACTTTGCTCGCGTCACTATTTCCAGCGCATAACCAGATGCCTTTGGGCATTTTGATGATGGCAATGTCGGTAATTGCAATGCTTGGGTTAATGTGGGTGAATCGAGCACACAATCACTCAAACGAAGTACCGCAAGTTATCTGATCATTATCAGCTTACTTTCAAAATCCAAAAGGGACACACTCAACAAGTGTGTCCCTTTTTTCATATCACACTATATCGATTTCCCGATGAGAATGATTTAACTTTCGAATTGATATTTGTTAAAAATAACAGCTGCTTACACAATGTGTTTTCAGCTTCCTTCAAATTGAGTAGCCAACTCGAAAATATTGAGGATTCTCACTTTTTCGGCATACCCCATAACAAAGAATGGACAACTGAAAACCACTAACAAAATGAAAGCCCAGCCCTCAGGATGAGGCCACTTGAGTGTACAATAAGGATAAAATCAGATGCGTTTCACTTTAACTACGTTGGCCGTCTCGGTCGCGCTTGTCGCCGGATGCAGCAATCAAGGAATCCCCAGCATGACTCAATACTCCCAAACACAGATCGTTGCTCAACAAACTCAAGCTCCGGTTGCGAAAAAAGTCCCTCACTCGATGACTATTCATGGCGATACCCGCGTTGATAACTACTACTGGATGCGTGACGACGAACGTAAAGACCCTGAAATTTTACAGCACCTAGAGAAAGAAAATCAGTACGCAGAAACCGTTCTAAAGCACACTGAAACACTTCAAGATACGCTATTTGAAGAAATTAAAGGGCGCATCGCAAAAGACGACAACTCAGTACCGGTTCGTAAAGGCAACTACTTCTACTCCAGTGAAGTGACCGGAGATAACGAGTACGAAGTCCATTTGCGAGCTAAAGACTTTGCAGGCAAAGACAAACAAATCATTTTAGATGTCAATGAACTAGCAAAAGAACATGAATTTTTCAGTATCGGCGGCCTATACGTTAGTCCGAATGAAAACTTATTGGCGTATGGCGAAGACACATTAAGCCGCCGCGTGTACACCCTTAAGATCAAAGACCTGACAACAGGCAATTACCTACAAGATGAAATCGAAGGGGCCTCAAGCGCTGTCGCATGGCAGAACGATAACAACGCCTTTTACTACATCAAAAAAGATCCACAGACCTTATTGGGCTACCAAGTTTATCGTCATGTATTGGGCACACCACAAAGCAGCGATGAGCTGATTTTTGAGGAAACCGACAGCGCCTATTACACCTCACTAAGCAAAAGCAAAGATGGCGAAGATATTTATATCTGGCATTCGAGTACAGAAACCAGTGGGGTCTCTATCATTGATGCGAACAACCCTAAAGCAAAGGCGAAACCGTTCTATCCTCGTGAAGATGGCATTGAATACAGTATTTCTAAGCTAGGCGATTGGTACTACATTTATACTAACTATCAAGCCGTCAACTTCCGTTTGATGAAAGTTCATCAAAATGACATGCATGACCGCTCTAAATGGCAAGATGTGATTGCCGCAGACGACAACACTCAACTTGTCGACTTCGAGTTATTCGATGATCACATCGTCTATGAGCAGCGCTCTAACGGCCTAGCAAGCGTCACTGTACGTCAGCTTTCAACAGGAAAAGAACTCCCCCTCACATTTAATGACGATGCGTTTGCTGCCTATTTGACAGGTAACCTAGAGCTGGATAACGAGAAAGTTCGTATTTATTACAGCAGTTTAACCACTCCAGGAACCTACTACGATTTCGATCTAAAAACGGGCGGGTCAGAAATCATGAAGCAAACACCTGTACTTGGTGATTTTAATCCTGACAATTACCAATCAGAACGCATCATGGTCACAGCCCGTGACGGTAAAGAAGTACCCGTTTCTTTGGTGTATCGTAAAGACTTATTTAAGAAAGATGGTACAAATCCACTCTACCAATATGGTTATGGATCTTATGGCGCAACCATTGAGCCAACTTTCCGCTCGACACGTTTGAGTCTATTGGATCGCGGCTTTGTTTACGCCATTGCTCATATTCGTGGATCTGAAATGCTTGGCCGCCCTTGGTATGAAGACGGTAAAAAACTAACCAAGCAAAACACATTCAACGACTTTATTGATGTGACTAAAGGTTTGGTTGAACAAGGCTACGGCGCGAAAGATAAAGTCTTCGCTGTTGGTGGCTCTGCAGGAGGTCTCTTAATGGGGGCTATCATCAACCAAGCACCAGAACTGTACCGCGGTATCGGTGCACATGTTCCGTTTGTGGACGTGGTAACCACTATGCTCGATGAATCAATTCCATTGACCACCAATGAGTATGATGAATGGGGTAACCCAAATAACAAAACATACTATGACTATATGTTGAGTTACTCGCCTTACGACAACATCAAGGCGCAAAACTACCCGAACATGTTGGTAACGACTGGCTTGCACGACTCTCAAGTACAGTACTTTGAACCAATGAAGTGGGTCGCCAAACTTCGTGAAATGAAGACAGACGATAACGTCTTATTGTTCAAAACCGATATGGAAGCCGGACACGGCGGCGCATCTGGTCGATTTAAGCGCTTAAAAGAAGATGCGCTAGAGTATGCCTTCTTCCTCGATTTACTCGATAAAAAATAAGCGTATTAATAGAACTGTATCTCTAACAACAAAAAATGCCCGCAAGTTGCGGGCATTTTTATAGACGCACTCTCTAAACAAAGAGTGGGGTTACCTAAGCACAGAATGACTAGCGTCTCTTATAGCCAAAGGATAGCAGAAAGAAAAACGCCTACTCACAACGAGTAGGCGTTAACACAATAAATGTGTTTAGGCAGTAGAAACTGGCCTATTTATTAGAAGTAGTAACGAGCACCTAGAGTCCAGTAGTCGTTCTCTTCATTGTTGTAGTCGTTACCTAGATCAAACTGGTAAGCTGCAAACGTTACGAAAGCAGGAGTTACAGCGTACTCTGCTTGTAGCGCAGTTTCGCTTGAAACTGTCTTATTGTCTTCTTCGTCTTCTACGCCTTCGTAGTTAACGCTGAATGTCCAATCGTTTACGCCGTATGCCAAAAGAGCTTCAAGTTGAGAAGTGTCTTTACGCATTTGGTAGAAGTACTCGTTCATACCGTATACTACTGCTGCGTATAGACCTGAACCGTACTGACCGTAGTTTACAGAGAATAGGTGTGATTCAGCGTTCTTAGTACCTAGAGTCGCGTTTTTAACATCACCACCACTGTATACGTAGCCTAGACCAAAGCCAGCTACAGAACCGCTCAATGCAACTTGACCACGTTGCTCGTATGTTGTTGCATCTGAAGTTTGCTCACCTTGCCAACCTAGACCTAGGTTGAAAGCAAAACCTTCACCAAATTCAAAACCTTTACGGTAGCTAAGCATTTTATCAGCACGAGCTGAGCCTAGGTTGCCGTGGTTGTCGTACAAAAAGTCGTTCGCAAACGCGATTGGTAGATCCGCAACGCCAGCGACATCGTAGTAAGGTGACCATTGAGTACCTGCTACTAAACGGCCAAACTGCTCATGAGTAGCACCGATGTAACCTAGACGAGTTTTGAACGATTGCTCGCCACCGTTTAGGTAGTTAAGCGCCCATTCACCTTTAGCGTCGATAGTAATACCGTTGCCAATGTCTTTCTTACCCGCAACGTTAATACGTGGAGACACTTGGTGAACTTTTACATCTTCTTCGAAATACTCACCCACGCCAACTGAAACGTGACCGCCGATCGATAAAGATGTACCATCGCTGTTGTAAACTTCTGCTGCGAAGGCCTGTGAACCACATGCTAGTGCCGCCACTGCAACGGCTAGAGTTTTCATTTTCATTGTTAACATCCGTATAGTTGTTTGTACCGGTTCGCTTAGAAACAGATTAAATCCGAATCAATCGCAACGAACACATAACAAAGTAGTAATGAAATAGAAATGAAACAAACACTTTCTTATGCAACCAGTGGTATTAATGTTCACATTTTGAACTGAGTCACAAAAAAATAGGGAACTTTTCATTCCCCATCATAAAATCTGTGGCTTTTTACGTGTCACATCTCCCAACGTGCGAGTGGCTTCTCAGTTTTGATACCCTTACTGCCCCAGCGGTCAATAACATCAATTTGCAGTATACGACTCGGTTTAATAAGCGATGTCAAGGTTTTCGACGGTCGTTTATCCGTCACCAACCATAGCGTTTTATCTTGTTCAAACTGAGCTTTTAAAGATAATTTGTCTTCTTCTGTCCACTCGAGTTCCGGCTTAAATTCGCGCCCAACCACAAACAATTGGTTGCCAGAGGCAAAGTCCTCTAATGACTCACTCATCAGTACCACTGAATCGATGCCTTTATCGAAGATCTCTGCCTGTTGTTGGTTGATCAGTTCACGCACATTGAGCATAAGAGCCTGTTGATTCGTTTGAATCGTCTTTTGGTGTTCAGGATATACACGTTGTAGATCCTCTCCAACAATACCCGCCATTCGGATTAAGTTTGTAGGGTTAAGCCACGCGTACTTCGATGTTGACCCGTTTTCCAATGTCAGTACTGCAACTCCTTGAGCTCTAGGAGAAATGGCCTGCGATGCATCGATTTCAATCAAGTGAATGTTGCCCTGTCGAGCGTAAACATAAGTCGGGTCTTGTTTCCAAATCGCACCAAGAGTAATAGCAACCGTCGCGACTTGACCCGCTTGCTTAACTTGCTCTGTACCTTTATTTGCGAACCAGTTTTCAAGACGCTCAACGCCGTAACGCTTTGGAGGCAGATACTGAGTCTCTATCCCTGTACCTTTCATGAGTTGCTCAGACAACATGTACGTGACGGGAGTGCTGGTTAAAATGTCTTTGGCGCTTGCCAACGATGGAAGTGTTGTCGCTATAACCAAACCAAAAGTTATCGCTAATTTTTTTATCTTCATGTTCATTACTTTATAAAAAGGGTTACGCTTTTTGGATAATTCGGTAAACCGTTGCTGTTAGGAAAAATGCCGCAGAAACAATGATGATGGATGCGCCTGATGGCACTGGTAGCTCAAGCTCCATCGGCAGTATGGTTCCTACTAAACACGCAATGGTTGCCAATAAAGAAGAAAGGAGAACAAAACTGCCCATGTGTTTAGTCAATAACCTAGCCGTTGCACCAGGAATCAGTAGCAATGCACCAACCAATACCGCGCCAATAATCTTTACAGCGGCGATGGTGACCAAGGTGATCATCATGACAAATAAGTAATCATAAAAGCTGGTATTAAAGCCGCGTACACGTGCAATATCCGGGCTGATACAAGTTAGCAAAATGCGGTTAAACGTTGGAATAAGAAGCAGTAATATGATCAAACAACTGATCGCTAAAATAAGGATATCGTTGTCCGTCACAGTCAAGATCGAGCCAAACAACACGTTCTCCAACATGTGAATGTTGATCTTGCGAGCAACGTACATTAACAGCGCAGCACCAACCGCTAACGCTAGTGCAAGAAAAACCCCAACCAGTGTGTCGTAAGGTACATTCGTACGATTACGAACAAAGTGAAGCAACAGCGCAAAAATCATACAAAAGCTAAACAATCCGATGATCGGATTCTCTGGCGGCTCACCGAGCAACACACCAATCGCGATTCCGGTAAGCGCAGCATGCCCAACCGCTTCAGAGAAAAAAGCCAGTCGCTTGGCGATGACTAATGTACCAAGACCACCAAGTAATGGTCCTAATATCAGCGCTGCAACAATTGCGTTCACCATGAAAGCATAAGAAAAGCTATCGCTTAACCATCCAGCTTCAACGCCGCTAACCGCTAACTCTCGCAACCAATCCATTATGCAGCCTCCACTTTTGCTGTGTAGTGCTTGAATAATGTTTCTATACGATCAGGACTTAGTACATCTGAATGGTGCCCTGACGCCACAATTTGACGATTTACAACATGGACCTGCGCATCTAAACGGCGCACTGCGGTCACGTCATGGTGTACTGCCAGTACCGTTTTGCCTTCTCCAACGACTTCATGAATCAAACCTTCAAGATATCGAACACCTTGCTCATCCATGCCAGTTGTAGGTTCGTCTAAAACCAATAAATTGGGCTCATCCAGTAAAGCTTGCGCAAACAAAACACGCTGTTGCTCACCGCCAGAGAGTTGCCCCATACGACGGTCGCTACGCGTTGCCATACCCACGCGATCCAGTTGGGCCAGGGCATGTTGAGTTTGTTTCGTTTTACGTCGCCAAAATAGAGGGATACGGGTTTGGTTAAGCAGTACAAAATCCATCACGGTTAACGGGAGGCTTGCTTCAAACATCGCTTTTTGTGGCACATACCCTATCTTCCCCGAGGCAGCTGATGGCTCTGGCCAATTGAGTGCAATGTTTCCCGAAAATGGCGTAAGTCCAAGTACCGAACGAAGCAAAGAGGTTTTACCACCGCCGTTCGGTCCCATAATCACGTGACATTTCGCGTTCTCGAATTCGGCGCTGATGTTCTGCAAAATGATATTGTCGGCGTATTTTAGGCCCACGTTACTTAAGGAAACGGAAGGTCCGGTCATTACGCCTTTTCCCCTGCTCGCTTACTCGCCACAAATTTCATGGCTTCGATTAGTGTTTCCACATTATCTCGCATCTCAACCTCGACTTTATCAGCCTCATACTCACCGTGAGTCATGTGAGAAAAGCGATAAAGCTGCACCCCAGTCGCCTCTTCGATGGTATCAACAAAGCGATTCGGCATATTGAGCTCATAAAACAGCACATCAATGCCCGATTCACGAATTTTCTCTATCGTTTCCTGTAGCTGACTTGCACTTGGTTCAACGCCATGAGCAGGCTCAATGACAGCGGCAACGTCAACACCAAACTCCTGAAGGATATATCCGTAAGCATTGTGGGTTGTCGCCACCTTCATACCAGCCGTGTCCAACTCACCAAGAGACAACATTGCATCACGCTTCATCAGGCGAAATGTTTTCGCGTATTTACGAGCATTTTGGCGATAGAACGTAGCATTGTCTGGGTCCAATTGGCTTAGCTCACTCGCGATGGTGTAAACCTTTTGAATGGTTGTTGATAGACCGACAAAGGTGTGAGGGTTCACTGCTCCTTGACCAACAGACTGCCCCATAGCGGGCAATAAAGGCACTTCTTTGTTCGCTTCGATAACCACGAGATCATCACGCTGAGAAGCCTTGATCACTTTCAGTGCAAAATCGTCATGACCAATACCATTGATCACTATTACGTCCATTTCATTTAAGCGCTTAAGATCATTAGGTTGTGGCAAATAGTTGTGAGGATTAAAACCAGCATCAACCAAAGGAATGATGTCCGCCTTCTCACCAACAACGGCTTTAACATAGCTGTAATAAGGTTGTAGCGTAATACCAATACTGAGTTTTTCGGCAGCAAAGCCAGTAGAAGACACCGTCAATAACGCGGTGGCTGTAAGAATACGACGTAAAAGAGAGCGTTTGATCATAGTACTTATCAATTATGTTGTCTTAATGGGCGTGAGAGTGGGAAGAAGAGTCTGACACAACGATTTGTTTCCAACCGAAATCGTGGCGTTTTGCTAGCTCGCTTAGTCCATCCACATTTAACGAACGGCTAGAATCATTAAACCAAATATCAGCTTGAGAACTGCGGCTATCCAACAGCATGGAAGCAGAGCCTTGGGCACTGGTCTTCACGCCAATGTAGACACCGTCATCAATTCGTTGCCACTGATGAGAACCTTTACGCTTCCAATTTTGGTCTTTCACGAAAGGAGCAATCCAAAGCGCCTCCATATCAGAGATCTCAGGCCAAGTTCCGGTATCTAACTGCAAATCACGAATCTCTTCATGAGCGAGCTTAAGTTCAGCGATCAACCCCAACTCATTTTGATGTAAATCCGTGATTAACACTTGATGAGACTGCATGTCTGGCTTTTCAGTCGCGACCTGATGGTAGGGCATAAGTATGGCTGCTGAACTGAGAATTGCTGCGATTGTCAGTGCGACCCACTTTCCTTCTCGGTTACCATCATCAGGGCGAACTTTCTGTACACTCATTTCTCTTTCAGCTCAACGATATCCACTTCCACCGGGCTTTCATGTCCGGCATCAAATACCAAATAGAAATCTGTTTCAGGGTGAGTAAATTCTGCGATGGAACGCTTATCTGTTTTTTCTTTGGCGATCAGATTGTCGTCGTAATCGTACATTTCGACATCGTAGTCGACCGCTGTGGATCCATCCGAGTAGCCCGCTTCACAAATCACTTTATCTTGCGCCAAGTGACAGCTCATCAGAGGAAAATGTGCAGCAGCGTGAAAGGACGCAAATCCAGAAAAAAGCAAAACCGCTTTTAGAAGAGAAGTGTTATTCATGATAATTCCAAAATGGCCCAGCAATTGCTGAGCCTAATTCGATTAGTTAAGTTGAGTTTCAAACGTTAGGTGAACATTGGCACTCGCTTTATCCGCCAATGGATTATCTTTCAATTCACCTTTGTAGTTCGCTTTCATTAAGTAGCGCCCGGCGACTTCTGGCGTGAAAATCACTTTGCCATCTTTATCGCTCACCACATCGATTTGTTCTTGATGGTTTCGGTACATGGTCCCTTCACGTGTAATCTCAGCAGTAACGCCCTCTTGTGGCTCTCCGTTAAAGAAAAACTGGAAAGTCACAGGCTCACCTTCAATGATGTCCGATGGATGCGTGATCGGTTTCATCTCTAGCATTTTGCCTTCAATCTCCAACGCTTTGTCCGTTGGCATACCAACCGTAATGTAGCTTTCTGCTCGGGTGTAACTTAGTTGAGTAACCACATCACGCGCTTGCTCGGGAAGCACATCACCACGCTCAGCTTTGCTTGCTCGCGCCCATTTCACCGTATCACGACGGCCCGCTTTGTATTGTGTGTAGTAGCTCGGCTGATTATTAATCGCAACTTTGTGCGTGCCTTCTTCTGTAAAAAAGAAATCAAACATAGAGCGACGCTTGCCACGAACAACAAAGTTAGGACGCTCAGAGCGGCCATCCGGCATCACCACAAACGCCTGGTCACTACCCGCAGGCTTATCAAAAACAAACGTTCCGTGAGAGGCAGTAACATCAAATGTCAGCCAGTCACCGCCTTCTTTAGAAACCGTAAAGTGAGAGGGCAGAACCCAACGTGGATGTGCTTGTGCGGTGGTGGTTACAGCCAATCCCATTGCCATTACACTCGCCAATGCCACTGCTTTCATTTTGGTTTTCATTGTTGTGTCCTTTAATCACTTAACTTGATAATTGACGGTGATGACACCCGTCTCTTGTGTTGGTTTAAGCTCATAGCGCACGTCACTGTCCGCTAGCGTTATTTTTTGACGTAAGTAGTTTCGCCCACCGTGTTCACGAACGACTTCGACGTACAACGTGTAATTTCCTTGTTCCAAACGCTCCCCTGCGTCATTGGTTCCATCCCAGACAAAGCGGTATTGACCAGCAGGACGTGTTGCAGAAGTCACCGCATCAACAAGTTCACGATCATAACGACCCGCTTTTCTCCACCAGCTGCGTAGATCTTTTAACCATTCGTCTTTCCCTACCCATAACTGAATGGTTTTAACCGGTTTACGCTGATCGTTTTCAACCCAAACCGCCACATAAGGGCGTGCATACATTGAGGTATCTATCTTTGGAAGTTCGAGTTCGAAGTCGACCTTCGCGTTATCTGGTAGAGGCGCCGCGGAAAGAGAGAAAGGAGCAAAAGCCGCGATCAAAGCGGCTTTACAAAAGTGATTACGGCGGAAAAATCTTCCTGTGTTCAACATAAGTGTTCTCTAAAAAAGCTGTTATGGAACAGCAACAAAATAAATTACGAGCGACAGTAACGTACCAAAGCTCATCCATTGCATAGACGTTCTGAGCGTCTTCTTCTTAGGCAGTAACAAGCACACGCCTGTAAGAACAAAAAACACCATCAAAAGCGCAGTGACGTCGATAAACCACTTCCAAATCCCACCACTGTTGCGCCCTTTATGTAGATCGTTCAGCAGCGCAACAATACCGTAGTGCGTCGTTTCAACATCTGCCGCACCAGTAGTCATATCAATAAAGACCGTAGCGTTATAACCTGGGCCTTTAAAATCCATAGAAAGCTCTCCGAGTAACAACTCACCTTGCTCAACTTCGGTATACACATCTAGTGCGGAGGGAGTGCCGCGAAGCTCGGTTTCTTTAGTCAAGAAAGCCACCAGCCCTTCACGATTAGGTTGAAAGGTATCTGAATGTGAGAATAGAACTGAGTGCGGAACCGTCAGAGTATGTTGTTGAATGATAGGTTCACTGCGTTCAAACAATTCGGGGCGATTGAGGGTAATACCAGTTACTGCAAAAAACAGCGTAACTAAGAGAAGAGCCATCGAAATATAGATATGTAGGCGGCGAGCCCAAGTTTGAACACCTTTGCTTTTAAGCAACATAGAAACAATCATCACCAATAAATGTGGGGCATAATTTAGGTGATAATCATTCGTATTGGCATTTAATTTACATTGTTTACTTTTTCAATTCAGCTTGGCTTGCACATGTTTTAGCTATTTGGGCCAATGCGAGTTACCGATTGCCTACCCTCTAGATAATAACCCTATCAATTTTAATGACTCAAAATTTAATGATATTTCCAATACTAAAAAGTGGGATAGACTCCACCAAAATGCGCCTTTATGTATATTTAATGAAAAGCTTAAAAGCTATCCATAAACTAGATAAAAAAGGTAAGCTAAGAAGTTAGTGTAGGGTTAGATAGAGAAGATTTTCTGATGCTAGCCAAACGTTATGGTGTAGTTCAGAAGGAAAAATATGAACAAGAATGTTGGAATAATTCTCTTATCACTTTTCTCAAGTGTCACTTTCGCAAGTGAAAAGTTTGAAGCCAGTTTGTTTAACAACGTAAGCCAATCTATCGATAATTATGGTGCTAAGATAAAGCTGTGCGAATCTATGGCAGACCAGAATACACCTGACAAACAAACCCTAGAGTATTCAAAGAACCATATAGAAGCATTAACTCCTGTTCTACCTTTTTTAAGCGAAAAAGCTTTTGAAGCTTGTGTCTTAAAAGAGAAACAAGAACTAGCATATTACTTATTAATAGCAAAAAATAACGCTTCAAGAACCTCAACATTAAAGCTTGTAGAATCGACTGAAAGCCTTACTTTCCATATCGAACCTACATCTATAGAAAAGTTTGAAACACTGAGCAAAGTACATCAAGAATATATAGAGAAAAGCCCCTTTTTCTCCCGACCATTTGATGCGTTAGCCTTTTATGAAAAACTCATGCAGTAAATAGCCTTTATGACTTTAGACAAAAAATACCCGAGACTGAGCTCGGGTATTTAATAAAAATGTTCGCTATGAGTTCTGCGTCGATTCTACTTTGCGTAGCTGAGATAGATACTTAACCCAACTTTTTGCCTGATTCGATGGCTTAATCTCATTCGCTCTTTTGGCATTAGCGAGCGCATCGTCAAACCGCTTAAGTTTGTAGTAAGCGCGAGTTTTGATAAGTGCAACATCCGCTTTACGACCTCTGACATTATCGAGCGCGGCAATGGCATCTTTATAATGGCCTTCTTGCACCAACAGTTGAGAATAGTTCCAGTAATACTGCCTATCTAGCTGAGCTGCAATACGCCAGCTATCAATAGACTCTTCCCACTCTTTTGCCATTTGCCAATACGTTGCTTGCTGAGCTTTTAGCTTACTATTCGAGTTTACATCCTCTAGCTCGTTCATCACCAACGCAGCTCTCTCAGGAATACCTCGTTTCGCGTACAATTGTGCCAGCAGCTTTAAGTCATCTTGGCTAAGTTGTAACCCTTTCAGTTTTGCCAACGCCAAAGAGTCTAGGGCACGTTTGTTGTCATCAACCCGTAGGTATAGAGCAACAAGCTGACGCCACCATTCAATTCGCTCAGGTTCAATCACGATTAAGCGTTTGATGGTCGAGATTGCCGGCTTCCACTTTTTCAGTTCTAGCTCAGCAGAAAGCTTTATCGACAATGCGCCAAGCTTGTCTGGCTGACCAAATTTCTCATAACGAGCCATTGCTGAAAGCACTTTTTGCCACTGACTCAGTTGATAATGAGATTGGGAAATACGTAGCCATAGCTCATGCGCTTGTTGACCTTTAGGAATGTTTTGGCTCAAGGCATAGTAATGAGGTAACGCCTTAGAAAAACGTTGCTCGTTCAGCAGTATATCAGCCAACATTTTTCGGGTTTGCCATGCTTGCTCATCTTGTAGCAAACCACTATTGACTGCCAACTCAAGTTGCTTAATCGCCGCTTGAGTTTGCTCGTTCTGCCAGTAAAAAATACCCAACATTCGAGCAACATAAGCTTGGTCATATCCACGAGAAAGCTCCATAGCTTCAAGAGATGAAATCGCTTCTTTTAGTTTCTCCTCTTGAGCCAAGTTGTGTGCTCGTTGAACTCTCGCTGCGGTGTATTGGCTTAACTCACTGGCAATGGTTGAGAGTGCACTCAGGCTTAATACCGTACCGATTAAGAATTTTTTCATCATTTGGCTAACTTGAACTCCACTTTAGCGGTTTGTCCGAACTGCTCAATTGACACACCATCCTCAACTTTTGGCTGATACTTCCATTTTTTAAGCGCACGGATTGCTTCCCTTTCAAACATGCGCTCGGGCTCAGCCTCGATCACTTCAATATCTTTTGGTCGTCCAGTTGCATCGATCGTGAAACGCATAATGACATAACCTTCCACTCTACGTTTCAGCGCCTTACTTGGATAGCGAGGATCAACACGATACAACGGCAGTGCTTGCTGGTTGCCCATTGTTCCCTTCAAGTTTGGGGCGCTAATCGCAATGCCTTCAAGGGCAGTGTTTAAACCTAAAGCACTGACTGGCGTCATCTGACTCATTGGTTCCATTTGAGTATCAGCTTGAGATAGATCCATTGGCTCCGGCGCTTGAGGTGGTTCTGGTTGCTCCGGCACTGAACGTTGACGACGCTGCACGTCTGCTTCATTCTCTACCATCACCATATCAAAACGAACGGCTTCTGAAGCTTCTGGTGCACGCTGGTTGCCTTTATCAACCATCCACGCCATAAAGCTAAACAAGCTCACAGAAATTAACAGTGATGCTGGTAGTGCAAGTAACAGCCTGCCCATTAAGGTTTCTCCGCCGCCAATGCAATGTTCTTCACACCCGCCGCCTTTGCAGCGTCCATCACTTTCACGACAGTGCCATTGTAAGCATGCTCGTCAGCTTGGATAACTAACGAGGCATCAGGTTGATCAAGTAACAGGTGCTCAATAGAGGCCTCAACACGCTCAATATCAACCACTCGTTTGTCAATGTACACATCATTCGCTGCCGTTACTGCGATAAAAATGCCCGCATCTTTTTGGCTTACTACATTAGAAGCCTGAGGGCGATTCACTTCTACACCGGATTCACGTACAAACGAACTGGTCACAATGAAGAAGATCAACATGATGAAGACGATATCAAGCATCGAGGTTAAATCGACTTGAGCTTCATCTTGTTGGTTAGGTCTGCGTCCGAGTCTCACTTTTGACTCCTTAAAGATTGTTCTAACTGGATAGCTTTTCGTTCACACACTTTGCTAAGGCGAGCATGAATAAACATGCCCGCAAGCGCTGCTACCATACCTGCCATGGTTGGCAGCGTAGCAAGTGAGATACCAGAAGCCATCAATTTCGGATTGCTGCTGCCTTGCGATGCCATTACGTCAAACACCGTAATCATGCCTGTCACCGTCCCTAACAACCCTAGCATTGGGCAAACCGCCACAAGTAGCTTAATAGTCGATAGGTTTTGGCGTAGTTCGATTTGCGCTTTTGCAATCCATCCTTCACGGATTTGATGCGCGTACCAAGAGTGGTGCTCTGATCTTGCGTGCCACTGCTCACAAAGCTGTTTTTTTACCCCAGGGAAAACCGTTGTGAGATAAATAACTCGCTCCATAACCAACAGCCAGCACACCGCCACGACGGCGGCCAGCCACCATAGGATTTGACCACCTTGCTGCATAAAGCTCGTCAAGGTTGTGGCCCAATCCTCACTGATCAAACCCAATGTGCTGAGTAGGATCTGCTCCATTACGCTGCGTTCTCCGCTAAGGTGTTAGAGTGACTTTTGTTATTCGGCATATCACGCTCAGCTTGTTCTGCAACTAAACCGATGCCTTGTTTTTCTAAGATACTGCGAATATTTTCTGCTTGAGAGCTCAATACGTTGTGCGCTAATAGCAAAGGCATGGCTGAAACAAGGCCAAGTACGGTAGTCACAAGTGCCATTGAAATACCACCCGCCATTACTTTCGGATCACCATTACCAAATTGAGTGATGACTTGGAAGGTTTCGATCATACCCGTTACCGTGCCTAGTAGGCCAAGCATAGGAGCTAGAGCAGCAAGAAGCTTAAGCATCGACAACCCTTTTTCTAGGTGGGTTTGCTCATCAACAACAGCTTCCAAAAGACGTAGTTCTAACGCTTCTACGCTGCGATGCTTGTCTTTCTGGTATACCGCAAGCACGCGACCCAAAGGGTTGTTTCCTGGCTGAGCTGGGGTTTTCAGCTGCTTCATGATTTTCTGGCGCGAAATCATCAGTGATGCACCACGTACGAGCGCAATCAATAGGCCGATAGCCAATAAACCAAGGATGATTTTACCGACAACGCCACCCGCATTTAGGCGATCAGCCAAAGTCGGTGAGTTTGCAAGCTGTTCAAGAAGAATGCCACGTGACGGATCAATGACAAGTGCATCAATGTCACCAGAGGAAATAGTATTCGCTGTTGGACCGTTCTCAGGCTGACGAAGATAGTTTACCGCGTCTCCGCGTTGACCATTCCACTTAACGTAGCCAGTCTCATCTAGCAGCGCCATAGAACCAAGACGAACACCATTAACCGTTTGTTCACGACCTTCGCCATTTAGCAGTGTGAAAGAGACGTTTGCCATTTCACCGCTTGCTTTGATTTGTTCTTCCATGCTGCGCCACATCGCCTGAAGTTGGGTCAACGTTGGCAGTGATTTAGCCGCAACAATAGCATCGATATCTTTCTGATATGAGTTTGCATCTACACCGGTTACTGAGCTTTTTAGCTCAGACTCTAGCTCTTTTGCGTTCTGGCGAACGACGCCAAATAACTCACCTAGGCTCCCGGTTTCTAGACGCAACTTTTCTTCTAGCTGTGCCAGTTCTGCTTCATTTTCACCGAAGGTAACACTTAATGAGTCCGCTTCTGCTTGAAGAGCAGCCCGCTCTGCCACCAATTTATTCTTTATAGCCTGTAGCTCTTGCTCTGTTTGCTTAAAACCTGATTCACGCGCGACATTGTGCGATTGCTGTTGACGATTTTCTTGCTGCGCCTTTTGTAACAACGCATCACTAGCAAGAGTTGTATGAGGCATTAATGCGGCTGTCGAGATTAATGCAACCGATAACCATTTTTTCATCATTTATTTGCCCTCCGCAGCGGTTAACGACACTGGTAGAGTTAACATGCTCGGCGCGATCTGTTTATTCGCCATAGCGAACGCTTTGTCTAGCTCTGATTTTTGCTCAGAACCCACTTGTTGCCATGCTTGTTGTTGCTGTTGCCAGCTCCAAAATGTGTCACCAGATAAGCTACGCGCTACCAAAGACAAACGCCCTAAATAGAGAATGTCCGCCTCCACAGCTTCATTGTCACCTAGGTTAATCTTGCCTTGGTAAACGCCAAGCTTGGTGCCGTAATCCATTTCAATTTGGTACGCTTCTAAAATACGACGAAACTTCTCTGCATCCGCAACGTCTGCACGCGTCATCATGGAATCCAGCTTTGCAATTCGCTCCTCACGTTGCGCTTTGCGTATAGGCTTGTCGTTAGCGACGAGCACTTTTAAGCCCTCAAGCATGTGATACATCAAAGGCACGACACCTTGACGAGTTTGAGCAATCTGCTCAATTTGCTCGTTCAAGCTATCAACTTCTTGATTTTGACTTTCAACAAGGCTTGCAAGATGATCGCGATAAATCTTCAAGTTACCGACTTCCTCTTGCAGCTGCTCAATTTCAGCTTCTAGAGTAAGTGATTTTTCTGCGCTTGCATCAATACGTTTTTGGCTTACCGCCGACGACTGGTTTGTTTTACTCTGCACAGCTTGTGCATCGTTTAAGTTCGCCGCGTGAGCGGGAATCAAAACCGATGATATCAACAGAGCGATACTTGATTTCATTAGATTCATACGAGTTATATTTCTGTGTTCCAAAAACGACCAAAGGGGAAGACTACCCTTCCCCTCTAATAATCAAATTGTTATCAGTACTTGAACTGGATTGTTGCCATGTAGTTGCGGCTTTCTCCAACCACAACCCCACTCGCACCTTTTTGCTCGCTATTCGTGCTACCACCACCTGCGAAGTAGTCGGTATCGAATAAATTCTCGACATTGAATCGAGCAATGATATCCAAGTTTTCATCGTACTTATGTTTGTATGACACGCCCATATCAACGCGAGCGTAGCCATCTTTCTTGAAGGTGTTCTTTGCATCACCGTAGCGATCACCTTCATAAATCAAACCAAGGTTTAAGTTAGTGTTGTCTTGAACCTTGTAGCTAGACCATAGACTTGCCGAGAACTCTGGCACGTCTACAGGGCGGTTACCCTCGAATTTTTTATCCGCTTTCGTCAACTCTGCATCCAAATACATTGCAGAAGCCGTTAGCGACAACTCTGGGGTCACAAAACCTTGAGCCATTAACTCAGCACCTTTGTGAACTTGCTCACCACCTTGCGTTTTCTTGTGTAGGAGATTGCCGCCCGCGTCTTTGCCGCTTTCAACATCCAGCGAGATGTTCTCTAACGTGATATCAAACACTGCACCAGATACAAATAAGCGCTGATCAAACAGTTCCCACTTAGTTCCGATCTCGTAAGAGATACCACGCTCTGCGTCTAGCTTCTCACCATCATTGATATACTTTTTGCCACGACCACTGCTGACTTCACCTTGCGGCATAAAGCTTTCAGAGTACTGAACGTAAACCGAGCCATTCGTCGCTGGGTGGAAAATTACACCAAATTTTGGAGAAACCTGGTTTTCGGTCAGGTCATCATCACGCTTTTCGTCATAACGAACACCTGCAAGCACTTGCCAGTAATCATTAATCGTCATCATATTTTGCGCGTAGATACCCCAAGTATCGTGCTCGCTTGTGGACTGTTTAACTTTCCCTGAGTAGCCAGGACGAGGCACTGTCTGACCGGCTTCTATACTTATAGGGTTGTAATACTTTTGGAAACGGTCATAGGTATACTCTAGATAGTTCGCACCTACCAAAAACGTGTTATCTGTACCAAACAGAGAAAAGTCCGTCGTCACATCTATATATGCAGTATCAAACACCCAATTATCTTTGCGTTCGTTACCAGAATGGTCGATCTTAGTATCTTGGTCATAAGTTTCGAAACCTGGGTAAGACTCCACATCAAAACGCTTAAAGTCTTGACGGTTGTAACCTGCTTTTACGTTCACGTTATCCGTGACTTGCGCATTAATATCGACACCGTAGTTTTCTACTTCGTTATCAATTTCAGACCACTGCGCATCCCAAATGTACTTATCACCGCGAACCGCTTTGCCATCAACAATGTATGCGCCAGAGTCCACGCTACCATCGTCTTTCGTGCGATCGTAATGAGCCGATACCATAAAGTTGTCGGTGATGTCGTACTCAACCACTAGGCCCGCTACCGTACGATCTGTTTCTGGCTCTGTACCATCGCCGTATCTGCGCCAAGAGCCGTAGCTTTCTTTGGCAAAAATTGCGCGCGCACGCAGTGTCTCTGCATCATTTAGTGCGCCACTCACATCAAGCACAGTGCGTGAGTGATCATTCGAACCTAGATCTTGACTCAAACTTGCTTGTGTTTGAGTTGTTGGTTTTTTCGAAACCATGTTTACCAAGCCACCCGGCTCAGATTTGCCGTATAGCAGACCTGATGGACCTTTAAGCACTTCAACACGCTCTAAAAGCTCAATTGGCTGACGGTAATGTGACCAGTGTTGACGACCATCACGAAGAAAACCGTCTGAACTGCTAAGTTCAAAACCACGTAGAGAGAAACGTTCGCGGTTACGGCTTGTACCACCCGCGCTAACACTTGCATCGTTACGTAGCACTTCACCAAGTGTACTTGCACGCTGCTCATCAATTACCGTTTCATCGATAACCGCTACTTGTCCCGGCGTTTCCAGCTGCGTCATTTCCATGCGCATTGCTGTACTGTTTGTATCTGCCTTGTAGCCGAACTCTCGACCTTCTACAACTACATGTTCGTCTGTTTGAACTTCCGCCACTGCAGGTGTTGCTAACACTGCACCGATCACTAACGCCAAATGGCTCTTAGTAAACATATCCTTTCACTCCGATTATTATTTTTCGGGTCACATACTTGTTGAATGCGATTCCCTCTTAATTATTTCGCGGGTGAATATAAGTGATAAGTATTACCATTTGCATTAAATTTACATTCTTTGCATTTGCAAACTTTTGTAAAGTACTCTCTGATGATGCGCCATGATAATGTGATATTAATCACAAAAATTACGACTTAATCATACTTATTGCTTGAACACTAAAGTAACCCTCAGACCACCTTGCTCACGGTTTTTCGCCGTAACTGCTCCACCCATAATACGCATGGATTCTTTGACAATCGCAAGACCTAAACCGTAGCCACCAAGCTTTTTATCTCTAGAAGCATCTAAGCGCGTAAACGGATCAAAAATATCGACCAGCTTGTTATCTGGAATACCAGGCCCATCATCAGATACTGACATGATGGTGAACTGCTGCCCTTCTTTGACATAATTTTCCAGAGAAACTTCTATCTGAGATGCTTGTCCTGAATATTTAATGGCATTACCAATAAGATTGTTCAAACAACGAATGACGAGCGTTTCTTCACAAATGGCTTTAGCACATACAGCTTCTGAGCGGAAAGACAACGTCTGTTCTGACTTCAAATCTATTTTGCAACGCTCTACTTGCGGGGAGAGCAAAACTTCTAAATCACAGCGTTTCGTGGCTTTGTCGAAGCGCGCATTTTCCAAGCGACTGAACTCCAATATATCGCTGATCAAATGGTTTAGCTCTTTTGCTTCATCTTCTAGCCTTGTCACTAGACTTTGCTCACTTTCTCCAACACGCTTTCGCAAAAGATGCAGAACCAAGTTCTGCCTCGCTAACGGCGTTCTCAATTCGTGAGAGACATCTCTTATAAGCAGTCGCTGCTTTTCAGCGAGAGAATGAATCTGTTGCGTCATGTGATCGAAATCTTGCGCTAACTCGTTAAACTCACGCGTGCTCGACTTCAGCTCTTTCACGACACTGACATTAAAATCGCCATTAGATAGCTTTTTGCTTGCTTCTCTCAATCGATCCAATGGTTGCTGTAAGTTACGTGCCATTAGCAGCGAAAAGAGCGCCAAAATAACCACTGCAATCACGACTTTGAGAATAGAGAAATACAGAATGAAGTCATTTGCAGGGTGCAGTCGATGTGGCAATTGAATCACTAAAGTATTGCCATGAACTAAAGGAATATTGATGATGGGGCGATTCACTTTCCCCTCAAGTTGATCATCAATGCTTCTCTTAAATTGAAGTTTGAACTCGAAGTGCGGATGCATCAGACGGTGCGTAACTGGTTGCTGATGTTCATTCAACACAAATAAATAAAAGTTTTGCGCATTTGCCCAGTCAGCAAGTTCGTCCATGTCTCCGTGCTCAATCAATACATTGGCTTGATGTGCAAGGTCTAGCATTTCTTCTCGCACACTATCGGGCACTTTCAACATGGCTTTCACCAGAGCTTGTTCCGCTAAGGATTGCACGACCAAAATACTAATTACAATTGCGGTCATGCAACTAAATAACTTGAACGCTAAGCTATCTTTACGTTTTGCAATAAAAGGTGGACACCGGAGCTTCATTAACGGTTTACAGCCTCTAAATAACTGTAACCTTTGCCACGGAAGGTTTTGATATGTTGCTTGGAAAGCCCCGCTTCAACTAACTTGCGACGTATGTTACTGATGTGCATATCAAGGTTGCGATCAAAAGGACTCAGCTCTTTCTTTAACACTTCGGTTTGAAGCTCTGCTTTTGAAATCACGACTCCTTGGTTTTTTACCAAGTAGCTCAATAGTTCAGCTTCCGTACTTGTGAGGGGTAAGCTATTAAGCTGGTCACTGATCGTTTGAACGGTACTACACATCGTCTGACGTTGACGTTCCAAGCCGACACGACGAAGAATCGCTTTGATGCGCATTAGAAGCTCAGCGACATTAAAAGGCTTTCCGATATACTGATCGGCCCCCGCTTGGTAACCATCAAGCATCGAGTTTTCATCGTTGAGAGCGGTAAGCATTAGGATAGGTGTCGCGAAGCGCTGACAGATCCTACGAGCAACTTGCATGCCGTTAAGGTTTGGTAACATGACATCAAGCAATACAAGATCTACAGGCGTTTTTTCCATATATTGCAGCGCACTTTCACCGCAATGTACAGAAGAGACGATGTAGCCCTCCTCTTGCAAAACCGCTTCTAACAGCTCACACAAAGGAACGTCATCATCGACTATCAAAACTCGTGACATTACCACTCACCATTCAAATAAAAATGGTTCGCATTTTATTACTCATTTACCAATTAAACAACTACACACTCTAAGGCTTTAAGTCCACAAGACTCAGTCCAAGAAGCAGCAACGTGCCATTAGAGTTTAATGTTCACTTTTACGAAAGGTTCCTAACAATATGCACCTAGATATATCTTCATAGAAAAAACGAGTACAATCTGGCAACCGCAAAGCAAAAGATAAAGCGAATGGAAACGTTATTAATTGGTCACCGTGGCGTGGCAGGTTCATATCCTGAGAATACAAAAATAAGCATTCAGGCAGCCATTGACCTGGGGTTGAAGTGGGTGGAAGTGGATATACAGCCTACCAAAGATAATGTTTTAGTGGTTTGCCATGATCATACCGTCAATCGATGCAGCAATGGACAAGGGCGTGTTGATGAGCTCACCCTGGAAGACTTAAAAGCATTAGATTTCGGTAGTTGGTTTAGCACAGACTTTTCAGGCGAGAAGATCGTGACACTAGATGAACTGCTCACTTTAGCTACTGAGAATAAGCTTAACTTGAATATCGAAGTTAAAGTAGACAACCATCCAGCGGAAGAAGTGGCGCAGACTCTCGCCAATGCGTTAACAAAAAGTCCAATGCCGCAAGAGAATGTACTCCTATCGAGCTTTAGTCATGACGTCATTAGAGCGATGCACAAATACTGCAGTGGCTACCGATTGGGTGTGTTAAGTGAATTCTTTACGAGAAAAGATAAACGCCTTTTGGAAGAAGTTAGTGCCTATAGCTGCAACCTAAATATTAACTGGGTTCGTACTCGCCAGATAAACAAACTCCAACAAGCCGGTTACAAAGTGATGTGCTATACGGTGAACAATCCAAATAAACTGAAATACCTGCCTCAGTTAGACGGTATTTTTAGTGATCATCCACAGCGCTTTATGCCATAGCCTATAAGAGCCAGAACATTAAAGGGGACCTTTTATTACCACTCAATCTGAATTGGTGTCCCCATCTCGACAAGCTGGATAAATTCATCCATCTCCTCGTTGGTAATCGCAATACACCCATTAGTCCAATCAAAACTTTGGATGTAAATCGGCAACTGACTCTCACCGTTTTTTAAGCCATGAATTTTGATGTTCCCTCCAGGGGACACACCTCGGCGCTTCGCTTCCAACGTATCAATCGCATCAGGGTAACTGATATGCACAGAACGATAAAAAGCAGAGTCCTCTATAACATAATCTAGAGTGTACTCGCCCTCTGGCGTGCGATTGTCTCCCTCTTCTTGTTTATGTCCTTGCGGGTTCGCTCCTAAAGCAATTCGGTATTCTTTTAGCACTGCTCCTTGTTCCATCAAATACATTCGACGCTTAGACTTGTCGACTTTAACAAGGTCAACAGCTGCGTGAGTGCCCGAAGCAAACACACAACACAAGAACATAGAGAACCATTTTACTGACATTGTCGTAACGCCTAAGCTAATAAAGTGAACAAGAAAAGAGCGATAATGCTAGTCAGTTAATGCTCGTAAAGCAAACAGTATCTAATGCGGAACCGTAAGATAGCACTCGCTGAAAGGCGTACTTCTTGTTGTTGTTTGATACAACAAAAGTCAAAGAGAAGATTTCTCTATTCATTGCGGCTAAGTTGCATTACTTTATAAGCATATTTATTTATAAAGTCCGTACTTTTTGAGAGGGAACCATGATTAACATTGCTTTTTTTAGTGCAAAATCCTACGACGAAGCCTCTTTTAATAAAATTAAAAATAACCGCGATTTTGAATTTCACTATCACGACTTCCGACTAACCGAAAAAACAGCCAAGATGGCGCACGGCAGTGATGTCGTATGTGCGTTTGTTAATGATGATCTTTCAGCTCCTGTCCTTAAACAGCTTTCTCTGGGCGGGACCAAGCTTATTGCTATGCGCTGCGCGGGATATGATAAAGTTGATCAACAAGCAGCCAAAGAACTAGGCTTACAAGTGGTTCGAGTTCCTGCTTACTCACCAGAAGCAGTGGCAGAGCACACGGTTGGTTTAATGATGTGCCTAAACCGTCGCCTTCACAAGGCCTACCAACGGACACGTGACGCCAACTTCTCGCTAGAAGGTCTTGTTGGCTTTAACTTTTTCGGAAAAACCGTTGGTGTTATTGGTACGGGTAAGATTGGTATCGCGACGATGCGTATCTTCAAAGGGCTTGGCATGGAACTGCTTTGCTACGACCCCTACGAAAACCCATTAGCGCTAGAAATGGGAGCCCGTTACTGTTCGCTTGAAGAAATCTACGCTAATGCGGATATTATCTCTCTCCATTGTCCAATGAGTGAAGAAAACTATCACTTATTGAACGAAAAAGCCTTCGCGCAAATGAAAGATGGTGTAATGATCATTAACACCAGTCGAGGCGAGTTGCTAGATTCACTAGCGGCGATAGAAGCGTTGAAACAAGGTAAGATTGGTGCGCTTGGCCTAGACGTGTATGACAATGAAAAAGACTTATTCTTCCAAGATAAATCTAACGATGTCATTGTAGATGATGTTTTCCGCCGTTTATCGGCTTGTCATAACGTGCTGTTTACTGGCCACCAAGCATTCTTGACTCACGAAGCACTGAATAATATTGCCTCTGTGACGCTTGATAACGTCGAAGCCTTTTTCTCTGGTAACGTATCGGGCAATGAACTGATTAACTAAAGCCAGACAATCGAGAAGTATAGTAGAGCGTGTGATCTCAGCTATGCTATACTCCTCGACTATTTAAAATTTGAGCCAAATTACCATGAGCATAAAAACTGATATTCAAAAGCTGCACAACCGTTTAGATACATGCCAACGTAAACTTGATGCGGCACGTTCTCGTGGTGATCACGAAATGATTACAAAGTTCACGGATGAAGTAGAACAGCTTACCAAAAAGCTTAACCAGTTAAAGCACAAGCAAAACTATGAGCTGAACAAAGAACGTAAAAGCTTACTTGATATGCCTTTCTCTCGTGAAATCACCAAAGCAGAACAAGCGGACATCGGCAAACTGAAAAAACGCGTACGCGGCTTAGTAATCGTTCACCCATTAACAAAAGTTGGTAAAGAACTTCGCCTTGATGTGATGACAGGCTTTGCGCCAAAAGAGTTTTAAAACTCGCATTAACATTTATTGAGCCCAAGCATTTGCTTGGGCTTTTTATTTTGTACTGCTTCATTAGATTTCATCGAAATATCAATCCATAAGCTATTAAAAAGGCCAGCGACAAAAGCCACTGACCTATTTCGACCAATATCGTCCGCATTACATCTCAACGTTACGACAGTTGCTGCAACTTGTGCTCCACAACGGGATCATTCGGAACCAACTGCTGAGCGACTTCCAAAAGCTGTACTGCATCTTGCGGGTTGTCATACTCATGCTTAAGTGCAATATCAACAAGTGGCTGAATATCGATTTGCGCTTGATGCTCTTTCACATGTTCTTTCTTTTCTTCAATTAGTACATTATGAGCGGTACTCAGTAAGTTTAAACGATGCTGTGAACTCGCATTCGCCTTGTTAAGGCACTTATAGTAATCTTCTTTTAAGCGCAGCGTTTTGGTCTGATGACGAAACTGCGCTATATCTATCTTCTGATAACGTATAAAGTCTACGGCCACTTGCTTATAAAAACCGAATTTATTCAAATACGTCGCGTGGGTACCATGTCCCATCCCAAAGACTCTCAAGTGAGTGAGCTCTGGGTAGCGTTTGGCGTGAAGGCGGTCGATTTCATTAGTTGGATCATAAATGATATAGCCTTTTGCATCGCCAAGGTCGAGGTCGTGATACTTTCCTTCCCAATCAAATTGTTGGGCAAGTTCAGTACTTGACCTATCATCCCATGGCACCAGCACTTTGTTTTTTGTGCTGACCGGGTGAAACATCAATACTTGATCCAACTTTAATAGATTAGAAAAGGCACCAATAGCAAAACCACCGCGGCTAAGCCCATAACCTAAACGACATTCAAAAGGCTCAAGTAAAGTTGATAGCTGCTCTAGAAAGAAAATCAAATTACGGCTGCGAAACCAGTTACTTTTCCCAAGATGCTGAAATGAAATAATATTTACTTTTTGTTTCTGGGCTAAGCGATAACCCCAAGGCGCAAAGTCTGAGTGTAAGTCCTGTACTTGTAGATTCGTACCAGCAGGGGAAAAGGTGAACAACAACGGTTTATTGCGGTCGACAAACTCATACTTAACAAATACATCATCAAGTAAGTCCTCCCCGGACATCGGTAGCCTGGTTTGCTGTTCTTCACGAGAAAGAACCAGCCATTCATCCAACCAGTACAGTAACTTCATTAATCCTCCATCTAAATTGCGCCTAGCAATTGTGTTAAAAATCTAGTTTTTAGTGTGTGATCATCTCCCCCTGGTTACAGGGGACTCTGATATCAGTCCTCTTTTAAAACAAAGCGTGAATTTGCTTATTAAATTGGTCAATATCTAAGGTTTGATGGCGAACAAACTCCTGCGCCACCAGATTAAAAAATTCTAATTTATCTAATTGTGCGAATTGAGTGCCGTGTCCCATACCGACGACTTTTAAATGGGTAAGCTCGGGATAACGTTCAGCATGAAGACGATCAATGCGATTGGATGGGTCATAAATAATATAACCTTTGGCATTGCCCAAATCTCTATCATGATAGCCGCTTTCCCAAGCAAACTGCTGAGCAAGCTCAGTACTCGGCCGATCATCCCAAGGCACTAACGCTTTATTTTTTGTGCTAACAGGATAAAACAACAAAAGATTTTCTAGTTTCAGCAAGTTAGCGAACGCGCCAATTGCAAAGCCACCTCGACTTTGCCCATAACCCAAACGACATTTGAAGGGATGAAGCAACTCAGATAGCTGCTCCAGAAAGAAAATCAAATTCCGACTACGGAACCAATTACTTTGTCCTAAATGTTGAAAGGCAATAATGTTTACTTTTTGTTGTATTCCGAGCTCGTAGCCCCAAGGAGAAAAATCCGGAGTTAAGTCTTGTACCTGCACATCAGTACCAGAAGGAGAAAATGTGAATAACAATGGCTTGTTAAGATCGACGAGTTCATACTTCACAAATACATCATCAAGTAAATCGTAGCCAGAGATAGGTAAAGCCATCTCTTGTTCTTGCTGAGTAAGAGCTTGCCATTCATCTAACCAGTAAAGTAGCTTCATTTTTTCTCCAAGTGCATCCGCAGTATTTAGACTGGAACTCTATCAAAATGCGTTTAAGCATCCCACGTTGAGACTTAAAAAAGCTCTATTTGAAGCCCAAATGGCGTATGGAAATGTCTTCGATTGAAGGTATTACTGCGTAAACTAAACCCAAAGTAGGTACGCAAAAACTTGAAGAAAGAGCTAGAGAAAAACCAATTAGAAGTTTCGATAACAGCGGTTAAAAAACAGCAGATACAAAAAAACCGCTGTAAGAACAGCGGTTTTTTTAAAAGTGGCGGAGAGATAGGGATTTGAACCCTAGATACGCTATTAACGTATGCCGGTTTTCAAGACCGGTGCTTTC